>JAZQIP010000047.1:0-25766 GCA_045541175.1 Acutalibacteraceae bacterium
TTCAGCACTGGATTTAGGCAAATCGGTAAAAACCGGAATTATAAAAGTAAGCTTAGTCTTAGTATCGCCTATATATCCTGATGATAAAATAGTTCCCTTGGAATATGCATCGGCAACATTTTGAGCATATTGCCTTAGTACAGTGCCTGTATTATGAACCTGAAAGTCCTGATAATAATAAGTATTTTGTCCGCGCTCAATGTAGCCGTCTTTTAAAAACTCTGCACCGCCGATAATAGATTTGTATACCGTATCCCAGCCTTGATCTTTTGCATAATCAAGTCCGTTTACAATTACATCCTCATTTGTCTTTCCACTTGCATTTATATTAAAGAAATTATAATAGCCTTTATATTTTTTAGGGTATTTTGTCGATGTATACTTACCAGAGGTTAAAGAACTGCCATCTCTTCCCTGTTCCAGCAGAATTTTGGCCGCAATCACACACGGGTCAAAGCCTGCTTTCTTACCTGCGGCAATAATAAGCTTGGCATAAGAGCCGTCATAAGGGTCGTCCTTATCGGTAGTATAGCCGTCTTCCATAAAAGAATTTTCGATAATCTTATTAATCTGCTTTTCGGTAACACTTTTAGAAAATACATCCTGCTTTAAAAACATAAAAATATTTGATGCATTCAAAAAGTTTCTCGGGTCCATATAGTAGGCGATTATCTCTCTCGAAGCTCCTGCCCAACCGCCGTTTGTATTAGTCCACTCACCTGTATCCCAATCGTAATAACCCTTACCCATAGAACGCCAGGAAACAGGGTCGGTCTTAAAGTTTACCTGCTTATAGCTCTTTACCGTCTGCTTAGCAACGCTTTCACCAAAAGGTGTTTTTACAGGGTCCGGAACAAAAGACCAATTAGGATAAGCGGCACTAAGCTCTGTCAAAGCATCCTGATAGCTTTCAGGAAAAGCCCGTATTTGCTCGCTGACATCCGCATCAGGGTCATAGCTTACAATTCTGATATAATCGGGATCATAAAAAATATAACCCGTAATATCCTTGTCGCCATCATTATAAGTAATTTCATACCAGATATCGTCACCCTTAGTAGAAGTGCCGATAACGGTAACACTAGTAAAAGAAATAGTATCAATTATATCCTTTGAAGTTGAGGGTCCTTTGCGTACATTAATATCATCACCCTCGATAAAAGCGGTTGTAATAACCTTTGCCGAGACAAATTTATCTAAATCAGCATTAGCTGAGCAAAAAATCAAAGCAAAAACCAATATAAAGGAAAACAGTTTTTTATAGCTCGACACAAAAGCACCCTTTCTCTCAATTTTTTACAGAATTATTATATAACCGTTTGAGATTTATGTCAACCAAATTAAAATATTTTTTGAAAGCAAATCCAATTTGTGTTACAGTTGTTAAAAAAGTGTTAATTATTTCGGCAAAATTGGATTGTAAAATACAGCTTGAAAGGGTGTGTAATATGCAGTATATCTTCAAAAGATATGAAAAAAAGTACCTTTTAGATAAAGAAAAATATCTGTCTGTTTTACAGAAGATTTCAAATAAAACCATACCTGATAAATACGGCGACTGTGATGTTTGCAATATATATTACGATACACCCGATTTCAGAATTATACGGGCATCTATTCAAAAGCCTGTCTATAAAGAAAAGCTTCGGCTTCGGTGCTATGGTACGCCATCTCAGGACAGCAAATGTTTTTTAGAGCTTAAGAAAAAATTTAAAGGTATTGTATATAAAAGGCGCATTTCTACCGAGTATGAAGAAGGATTTCAATATTTAAACGGTGAGAATATAGAAATTAAATCCTCGCAAATAAAGAATGAGATTGATTATTTTTGTCAAATCAATCCCAAAATCGAGCCTAAAATTAATATCTTCTATAAAAGAAAGGCTTTTTACGATAAAGCCGATAAAAATATTCGCATCACCTTCGACCGTGACCTTTTATATCGCACCTATGATTTAGATTTAAAAAAAGGTATTTACGGTGAATCAATTATTCCAAATGATGTTTACATAATGGAAATAAAAACTCTCGGCGCAATGCCGCTTTGGTTATGCGAAATTCTTGATGAACTTAAAATCTATCCGACGTCTTTTTCTAAATACGGCACAGCTTATTTAAAAATGCTAAAACAAAAAAACATTAAATTTGAGGAGAATAAAAATGGATAATCTTTTTACTTCAATTATTGTAACAAATCTTACTGCAAAGACCTTCTTCATCTGTACTGCAGTATCAATTATTCTGGGGCTATTGCTGTCTTTAACCCAACTCTATAAAAATAATACCACTAAAAGCTTTGCTTTGACAGTTGCGATTCTGCCCGTAATTGTTCAGGTGGTAATAATGCTTATAAATGGAAACTTAGGTACAGGCATAGCAGTTGCAGGTGCTTTTTCCTTAATTAGATTTCGTTCTGTACCAGGAAGCGCAAAGGAAATACTTTGCATATTTATGGCAATGGCAATAGGTCTTGCAACAGGTGTTGGACATATAGGCGTTGCAGTTTGCTTTACTATTGTTTTAATACTCTTAAATCTTCTTTATTCTAATATCGGTTTTGGGAATGCACGAAAGAACTACAGAGAATTGACAATAACCATACCCGAAAGCCTTAATCATACTGAGGCTTTTAAGGAAGTTTTCGATGAATATACAGATTCTTATGATATAAAAAAAGTCAAAACAACAAATATGGGCTCATTATTTAAAATTACATATAATCTAAAACTAAAAAATAATGCTGATGAAAGAGAATTTCTTGATAAACTGAGAACACGCAACGGAAATCTTGAAATTTCCTGCAACTATTCTCCTACCTACTGTGAGGAGCTATGATAATTATGAAAAAATCTATTTGTTTTATACTTTGTGTGATTTTAACCGCCATGCTGTGTGGGTGTAACGCAGAAACAAAAAACGAAACTCAAAACACCAGTACCCCTAAGGCCGAAAATGCGGTAACAGATATTGATATTTCTCTTTTAGATTTGAAATTTACTGATAATGATTTGAATGAGAAAATTTCTGGTGCTACCGAAATCAAGGACGAAACAGTTAAAATTACAGACGGCGGTGTCTATAAGGTTTCGGGTAAGCACACCCAAATTATCGTTGAAGCAGGCGAAAAAGATAAGCCGAGAATTATTCTCTGTGATGCAGAAATCAACTGTTCGGACGGTCCTGCAATAAATATAATCAGTGCGGATAAGGTTTTTATAACCATTCCTGAGAATACCACCTCTTCGGTTTCTGACGCAACTGAGTACGGTACAAATTATGATAATGCTGACGGAGCAGTATTTAGCAAATCCGACCTTACGGTTAACGGCTCTGGCACCTTGAATATTAAGGGTAATTATAAAAGCGGAATTGTTTCAAAAGACGACCTTAACATCTGCAATACAAATATTAATATCGAAAGCAAAGGTGCGGCTATTGAGGGTAAGGACTGTGTAAAGCTCAATAATGCTATTTTAAACATAAATGCGGACGGCGATGGAATTAAATCAACAAATACAGAAAGTGCTGAGCGTGGATTCATATATATAAGCTCAGGAAAATTCTGTATCACTTCGACAAATGATGCTTTTCAGTCCGAAACTACCCTTATTATAGACAGCGGTGATTTTAATTTAAAAACAGGCGGTGGCTCTGCAGTTTCAAGTAGCTCTGGTAATGATAACGGCTGGGGTATGTGGGGCAAAGGATATCCTAGAAATTTTGAAGATAATACCGCTAGTGATGAGCAAACAGTAAGCGCCAAAGCCCTTAAAAGCGGTGTTTTAATCAAAATATCAGACGGTATATTCAACATTGATTCCTCAGATGATGCAATCCATTCAAATAGCGATATAGAAATTAACGACGGTGAATTTAACATCAGTTCAGGCGATGACGGTGTTCACGCTGATGATGAACTTCTGTTTAATGAAGGTATTTTAAAAATTTCTAAATCCTATGAGGGCCTGGAAGCAACGGTAATAACTGTTACAGGCGGTAATATCGATGTAACCGCAAGTGATGATGGGTTTAACGCCGCTGGCGGAAAAGATTCCTCTGCTCTCGGCGGCAGGCCGGGACAAAATCCGTTTGACAGCGATTCGGATGCCTCTATTAACATAAAAGGCGGCTATATACTAGTGAACGCCTCAGGTGACGGAATTGATTCTAACGGCAGTATCACCATGGATAACGGCATTTTATTAGTTTCAGGACCTGAAAACAACGGCAACGGTGCTTTCGATTATGGAATATCGGCAGATATTAATGGCGGTACTGCAGTAATAGTTGGATCTAGCGGTATGGCTCAGGGCTTTTCCTCGTCTTCAAAGCAGGCATCTTTTATGACAAACTTAAACAAAACTCAAAACAGCGGTCAGTCAATTAGTATAGGAAATGATAATAAAATCTTTGCATCTTTCATACCTTCTAAAGCATATAGCAATATAATAATTAGCAGTCCAATGCTTGAAATCGGGAAAAATTATACCGTATATCTCAGCGGAAACGTAACCAACACCGATAAAAACGGCTATACAGAAAACGGAAAAGTAAGCGAAGAAAGCGAGTCTGTAGAAATTTCGATAACCTCTGTTTCTAATTCCAGCGGTCAAGGTCCAATGGGCGGTGGCGATATGATGCGTCCAAACGGCGGACACGGAGGTTTTGGCAGACCATAGAAAATTAATTCAACATATAACGACACCGCTAAAATTATAAATTAGCGGTGTCTTTATGCTATTTGATTTTTCTAGCCTCTAGATAAAATCTTTTATCATCAGCACAACCCATAGAAAAGGTTTTTCGCGGAAGTGAACCGTCCTGCGATACTGCGGGAAATAGCTCAGCCTTATCCATTCCTTTAAATATAAACCCAAGAGCATTAGGTTTTTTGGCAAGAGTTTTCAAAGAATCGATACCGTGAATATAATCTATCTTAATATCGTCAGTTTTAGCTATATAATCATCCAAAAAACTTTGAAGAGTCGCAACAGGAAGCTTAAATTCTGGCTTTAATGATATTTCTCTCTCATTATCCCCATAAACACAGGTGAATTTCTGAGCATCGCTGTCGGTAGATTCGCCACCCAAAGCCGAAATAAAATCGTTTATAACCTTTTCAGGCTCTACTCCGAAAAGCACTCGGTAAATAGGCTCAAATTCGAGCGAATCATCATGGATATTAACGACCTCTACCAAAGCATATCTCGGGCCTTTTCCCTGCTTATAGCATTCCTTTGCAGAAGCAAGAGAATGATTACCGTCGCCAACTGCAAATAAAAGTCCGTCAGAACTTGCCGCCGATAAATCGTTTAATGCCTCCTGCATCTTAAAAACATCCTCAGGCGCTACTGCATAGCCCTTGATTTTTCCTGCATTCTGCATTAATGAAAAATCGTATAATTTTTTGTAATTTTCTTTATTATTTGTAAGAGGCTCTAGGACAGTATTTTCAGCATCGTCTATTAAAAGCATAATATGCGGAAGCTCAATTGAAGCATCCTGCCTTATTTTAACTCGTGGCGGAATACGCTCAAGAACCGTTTGTTCAGTAGCACGAATAAGGGTATCAGCGCCTTTAAGATAACTATAATCCTCAAGGTCAATAAGTCCCAAAACTCCACGTCTAACTTTACTGTCCTTTAAAGTTCGCTCTATATAAACAACAGTATTTTCAAAGCACTCAAAAACCTCGCTATTTAAATATTCCTGCATAGTTTTATTTATTTGAGCGATTTTTTCGCTGTCGTCTTCGGTAAGATATACCTCAGGCAAAACTATATTAAGAGCTGAGGGCTTATCTCCTGCCGATTTTTCAACCTCTTTCCAATATTCAGGCTCTGAGGTATATTGATCGCAAGCTATAACCGACCAATTTTCAAAATTTTTTTTCGGCAATAAAATATCAGCAGGTAAAAGATGCGCTTTTTTCATAGAAAATCTCCTTATTAAAAGGCTGTCTATATGACAGCCTTAATTTTATTTATAATATGAAAATTCAATAGCAGTTATAACATCATCAATAGGATTTATAAAAACTGTAATACCGTTTCTTCGGTCCTTTTTGGTAATGAAATAATCAAGATAATAGCTTGATTCTGAAACTCTATAAAAATGAGACGGAGTACCCAGACAATCGATTATATCGGTAATCGCCATTGGATTAGTTATACCGTTAATATTAAAGCTATTATAGTTTTCGCTATCGTCAAAGAAATTATTCTCGATTTTAAATTTAACTACATAGCATTTCGAAAGCTTTACAGAAGAGCGGGATGAATTATAAAACTGAGCACCAATTTTAATTCCCTTTTCATTGACAAATACCGCATCAATAGTCTCATAAGCGAATACTAGAGAATTTGCATCATATTCATTTCCCTCTGCCAAAGTCCAACCAAGCTCTTTCATTTGCTCAATTGTAGCAGGAACCTTAAGCTCAGCTCCTAAAAAGAAAGCCTCAATATCGAATCTTTTACCCAAATAAATTTCAGAATAATTTTCCTCGTCAAAAAGGCTGATATCAAAATATTTAGACATCACCCTATCTGAGGACATTATCGGGGTATCGTTTTTATAATTTCTGTCTGCCTCATATACAGGCTCGATGCTATCTGCTGTTTCTTGCGAAGTTACACCGTAGTCCTTATCTACAGGATCACAGGCAGTTAAAGAAAGAATCATCAAAGCAGAAAATAAAACGGCAAGAAATTTCTTTAAATAAGCCATTCTAATCACTCTCCTTTCATAATTATTTTATAATTTAAAAGGCTAAAAGTCAACCACAAATTATTTTAAACATTCATCAATAAAAATAAACAGTTCTTTTATAACTAGCTTTGTATCTACCAAAAAGCTAAGTCCGTGGCCTGCACCTTCAACCAAAAGTATTTTTGATTTACTGTTTGCACACTTAAATGCAGTTTCTGTCATTTCACAAGGCACAAAATCGTCTGATTTTCCGTGAATAAACAATATGGGAATATCACAGTTTTTTATCGCTTTAGAGGTATTGGTTTTATAAACCGAAAAACCGCCGAAAACAAGGCAAAATATATTTAAAAACGGTAAAAACGGCTTTGCATTAATTTTAAAATTCTTTTTTGCAACCTTATTTATAATATCGACAGGCGATGTGAAACCGCAATCAGCAGTAATTGCCTTGACAGTATCAGGAAGCCCGTGTTCACAAGCATAAAGAACAGTAGAGGCGCCCATTGACAAACCGCTCAAAATTATTTTCTTTGCTCCAAAATGCTCGGTTGCAAGCTCCACCCAGGTCAGAACATCTCTGCTTTCTTTAATACCAAAGCTAATAATTTTGCCCTCACTTCTGCCGTGACTTCTCTGGTCGCAAAGCAAAACATTATAGCCTCTTTCTACATACATTTTTACAGCACAGGAAAAATCTCTTGCAGCAGAGGAACGGTATCCGTGAAACATTATAACAGTTGTGTCAGATTTGTTATCATAATATCTTGCGGCAAGCTTTAAACCGTCAAAGCTTACTGTATAAACCCATTTATGAGGATAGGTATTAACATACTCTATACCTTTAGCAATTATTTCCTTGTAGTCTTTCAGAGGTATATTAACTGGTGCATCTAAATCATCCGTATCTCCTAAATTCTGCTTAACAAAGCCTAAGAGGAAAAAATATGTTAAAACACAGATAAAAACAACAAATAAAATCGCTAAAACAACTAAAAACCACACTGAATATCACCTAATATAATATTGCCATAATTTTCAAAAAATATCAAATTATAAAAATAAAATGTTAGGGCGGATATAATCCGCCCATAAACATACTATTCAAGTACAAACTTATTGTAAACCTTTTTACCCTTTTTGAGAATGATTTCATTTGCAAAATCATCTGCAGAAAGCGAATAAGTGGGGTCAGTGATTTTAGCATCATTTATGCTCACGCCACCCTGCTGAATAAGTCTTCTGCCCTCGCCCTTTGAAGCAATAAGACCTGCTTTTACCATCATATCTAGCACACCGATTTTACCATCGGTCAAATCATCGCTTGTAAGTGCAGTAGTAGGCATATTCTCATTAGAACCCTGACCGCCGAAAACAGCTCTTGCTGTAGCCTGAGCCTTAGCAGCCTCTTCCTCGCCGTGAACAAGCTTAGTAAGCTCAAAAGCAAGAATTTCTTTGGCAGTATTAAGCTGACTGCCTTCCCATTCGTCCATTTTATCAATTTCTTCTAAAGGCAGGAATGTGAGCATACGGATACATTTTAAAACATCCTTATCATCAACATTACGCCAATACTGATAAAACTCATAAGGAGAGGTTTTATTCGGGTCAAGCCATACTGCTCCACCTACAGTTTTGCCCATCTTTTTGCCTTCGGAATTAAGGAGCAAAGTGATAGTCATAGCAAAAGCATCTTTTCCGAGCTTTTTACGGATAAGCTCAGTACCGCCGAGCATATTGCTCCATTGGTCGTCTCCGCCGAACTGCATATTACAGCCATATTCCTTATAAAGATGATAGAAATCATAGCTTTGCATAATCATATAGTTAAATTCAAGGAACGAAAGTCCTTTTTCCATTCTTTGTTTATAGCATTCAGCTCTGAGCATATTATTAACTGAGAAGCAAGCACCAACATCGCGCAGAACATCAATATAATTTAGCTTTAAAAGCCAATCCGCATTGTTTACCATCTGAGCCTTGCCCTCACCGAATTCGATAAAACGGCTCATCTGCTTTTTAAAGCAATCTGCATTGTGCTGAATGGTCTCGGATGTCATCATAGAACGCATATCTGTTCTACCGGAGGGGTCGCCTATATGAGCAGTACCGCCGCCAATAAGCGCTATAGGCTTATTTCCTGCCATCTGCAAGCGTTTCATAAGGCAAAGTGCCATAAAGTGACCTACATGAAGGCTATCTGCAGTAGGGTCAAAGCCGATATAAAATGTAGCCTTTCCGTTGTTAACAAGGTCTCTGATTTCGTCCTCGTCTGTAACCTGAGCGATAAGGCCGCGGGCTACCAATTCATCATAAATCTTCATTTTAAAAACTCCTGTCTATTAGTTCCTTTGCGGAATTATATAAATTATCTGTTATCTCAGTACCTGACATAATTCGGGCTATTTCATTAATTTTTCCCTCATAGTCAAGCGGTTTAACCTCAGTATAGGTTCTGCCGTTTTTAGCTCGCTTTTCTATCAGCAAGTGATTATCAGAAACAGCCGCAATCTGCGCTAAATGAGTCACGCAAATAACCTGACTTTTCTCAGATACCTTTTTAAGCTGATTTGCGACTCTATCCGCCGCAAAACCGCTGATACCTGTATCAATTTCATCAAAAATCATAGTCGGTATCATATCCTGCTCCAAAAGGCAACTCTTAATACTGAGCATAACCCTTGAAAGCTCACCACCCGAGGCGATTTTTGAGAGAGGCTTAAGATTTTCGCCAAGATTTGCCGAAAGCATAAACTCAACCTCATCGCAGCCCGATTTAGTATATCTTCCCTGAGTTATCTGTACCTTGAATTTGACATTTGGCATATTGAGGTAAGTCAAAATCTCGCAAACCTGCGTTTCAAAGGCTTTAGCGGCTTTAATTCTTGATTCTGAAAGCTTTTGAGCTTTGATTATGAGCCTTTCTTTCGATTCCTCAAGCGCATTTTCAAGCTCCTCTACCCGCTTTTCGGAAAAAGCAATACTTTCAAGCTCTAGCTTGGATTTATCTAAAAACTCAAGCATTAATGACTCACTATTGCCGTATTTTAACATAAGCCTCTGCAGATAGTCAAGCCTTTGATTAATATTGTCAGCATTATATTCGCTGTTTTCAGCATCAAAAAGCGCAGATGAAGTATCCGCTGCTATGTCCTGAACAGCCGAAATCACATCATTAAGCCTTAATACCTTTGCATCAAAGTCGCTGTCTTTGATTAAAGAAAGCTGTTTTGCAGTGCTCTTGAGCAATGAAATAATACCGTCGGTATCCTCATTTCCAAAAAACTGAGAATTAGCGTTTGATAAGCATTTAAGTCTGTTTTCAAAGTTTTCTGCAATGCTTAATTTATTTTTCAGTTCCTCAATTTCGCCAATTTTAATATCAGCCGATTCAAGCTCGTTAATCTGGTATTTTAAAAGCTCAGTTTTTCTCAGCTTTTCATCCTCATCAATCTCTAAAGAATTAAGCTCGCGTCTAATTTGATTAAGATTTTTGAATTCTGCATAATAATCGTTTAATAAACCGTCATTCTTAGCAACAGCATCAATAAACCCACAATGCATCTGAGGATTTAGCAGAGCCTGATTATCGTGTTGACCGTGAATATTTATAAGAAAGCCTGCTGCTTCTTTTAGCACAGATGAAGTAAAAGGAATATTATTAATTTTTATAATGCCTTTGCCATTAAGGCTTAGCTTTCGGGTTATAAGTATATTGCCATCCTCATCAGGCTTGATATCAAATTTACTTAAAGCTTCGATTTCTGCACCGCTCATACTTCCAAACAGCGCTGAAACAACCGCTTCTTCTGTTCCTGCCCGAATCAGGTCTTTTGATGTCCGTTCGCCCAAAACAGCATTGATTGCATCAATAAGAATTGATTTTCCGGCACCGGTCTCACCTGTCAAAACATTGAAACCGTTTTTAAATTCAATATCTGCCCTTTCAATAACGGCAATATTTTCAATATGTAAAAACTTTAACATAAAAAAACCGCCGTTATAATAATTTATTCAGAGAATCAACAAGCATCGCAGATTGCTCAGTACCCTCGGTCACGATAATGATTGTATCATCGCCAGCGAGAGAGCCGAGCATCATTTCGCCGAACATTTCATCTACTGCAACACAAGCGCTCGAAGCCATACCAACATCGCATTTTATGACAACATTATTAAGAGAATATTTGACATCCTTAACTGCTCTTGAAAAAAGCTCGCGGTAATGACTGATTTTTTTTGTATCGTTTTGCACCTGATTATGTGCTAAATAACGGTAATTTCCCTGAGCGTCTCTTCCCTTTACAAGCTTTAATTCTCTGATATCACGGGAAACGGTTGACTGAGTTACATTAAAGCCAAGTTCTAAAAGACCGCTTTGCAAATCTTCCTGTGTCAGACAAACCTTTTCTTTTATAAGCTCCAGAATTTTTTCCTGTCTTTTACTTTTCAAGATCACATACTCCTACCGTCTTTAAATTTATATGAAAGTGTTTTAAAGAATGAGCGGTCATTTAGTCGAATAAGCTGAACTGTCTTTTCCGACTTACTGATTTTAACTTCGGTATACGGCCGCATCTGCGCTACCTTTCTGCCGTCAATTGTCAGGAAAATTTCGGTGCGCTTTTTAGAATAAGCTCTAAGGGTGATTTCGTTTTCCGCACCTATTAAAATCGGCTTTGCAGATAAGGAATGAGAGCAAATCGGGGTTATACAAAAGCTTTCGGTCAATGGGTCAATAATCGGTCCCCCTGCCGACATTGAATAAGCGGTAGAGCCCGTAGGTGTTGAAACGATTACACCGTCTGCCCTATAGCTTATGCAGTCGCCGTCAACACCGGCTGAAATATCAATAATTCTAGCGATAAATCCACTGCTTATAACCGCATCATTTAGCGCAGTATATTCATTGATTACCTTCCCGTTTTCGCAAAGCTTTGCAGATATCATCATTCTTTTTTCAATGAAATATTCCTGAGTTTTGAGTTTAGATATCAAATTAAGTTCATTCTGCTCAATATTCGCAAGATATCCCATTCGTCCTGCATTTATACCAAGGACAGGCTTGTTATCCTGAGCAGCACGCTTTGCATATCTGATGATAGTACCGTCGCCGCCGATAGTGATTATAATATCGGCAAGTCTATAAAGCTCATTCTCGGGAGCGTGTTTATAATCAGTACCGCAAATTGTCTCAGGAAGATAGGCTTCTATACCTTCATTCTTTAACAGCTTCCCAAGCCTTTCGACAACATCAGCCGCACCGCGTTTATCAAGATTAGGTAAAACTGCAACGGTCATATCAATCATCCTTTCTATAGATTATGTATTAAGTGCTGAATAAGATAATTCGACGACATTTTCTGCATTAATTTCGCATTTGATTTCGGGATTATCTTCCTTTTTTAAATAGCAAAGGTACTCTATATTACCCTCAGGTCCTTTTACAGGTGAAAAATCAAGTCCAAATACTGAAAATTTATTCTCAATCGCCAAATTTACAATCTTTTCAATAACCGCAATATGCACCGACTTTTCCCTTACAACACCCTTTTTACCCACATTTTCTTTACCTGCCTCAAATTGAGGTTTAATAAGGCAAACCGCAGTAGCATTATCCTTTAATAAGGTATACATAACCGGTAAAATATGAGAAAGAGAAATAAAAGAAACATCGACAGATGCAAAATCTAGCATATCGGGTACCTGCTCCGAGGTCACATATCTGAAATTGGTTCTCTCTAAATTTACAACCCTTTCATCGGTTCTCAACTTCCAGGCAAGCTGACCGTATCCTACATCAATCGAATATACCTTTATAGCGCCGTTTTGAAGCATACAGTCTGTAAATCCGCCTGTAGAAGCACCGATGTCAGCACATATAAATCCTTTAAGGTCAAGCGAAAAAGCAGAAACAGCCTTTTCAAGCTTAAGACCGCCTCGGCTTACATATTTAAGGGTTTCCCCTCTCACCTCTAAAATATCATCTAACTTCACGGTATTACCCGCTTTATCTGATTTTTGATTATTAACAAAAACTATACCCGACATAATTAGTGCCTTAGCTTTTTCACGGCTTTCTGCAAAACCGCGTTCTACCAACGCAACATCAAGTCTCAACTTATCCGACATAATCGCTCCTTACAGCTTTTATCATAGCTTGGCTGTCAAGCTTTAATTTATTGAGCGCAAAATCGACACTAGCGCTCTTTACGAATTCGTTATCAATTGCAAATATTTTATATAAACCCTTATATCCGCTATCCATAAGCTTTGCCACAAAATGCTCAGCAATGCCTCCGCTTTTAACCGATTCTTCAAAGAAGTATATTTCGCTGAATTTTTTAGCAACCGATACAGCTTCATCGCATATTGGATATATTTTATTGAGCTTTAAAATATTAATTTCACTGCATTTTTCTTTAGCAATAGAGCTTTCTGAAAAAAGACGGCCATAGGTTATAATAAGCTTATCAGAGTTGCCCGAAATCAGCTCAAAATCAGCGGTAATATCAAAAGCAAGACAAGGCTTTTCGCAGCCTCTTGGATACCTTACAGCAGAAATCCGATTGCTTTCCGATGTAAATTTAATTCTATACCGCAATTCATCATAGGTAGAGGGTGAAAAAACAGAGATATTAGGAATCGAGGACAAAAAAGAAACATCAAAAATTCCCTGATGGGTTTCTCCGTCCTCTCCAACTATACCCGCTCTATCGACTAAAAGCCTTATAGGAAAATTTCCGATAGCGGCATCGTGTATTATCTGGTCATACCCTCTTTGCAAAAAGGAGGAATATACTGCAAAATACGGCTTCATACCACCGCTTGCGAGACCTGCCGCAAAGGTTATAGCATGCTGTTCAGCAATACCGACATCAAAAAACCTATCATCAAAACGCTCTGCAAAAGCGGATAACCCTGTACCCTCGGTCATTGCGGCAGTAATCGCGCAAATTTTTGAGTCTTTTTCTGCAAGCTCAAGAAGAGTATCGCCCGCAACCTTAGAGAAATTCTCTTTACTGCTGAAATCAGCACCCTTGGAAATATTAAATGAAGAAACGCCGTGATAATTATCAGGATTTGTTTCAGCAAAGGAATATCCCTTGCCCTTGGTAGTCATAACATGAATAAGCGACGGTCTTTCATATTTTTTTGCGATTTCAAATAGAGCTTCCATTGCTTCAATATCATGACCGTCAACAGGACCTAAATAGTTAAAGCCCATTTCAATAAAGATATTATTTTTATAAACAATTCTTTTAAAAGCTTCTTTAACTTTATGAAGAAAAAAGTATAACTTATCGCCTATAAAAGGCATTTTTGAAATTAACCTGCTAAACGCAAATTTTAAATGGTGATATTTGGGCAGATTGCGCATTTTAGTAAAGCTATTAACCAATGCACCGACATTTTTTGAGATAGACATTTCATTATCATTTAAAACAACGATAAACCTATTCTTTTCACTGCCGACATTATTAAGAGCCTCATAAGCCATACCGCCTGTCATAGCCCCGTCGCCGATAACTGCAACAGCAGTACCCTTTTCACCATTTAAGCATTTAGCTTTATAAATACCAAAAGCCGCAGAAATTGAATTACTGCTGTGCCCAGTGATAAAAGGGTCATGCTCACTTTCTTCAGGTTTCATAAATCCTGACAAACCGCCGTTTTGACGAATGGTAGAAAATTTTTCGAATCTTCCGGTTATCAGCTTGTGGGTATAGCATTGATGACCGACATCAAACAAAATTGAATCCTCAGGGCTTGAAAAAGCCCTGTGAAGTGCCACGGTAAGCTCGACTGTACCTAAATTAGATGCCAAATGACCGCCGTTTTTTGAAACGGTTGAAATTATGCAGTCCCTAATCTCTTTACAAAGGGTTTCAAGCTCAACAAAATTAAGTTTTTTAACATCATTGGGTGATTTAATTTTGTTTAAAACAGAATATTCCAATAAAAGTCTTCCTTTTAATAATTTCTATCAAGTAAAAAAGCAGTAAGCTCTTTTAACAATCCTGTATCTCCGTCAAAGCTGTCAAGCGAAGAAAGAGCCTTTTGGGTCATCTCGGCGGCTAACTGACGGGATTTTTCTATACCATATATAGTAACATAGGTGGTTTTTTGGTTTTTTTGGTCACTGCCAATAGGCTTACCGAGCAACTTTTCATCAGCGGTGCAATCAAGAATATCATCAATCACCTGAAAAGCAAGTCCGAGATTAAGACCAAATTCTTCTGCAGCTTTGTGTTTATTTTCATCGCACTCACCCGCGGCAATAAGTCCGAGCTTCGCCGCGCATACAAGCAAAGCGGCAGTCTTTCTCATATACATATCAGTAAGAGAAGAAATATTTGGCGGATTTTTTTCAAAATCAAGATCCATTACCTGACCGCCAATCATACCGTGAAGACCAGCGCTTTTAGATAATAAAGCTACTGCCTTTATCTTTTTATCATCGGAAAGATTTGAATTAGCTATTACAGAAAAACTTTCTGTTAATAAAGTATCCCCTGCAAGCAGGGCAATATCCTCGCTAAAAGCTTTATGACAGGACGGTTTTCCGCGGCGCATATCATCATTATCCATACAGGGCAAATCGTCGTGAATAAGCGAATACGTGTGCACCATCTCGAGTGCAACAGCGAAATCCAGCGCATCCAGTCTTTTCCCGCCGCAAAGCTCACAAAAAAGCAAAACCAGAGCCGGTCTTATTCTTTTTCCGCCAAGCAAAAGGCTGTATCTAGAAGCTTTATTTACAACGGAATACTCTTTTTCTATTTCAGGCAAAAGCTTATTTATCCTGCTTTCTACAAGAGCATTACATTCTCTTAAATATTCTTTAATCAATTGTTTTCCACCTCAGCCTCAGTCAGGGAAATAATTTTTTGCTCAGCACTTTTAAGTGCAGTTCGACATTCGTTTGTATATTTAATCCCCTGCTCGAATAGGGCAATAGATTCATTCAGCGAACATTCTCCGCTTTCAAGCTTTTTTATAATATTTTCAAGCTCTCCGAGCGCTTTTTCAAAATTCAACTCTTTATCCGACATAATATTATCTCCTTATATCCTTTACTTTGCAAACAGCAGAGCCGTCTGTAAAATTCAAGGATAACTCATCACCAGGCTTTATCATAGATACCGAATTTATAATTTTTCCGTTTAACTCAACCGTTGCATAGCCTCTTGAAAGCGTTTTTAAAGGACTGAGATTATCCAAAGCGGTACAAGCCTTTGCAAGCGAAAAATTCGCATCCTTAATTTTATCATTTAACAAACCTTGTAATTTTTCAAAACTACGGTCAATATTCTCCATCCTTTGGTTTATAAACGCATCTACAGGCTTTTTGAAATATAAATTTTCACTCAGCCTTTCAAATTTAACAGAGCTTAAATTATATTTTCCTATAAGCTGATTTTTAAGATTTTCGGTATAGTTTTTAAATAACAAATCTATTTCAGATATATCCGGTACTGCAAGCTCAGCTGCAGCTGAAGGTGTAGGCGCTCTGAGGTCAGCCACAAAATCGCAGATGGTAAAATCTGTTTCGTGACCTACAGCAGAAATGACAGGTATCGGGGATTCAAAAATCTTTCGGGCGAGCTGCTCGCTGTTAAAAGCCCATAAATCCTCAACAGACCCGCCGCCTCTTCCTATAATTATCAAATCGGCAAAATCGCCCTCATAAATTCTATCCAATGCATCAATCATTGAGCCAACTGCAAATTCACCCTGAACCGCAACAGGACACATTATAACCTTTGCTATCGGCCATCTGCGATTAAGAATGTTCATAATATCTCGTACAGCCGCACCTGTATCAGAGGTCACAACAGCAATGCTTTTTGGAAATCTCGGTAAAGCTCTTTTTGAATCAGGATCAAGCATACCCTCTTTTTCAAGGCGCTCCTTAATCTGCTCAAACTGCAAAGCGATATCGCCAAGTCCTGCTACGGACATTTCCTCGGCATAAAACTGATACTGCCCATCCTTTTCGTAGACAGAGGCTCTGCCTCTAAGCACGACTCTGAGTCCGTCCTCAGGCTTGAATTTGAGCCTGATAGCATTTCCTTTAAACATCACGCATCGGATTGCTGCATCAGGATCCTTTAGAGTAAAATAAAGGTGACCGCTTGAATAATGGTTTTTAAAATTGGATATTTCACCTTCAACCAAAATATCGCACAGTCTCACATCACTCTCTAACAAAGAACGGACGTAAAAGTTCAGTTGCCTAACACTTAAAACATTATTTTGCATAATTATAGCTTTTTGATTATAGTTGCAAGAATTCCGTTGACAAATGCTCCGTCCTCTTTGGTTGCATATTTCTTGCAAAGTTCAACCGCTTCATTAACAGATACAGAAGACGGGATATCGTCATAATATTTAATCTCAAAAATAGCAAGTCTAAGTACGGATAAAGCGGTTTTTGAAATTCGCTCTATTCTCCAGCCCACAGCATTTTCTGAAATCAAAGCATCAATTTCAGCAAGGTTTTCAAAAACACCATAAAAAACCTTTTTGATATATTCATCAAGCTCTAAATCCCTGACCTCAACAGCAAGTGCCAGAATATCATCGGTCGGGCAATCATTAAATGCCTTTTCAAAAATCAATATAAAAGCTTCTTCGCGAGCCATTTTTCGTGTCATAGATACAACCCCTTTTCAATCAATGATTTATTATACACGAAAATATGCATTATTTCAAGCATAAAACCACCTTTTTTAAGTGATTTTTGCATATTTTGGGAGATTTTAATATTTGGTTACAATTTTTTAACCATTCGTAAAAATTTCTTGTTCACGAGACTGATATATGTTAAAATTATTGAGAAGCAAAATGCTTTTAGAAAAGAGGTAAAAAAATGAAAAAATTTTTAAGCTTAATTTTAACAATTTGTATGGTCATAAGCTTATTTTCGGGTATCGGACTTTCAGCCAATGCTGATACTCCATCCGATATTTCTATAACCGGCGTTACCGTACCTATACCTGATACCGCTGTTTCAACTGCAGGTATTGCAGGTGCTCCGGACGGCTTTGACATTTCTACCGAATGGCAAAAATTTGATTACAATCAAAACGACTTTGCCAAATATACTAGCGAAAAATTTGAAGACGATAGTGTATACAAACTATATCTTGTAATTACCGCTAAAAACGGCAGATACATTTCTTTCGACGATGAATCAATCATAGACAATGCAACGATTAACGGTGAAGCTATAGATGATTGGGGAACTATATCCGCAAATGATAACGGATTAACCGAAATAAGCATTATCAAACACTATATTGTGGGGGATATTACAGTTTTAGATGAGATTACTATAAGCGAGCTTCCCGCAGAAGCGGCAGGCACAAGTACTGCTGTATCCGAAGTTAAGCTTCCCGATGATGCAAAATATACTCTCAAACAGGTAAACTGGTATACCGAGGAGCCTTGGGGAAATTACACTGAATCCACTTTGGCCAAGGATAGATATAGCATGTATATCTATGTTTTTCCAAAAGAGGGATATTGGATATCGCCTCAAGCTAGCATAATCGCTCCAAAACCCGAAACAAGTGATTCTTATTTCCATTACGGTGAAGGATTTTTATCGATCAATTTCAGCTATGATACACGCAATATAATTTCTGAGGTTAATATTTCGGGAGATTGGAATTATGCACACGGCGATAAGATTACAGTTCCCGAATTTACTTTGCCTATAGATGCAAAGTATACCGTTGATGCAAAATGGCAGATTACAGTACCGGAAGAGGGTTATATAGATATCACATCAGAAACCTTTTCTTACGGCAATTATTATTTGATGGTAACCGTCAATGCGAAAGACGGTACGGAGCTTTCTGATACCGCAGTGTTTTATATTAACGGACTTTCAGAGGCTGAAGCATCAGATTGGTATGTTACAGATTTGTCCTCCGATTATGCAACCATCGAAATTTGTCATTCAATAACTCCTGAAAACGGATTTATTGAAGAAATGACCGTCAAAAACGCACCGGACGATATTTCTGCAGGAGAAAAAATCAAAGTACCTGAACTTAAATTAGAGGGCGAAAACGCATCAATCGCAAAAATAGAGTGGGTTGACGAAAATCATAAAAGTGTGAGCGGAAAATTCAAGGATAAAAAGGTTTACTATCTTGCGATAACCTTTGATCCCGCTGACGGTTACGGTTTTGATAATCAAAATTTAAATGTTAAAGTAGTTAAAGAAAATAAAGATTCTTCGTATTACCATGGTGATTTTATTATAGGCGAACCTGCTACAGTATATGTCCGCTATTCCCTTCTCACTTTAATCAAAAAAGTTGAGTTTAACTTTGATAAACCAGAAATCGGTGCAAAGCCTTCAAAACTTAAAACCCCTAAGAATGCAAAATACTCAATTGCAAACTATTTCTGGTATGACGAAGAAACTTATGAAGTGGTTGATACATTTAAAAAATATAATTCTTATTTTCTAGAGGTTGAGATTTCACCTGCCGACGGTTATGAGTTTTCTCACGATACGGTTATGTGTGTTAACGGTGAAGAGCAGGAAAGTGCTATTTTTATAGATCAACTCATCGGCTACAGTGAAAGATTTAGCTTCAAAAAGGCTATCAAGCGTGCTGAAATAACAATGCCTGTACCAAAGCTTGGCGGTACTTTTGATTATGATGATATCAAAATACCAGAAGATGCTAAATATTCTCTTTCAAGAGAAGACCTTGGCTGGAATGCTTTTTCCAACGAATTTAATGGCACCTTCGAAAAGGACAAATACAGTATTGATCTGATACTTTATGCTGACAAGAAGTATGAATTTACTGATGATACAAAGTTTTATCTCAACGGCGAGCTCTATGAAGATTTTATGAATACGAATACTAGCTTAGAGGTATATTATAGTATTTCATTCCGTGATATCATTAAAAAGGTAGAGTTCCCCTCTCTTCCTACCGTAAAGGTTGGCGACCAAGCAATCGCTCCCGATATTAAAGCTCCAACGGGTGCTCATTATTTTATAAATGCCAGTTGGGCGATATACGAATCAAGTATGTCTTTGCCAGATTTCAATGGTGATTTTGAAGATAAAAATGCATACTATCTGCAATTTAATGCTTATCCTGAGGCGGGTTATGAATTCAGCGAAGATGTTAAAATCACTGTTGGCGGTAAAGAATACAAAGGTCGCATTTCAATTACAGACGAAAATATGATTTATGTCGCTAAATTATATAGTTTTGGTTTAAAAGTGATTGATAAAATAGAACTCAAAGCCGACACGCCAGAAATCGGCAAAGCTCCCTCTGAAATATCAATTCCAAAAAATGCGAATTATAGCTTTAGCAATGAAAGCTTTTCTTATTCTAAAAATGAAGATTCATTCTTTGATACAAAAGAAATGAAAAAAGGCGATGTATTTGAAACCGACAAATATTATTGGCTTTTTGGTATAGCCAATGCTGACTCAGGCTATATATTCTCTGATGAATTGGCAGTGACCTTTAACGGAAAAGACATAACCGATGAAATTTCCGATAATTTCATTGGTATCCCAACCGTAATCGGCGATACCACTTATGTTATATATAAAATAGGAAAGATTACCGAGACTGAAAAGCTTAAAGAAGATAAAAACGATAAAGAAGATAATAATGATACTGATGCTGATATCCCTCCAACAGGCGATAACGCACCTGTAAATACTGTTTTTCTTATCTTAATGCTTTCTGCAGTAGCCTTTATAGGCTTTGTAAGCTTAAAGAAAAAATTTAAAGCATAATAATAGTGCTGAAATCCGTTTGGATTTCAGGACTATTTGTTTGGTTAATTAATTTCAGGGGCAGAATATTATGAAATTCCGCCCTTGAAATGCTGTAAATTTTTAATTTTCCACCTCAACCCAAGCGTGCATAATATTCACTCGACCACTAGGGAGAATATAGTCTTCTGAGTACTGAATCAGCATACGGTCTATTCCGTCATTTCCGCAGATAGTGATATTATTAGAGTAATATCCACCTTTGGCTTTACCATCAATCAATTCGCTGACAATCGTTCCCTCGTCCCAATTTATACCATCCTTTGAATGATAAACAACAAAATTACCGCCCCGATTATTTTCATCAACACTTCTTGCGTGCATAATGTATGTACCATTGACAAAACCCACTTGCGGATTACGAGCTATTTTAGCAACAGCAATTTTAAAGGGCTCGCTCCAAGTAAGACCGAAATCGTTGCTTATAAGTCCAGTGAGATTGAGCTGATCATTAACATTATAGCCATAGAATACAAGAGATGAATCCTCTCGGAAAATCAAATTACCGTAAGCGTGACCTAAAGTGTTAAACGGAATAATGCTGTACTCATAAAATGATTTGCCGTTATCATCACTTGCAAAAATCTTATAAAACTTTCCCTCTTCATTACAGGTGAAGCCCTTATCAGTCGAATTACAAAACTCTAGTGCGTAAATTCTGCCGTCGCGGTAAATGGCATCATAAATTCTGCCCCTCTCTTCGCTGACAGATATCGGCTCGCTCCAGCTTTCACCGTTGTCGTAGCTGATTAAACAAACCGGTGTTGCATAAGGCTCGAAATCACTGCCAATACTCCTCAGGCAAAACACTACAATTGTACCGTCATCACACACAACAGCCTTTTCACAGCCTATTTTATAAACGCCGTCAATAAACATATCATACGAATATTTCAAAATCTTCTTTTTGCCCCAAGTAATTCCCCTATCCAATGAACGCTTATATTCAACCCAGCCATACATTGTATGCCCATTGTTTTTGACATCAGAGGTATTCGAATAGAAGGCAATAATACTCCCGTCTTTACATTCTACCATAGCATGACCTAAATGACCGCTGCGTTTTGCCTTTTGATGGTCAACAAAAACCTCCGCATCGCTAAAAGTTATTTTTGGATTTTGAATAGACAAAATTTTCATAAAACTATTCCTCTTTAAATTCAAATATTTTTATCATGCCAAGCATATTGGAAAATTCAACCGCCTGGTCACTGAGGCTAATTATATCAGCATTGCAGGTCTTATTAAGCAAATATGCCAGAGCTTGCCTGATTTGCTTTTTGCCGCCAATTATTATTTGCTTAGTATCAGTATTTTCAAACGGTGCAACCTCATTTAATAATACAGCTCCCATAAAAAAACTATATGCTTGCGACTCTGTTACACCGAACAAATTTCTTAAAACCCTTACTTTAAAAAGCGCCTCACCTATTCCGTTTGCCTTGCAAAAGCCGAAACCTTTAAGTAAATATTCTTTATCAAGATTAGCATTATAAATATCAAAAGCGCTTTTAAGTATAGTATTTTGCGATAAGGCTGCTATCATCTCACCTGTAAGTCTTGTTTTTATATTTGCTATTTTGCCGTTTTTGTCAATTTCAATTATCTTTGTGTGAGAGCCTGGGAGTATATAGACCCCTTCCCCATTGTCAGATATTCCGATAACTTCAGATTCCTCACCGCGCATCATTTCTGCGGTTTCGAAAGTATCCGAAATTGTTTTCACACCTCTGATAAAAGTGAAAGGAATATTTGAAACATCATCAAGAACAGTTGTATGCATTGAATTATGTAGCTCGGCAATACCTGCAGGTACAGTGATGTGACGAAGCTCCAAAAGCCCAAATTCGCTGGTTATCATACCAGAGGCTAAAATTCTCATAACATCGGTTTCCGGTCGTTTATTATCGGTCAACAGCTTTTGAATTGAGTCTTTAATTTGAGCTCTTAAAAGCCTGTTATTATCAATTCCTGCCTTTGCGCCAATATTCAAATTCACAGTATCAATAATTCTTTTATCACTAACAAGGCTAATTCTTGTATTGGTTGTGCCTCCGTCTATACAGATATAATCAGCCAATATTTACCGCCTCCGTATAAATTCTTGCAAGCTCTGTAATACCTTCAAAATCATTAGCATTGATGAGCTTTTTATCCGTAATACCTGAGCCAATACCAAAACCGCAAACACCGGATTTCAAATAATCACCGATATTATTTTGGTCAATTCCTCCAACAGCCAATAATTTAATATGAGAAAGAGGAGCGTTTATTGCCTTAACATAGTCAACACCTAAATTTGAAATCGGAAAAAGCTTGATAAAATCCGCACCTAGTCTGTTGGCTAAAGTAATCTCACTAGGAGTCAAAGCACCGGGAATTGATACAAGTCCGCTTTTAACGGTTTCTTTAATAACCTCTTCATTTATATCAGGAGATATTATAAATAAACCGCCTGCCGTTTTTGTGAGCCTGACCTGATTTTTATTCAAAACTGTACCCGCACCAATCAGCATACGATCCTTAAAATGTGAAGACAGTTCCTCAATTTGTCTGGCGGTTTCCTCGTCAGATATACTGCCGTCAGCAGAATATGTAATTTCAAGAAGCCTTATACCGCCGCTAAAGAGCGCTTCTGCAACCGAAATCAGCTTTTCCTTAGGAATGCCGCGCAAAATCGCAATCAATTTATTTTGCTCAATGCTTTTTAAAACTTTAGTTTTCATAACATCACCCTAACTTTAGTATAAATTAAAATAAATCAATGTCAATCAATAAAAAAGTGAAAAACATTGATTTTTTTGCATAATTTTGCTATATTAAATTTGGGTGATAAAATAATGAGTGAGAATTTTTCTTATCATATAAAAACTGAAAATATTTACTATAAACATTCCAAATCCAAGAGTATCGAAACAGGTAAAGAATTTCATATTTTCCACGAAATTATTTATTTTATAGACGGAGATGCTGAATTTATATCCGAAACACATCATTTAAGGCTTAAGCCTAATACTCTGATAGTCATTCCAAAAGAATCTTTTCACCAGTTAATAATAAACGGCAACCCTGATAACTATTTGCGCTCAATTTTGCAATTTGAGGATATTACTGAGCTTGTTCCTTTAATAAAAAATAAGCTTGACGGCATTTCAGTTATTCCAGCAAACGAAGAAATTGCAGTTCTTTTTAATAAGCTCGCCCAAAACGCTAAAAAAGATATTACTTTTCCCGAAATAATATTAAAAGCATTTTTAACACTAATTTTAAACGAACTTCCCAAAAAAGAAACGCATATAAACGATACCCCTAAAAATCCATTGATATCTGAAATAATTGAATATATAGCCGCAAATATTTCTGAGGATTTATCACTTGAAAAATTATCAAAGAAATTCAATATTTCAGTTTCCTCTTTGACTCATCAGTTTTGCAAAGAAATGAATATACCCGTACATAGATATATTATAAAAAAGCGACTGATTAAATCCTATCATTTAATAATTGCCGGCACTCCCCCCACAATCGCGGCTATAGAATCAGGTTTTAATGACTACTCAGGTTTTTATAAGCGCTTTAGGGAAGAATTTGGATTTCCCCCATCAAAAATTGAAAAATAGTTTTAAACGATTTATACCAAAAAAGTCCTGCTAAAATTAGCAGGACTTTATCTTTAAATTCTATTAATCCAAAGGCTTCATTGTGGGGATTTAGGCAAGATAGAGCTTATACCCTTATTTATCCTGCCTTTTGCTGATTTCGTTAATCCAAAGCGCTTTCATTGTAAAACATAGCCTGTCATAAGGCGGCATAACTTCATTCTATTTGTCGTAAATCTGTCGTAAAAATATAGATGTGTTTACTATACACAACAATGAAACACATATTCTCCAATATGAAGAATTACTGTTTTTTCATCTGCCGCAGGAACAGCAACACCGCTAACACGAGCAGAATAGCGGCATATCCGAGCACCCACCATATATGAGGAAAAACCCCTACAAAATCTCCTGCGAGCACCGCACGTTCCATATCCACGGCGTGAACAAACGGAAGTGCGTATGCTATCTTCTTAAACGCACCGCCCACGAGATCAATGTCAAACCAAACACCGGACAGCCACGCCGAAAGGTTGGTAAGCAAAGCACCACAAATCCCGCCGACCTGCTTATCGGTAAACACACTTCCGCAAAGGAGTCCTAAAGCAATGTAGAGGATGGATACGGGAATAATAAATACGACAGCATATAAAATATTTACCGTAATATTTAGTCCGAGAAGGATTGCGGCAATATAGCAAACAACACATTGAGCAATAGAAATCGGAATAATAGGCAACGTATACGCAAGAATAAAATCCAATGGAGACAGTGGCGTTGTATACAAACGCTGCAATAGCGAACTACCTCTGTCTTTTGCAATAATGGTTGCCGAAAACAGTGTCATAAAAGCCAGACCGAAAACCGTTATGCCCGGAGTTAAATGCTGTATTTCAAACAGTTTTACGGGGATATTGGCTTGTATTGCGCTTAACAGTAAAATCAAAACAAGAGGAAAACCGAGGCCAAAGAAAAGTGTCAGCGGATCCCGTAATATTTCTTTTGTGTTCCTGTTTGCAAATATCAGCATTCTCATTCTGCCACCCCCTTAACAATACGCACAAAGGCTTGCTCAAAACTGTCCGTACCTGCCGCTTCGTTTATCTTATCAGCAGTATCACAAATCAGTAGCTTGCCGTCTTTCATAATTGCGATACGGTCAGAGAGCGCTTCCGCTTCTTCCATATAGTGTGTTGTAAGAATTATTGTAACTTTCCCTTTAAGAGAACGTATCAAATCCCACAAATCACTTCTGGCAAGCACATCAAGGCCAAGCGTTGGCTCGTCAAGGAACAATATCTCCGGTTCGCTGATCAGTGCCATGGCAATACTCAGTCTGCGTTGCCAACCGCCCGACAGTTTACCTGCCTTTTTCTTGCTAACAGAACCAAGTCCAAGCAGTTCGGTTAATTCTGCAATTTTTGCATTTTGTTTGTCTTTTATAAAACCGTGAACACCGCACATTAGCTCAAGATTCTCCCGTACGGAAAGACTGGGGGCAACCGCAGTTTCCTGCGGAGAAACGGCTATCATTGATTTCACGGCAGCAGAATCTTTGCAGATGCTTTTCCCGTTCAAAAAAGCATCACCGCTTGTGGGCTGTGTGAGGCAAGACAACATTT
>JAZQIP010000048.1:0-47444 GCA_045541175.1 Acutalibacteraceae bacterium
CATGTGTACCTGCTTTTACACCCAAAGCAATCAATGAGCGCGCAAAGGTATCAACATCATCGCGAAACTCTGAATAAGTCCTTGTATAATCAAGGGTTGTATATTTAAAAGCATACTGGTCGGGGAACTCTTCGACCATACGGTCGAGAACCTGAGAAAAGGTCTCCTCAATAAGACGGTCCTTTTCCCATACATATTTACCCGTATGAGCACGGTTATAATAAAGCGCAGATTCATTTTTAGATGTATCACCAAACTGCTTCATATAGTTTACAAACTGCGAGAAGATAATTTCAATATCATCAAGCTCTTCGCACCAGTCGGGGTGCCATTCAAGAGATACAAATCCGTCATAATTTACCGAACGCAAAGCTCTCATCATATCTTCTACCGGAAGCTCTCCCTCACCCATAAGGCAAAACTCGGTTTCATCCCCTAACTTTGCGGCATCCTTGATATGAACATGGCGCACATAAGCACCGAGGTTTTTAATAGTAGTATCTGCATCCTCATTACCCTTAAAACAGGTAGAGTACATATCCCATAAAGCCGCAAGATTATCACAAGCAAAAATATTGAGAAGTTCTCTGAGCTTTGCGGTATCGCAGAAAACACCCGAGGTTTCAACCAAAATTGTAACCCCTGCATTTTCGGCATCGGGCAAAACTGTACCGAGGATATCTTCGATACACTTTTCCGCATTTTCACCCTCAATAGCTCTTACTCTGACAGCCGGAATTTTCAAATTCTTGGCAATATTTATGCAGGAACGGATTTCCTCTAAGGTTTTCTCCTTTTCGGCTTCCTTTCCGCAATCGCAGATAGAATCAATACAAGGAATACTCAGTTTTAATTCATAAAGTTTTCTAACCGTTGCAGCGGCGGTATAATCATGAAAAGCGCCATCCTTATCGGTAAATAAACGGTTGTGTATATTATGCAGCTCTATACCCTCGAATTTTAAATCCTTAGCTATAGCGCAAAAATCTTCAAAGCTGCTGTTATGCCAGCCTTTAGTAGAAAAAGAAAGCTTCATCTTAGTTTTCCTCCTCATAAGCTATTTTGTTGAGAGCATTAATATAAGCACGGATACTAGCTCCCAGAATATCGGTAGAAATACCTGTTCCCGAATAGAGCTTTCCTCCCTCTCTAAGCTTTACTATCGCAGAGCCCATAGAATCCTTACCCTCGGTTACAGTCTGAATCTGAAAATCGTCCAGCTCATAGTGTCTACCTATAATCTGCTCAACAGCTCTGAAAGCCGCATCAACAGGACCGTCGCCGATACAGATGCCTTCAAGCTCCTCATCGCCTTTTGCAAGTCTTATCTGAGCTGAGGAAGAAATGATATTTCCGTTGTTTATAACATAGCTTATAAGCTTATATGTAGGAGGAACCTGCAAAGCGGTGCTTGCAACTATTGCATCAAGCTCTTTAGCACCTACACGCTTTTTAGCGGCAATTCGGCTAAATTCCTCATAAACCTTTGCAATATCCTCCTCAGAAAGGTCGTATCCGAGGCTTTCTACAGCCGCCGCTACAACATCCTTACCGTCATTAGCATCAAGCTGAATTGCATTTTCAGCCTCAGTTTTAATAGCCGGGGTGCTAGCATTAGCGCCGGGGGCTATAATACGGCTTATCTGCTTTACTATTCTGCCGGTCTCTGTATGCTTAATACCGCACTCAAATCCGCAGGTATTTCCGCAGTTCTTTATAAGCACAGCCATAGTTTCAAGCTCTGAAACACCGCCCATAACAGCGGTTTTAACCGCATCAGCACCACTCTTTACAGCCATTACAGATGCCGCCGTAGCCATACCGTTTTTATCCTCAACCGAAACTGCAAACCGAACATCTGAAAGAGCAGGAATTTCTGCCTTGATATCACCCACAAACGCAGCGAACTCATCGGGCAGCATTTCAGCCGCAGTATCGCAAACGGTGATAGCAGTAGCACCTGCCGATAAAGCGGTATTTATAGCCTCTGCCAGAACCTGCTTCTCTGCACGGGTAGCATCCACAGCGCAGAACTGAACCTCAGCGCATTTTTCCTTAGCGGCTGTAACCATAGCTTTTATAAGCTCTATCATAGCAGGAGCCTTTTTATGACAGGTATATTCCATACCGACAGGACTCATCGGAAGCTCAACCCTGATTTCCGCCTTCTTAGCAGAGCTTAAAGCCGCTGCCGCAAGCTCAACTCCCTCAGCACTATAGCCTGCCGAGACCGAAAGCTTGCTCTCTTTAACAAAGGACGCAACAGTTCTTATAAGCAAGGTATCACTCTTTACATTTTCGATAGCAGGAAACTCAATAGAATCAACATTTAATCTTTCAAGCAATCGTGCAATTTCAAGGCGCTCCTTAAAGCTGAGCGCAGTATTGCGGCACAAGGTCATGTCGGTAATTTTAATGTTTTTCATAATTCTTCTTTCCTTTCAGAATTGTCGAGTCAGTCTCAAATTAAAAAATCCCTGAGACTGCATTATAGCAATCTCAGGGACGAATAGTTAAATTCGCGGTACCACCCTGATTACCGTAACTAAAAATACGGTCTCTCTGCAGAGCTCCAACAAGCTCCTTGCCATGATAACGGGGCACGCCGTAACAGCTTACTTTATTTCAGCCGTTCTGCTCCGGAACGAGACTTAACCTGCACCACCCCATCGGCTTTCACCAACCGCCGACTCTCTAAAGAAAGCAAATGCAAGAAATAATTCCTTCAACGCATTTTTTGAAATTATATCACCTTAAAATCCTTTTGTCAAGCATAAAAATTAATTTTTCTGAATTTAATATATGGAAATATTTATGTTTATATGATACAATGTTTCAGTAATATTTTGAAAGGCGGAAAATTATGAAAGTTCTTATGATAAACGGCAGTCCAAAGGCTGACGGCAACACTGCGACTGCTTTAAATGAAATCAAAAAAATATTCGACAGCGAGGGTATTGAAACCGAAATTATACAAATCGGAAACAAAGCGGTCAGAAGCTGTATAGGATGCCGCAAATGCTTTGAAAGCGGCAAATGTGTTTTCGACGATATAGTAAATGAAACCGCAGCAAAATTTGGAGAATGCGACGGTCTCATAATAGGAAGTCCTGTCTACTATGCAGCGGCAAACCCCGCTGTAACAGCCTTTTTAACCAGACTTTTTTACAGCACTCACTTCAATAAATCAATGAAAGTGGGTGCCGCTGTTGTTGCCGCAAGACGAGGCGGTTGCTCTGCTGCTTTTGATGAGCTTAATAAATTCTTCACCATCTGCGGAATGCCTGTAGCCTCAAGTCAGTATTGGAACAGCATCCACGGTACAAAGCCCGGTGATGCACTTTGCGATACAGAGGGACTGCAGACTATGCGGACCCTAGCCCGCAATATGGCGTTTTTGATGAAGAGCATCGCCCTCGGAAAAGAAAAATACGGACTTCCCGAAAAAGAGCCTGTAGAAAGGACTAATTTTATTCGCTAACGGACATTTAAAATGCATTCACTATTTATAAATGACAAGGAATTTTACAAAAATGTTGCAAAAATTGCAATCCCGATAGCACTGCAAGGACTTATAACCACCGGTGTCAATATGATGGATACCGTAATGGTGGGAGCTGTGGGCGAAACTCAGCTATCCGCGGTTTCTCTTGCAAACCAATTCATAAATATTTTTCATATTTTTTGTATGGGTATAGGAATGGGCGCTTCGGTGCTGGTTTCAAGATATCACGGTATGAAAGATAAGTCTGCACTTAAAAAGACAGTTGCAATTATGCTGAGGCTAACCCTCATTATGGCAGTGCTGTTTTTTGTGGCTACCGTCCTGCTGCCAAAGCAAATAATGCAGATATATACCTTTGAAAAAGATATCATAGCCTACGGCATTGAATATCTAAAATATTCTATAGTCAGCTACTTTTTCTTCGGACTTTCTCTTACAAGCACCATCGTGCTGAGAAACGTAGGTCTGGTGAAAATACCGCTTTATACCTCAATAGGAGCCTTTTTCGTTAATGTGGGCGCAAATTATGTATTCATTTTCGGAAAATTCGGCGCTCCGAAAATGGGTGTTGCAGGAGCGGCAGTCGGCACACTTATAGCAAGAATTTTCGAGTTTATAGTAATTTGCGGTTATCTGTTTTTAATAGATAAGGAAATCGGCTTTAAGGTCAGAGATATCTTCATAAAGGCAGGAGCACTTTGGAAAGAATATATAAGAATAAGTATTCCCGTCCTGATTTCCGACGGTATTTTAGCCCTTGGAAATAATTCGGTTGCTATGGTAATAGGAAGACTTGGCGAAAGCTTTGTTGCCGCAAACGCTGTGACAGCAGTCACTCAGCAGTTAAGCTCGGTTATGATTCAGGGCTTTTCTCAGGCAGGCTCTATCGTTACAGGTCATACCCTCGGCGAAGGCGACCGTGAAAAGGCTCACCGCCAAGGCTATGCTTTCTTAGGTATAGGTATTGTTTTTGGTTTTATGGCCGCTGGTATTATAACCCTTATAAACGCGCCTATTATTGCGGCTTATAACCTTTCCCCCGAAACCCGTGCTATAGCTAAACAACTGATGCTTTCTATCAGTATAATAATCGTTTTTCAGGCAACCAACAGTATTATGACAAAGGGTGTGCTCAGAGGGGGCGGAGATACCAAAATGCTTATGACTGCAGATAATATCTTCCTTTGGGTAGCATCTATTCCTTTAGGTATTTTGGCGGGTCTTGTTTTCCATCTGCCTGCATTCTGGATATATTTCTGTCTAAAAATCGACCAAGTGCTTAAGGCTTTTTGGTGTGTCATAAGGCTCAGAAGCGGAAAATGGATAAAAAAAATACGTACTGAAAGCGAAATCAATAAATAAAATTCCTACTACCTATATTTGACAAAGATAGCTTAGTATGATATACTAAAATTTAAGATTTAAAGAGGTTTCCAAGGAGGAACAAAAATGCTGGATATTAAATTTATTTGTGAAAATCCCGAGCTTGTAAAAGAAAACATAAAAAAGAAATTCAAGGATGCAAAGCTCCCCTTAGTTGATGAGGTTATAGAGCTTTATAACGAAAAATGTGCCGCTAATACACGCGCAAATGACCTTCGAGCTAACCGCAATAAGGTTAGTAAGCAGATAGGCATGCTGATGGGTCAGGGCAAGCGCGAAGAAGCCGAAGAAATGAAGCGTCTTGTAAACGAGCAGGCGGCAGAGCTTAAAGCCTTGGAAGAAAAAGAGGCTGAGCTTTCTAAAAAGGTTCTCGAAATTCAGATGAAAATACCGAACATTGTTGACGATAGCGTACCTGTAGGTAAGGATGACAGCGAAAATGTTGAGGTAGAGCAATTCGGCGAAAAGACGGTAGCTGATTTTGAAATCCCCTACCATACCGATATTATGCAGTTGTTTGACGGTATAGATAAAGAATCTGCAGGCAGAGTTGCAGGCGAAGGCTTTTACTATCTTATGGGAGATATTGCCCGTCTTCACTCAGCTGTTACCGCTTATGCACGCGACTTTATGATTGATAAAGGCTTTACCTATTGCATCCCTCCGTTTATGATAAGAAGCAATGTTGTAACAGGTGTTATGAGCTTTGAAGAAATGGATGCAATGATGTATAAGATTGAGGGCGAGGACCTTTACCTTATCGGTACATCCGAGCACTCTATGATAGGAAAATTCATTGATACCATAACTGCTGAAGAAAAGCTCCCCTTAACACTTACAAGCTATTCACCCTGTTTTAGAAAAGAAAAGGGTGCTCACGGTATTGAGGAGCGCGGAATCTACCGTATTCATCAGTTTGAAAAGCAGGAAATGATTGTAATCTGTAAGCCTGAGGAGAGTATGGATTGGTTCCATAAGATGTGGAGCTACTCTGTAGAGCTATTCAGAAGCCTTGATATTCCTGTTCGTACCCTTGAATGCTGCACAGGCGACCTTGCAGACCTTAAGGTAAAATCCTATGATGTTGAGGCTTGGTCTCCCAAGCAGCAAAAATATTTTGAGGTTTGCTCCTGCTCCAACCTCGGTGACGCTCAGGCAAGACGTCTCGGTATCAAGGTTAAGGGTGAGGACGGCAAAAAATATCTCGCCCATACGCTTAACAATACTGTTGTTGCTCCCCCGAGAATGCTTATAGCGTTCCTTGAGAACAATCTCAGATTTGACGGTGAAAAGTACAGCGTGCTTATTCCTGAAGCTCTGCGCCCCTATATGGGCGGTAAAACCGTTATTGAAAGCAAATAAAATTTTAAAATCTTACTAATATTTTGAGGGGTTTTTATGAAAAGGTTAATTGCATTATTATTGAGCATTATTATGCTACTTAGTATTACTGTCACAGTTTCGGCAGACAAAGTTGCTTCATATCAAACCAATACTCACACCCTTACCGCAACAAAAACCGGTAAAATGAATGTGAGTTTTACACATGATTACGACGAAGAGGGATTTTGGAGAGTTGATGTATATAAGAAAAACAGCGATGGCTCAAAAACAAAAATGTTTCATCGCCTTGTATATGCAAAAAACGGAACTGACAAATTCCCTGCTTTAGGATGCAAAAAGAACGATAAATTTATATTCGAAGTCTCCGGCAGTCTTACAAACGCATGTAATTTAAACTATAATATCAAATACTCCTGCTCATCGACAAGATATGAAAAGGAGCTGAACAATTCATACCAATCAGCAACAAGCATAAGCTTTGGCAAAACCACCTATGCCAACTGCAGTTATTATTCCAATTGGAAAGACGAAGAGGATTGGTTTAAAATCAAAGCTCCTATTACAGGAAATATAACCATTAAATTCAAGCATAAATATTTAGAAGGCGGTTATGGTTGGAATGTTTCTATATTCCGTATGGGTTCAGACGGCGGAATGTATAAAATCGTAGATGAAAAGAATGTCCCCACCAATAAGACCACCACTAAATTCACCATCAAAAAAGCAAAAAAAGGAACTTATTATTACATAAAAGTCACCTGGCCTTACAGCGGTAACTGGAATCACGAAGAATACTTTGGCTCTGAATATTCACTCAAGCCCACTATTAAACCCTATACCCCCGGAAAGCCATCTACCTCTATCAAAAAGGGTAAAGTGACCTTTAAGTGGAAAAAAGCTTCAAGCGTTTCAGGTTATCAAATTCAGATTTGCAAAAAGAGTAATTTCAAAAAGCTCGTAGTTAACAAAAAGCAGAAAAGCACTAAGTACACTAAGAAGCTTTCCCGTAAAACAAAGTATTATATCAGAGTCCGCAGTTACAAAAAGGTTGGCTCCAAGTATTATTACAGTAATTGGTCCTCAACTCGCAAATTCAAAACCAAATAATCAGGAGCCAATAATATGAAAAGAGTATTATCTATCCTTTTATGCCTAGTTTTAGTAATCGGCATAGCACCCTGTTCTTCTATTACTGCAGATGCTGTTTCTAAAAAAACTAAATCAAAAGCCTATAAAGCATATCGAAATTGGATTTATGAGACTAATTACTCGGGCTTTTGTGTTTATGATATAGATAAAGACGGCTTAAAAGAATTACTTATGACTTTTGACGGTGCCGGCAAAAATATATTCAGCTTTGATGTATATACCTATAAAAAAGGTAAGGTTGTTCAATGCAATCAGGGTTGGTCTTTCGAATATTCCCCATTTGGTCTGATGTATAATAAATCTACCAAGCGCATTCACGGCTCAAGAGGCGGTGGCGGAAGCATTGAAAATTGGTATTATACTTTATCCAAATCAAAAAAACTCAAAAGAGTAACCTTATCAAAGGTTGAAAGCGGATATAACTATAAAACCGGAAAAATCTCTTATAAATACTATTATAAGGATAAGAAAATCACCAAAAAAGAATATACCAAAAAGCTTAAATCCTGGAATAAAAACTTAAAATCATTTAAGTTTTATAAAACCACCAAAAAGAATGCTAAAAAATATGTAAAGTAATTTTAAAAGCGACTGCTGATGCAGTCGCTTTTTTGTTAGCGGTATTAAATTATTTTGCTTCCTCTTTTAAATCAACAATTCTTTGTATACAGTTTCTGCATACATTATAACCGTTTATTTTTATGCTTTCATCAAGAGAATCGCAGAAAATACAAGCGGGCTGGTGTTTTCTAAGAATTATAGTTTCACCGTCTACACAGATTTCTACACTGTCTATCTCATCCCTGAGATTAAGCTGGGCACGAATTTCTTTTGGTATAACTACACGCCCCATTTTATCTATAGAACGAATAATGCCATTAGTTCTCATAAAGCAATACCTCCATATCGGGGATATTATATCATAAATCCCAAAATTTGTCAATTTGATATTTATTATGCAAATTTTACAGATATATGGACTTATATAATTTCTACCTTAATAAGATTTGTATTGCCGGATTTTCCGTTAGTGACACCGCCTGTCATAACGATTTTATCACCGCTTTGAAGGTTAAGCATTTCCTTGGTAAGCCTTGAAGCTGTATAAAACAGAACATCCGTCGAGGTATAATTCTCGCACATCATCGGCACCACACCCCACGAAAGAGCCAGCTTTCGCCAGGTTTTAGGCTCGGTTGTGATGCCTATTATATTCACATGCGGACGAAAGCGTGAAACCATTCTCGCGGTCATTCCCGAAAGCGAGCAAACCGCTATTGCTTTGGCATCAATATCAATTGCCATTCCGCAGGTGGCATGGGATATAGCATCAACCGTATTTTTAATTTTAAATTCTCTATTTAAAAATCGCTTTGCATAATGAATATTCTGCTCTGTGTTAACTGCAATTCGAGCCATAGTCTCAACCGCTGTTACAGGATATTTACCTGCCGCAGTCTCCCCCGAAAGCATAATAGCACTGGTGCCGTCATAAACCGCATTTGCAACATCGGAAATTTCCGCTCTCGTCGGTCGGGGATTGTGTATCATAGACTCAAGCATTTCGGTAGCGGTTATCACCCGTTTCCCAAGCAAACGGCACTTTGTAATAAGCTGTTTTTGGATAGCAGGAAGCTCCTCAAAGGGTATCTCAACGCCCATATCCCCTCTGGCTATCATTATTCCATCGCATTCCTGACATATTTCCTCGATATTCTCAACGCCCGAGCGGTTTTCGATTTTTGCTATAATATCTATTCCTGTGACACCGTTTTCCGCCAAAAATTCCTTGACATCAATAAGGTCCTGTCTGCAAGAAACAAACGAACAGGCGATAAAATCTATATCGTGCTTTGCACCGAAAAGAATATCCTGCTTATCCTGCTCGCTGAGATAAACCTGCTTTAAGGTCTTATCGGGAAAGCTCATACTCTTTCTGTCAGAAAGCTCGCCCCCTATTATTACCTTGCATATAACCTCGGTATCGGTAGTAGCTGTCACCTCAAAAGCTAAGAGTCCGTTATTAAGAAGTATCTTATCACCCTTTGAAAGCTCGTGGGGAAGTTCCTTGTAATTAACCGAAACCCTTGTTTCATCACCCTCGATATCCTCAGAGGTGAAAGAAAACTCATCGCCTGCATTTAGGATGATTTTTCCGTTTTTAAAGGTTTTAATCCTATATTCAGGGCCCTTTGTATCAAGTAATATAGCAATAGGAAGCCCTAGCTTTTCTCGTACCTTTTTTACAAGCTCGATTCGCTCGGCGTGCTCCTTATATGTGTTATGAGAAAAATTCATACGCGCAACATTCATACCCGCAAGGCACATTTGGGTTATAGTTTCTTCATCCGAGCAGGCAGGACCTATCGTGCATACAATTTTTGTCTTCCTTATCATCTAAATCACCGACTTTAAAATATTCTGTATATATTTTAGCACCTATAAGTTAAATTACAATATACTAATATGTGAAATCTCTGTAAAATCCGCTCTTTCATCATAGCCTCTTTGATAATATCAGGCGGCTCTTGTGCTGCTAGTATTTTTATAAATATCCAATAAAATAATCCAAGCAAAAAACTCCTATGCTTTTGGATAACATTTCTATTATCCGTAAACACAGGAGTTTTATACTGCAGCAAATTTGCTATAGCAAAATTAAGTTTTATTATTTAATAATTTCCTTGATATCCTCAGAGGTATAGTCACTTATAATCATATTAGTGCCAAGCTCTGTATGAAGCTCACGCTGACGAACAGCGTTTTCAGGCAATATACTAACGGTCACAGCACCTAAAGCCACACCTGCCGAAATTTCGCTTCTTCCGTCTCCGACAACAAGAACATTCTCGCCGTTTATTGCAAGCTCTTTTACAAGACGGCGCATAACCTCATCCTTTGGTATCTTTTCATCCCAGCTAGAGCCTAAGATATCCTCAACAAGCTTACCTTCGCCTATCTCAAATCCAAGTCCCAAAACCTCTTCATACATTCCCATTGGCGGAACTATAGATTTATCCACCACCGCACCTGTCACAAAGTAGTTTTTCACGCCCTTGCTATGGAGATAATTCATAAATTCCATAGAACCCTTTACAAGGAATTTTTCAGGGTTTTCTTTAGCTTCTTTTAAATTTTTATCTCTGCAAAAACGGTTAAGCACCTGCTCATAAACCCAGAAAAGCTTAGGTGTTTTTTCATTCAAATAATCAATATATTCTGTCGGCTCACTAAAATCCTCAAACTTTTCTTCGCCTGCCCAGATTCTTTTGATTATCTGCGAATTTATATCACTATTATATTTCCCGTTTGTAAGCTCCTGATTTCGGCGTATTGCCCATTCCATTTGAGTAAGAGCAGAAAGTCCTGCGCTCTCAATACAAAACCTATCGGTTTCCTCTAATTTTTCAGTATCGCAAAGGCTTACCAAACGGTTAATATTCTCTTCGGATTCGAGATTCTCAGGTATTCCGTTAACCGCTGTATCATAAAGCACACGGCTCATCACAGGCGGCCAATTGCGAATCAAAGAATGAGTGCCGTCAATATCGTGAAAAGCACAGACTATTTCCCTGCCGTTTACAGGATTTACAATCTTAGTATTCTTAGAATTATCGGTATTAACTATCATTATATTCCCTCTATACATGCTTCTACTATTTCAGAAAGGCTTCCTGTTGCAAGACCTATTGCGCGGTCTGCCGCACCGTAGTAAAGATATAACAGGTCATTCTCATAATCTGCCATCGGACAGCACGGGAATACCGTATTATCACTGTTACCATGAAGCTCGTAATCCATTTCAGGCATCATAAGATAGCTTGAAGTCTTGCCGATAATCTTCCAAGGCTCATTAAGGTCAAGCAAAATTGCTCCTACATAATAGTAGGTTCCGCCTGCTGTTGCAGCACAACCATGAATAATTTCAAGCCATCCTTTATCTGTCTTGATTGCGGGGGTCGGTCCGATTTTAACAGTATTCCAGAACTTATAGCCCTGATGAAGCACTGGACGGAAATTACCCCAGTGTATAAGGTCAGGGGATTCACTTATCCATATTTCACCGCTTGAAGATGAGGGATAGTCATACGGACGGTCTAACTTATAATACATTCCGTTGATTTTTTCAGGGAAAATACTAGCACCCCTGTTTCTTGGAGCGGTAATAATTCCCATAGCCTCATAGGATTCAAAATCCTTTGTTTTTCCCAGCATACCAACAGGCGAAAGATGGTCATTTTTCATCATAACAGGTGTCACAATATAATATGTATCATCAATCTTTGTAATGCGGTTATCAATAAAATGCTTTGTAAGATTAAAAGGCTCTTTGTCGGGCATAACAATAAAGTTTTTATCAGAAAGCTCAAAGTGAATACCGTCCTTACTGCGGGCTATTCTGGTCTGACCGACATCTGTACCGCCGCCCTCAGCAGCATAATCAACCACAGAAACAAGCATAATAAACTCGTCATTATATTTCACAACCGAAGGATTATAAATCTGGCCCACACCCGGAAAATCATCAACATGAAGTATCGGATTTCCCTCATACCTTTTCATAATTCTGGTTGCATCTTTTTTAAATTTCATATCACTCATAATTCTTACTCCTTTTTATCTTAATAAAGAACGGAGCACCAAATTTCAGTGCCCCGTTTTAAAAATCAAAAAATAGATTTATTTATCGGAAGCCATCTCTAAAAGAAGCTTTCTCACTCTGAAGAAGAGGTCTGTATCAAGAGTGAAATCATTTGCGCGCTTAATCAATATATCAACGAGCATATGAGTCTTCTCATAATCAATCTTTTCGCAGATTTTGAGCAGCTCCAAATCTTCAATACCGCTCGCACACTGACGCTGACGGATAGTTTCAAAAACATCAAGATTCTCTACATCCGGAAGAACTACCCAACCATCAAGCGGCCAACCTGAAATACAGCCATCCTCGTAAGGCTGACCATAGTGCCATAGGTTCCAAGACCAATGTAAATAGCCCTTAAGATTGTTTTTAAAGTTATACCAATGTATAAGTCTGGTTGCGATAAGCTTCCAGTCGTCAAGTCTTGAAAGGTACTCAAACTGAGGCTTTAAGCAGGTATAAGACCATACATCAAACTCATTTTCCTCAAGTGCCTCGGTATATTTCTCCTCGAAAAGATCATGAATATCAATCTGAGGAACATGGATATCAAGGTTTGCACCGTATTTCTCCAATGAATCTTCCCAAGTAGCGTCAATTGTTCTAAATTCAGGCGCCCACTCGTGAACCAGCTTATAGGTCTTAAGCACAGTATTGAATGCATCCTCACCTGCAACCTCGTCACACACATGCTGCAGCCACATATGAGTAAGACCGCGTTCCTTAAGGTGATTATAAAGACCCTTGATATACATCTCAAGATGCTTCCATACATCCTCATTGTTCATATACATCCAAGCAAAGTTTTCATAGGTATGTCCCTCTTTGAAAACATAAGCAACAAGCGGGAAATCGGGGTTATCCGACTCTTCAAGACCTATAACAAGATTTGTCTTGCTCATAAGGTGGAAGCCACAGAAATACTTAACATCTCCGTATTCAAGGAAAGTATCTATAAACTTGTCAAAAAGGGTGAAATCAAATATGTACTCACCATTTTCGCCGAACTTTATATTTTCGTTAAGAAGCGGATAAAGCGGTACTGTCACAACATTGATACGCTCTTTTTTCTGCTGAATTGCAAAATTCTTAATAAGCGTAAACCATTCATCAGAAAACAGCTTTATACCGTAAGCATCGGCAACAGTTTCAACCATAGCCTTATAATTATCAGCATCGGGTGAATAACCGCAACAGTTAGTCCACACAACATGGTTATATTCCGATTCTTTAGCATCGGGCAGGCAAACAGGATAAACCTCAACCGCAAAGGAATATTCCTCAGTATTGGGCTTATTTCTCTTTCCTGTACCGTAATGAATGGTAACATCGTACTCGTATACACCGGGGATTGCATCCTTAGCGGTATTTGCAGTTATAAAGAATGAACCTGCCTGACGGCAAAGAATAATATCCTTTTTATTCTTAATAATTGCCTGAGGAAGCTCACCGGGAAGCTTTGCTCTCATAACCTTTGAATCAATATTTATTGAGTTTGAAGAGTTATGTATAAGCTTAACTCCGCCAAAATCAAAAGTAACACCGTTATCATTATAACCGCTTTTTTCCTTTATTTCAAGGGTTATTTCTTTCATTGAAACTTCCGGAGTATGAATAGCCAACTGAATACTCTCTCTTGCATTCTGAGCCATTTCAATTCTGTGCTCCGGTCTGCGGTTGTGATAACCGTGATAAGGTTTCTTACTTGTTCTGAATACATCCTCCAAAGGGTTTGTAAGCCATATGTCCATAATATAGCCTCCTTTTTTTATTAATCCCAAGACAAAAAACCCTGCCCTGAGTTTTACACTCTTTTTTTACCACTAATAGCCTTAAATTTCCATATCAATATTTTACTTTTATTATCAATATTTTACTTTTAGCTATTCCTTATAATATTTAGGCGATTTTCCGAAATGTTTTTTAAAAGCTCGGGTAAAATTCTGAACATTATCTCCGCTATACCCAACCGCTTTTGCTATATCTCCGATTTTAAGCTCAGGGTCGCTGGTCAGCATTTCTTTAGCTTTTTCCATACGGATTTTAAGCAGATATTGAGAAAAAGATATTCCAATAATTTTTTTGAAAATACGGCTGAAATAGCTGTAATTAAGGTCATAAAAATTACTTACCGTTGCAAGGGTGATATTCTTGCCGTAATTATCATTGATAAATTTAATGGCTTGTTCTATAACGTTTTCGTCACCCTGAGTGCTTTCAATATAATAATTGGAAATACCGTCCACAACTCGTCCTATTTCAAAAACGACCTCAGAAAGGGTATTAAACTCCTTGAAATTGCATATTTCAAGACCGTCTATAAGATTTGAATTATGAATAATTCGCCCTATAATCGCATTATACTGCTTTTCAATAGTATTAAAAGGCAGACTCATAAGCTTTTTTGGCATAAACCAAAAATCGATAAAATCCAGATATTTATCCTTGCTTTCCAAAGAAAAGGAGCTTGGTAAAGCTGAAAGCTCGGCAAAAAACTCAGAATTATCATCCTCATCGCGCAAAACCTTATTCTGCTGAGAATAACACATAGATTTGTCACTATACAGCCTGCTTTGAAGCAGTTCAAACATTTCTTCTTTTGCCTCTTCCAGCTTATCCGAAGAATAAAGCGAAGAATATGCGCCTTTAACAACCGAACCGGTTGACTCAATAAAGCGCTCGAAAAGCTTTTCAAATTTTCTTGCCGCACGGTAATAATCGAATTTTTCGGTTATATAAAAGTCGAAAACCGTATCATTATAACGCTCTTTATATACTCTTATATCGGTCTTACCTTCTATAGAAGAGTTGTTTTTTATATTTAAAACCGAATTTTTAAATTCTTCTTTAATATCCAAGGCTTTTACCACTGCTGTAAAAACAAAGGGGTATTCATAATCAGCCGAAGTATTCTCTATATTTTTACTTTTGCCTGTAATCTCATTTTTAAATTTAATGAGAAGCTTTTTGAGCTCTTCAAACTCAATCGGCTTCAAAAGATAATCTCTGACATTGAGTTTAAAGCATTGACGGACATAATTGTAATCATCGTTTCCGCTGATAACAATAATTTCGGGCGAATAAATCTGCTTTATTCTTTTGGTAAACTCAATACCGTTAATTTCAGGCATAGTGATATCCAAAAAAATCAAATCAGGTCTTAGCCTCTCAGCTTCACTCAAAGCCTTTAAAGCACTTGTAAAAGCGAATATCTCATTCTCATCCGCTCCAAACATACGCCCCATCATACCTTTGAGACCAAAGCAAGCTATTTCCTCATCGTCTACTATGAAAATTCTCATTCTACCACTCCAAAGGAATTTTAATTAAAACCTCAAAATATTCAGATTCTTTTGAATGAACCCTTAGATGATAAGTATCATCATAAATAAGCCGTATACGGTGGTTTATATTCTTAAGACCGATTTTAGTGGAAACATCTGTAGGAACACCGACAATATAGTAACCGCTCTGAAACTGAGAATTCAAAGACTGAACAGTTTTAGCATCTGCACCCTTACCGTTATCCCTGATAGAGATAAAAATATCATCCTCAATTCGCTTTATTGATATATCTATTTCTAATACTTTGTTAGGTGTTTTTCCGTATTTCAAGGAATTTTCGACAATCGGCTGAAAAATACATTTCGGAACCTTGGCTTTATCTATTCCATCCTCGCATTCTATGGAGAACTTCATCTGATTTGAAAAACGCATTGTTTCCAAATCGAGGTAATACCTCAAACTCACAAGCTCTTCCTTAAGTGTGGTAACGAAATCTCGATTCATCATATTATAGCGCATTAATTTACCGAACTTCGCAATCGAATCCGCCATATCATAATCTTGATTAATTTCCGCTCTCATACGGAAATGATTTATTACATTATATATAAAATGCGGAGTCAACTGACTTTGAAGCATTGCAATTTCGGAGTTTTTACGCAGTCTTTCCTTGAGGACTATATTCTTAGTCAGCTTTTCTATCTTATCAAGCAGATTATTATATTGCCGCTCAATATCGCCGATTTCATCGTCATATTTAATAGTAAGTCTTCCCGAAGGATTATTTTCAACGAAATCATCTACCATAGCCAAATCGCGTTGCAGAGTTTTAAATATCTTATATAAATAATAGTAAAAAATAACTGCAAAGACTATAAGAATGAAAACCGTGAAAATCAGCGAGGTGATTATCGTTGTATGCCCATTGGCAATAACATTATTTTCGATACCGCAGCCTATAATAATGTCAAATTCCGAAAAAATCTTAACAACCGCTACAGAATCATCAAGATTTATGACTCCCTTATTACCCTGATGAAGCTTTGAAATAACCGAAGCAAAAGTATTCGGTGCTTCACCGCGGTCCTCAAACAAACGGGAATTTTCATCAAAATAAATATCCTGCCCGTCAATATCAATGGCAAAAAATATGTTATTATTCTCCATTGAATGGGCAATTGTGTAAAGCAAATGCTTAAGGTTAAAATCAACCCTTAAAATACCTATTTCATTATTGCTATTGTCATATATTTTAACTATTTTCAAAAGTAAATGCTTATCCGCCGAGCCTATTGTATACCACTTGCTATCAACCGAATCTGCAAAGAACTTACGGTACCAATCGTTATTCTTAACCGTATCAACATACTTAAAATTGCTTATGGTATACGGATAATCTTTATATGTGTAGAAAGAAATATTATTAAATTCAAGACCTGTTTCAGAGGTGTAATTATTAATCAGGTCTCCAACCTTATCAATATTCTTTTCATCATAAGGATGATTTATATATTCTATGATATCCTTAGAAGAAATCAGCGAATTAATTGCAGGGTCGTGGTCATAAATCTCTTTCCATACCGCCTGTTCAAAGCTTATAAGAGAATTATTGACATTTTCGAGGTTTTTTTCATTCGTTATATCACCTATTCGCCAGAATACCACAATAAGGAAAAGCAAAATAGGTAAAAAGACGCAAAGAAAATAGGCTAATGTAACTCGAAATACAACCTTATTTTTCACCCTTTTAAACATAATAATTCTCCGATTTTTTTAAAAATTAAAGCCAAATTCATTTCCCATAAACCAAAAATTCATACTATTTTTAGCTTACGGCAGATGAATTTTCAATTTTTTAACCAGATATGTTTTACTCTTTGCAGACAGCGGAAAAATCCGCTGTCTGCAATAAAATTTAAGAAGACTTATTGTTTATCCTATTTGTTTGCGTCACTTGGCTTTTTATTCAAAAGTATAATTGCAACCGCACCGCCTGCAATTATAACAAGAGCAGCAACACCAATAATGATAATAGGAGTCCAATCTCTGTCAGCTTCTTCGGTTATAATGGTAGTTGTATCACCTGTTGCTGAGCTGTCAGTATTAGCTGAACTATCGGTATTAGTTGAGCTTTCGGTCACAATATCTGTACCTGTAGTAGGAGCATTAACTGAAGAGTTTGTTTCCTTTTCACTGCTAACAGTTGAATTATTGGAAGAAACTTCCTTATCCTCGGATTTATCGGCCGAAGCAGTTTCATTCTTACTTGAAGTAGAGGGTTTAGGCTTGCTCTCTGTCTTAGTTTCAGAAGAGGTGTTGGCTGTACTATCTTTGCCTAATCCTGCTAAGGTCACAGGAATAGTTTTAGAAGCATCGAGGAAGAAGCCCTCACCGAAAGCGGAGCAAACATAACCGTTAGCCATAGAAGACTGAACAAGACCCATAGTAAATGACCATACATCATCGTAGGACTCAACATCGGGGAAAGCTTTCCACGGAATCTTGATTTCATAAATATAATTTGTCTGAGATTTTTCTGTAAAGCTTGCCTCTACGATCTCATAATCAAGAACGCTTCTATCGTCGCCCCAAACCTTAACCTTATTTTTGCCCTCATAAGCAATTGTCGGGAAGGATAATTCTTCGTTTACGAACATTGTGAGCTGAAGGTTTGTAGCTCTCCAGTATTCAGAGTTGTTAGCTGCAGCTTTAGGTGCAACGTCTGTAACATCGCAAGCAATATAAAGGTTTTCTTTATCATAGGTCATATAACCTATATTGCGCATAACCTTAATTGCTTCCTGAACACCTTTTTCTGCAAGTCTCTCGCCCTCTCTGTTGGGGTAATTACTGGGGAAAAGGTTGCCGCTATCCTTAGCATGGTCTGTAGCCTTAATATCGAAAAGCTTATCGCCGTAAACCTTGTCGATTTTACCGCCGTCATTTATATCAGGAGCGGTTTTGGTTTCTTTAATTGTGAGTGATGTGGGTACAGCAGCGCTTGTTGTAAAAGACATTAAGCTGAATACAAAAATTACTGCTATAAGTAAAGCTATGATTCTTTTCATACTTTTCTCTCCTTAAAATTATTGTCCGTAATAATCATCTAAAAGGGACTGTATAGCACCCTTATAAGATTCCAATGAGCTTCTTACAGGTGATGAACCGTTTGAGCTAGACAAAACACCCGCACAGGCAGTACCTCTGATATCAGGGGTTGTGTATTCGTCAACCTGCTCAACAGGAAGATCATGCATCATCATTAATACCTCAAGTGATTCCTTATCCTTAACCAATGACTGATAATAGGATTCGATTGAAGTCTCAATATCAAGCGGATATGCGAGCGCCTCACCTAAAAGCTGCATAATTGCCACTGCTTTTTCCTTATCAACCGATTTTTGAATACAATATGTTTTAAGCTCGCAAGCAACATTAACATATTCAGTAGCATCAGGACCTAAGGGAAGCGGAAGAACACCGTAATCATCACTCATTTCGCTTTTTTCAGCAGAGTTAAGATCCCAAGAATAGTTTGTTGCAAAGGTATATTTTCCAGCTGCAAACTGACTTGGAACATAGGTCCAGTCACGTCCGATATTAGAATCCATAACCTTATACTTTGTTACACAGTCTGCCAAAAAGCTGAGCGCATTTATAACCTTTGTATCAGCGGTATTTTCAACCCACTTATTATCCTTCAAAGCATAAATGCTGGCATCGTTTGACTTTAAGATAGTAGCATCAAAAGCCTGCTTCATACCGCAGCCCATAATACCGCTTGCAGGATCGGTAGTTGCCTGCATAATTTCAAGCCATTTATCGTATGTCCATTGCTTTGATTTAACCAAATCATAGGGATAAGGGATATCTGCACGGTCGAGTATACCCTTGTTAAACTGCATAACGCTTCCTACATAATAGGGGTCATACCAAAAGCCGTAGGTGCTGTTGTTATATGCAGTGTTGGCAAAAGTATTCTGATTATATATCTCATTGGACATTTCATCGCCCAAAAGTTCTTCCATAGACCATAAAGCATCCTGCTTTGCAAGAGGGGTTATATAGTGAGCACGGGTTGAGCATACATCTGCTATAACCTCACCCGAAGAAGCGGCAAGCTTCATCTGGCTGAAAATATCAGCTATTGTAACAAACTCTATTTTACAGCCGTATTTTTCTTCAGCCTCTGCTATTTTAGCAAGTCTGGCATCACCAAGCTCTGTACCTGCTTCGCGTGCGGTTATACCGTTACCCCAAGCGGCAATAGTTATGGTTTCACCTTCAAGCACAGAAGCTGCAGAAGATTTTCCGTTTCCGCCGCATCCGCTGAAAGAAGCAACAATCAGCATCAGTGCGAGTGATAAGACAATTAATCTTTTCATAAAATGCTCCTTTATTATTTTTTATATTTCGAATAATCGGGTTTGAATACCTCATTAAGCTTATCAAGTATAGAGCCTCTGCTCTCGCCTGAGGTTATTCCTTCACCCAAAATTTCAAAATACTTACGTGCTCTCGGCCAATTATATGAGCCGTCTTCATTTTTGGTCATAACCCAATAATCGCCACTGCCTTCAACAGAGTATTCCATCATACCGTCTCTAACCGCAGTAACCGAATGATTGACCTTAATATCAAGAACTCGGGTCATTTCAGGGATTTTATTTCCGTCTTTGTCCAGCTCGTATTCGCCTTTATCGTCTTTTTTGTATACCACATTTCCGTCGCTATCCGTTTTGACTACATATACAAAATCGCCGTTTTCATCTTTAAGGAAATCATTGTCCGTAAGCTTTTCATTATCAACAGTTATTTTACTGTAACCGCCCCATAAGCCTCCGCTTTGCATAGAGTAGAACATAAGACCGCCAAATCCCTCTACCTTAGATGCCTCTCTATACATTGCGTATGCAACCTCGAGACAGTCCTCTTCATCGTGGCGGAAATCAAAGCTTCCTATAGGCGGAACAATCCATTTTCTGGTATTGGGGTCTAAAAGCTCCATTGCTTCTTGCCATAACCGGCCTAATCTTTCGGCATTGTAGCCATAGAACTCATAACCGCCGTACCACCACCAACCGACATCGGTAACATACTTATGATTTTGAGAATCAATAACAAATTTCTGTCCCCTATACTTTGATATATGCATACCGAAGCTTGCGGGAAGAGTAAACGGGTCTCTGCGGTGAACCGCAAAGGTACGAAGACCAAAATGCTCACGCATATATTTTGTAACACGGGTGAAATCCTTTTCATTCAGATAAAGGTCAACCTCGTCAAAATAGAAGCCCTGGAACCAATCTCCTGCAACATCATATATTTTTGATGCCCATCTATTGAGATTACTTCTCCAATTACCCTTAAGGTTTTTATCAATATCTGCATCGCCTACCGATAGCAGATTATGAACATTAAGGAAGAAATACTTTTCGTTTTCTGCAAGAATCTCTGCTTCAAACAATGCCTGATCAATACTTCCGTCGGAAATCAGGAAAGTATTTACATAATCGTATTCAGGACTACTTGCCACTTCCATAAACAGCTCAGGCATATAGGTAGTATTAAGACCGTAGGCACCGAAGCCGAAAGGTACATCCTTCATCCAAGACAGATTTGTATATGTAGGATCTTCGGGCTTGGTTTCTTCTTCAGGCTCTTCTTCAGGACTATTGTTTTCCTCTTTATTAATGCCTGTGTCGGGGTTATTAACAGATTCTTCCTGTGACTCATTATCTTCTGCAGACTGATTTCCATCATCGGTCTCTTCGGATTCACCGCTGTCACTCTTAATTTCGATGCCAACAAACTTTGTACCGTCGAACATCATTGTAACAACTGCGCCATCTTCGAAGAATATATATCCTACAGAGAAACATCCGTCATTCGAAAGCTGAATTTCGGTTTCGCCTACCTGCTTGCCGTCTACAACAGCATAAAGCCTATATATACCTACGGGCAGACCGTTAAGTCTGAAATAACCGTTTTCATCGGTAGTAAATTCTGTCGGACCGCAGGATATAACAAATTTTGCATTTGCCATAGGCTTCATATCTTTATCATATACTCTGCCGACAAAATCGAATTTATTAACCTGAGTCTGGGTTTCGGAGCTATTAACATTTTCTACTGCAGGATTTTTAACAGTTTTAATAACCTTGCCTGTAGGCATAATGAATATTGCTGCAACTATCAAAAGCACCAACAGCATTGCAACCATAATAAGGACGGTGAGTTGCTTTTTTGCTCTGGTATTCATTTTTACTCACCCTCCTTATAGGTAAATCTCTTGTTTTCGCTCCATGCGATTTCGGGATACAGCTCAGAGCTTTCAAAGTCGCCTGTGCCGCCGCCCAAAACATTAAAGGATTCATAGTCGCAATCCACTCGCACACAGCTTATATTATCAATCAACATACCGCTTCCGGCAGGAGCCTCAAATGCAAACTTGATTCTTCTGTAGGTCACTGCATCATAAGGAGTAGTCTGGTCATTATAAATCAACTCAAACTTAGTCCATTTGCCCGTTTCATACTGGCTGAAATCCACACCATAGGTATGATTAAGCCAGCGTCCGTCAGACATATAGAAAGAGGCATTTTCAACCTCGCCTACAACCTTAACCCAGAAAGAAATCTTATAGCTTTCTCCCGGCATTGACGGGGTTATATACATAAGATGCTCGCCGTTCATATCATTCTCATTAAAGCCAAATGCCAAGCAGTAGTCTCCGCTGGGAGCATCGTCTACAGCTACCGTATAAGGCTTAAGAGTAGAGTACTGATACGAAAGCACCGGGGTAACGCCTTCGGGAATAGTCTCGGATTTATTCAAACCGTCCTGTCCCAAATCCTTCATATCAAATGAGGATTTTTTGAAAAGGTTTATTGAATTGCCGTCAGCATCAGTAATCCAATTAGCTTTCTTAGAAACGGGAATCAGCTCTATCTCATCAATATAAAGCGACATTCCTTCAGGAAGATTATAAGTGAATATCAAATAGCTCCATGCCTTGTTACAAGTATTATCGGTTTCATAAAGGAACTGATAATAGTGATAATCATCTGATATACATTCGCTGAACTTATCGCCGCCAAAGTTAAGGGTATAGTGCTTTGTCCAGCGCTCTACAAGACCGTATCTGAAGAAGGTGGAAGAATCCGCCTTAACATTCCCCTCTGCCTTTGCCTTAACTTTAAGTCCGATTTTATAAATACAGCTGTTTTCAAGCTCACCTAGAGAATTTGCTGAAATCTTGAAGCTACTTGTAACGCCTGTACCCTCAATTTTCAAAGCAGCAGATTCCTTAACGCCCTCGCCCTCTGCGATAGATATGGTTTTATCTATGTTTTCTTTTATAACGCTCGCATCACTTGCATCTCCTGAGGACACATAGAAATTATGTCTTTCAGTATATTCAGTGATTTTTCTTGGAACATATTTTGTACCGTCAGCCTCGTTATCAAATTTTAAATCATAGTAGGTGTAATCAAATGTACCCTTACGGAAGGTTTCGTAGGGCTCTTCCTCACCTGTTTTATAAATTCTGATATCATCAATCAGCAGATAAGCATCATCATCAGCAGTATAGGTGAAAGTAATAAAGGTCCAAGCACCCTTACCGTCACCGCCTAAAGCATTACCGTCCGTAGTATATTTAACACGGTAATAATTATAAAAGCTATCCGAAATACGTTCTTCAACAACAGCCGCATTACCAAAGGTAAGAGCCTTGTGATTTGCCCACTGTTCCTGAATTCCTGCAGCAAAATAAGAAACATTGCCGCATCTCTTAGCCTTAAATTCTATATAATACTCAGTATAATTATTAAGACCCGGACGCGTATCATAGCGAATCTTAGCAGTTTTCTGACTACCTGTTCCTTCCATTTTAAGAGCATAAGAGCCTCTAAATCCCTCATTCTCTACTACAGTAGATTCAACAGGTGTTGATTCAAGATATGCAGGTGAATAAAGCGCACCGTCTAATTCGGTCTCATCAACAGGTGATTCCTCATGAGCGGTTGCATCAAAAGCACCCTTATTATAAATATTCTTTGCCGATTCATCATCGGTAGCTACAATGCTAATATCGTCTATATAAAGCTGCGAACTTGCAGGCATTTTCCAACTAAACTGCAGATGGTTCCAGCCTGTATCACCCGACTCAGCATTGTTTTCAGGGGTGATGGTAAAAGATATTTCTTTCCATTCGTCTGTTATATCAGCTGTGAAATCATTTGGGAAGTATTTCCAATCATATACGATACCTGTTCCAAAAGAATCAACCGTACCAACTTTTTTCACCTTCATACTGATTTTATATTCAGTACCGCCCTTTAGCTGGTTAATTGCATCGCCAATCTTAATATATACAGTATTATCAGCACCATCGCCTACAAGCTTTAAGCCGTAGCTATTATCATATCCGATTTTTTCAATAGCGGCTGTATTATACTTTTGGGCAAGCACAGGCAGATGGTTCTTTTCATTACTATAATTTGAAATACAGTCATATTCCTCTATAACATAGGGAATCTTAACTGTCTGCCACTGCGCCTCATCATTTGAAACAACGCGCATATCATCGAAATCGCCATTTTTGATTAAAGAAGTCTTTTCAGCATCATCGGCAGCATATATACTAAAATCATCTATTAAAATATATGCGCCTTCTGAACCGCTAATCTTAAAGCTTATACGGCTTTTTCCACTTGAAGCATCACCGTCAGTCTCGTATTCGACTCTGTATAACACATAATCACTTTCGGACATATATTCATCCAAAGCTTTTGAGCTGAAAGAAAGGACTGTATGTTCCTTGGCTTTTTCGCGGAATAGTATATTAAGAGCAGATATACCTGCGCTCTTTTTAGCCTTAAACTCTACAATATATCGGGTATTATTAGCAAAAACACCCTGCGTGCCAAATTCAACATATCCGATATCCTGTGAAGCGGCATCAATAGAAGCTTTTGTTCTCGAAAGCTTAGCGCCATAAGAGCCCTTGAAGCCTTCATTTTTCAAAAGCTCAAATCCGCTCATACCCTCGGGGGTTTTTGCGGAATAATTAGCATTTTCAACAGGCGAGGCATCCATAGTACCATCAATATAAATTGTACGGTCAAAGTTGCCGATAGGGGTCATATTATGGCCTGTAGCATCGGTCTTCAGAGTAATTGAATAATCATCAATATAAAGAGAAGAATCTTCTGCAATATCCCATTTAAGATACAAATGCGCCCAACCTGTTCTTCTGGCGGTAGGTGTATATTCAAAGGTATACTTTGTCCATTCATCCTCTTTTATATCCGAATTACCTATAACCTGCGACTGAGTCAGCGAACTACCGGATACTATATGTATTCCTGAATTGAAGCTATTAACTGTACCCAATTTTTTAAGCTTCATAGTAATAACATAGGTCTTATCACGCTCAAGTGTATTTGCAGCATCACCGATTTTTATATATGCATAATCTGCATTACTGCCATTAATTTTAAGGGCAAAGGAATCATTTGTTCCAACCTTATCTACAGACACATTGCTGTAATTCGTCAGGCTTTTCTGAATATCAATTGCAGTAATATCGGCACAGTTATAGCTGTCTATACCATAGGGCGCAACATAATCACCCTTCATCTGCAAAAGAGTATTATTTTTTTCTTCGCTATTAGACATCAAACCTGATATAAGGTCATCTGCAAAGGAAATAACACTTGAAGAAAATCCGCAGCCCACAACAATTATAACCAAAGACAATAGTATCGCTAATGTCTTCATAGAATTGCTTTTCTTCATAAAATCTCCTTTCAATTTTTACTGTTTGAAAGTTAAAAATATCGCTGAATTAAATATAGCTATAAATGGCAATAAGCTATTTATAAAAAATAGCTTATTGCGTTCAGTGGGGCAAAGCTCTATTGCCCCACCAAAATAATTAATAGGTTTTAGCCCTTAATAAGAAGTTTTCTAAAGGCTGAGAGATGGGTAGACTGAATTCCCCGAGCCTTGGTAGAGCCTGCTGCTGCAAGCTGCTCAGCAGGAGCATCCGCATTTGTAGCAAGCTTCTTCATACGAACTAAGTCGCGGATATCACTTATACCGTCGCCGTTCATATCGTTTGTCAATGCAACCTTTATTTCTTTGATTGTATCCGAAGTCAGGAGCTCTACCTTAGCAGTCAAGCCTGTCTTATCAAGTACTGCTTCTACACCTATATCCTCTGCACCATCCATAATGGTTACTACAGAATTTGCGGCATAAATATCGAGTCCCTCAAAATCCCCAAAGGCTTTGCTGCCGTCAACAACCAAAACGCCGTCCTCATTAAGATATTCAGCCATAGCACTGCCTGCAAACTCATCTGCAACACTCAAGATAAGATTGCGGAAGTTATTATATTCAGCCTCGCCGTTTTCTCCAAGCTTATGAAGCTTGTAACCATTAGTGTCGTTGAGAGAATAAAGCATTATACCGCCAAAGCTTGCATTATTCTTAATGCCATTAAGCATTGTATTAAATATCTGCATGGTTTCTTCTTCGGTATCAATTTCCTCTATGAGATTGCCTTCGCCGTCATAAGAATTATGAACACCCATAAGCGGAGCAATCCATAATCTTGTATTTTCATTAAGCTCTGAAGCAGCAGTAGCAAATGCATCTACTCTACCTTGCATACCCATAATCGAATAATTCCAATATCCGACATCAGTAACATATTTAAAGTTATCCTCAGTTAAGGTAACATTCGCTGTTGTTGTAGTAAAGGAGTCGTGCTTAAGCATAGCGAATATGCGCTTTTTATAGGTTTCGCGTAAATACTTTGTAACCTCAATGAACTTTTCGCCTGATTCAAAATTATAGTGGGGCTCATCAAAATAGAAGCCCTGGAAAGCATCCCCTGCAATATTCTGAACAAGATTTGCAATATAAGAAACCTCGGACTCATAGCCAGCAACAACTGCGCCTTCACTACTTATTACACTATTAAGCGCAATCCAGATTTCTTTACCTGCCTCATGAGCCTTTTCAACCTCATATTCAGTGAGATTAAGGTTACCTGTCTCTATAATAATGGTATTGCCGTAAGCAAAATCAGAATCCTCTGAAATTACATCGTAGAAAATATCCGAGTTCTGGTTAATGCTTGTATTATAGAAGCCGATATTCTTAGGTAGGTTGTTCATAAAGGTCATATCAGCAGCATCATTGTTGCTGTAGAACTTATTAGAAGAGAAATCAGACTGTGCAACCTGTTTTCTTTCAAAACCAGCACTTTCAAAGAGGTTAGGTGTATTCTCATCAGCGGCACCTACTTCACAGATGCTCACATCATCAATAAACACACCTGCATTAGCTGCAGCCTGAAGATATATAGCCATACCCGGCCATGAGAAATCATATTCGTCTGAATATTCATCAGTGAAATAGAATTCATAGGTCTGCCAATGCTCAGAAGCCAACGATTTATAAAGTTTAGAGCCACCTGCTGATGTTGATTTTACAGACTTGTTTAACAAAAGTTCAACCGTAGCAGGAGTATTATCATCAATAGCTGTGTATAAACCGTCCTTCATCTGAATGCTGAGCTTAGTAACCTCGCCTATCATAAGCACCGACATCTTAACCTTATAGGTTTTTCCGGTATCTATACCTGTAAGCTCAAACCAAACTCTACCATTTACATCCTTTTCAGGATTAAAGCCTGCTGCTAATACATGCTTACCGTTTACTGCAAGGTTTGTAGCAAATGGTTTTGCTTCAAAACCGTTCTTTTTGCCGGTAGTTTCATCTACAGCAGAATAATCGTTTGTATATTTTGCATCTAAGAAGCCTTGCTCGTCGCCTGCATCAATAGCAGCAACAGAGCTAATTCTGCCAAAGTTTCCTTGAGCAAAGAGGTTGACACCATCTCCACCCACTTCATAAACCTCGATATCATCTAAGTAAAGCTTTTCACCTGTTGCTAAAATATAGTCAACAAAAACATATCTGTAGCTGCCAACTCCATCAGTGTCGGTTGTAACAAATGTAGTATATTCATTCCATCCTGTTTCAACAACACCGCTTTCTTCTGCAAGAATTCCAAGCGGAACATTGCCTATCCATTTCCATCTTGAGCTTATACCGATAGCTAATTTTGTGAGAGCCTCGGTTTTTGAAGTTTTAGCCTTGAATTTAACCATATATTCAGTTTCGGGCTTAAGAGAATCCTTACCGAGACTGAGAGCGAACTGCTTTTCAACACCTTCACCGATAACAGTAAGCGCATAAGTGCCGTTTACACCTGCACCTAATTCCGAAATAGCAACACTATCGGCAGCAGGAATTTTATCAGCAGCCCAAGTATTGGACCAGTCGCCGTCGCTCTGACGGTAGCTTTCTAAATTGTATGCCTCGTATGTAACACCCTCTACGGTCTCCTCAGTAACAGGAGACTTAGCATATAAGAAGGTATCAAAGCTACCTAAAGCGTAATGGTTTTCTGCAAAATTATCACCCTGAACATAAACCTCGACATCGTCAATATATACATAAGAGCTTGTATCAGCTACATTACATGCAAACATCCATCTATTATGACCGCCGCGAAATACACCCGAACCAGCAGCGGTTTCATACATATCTCCCGATGTAAAGGTTATATCAGCCTCATATCGTACCCAATCCTCGGTAAGCTCAGTAACAAGAACATTGTGCTGTATCCACTTACCTGTTTTATAGAACATAAGCTTAAAGTCGGAAACATTACCAACCTTTTTAGCCTTAAACGCAAGGCGTACAGTTTTTCCCTGATAGAATGAATCGCTTGAATCTACACCGTAATTTGTACCTTCAGCCGCAAACTGAGAGAAAAAGCTCTTTGAGCCGCCTGTATAGCCTATCTGCAAAGCCGCAGAACCGTCCACGCCCTTGCCATGCTCAATAGTAACAAATGTGGAAGTAATTCCATAGTCTGAAAGCTTATTAACACTATAAACCGAATTCGGAATAGTATTATCCTCGACAGGAGTAGTGGTCATCCAGTCGAAAGAACCTAAATTAGCACCGTATTTTTCGTTCTTTGTATCGTAAATATTTACATCTTCTGCGCCTGTTTTATAGATTTTTATGTCATCAACATAAATCTCTGCTCCAACAGGGAGATTATAATGAAGTGCTATATGACACCAGCCTGTAACACCGTTTTTATCAAGTACAGGAGTTAAGGTATAAGTGAAGGTTTCGAAAACACCGGTTTCGGTAAATTCTACCATCTCCATTTGATTGGTCCAAGCGGTGCTTATACCGAAATCAACATAGGGTACTATCTCACCGTAATCGCCCTCATCAAAATTGATGTTTCTCTTAATCTTCATCTCGAGGGTATATTCGGTATTGGCTTCTAAAACATTCGTTCCTGTACCGATTTTTATATAGGACTCAATGTCCTTTCCCTCACCCTCAATTTTTAGAGCATAGCTGCCGTCAACACCGTCCAGAGTGATAGACGCTTTATCGTACTGAGATAAAAAATTGCCATATCCTTTATAATTGCTAACAGGATCATAAACCTCAATCGGATAGTGCTGTGCCTGAGCTACAGGATATGTTTTAACCACGGGTTCAAATTCTGCAGCAGATACTGCAACAGACATTCCTGTAAAAATAGTGCTGAGAATAATGGAAAGCGCTAATAATGTTGAAACTAACTTTTTCATAAAATTCTCCTTTATATATTTTTTGTAAAACTTTGACAAGAAAACCTACTTCTTTACAATAAATATTTTAACATATTACCTATCGTATTTTTATTATCATTTTTTTACTTTACTTATCATTATTTTACTTTTTGCCTAATAATTGCCTGATTTTGCAAGCAATAGTCATTAACCTACTATACCGCTTCTTTCAACGCTCTGTATAAATCCGCGCTGAACAAACATATAAGCTATTACAAGCGGTAATATTACCATAACAGCACCAGTACTGTTGAGTATAGAAGAATATGCCAGATTCATATTGGCTTCTCCCACCGCTGAGGTAACATCTGAGGTTAATGTATAAAGATTTACTGATAATAGCTCAGTACCTCTTAAATAACGCGAGGTCCAGAAAATATCGTTCCATTGCCATACAAATGACAGCACTGCTACGCAAACCGTAACCGAAACGGCTGAGGGCACCATAATCTGCAAAAAGGTTCTCAACTCTCCTGCACCGTCTACACGGGCAGCCTCTTCAACCTCTTTCGGAACACCTCTGAAATACTGCCTGAACATATAAACAAACATCATACCCTGCGTTCCCGTACAGAAAAGGGACGAGAAAACAAACGGCCAATATGTATTGATAAAGCTCAGCTTATCTCCTGTTATCGCAGAAAAAATTCCAAAAATATCGAAATTAACATAATTCAGATATAATGGGAAGATAATAATCTGCGGCGGAACAATAAGAGTAAAAACACCTAAAATAAATATAAGATTTTTACACGGGAAATTAAATTTACCAAATCCATAGCCTACAAGCATACTGGAAATAATCTGAAATGCCATAACCATTGCCGAAAGCAAAAGGGTATTTAAAAATGCTTTGGGATAGTTCATAGTTTCAAATACTGTAACAAAATTATCCCAAGTGAAATTCTTAGGCACTACCGAAACGGTTGCATCGAAAATATCTGCCTCAGACATAAACGATGCCATAACCTTTAAAAACAACGGATAGAGGATATAAAATCCTATACCTAAAAGGAATACTGTACGCATGAGCGCGATACCTATACTGCCTGCACGGCGTCTTATTACATATTTATCTAATCTACTCATAACGCACCTCCTTAATCCGTATACGCAACATAGCGTGAAATAACGAAGGTTACAAGTCCTAAAAGAGCTCCTACAGCAATGAAATAAATCCATGCCATTGATGCCGCAAGACCGTAATTCATTCCGTTAACCGTTGTGTCTATAAGCGCGCTCATATTAGCAGAGTTATCAACACGAAGGAAGCTGTCGATAATGGTATAAACCGTAGTAACCAGAATATATGGGGAAACCATCGGGAATGTAATCTTCCAGAAATTTTCCCAAGCAGTAGCGCCCTCAATACTTGAAGCCTCGAAAAGAGATTCGGGAATAGTCTGCAAAGCAGCTATAAGAATAAGAATCTGAACTCCCGAAGCATTGATAATAGAATATACCTGAGCCAAAGCCTCTGTAAGATAAGAAATAAGCGAATCCGCTATACCAAGCTTCATTAAGTATTCAGCAAGCTGAATACCGCCGAGCATATTGCTCATAGCTGTACCCTCAGAGCCTGAGTGGAAAAGAGCTGTTTCCATATATCCGATATTTTCTATTTTGAGGATTATACCGCAGCTTATTACTACAGGTAAAAAGAACAGCGCTCTGGCAAACATTCTGCCTTTAAACTTCTGATTCAGCAAAACAGATACAAAGAAACTGAATATAAGAATCAGCGGAACATTCCATATAACATCCTTAAGGGTAGTAATAAAGGTCGGAATAAAGCTCGCATGCTCAAAGAAAATATTCTTATAGTTATCAAAACCTATAAAATCCACTGTGTAGCCGTTTGAATTAGTCGTAATTTCAGAAACCGAAAATATAAAGGACTGAATCAGCGGCACCCCGAAGAAGAAAATAAGACCTATTATAAGAGGAGATATAAATTTAATACCTGTAACTGCTTTTCTGCCGGTGAGGGTTAAATTGCGCTTGCCATTTACTACTCTTGTAAGACTGTTTTTAGCTTGCTTTTTCATTCAATTAACCCTCCTCGTAAATATATGATTTTGCTTTAACGGTTTGGTTATTATAAGTGATATCACTTTGGGTATCATTGATATAGAAAACTCCGCCGTTTTCGTAGGTCAAAACGCAAAGACCGTTTTTAAGCAATTTATGTCCTACTACAGACTCTCCTCTTACCTTTTCGGTTGCCTCGCTGTAAGCCTTATACAACTCTACAGCATCTTCTTTCCAATCCTCAAAGCAGAAGGAATAATACTCTGTATAATTCGTATCCATTATTACCGATGATTTTTCGAAACCAAAGGTGAAATTCGGAGCAGTAGCAAAGCTTAAAAGCTTTGTTAGAGAAAACTCGCCGTAGGAAAGATTTATAGGACTGCAGAACATATCCTTATATCCGCTGTAAACCATTTGCAGGAAAGGAACCTCTGCATCGATAATATTAGCCCCCGAATCCGCAAGAGGCATATCGGCCATTAAGTCAACATATCCGGCAGCATATAAATTGGGATTTGAAGCCATAACGCTCTTTTCATCGGACAGCTTCTTTATCGCCTCTTTAGTCAGCTCTAAAGCCTCTGTTCTCTCTGCATATTTTTCCTCGTCGTAATCGCTGTTGATTTGCGAGGCTAAATCATCTATAGATAAGCTATCATAGCTATATTTTCCCAAAAACTTTGTCGCAAGCTTATCGTAAACTGTCGGGCTGACAACATATTTGTAATCAGAATTATAATCGAAAAAGTTTTTCGGTATACTAAGCTCATAAATCAGCGCCGCCTCATTATAGGTCAGTCTCGCAACATCCTTACGAACTGAAAAACCGTCAAATAAGGAATTAGTAACCGAAGTGAAAGAAACATTCGGGTATATCACAGCATTTTCCGATTCAAAAAGCTTTTCTAAGCCTTTTTTACCGCCAAGACAGTTAAGCACCTTGACCTTATTAGGTGCAGTCTGCTTAGCTCCACCGTTAAACCAATTAAGGTATTTAACAGCCTGATTGCCTATTCCCTCCTGCGCCAGCTCTCCTATAATTTCCTGTGCCTGTTCAAAGGTTGTGAGAGCTTGCATACCGGTATACGGAATACCGAGAAAATGTTTTTTAACATCTATACCGCCCAAAAGGCTGTAAACAAAGGGTTGCTCACCTGAAACCTTTTGATTGAGCACACCATCTTTTATAAGCTTACTGCGGTAAAAATTTGCCATATCAGAATAGGTTATACCGCTCTTATCAAGGAAATTATAGCTGAGCGAAACCTTTCCCTTAAATGGGGTTTGCTGATGGGTATAAACCTGAGTTGTACCGCCGCCGCTTATAGGATTGTTTACAGTCATTTCATCATAGGGGTAAACTACAGCGCTGAAATAAGCAATATTATACGGAGTAGTACTGCGCGCAATATCAGCATTGACAGTCAGATATTCTGCCGCATTTTCCGCTGTAATTAAAGTGCCGCTTTGCTGGGTTTCATTGCTTATTCCCAATACGGGAAGCTGAACCTGAATGTCATTGTTTTTAAGGTTATTCACCCTGATGCTTCGGTCTGCACCGTATACAAATTCCTTATATGCTCCGGCACTGCTTTTTGTACTGTTAAAGCTTACTAATCCGCCGCTGCCTGAGGGAACTAAGAAATATCCGTCATCCTTAGTTGACGCACATCCAAAGAACTGCAAAATATCAACCGAATGGATATTAGCATTATCAAGTACATTAAGCTTAGAGCAATCCAGCTCAACATTCAAAGTACCGTCTTTAAGCGAATATATGAGAGCCAGCTCGAAAACAACATTTGTATCAATAAGCTCTGTATCGTTTCCTGCATCCTCATTATCCTCTTTAAAATCCTTTTGAGTATAATCAGTGCTGTAAAGAATATTATAAACCGGCTCTATATCATAGCTCGCAATATATGGGTTTAAAATATAAATATCGGTGCTTTTGAAATTCTTATATGTAGTCTCGTATTTTTCTCTGTTAGCATCGGTTAAATCATCATCGGCAGAAATAAGCTTATACTGCTTCTTGATAGCATCAAGGTCCTCGCCCGAAAGCTTTGGAAGAACCTTTTCTTCGAATTTATCCTTTGGAATAGCTATAGGAAGCATTTCCTTTGAAATCTTCTTTTTACCGAAAATATAATTCACCTTAAGGGTATTATCAATAATCTCGGCAGTAACCTGATCTCTTCCTAAAGCATCATAGCTGGAGGAATAATACTTGACCTGGTTATTCTCCTGATAATAGGTTATATAAAGCTGAGATTTTACCTTGTGCAGAGGTATTCCCTTAACCGTCTCGGGAATATTCTGAGGATTTGAATATACAAGCTTGTCGTTTTTAGCAGAATATACTGCAATCTCAGCGGTTTCCTCTTTATAATAAAGAGTAAGTCCCGAGCTACCCAAAACAGGTACAAATCCTGCCTTTAAGGCTTCCTGCTCGGTTTCGCCTGCTTCATAACCGGCAATTGCCGTTACCCGAGAAGCAGTTTTTGATGCTTTGCTGTTATCGGCGCTTGAAGAAACCGCCGTAACAGAACATAGAATCATTAAACTAAGCAAAAAAGCTGTTAAACGCTTAAGATATTTTTTCATTCAAGCACCTCCCTATCTCATTGCTACTTCATTGTATATTTTAATAATAAAGTCATACATTGTGTTAATCAGGTTTATAAACAGCATTGCAAGGAATACTGCAACAACCATACCAAGTATTGTTATAATAAGTACTCCCAGAGTTTTCATCAGGGTATACTGATGAGTTTCCATTACACCAACAATAATAAGAAACGCCGTATAAAGGATAACAATTGCCCAGATCACATAATAAAATGCTACATCCTCCTGAATCAGCACATTGCTGATAAGGGTTAAAGGAATGAGGGTAACTGCAAGAGGAATGAGTCCTGTTGCGGTACAGCAAATAATATCGGTAAGCTTACCCTCGCCGTCCATAAGTGCGGTAACGCACCAGTTTATAACGCAGAATATACCGAATACTCCTACAACCTTTACAATTTCATCTATAAGGCTGAACTCAGCGGGGTCCTTGGTATTCAATATGAAGCCTGTCATTCTCTGAGAGAAAATAAAGCCTATCACAACCGCTATAATTATTCCGATAGAAACCTTAAGCGAACTGCGTTTTTCACGCTTCATAACATAGAAACCGTCAAACGGGTGGCCTACACAGTAAAAAGCATATCCGAGCTTTGTTTTAATCTCTTTATGCCTGTTGGCAATACGGTTCTTTTCCATAACTGTAAGACCGACGCAGACTGCCACCAAAACTGCAACTATAATGATTACTATCCATACAAAATTCTTCTCAAGCCATAGCTGGCGGTATGCCTTGAAGGCCTTTGAATAATAGCTTCTGTCAGAGCCTAACTTAAAGTTTTCCATAGCTGAAACATAGTCCTTTGACCGAAGTTCTGAAATACCTATTCCGACATAAGCCTGCTCGCAGTTTGCATTAAGCTTAAGAACCTGACGCCACTGCTCCGCCGCCTTCTCATATTTACCGTTATAATTATAAGAAACAGCAGAATTAATGAGGCTTCCGTACTGGGTCGGCTCAAATATTGTAAGCATATCGTTTGCTATATCTGAAACTATATACTTTTCTCCGCTTTTGACTATCGAAGATGGAGAATAAAAGCTTCCGATATTGTTTCCATAGTTGGAATCTCCGCCGAATATATAAAGAAGCTGACCGTCAAAATCGTATGTAAATATTCTGCCTCTCTTAGAATCGAGCAGGCTATACATACCGTCTCCGTTGATAGTCACATCAACAAAGTTTGAAGCGCCTGTTTTATATTCAGTAGCATATTCATCGTAAACAACATCGCCTGCTTTAGAAAGAGTTGTACTTCTGTGAAGCACATCCTCGCCCGAAGGGTTTTGTCTGCGGACAAGTATATCGGTATTTTTGGTATTGATGATACTTGTCGTAGTATAAATAAATCCATCGCTGTCTATTTCAAGATTAGAAAACTCTGTAGGCAAAGTGAGCTGTAATTTAGAGGACTGCGCCTTTGTAGACAGCTTTTTCCATAAATAATCAAATGCAGAAATCGAAACCTCGTTTGCTCCGACATAGCCCAAGAAATTACCGTCGGAATCATATTGCATAAGACCTTCGTATATATCCTTTGCAACAACAAAAAGTCTTCCGCCGTTATCGACAACTATCTTAGTAGGTGAAAAAGCCAAGGTTTCCGCAAAAAGCTCGGTCTGCTCAGGCCTGTTAAAACGCTTAACCATTACAAGGTCTTTATCAAGGGCTATAACACGACCATTATCAGTATCAGCTATATAAAGCAAATCTGTGTTAGGGTCAACATAAACTCCGCTGGGAGATAAAAACTCACCCTCAAAATAACCGTCCTGAAACTTATCGATAACAGTATTCACCGTCAAATCAGGGTTGAGCTTTATTATACGGTTATTGCCTGTATCGCAGATGTAAATAAAGCCTTTATAATCGCAGTATAAATCAGATGGGTCAACAAGCTGACCTACCCCTAAATCCAATCCGCTTATTTGCTTTACGGGGATATACGGCTCAGGGGTTTTTACCGCAACAGAATTTGAATTATAGCTATATGATGTATAGCTGGCTGCGCTTACAGGCATAAGCATCATAAGGCCGAGTAAAACAGCAACAAAAACAGTAATTAACCTTTTCATATCCGCTTACTCCTTCATACCTGATGTAGCCATAGTTTCTACAACATTACTCTGCGCGATAATAAACGAAAGCACAGGAACGCTTAACATTACTACCGAAACCGCAGCCGATGCGCCTGCTCTGGCAATACCGCCAGAAACTATCTGACTCATAGCAACGGGCAATGTTTTAAACTGCTCGCTGAAAATATAGTTTGAGCCTGTAATATTCCATAATGACTGGATAGAAAGAATTATTACCGTAAGCCATGCAGGCTTTACAGACGGCATGATTATTGAAAGATATATTCTTCCGTCATTAGCACCGTCAATCTTAGCCGCCTCGAGCAAAGTATCAGGAACCTGATCTATAAACTGCTTCATAAGATAAATTCCCAATGAAGACTGAAGCGTAGGTACAATCAAAGCATAGTATGTGTCTATCCAACCAATTTTTGCAATAATAAGATATGTAGGAATCTGGGTAACAACCGAAGAAAACATAAGAGATAGCACTATGATTTTAAACAGTACCTCGGCTCCGGGAAAGCGTATTTTAGAAATAGCGTATGCCGCCATAGAGCCTAAAAGCACATTTCCGAAAGTACCAACAACCGTAATAAATACCGTATTAGAAAGATATCTGGAAAAAGGTACCCAAGAATTTGAAATAAGGGTAAATAAATCCGCATAGTTATCCGCTGTAGGATTTTTCACAAAAAGCTTTGGCGGGAAAAGGAAAAGCTCGTTATAGGGCTTTAGCGAGTTGCTCACGATATAAACCAGCGGTATTACCAGCACAATCGCCACAAAGCACAAAAACAGAAATATAAACACATCTCCGCCGACCGAACGGGAAATTCGCTTTTGGGGTAAAATAAATTTTAAAGCGCCTTTCAAATCACTCGCCCACCCTTCTAAGTAAAATATTAATAAGCTTGTTTGTTCCAATCATCAAAAGGAACAACAACGCCGCTATAGCACAGGCATAACCCATTTCAAAGCGTATACTACCGTAGTCCTCAAGGTGGGCTATAACAGTATGCGCCGCATAATCTGTCGATGGGAAACCGCAAAGAGTATTACAAACAGCACCAACCGAGAAAGAGGAAGATATTGCCATAACCGCACCGAACATAAGCTGAGGCTTCATCGCAGGAAGAGTTATAAACCAAAGCTCATGCCAACGCGTCTGAATACCGTCCATAGCTCCTGCCTCATAAAGCGCTCTGTCAACCGATTGGAGACCTGCTATAAATGCAAGGAAGCTAGTTCCCAGCGACATCCAAAGGGTAACAAGAATACATATCGTCAGCATATATCTTGTATCCTGAAACCAGTCAATAGGGTCATTTATAAAGCCTAACTTCATCAAAAGGCCGTTTATAAGACCATAACGGTCGCTATTAAAGATAATAGCAAAAATCGAGTACGCTCCGCCTGAAATCGAAGGAACATAGAAAAGAATAGTGAAAATAGTTCTCAGAGTTCTGTTAAGCTCATTTATAAACCAAGCAAAAAGCAGGCAGAGAATGTAGCTAACAGGTCCGGTTATCACCGCAAAAATCAATGTGTTTTTGATTGCTGTAATAAATACATCGTCATGCAGGAAAAGATTCATATAATTATCAAGTCCTGCCCATTGCGGAGCTTCAAGAACATTATAATGAGTAAAGCTATAGAATATAGAAATGCATACAGGTAAAACCGTAAACATAACAAACAGAATAAAGAAGGGAGCAACAAAAAGATATCCGCTTTTTTTCTGCTTCATTAATTTCCATATATATGCCAATTTATCTTTTTTCATAGTTTCTCCCCTCCTTTTATGATAAACCGAATTCTTTACGCTTATTGGTAATTTCGCGGTTAATATAATCTGTATAATCCATAAGTGTCTGACGAGGATCGTCGCCATAGGTTATAACGCGTCTGAAAGCATTATATAAATGTCTCGGGGTAAAGTAGCTTCCGGGAGTTTCGGGAGTTGCCTTTACATACTGGTGCTGCTCTTTAAGTCCTGCGAGCTCGCTTTGAGACCAAGGAAGCTCATTCAAGGCTTCGATATTTGCAGTAGCATATCTTGCCGCCTGACCGAGAAGTCCCTCGATTTTTAGGCCGTAGCTAGCCTGTGTTTTAGCAGAAATCCACCATTTAACAAACTTCCAGGCTGCATCTACATTTTTGGTAGATGCTGTAATAACCGTACCTGTGCAGGTGCCCATTACTGAATGGTCGATTGTTCCGTCAGCCTGCTTTGTACCCGGAACAAGCGCAACACCCCACAAGCCGTTCAATTCAGGGGCTGAAACACAAAGTGTATTAAAGAGAGAATACTCTGAAATAACTAGGGGCATTTCACCGCTTCTGAAACGGTTAAGCGGGTCAAACGCATAAGGCAAGCGATAGCTGTTATAAAGATTGGTAAGCTGTTTAAAGCTATCAAGCGCTACTTCCTCTGTAAGACCGCTCTTTCGGTTCTGATCTATGTAAAGCTGACCGCCATTCTGATAAAGGAACATACCCATTGCGGTGGTAGTTGTAGCAGAGTTTGAACAAGCAAGACCAAATTCCATATTCACATTTGTAAGCTCAGTTAGACAGTTTGCTACATCATCCCAGGTTTCAGGAATCCCAAGATTCAACTGCTCCAAAACATCTTTGCGATAGAACATTACAGGGAATGTCTGGGTTTCGGGCATAGCATAAACTCCGCCGTTAAATGAGAAAGGCTCTATTGCAGACGGATAGAACTGCTTAGTCACTTCCTCAAAGCCTTCCAATTTTGATACATCTACTATCGCATTACGAAGAGCATAGTTGACAGGGTCTGCATTTGCAACGCCTAAAGCTACATCTGGGCCTTTGCCTGCAATCATTGCATTAAGAAGAGAAGTGTTTGTAACCAGTTTCAGGTCAACCTCGATGGAATTTTTCTCCATAAAATCCGCATCGACGATTCTTTTGAGGGTATTAGCCTGATCGCGTCCGCTCATTATCCATACAACAATAGATTCATCATAATCATAGGAATTTCCTATATTGCTGTAATCATTTACAAAGGATGCTAAAAACGCCTTATACTCAAAAGCGATATTTTCAAAAATATTTGATTTAACGCGCTCGCCCTCAGCTTCCTTTCCTGCGATAACAAAATAATCAAATTCAACCGCCTGCTGTTTAGCGGTAACACACCAGTCGCTCAAAGCTCCGATATTTGTTTTAAATGATTCAAGTCTCGCAGGGATTGTATCAGGGTCTTCAACAAATTCATCAATCTGGTCGCAAATGGTAGATAATTCAACCATTTCGCTGTTTCCAACCTGATTCTTATCAAGCACCTGCATAATTTCCTTTAGTTGCTTCTGAAGCTCATCCATCTGCTCTATAACATTAGGAATCTTAACTCCAAGCTGATAATCGCGGTAATTGTCAGGAGCGGCGCCTGTTATCATAATGATACTTCTGTAGCAAGCGTTTAATTGATAAACGATATCCTCAACCTTTTGGAAATAGCTTCCAAAATCTCCTAAAACGGATTCTATTTTAATGGTATGCTCTTTGCCCGATTCGAAATAAAACTCTGCGGTTTCTCCATCGCCTGAAAGCTCGGTATACTGCCAGTTTCTGTCATACCCAAACTCTACATTTTCGAGGTCCTTATAAAGCACCTTGCCGTCTATGTAAATTTTTCTGACAGGCAAAATTGCATTACTAGAATTCTGACGGTATTTGATACCGATTTTATAAGTTCCGTCCTTTGGAACGGTAAAACTCCAGATAGCATATTCTCCTGCACTCGACCATCCCTGACCGCCTAAGGTATTATAAAAAACATTATAGGCATCATTAGGTACAGTAAGCGGTGAGGTACGGTCATTAACTGCAACCATCATTGAAGATGAGGTATATGCAACATCCTCCGCCTGAACATACTTTTTAAACTCAGGGTCGGCACTGCCGGCTTTGACACTGTTCTTATACTCTGTATATTCGGGAATTTCTTCAGGAACGCTAAACTCAAGACCGCTTATTGCCATTATGTCTGTCACCGCAACAAAGGTAAGAGTATGAGCGCCCTTAGTCAAATCGAAATAATAAGGCTCTGAATAATCATCTAAAAAATTGCGGGCATAATCGCTTATAAGCAGCTTGGTCTGTACCTTTTCAGAAAGAATTTCATTTCCTCTGTTGTCGTACTGCTTTTCATCGCTTTGATTTTTATAAAGCTTTTTGAGAGTGACGGTTTCAGCCTCATCAAAAGGATATTTGCCGTCTATCTTAATTCCAATCTCTATTTCAGAATTTTTGCTTTCCAGCGGGAAATAATCTATTTTAAGGCAATATGCACCATCCTCTGGCACATCAAAATTCCAGGTTATTTCACCCTTGTCACCTGTAATAACGGTAACATTGGTCTGTCCCTGGAAATTTTCCTGCTGCTTTACATCCATTTTATTTGCAGTATATTGCGCAATATCAATATCAATTTTTGAATTTTCAGCAGGTGCTGAGATTTTTTTATGATACTCCTTATACTCTGCCGCCGAGACGCCTGTTATAAGAGAACAGGCGATGCAAAGCACCATTATCCAAGCAAAAAAAATTCTGAAAGCCTTCATCTATTTTTACTCCTTTTGAAAAAATTCGTTTAGATATAATTTTACGCATTTATTATACCACTTTACATATCAAGATTTCCTTATCATTATTTTGGATTGGTTATCATTTTTTTACTTTTTAGGGTTAATTTGTTCAATTTTTAAGAAATTTTAGGCAAAAAACAGTATAGAACTACCACATAAACCACTTTTTTCGACCAAATACACATAAGCAAACACAAATAATCCAAACCTGATTTTAAAGGTATGATTTTCGTCTTTGCTTTGTTAAAATACTCGTTAATCCGTCAGGATTAACTGCGTTTTGTGTCTCGCACAGCCAAAAATCATTCACTTTAAAATTCTTCGACCTAAAACGAACAGAATTTTGAGTGATTTTTGGTGCGAAAGAGTTCGTAAGGCTAACGCCTACGAAGGATGACAAACCGAAAAGCGCCAAAATTATGCCGTTTTAGGCAGGTTCGGATTATTTGTGCTTGCTTAAACAGGACTGCCCACCAAGGTAAACTCTTAAACACTTTAAGTCCTTGGCAAAGCAGTCCTGTTTTTAAATATTATTTAGTTTAAAATTGCTCTGGTTTAGCCTTAGTTTTTAACTACGGTATACCATATATCTCCGTTGTCCTGTTCTTCTGAGATAACGGTATAGCCATCGGCTACTGTAATAGCACCCTCTACTACATCATCGCCGTCAGCAGGATTGTAGTTTACGAAAGTACCGCCATAAACAGTTATTGTAGCAGAGCTGTCGTTTCTTACATTAAGTACATAATACTTTCCGTTATTCGACCATGGAACCTCGGACTCGAAGAAACCGCCGTTGATTATAACCTGAGCATTATCTCTTGCATAAATCAGGTCATTATAATCACCGTTTGCATCAGCGCCGACAGTAAATGTACCGTCGTTTATGGTAACCTTAGCGTTCTCTTTTGCCCAAACAGCTGTATTTGAAGCACCTGAACCGCCGTTATAACTGCCGCCTGCTATAACCACATTTGCTGTTCCGCTTGCAACTACTGCATCACTGTCTTCACTTACCTGACCTACATCAATCTTTTCGTAAATCACAGCATCGCCCTTTGTTACAGCAACACCCTCAGATTTAGCAACTGTTACGCAAAGCTTCTTTAATCTTACAAGGTCAAGTATATTGCATACGCCGTCCTCATTAATATCATAAGCCTCATCATATTCAGCGCCAGGGCTCAGAAGTCTGAGTCTCATCGGTACGAGGTCAGATGCATTAACAGCACCGTCGCCGTCAATATCACCTAAAACATTTTCAACATATCCTCCCTCAATCCAATCAATATTAAATTGGTTAAGGTCTTTGTGATACTTGCCGTGCTGGGTTGCGAGATAGTTAACATTAGCCTTCGTTCCATCCTCAGAAATACGAAGAATCATTATGGTGGAAGAGCCTTTCATAAGAACATCGGTAATCTGTGCATTTGCGATAATCTCACGAACCTTATTTCCGTTTACACCAGTATTGGTTGTTGCATGTATATCCTCGTGGTAAACGTGACCGCAAACAACGGATATTACATTTTTATGCTGACTTGCAAATTTATCCCAAATATCCTTACCTGAATTTGAGTCTTCACCCAATAAAGCAGTATCTTTTCCGGTTAAATAGGTGTTTTGTTTTGTTTCGTAATTATAAGTCTGATATCCGTGAGTAGAAATAATTACATTATAATCTCTATGCTCTGATACCACCTTATTTGCCCATTCAAGAACTGCATTTCTCGGTAAGTACTCGATGGATAATAGCATATACTTATTGCCGTTTACATCCTCGGTGAGAACATACATATTATCGATTTTGCCTTCCTCGAAGAAACCGTCCATATAGGGCTCCCAATCAGCATACGGGAAATACTTATTAAAGTTTGTAACATCTCTTCCGCTGGCGATATCGTGGTTACCCGATGTAAATACATAAGGTACTACTCCCTTTAAGGGCTCAAATCCAGTTTTTACTGCACTCCACTGTGTCGAATTGTTATTATTCGTAATATCTCCAAGACCCATTACACCAACGATGTTTTCTTTATCTTTGTTTTCAACTATCCATTTGGAAATATGAGAAGCACTTGTGGTATCATTCTGTGTATCAGGGATAAATACGATGGTAGAGTAATTTCCAAAAGATTCATCAACAGTTACAGCAGGAGTATCTGCCCAGAAAGGATGCAAATCATTACCGTCGCCGTTGCGGTTGAGGATATTTCCATCTCCCTCTAAGTTCCAGCTACCTAAAAGGTTGCTGTCTTTAAGGTCAACACCGTATATATCATTATAGATTTCTTCGGCTGTTCTGGCATCGCTGAACATTGTAAGACCTGCCAAATCACCTTGGAAATAGAAAGGAGTTTGCTGATTATAGTAGTTACCGCTTACAAGATACGGACGAAGTGTTGCAGGAATTTGTTTTCCGTTTGTTGCCTGCTTATCAACAAGCTCGCCGTTAAAGTAGCAATAGTAATAACCTGCATCATAATCAGCGGTGATTGCAAGATGTACCCAATTGTCGCTGCGAATATCCGCATTGAATATAATATTAGTCTGTCCCGAAGAATCTTTAAAGGTGAGCTTAGGTCTGCCGCCTGTTGTAATCTCAATCATAGCGCAGGGACTTGCACCAACATTTGTTTTATCATTAACCTGACCGGAGGATGCAATATAACCTGCCGATGCATTAGAATTAAAGATTGATTCGAGTCTTACCCAAGTTTCAAAGGTATTAACAGGAACCTCAAAGGTTTCATATAAATCAAGTCTGTAGTTCTGATTCAAGAAAATAAGTCCGTTTTCGCCCCTGTCTTGAGCAGGAATCGCAAGCGTTTCCTTAACAAGTGCCGTTTCGGCTGTAATGTCCGAAAGCTCGAAATAAGCTACAGCATCATCCGCTGTAACGCCCGCATTGAAAATTTCATCCGCAGCATCAGCAGAAAGAGCGGAGTCAAAGAATGCTAACTGAGCTACCGAGCCTTTAAAATAATAGTTATTATATGTATCCTCAGATGCGCCTATATAAAGCTTTTCAATATCAGTAGCGGTATAATCCGCATCTGTTACAGTAGCAGCAGAAAGACCGTTATAATATAATGTCCAGCTGCCTGCCTCAGCGTTATAAGATACAGCAATATGTGTCCAACTTTTACCGCGGATATCAAAGGTAAATACAATTTCCTTATCACCGTAAGAAACCACAGGATATCCGTCGTTATTAACGCTTACCGAAAGCTTATCTGATGAGAAAATATTTCCTGCAAGAATATCATCTGTATTCACCCAAGCAGAGAATGCTACGGGAGCAGTGATATTTTTAGCATAGTAGCGCTCGGACTGAACAGGGGTATAGCCATTGATTTCAACATCATCAGCCGAAGACGGAATATATGTTATCGTCGGGTCACATACAACACGAATATTATTATTCCAGTCATAAACCGACGCATCTAACTGTCTTTCAAAATAAATAATTACCTTATCTTTAGCTTTGAGCCTGAATGTAGCCTCAGGCACAGTCACAGACTGATTAGCATAATTCAAAATATCAGATTGATAAATCAAGCTGCTGTTCTTATATATCTTGACTATTGTATCAGATATTGCAGATGTATCAACATCAAGACTCGCAACCGTCTCTGATAAAAGGTAAGTTCCCTCTTTCGGTGCTATAAAGCTATAAGCAAAATCCTTGGCATAATCGTGTGTACTTTGTATTCCGCCGGTTTGAGTACATCCGCGGTAGCGAACATACATTTTACCTCTGGCAGGAGAAACACCGTTTCCTAAACCGATATTAATGAATATACCGGGATACGCTCCGCCATTATATCCGGAACTTAAGCCGAGTATCTTATTACCCCAGTATATATCGCCGCCGCTGTAATAATAATTGGCAAATGACTCTAATGAGCTAATATCAAAGCCCTTTTCAAAAGTCCAACCGGTTTCAGGCTGCACAAGAGTTCCTGATAAAGCAGTATCGCCCTCTGCCATTTCCCAACCTGCAAATAATTCGTTATAAGCATCTGAAGCCTTATAAGGAACTTCCGGTTCGATAGCTTTATATGATAAAACGGGTGCAAATTCAACATCCATTCTCGTTGTATCATATGAAGCAGTGGCACCGCTTTTCTTATTATATTTGAATTCAATAGCAAGTGTATCGCCCTTTGTCATATCAAGGGTAACACCGTCAAACACGGCTTTTTCGCCCTTATTTGCAAGAATATCAGATTTCCAGAGCACAGTACCGTTATGGGTTATCTGTACCCAATAATCGTATACAGTAAGTGCACCTGTATTAACCTCAAAATATCCTAATCTATCGGTTAAAGTATATCTACCGTCTAATTCAGCAGTGTAAACCAATCTCATCTGCTTCATATTCCAGCGAGTCATCGGAATACGGGCACATAAAATCAAACCGTTACCTATACTACTGCCTTTATACCTCAGATTCATACTGTCTGTCTGAGAATAAGAACTGTCGTTATAAGCCCAGTCAAGCGAGCCTGTATATGATTTTGAATGATTGCAATAATATCCAAGATCTGACCATTTGCCATCTCTGTAAAGCTGCTCTCTCCAGACAGCGGTCTGAGTGGTAGCAACAGATTTATTAGTTCCTGATGCAGCAAGGCCTTCCATTGCATCATAAATAACATCTGCAACCTCGCCTGTACCCTCAAGCTCAACAGTTTCGAGAAGTTCTAACTGTGGGTCAAAATTAAAGGTCATATTGCCGTTATAAACGCCGTTTTCATCGGTTACGACATAATCAAAAATCCACTCGATTTTGTCACCAGCGCTCAGAGTCACCTCTGCACCTTCAAAAGCTACAACACGGTTTTTTCTCTGCAATGCGCGGGACTTGAAAATTTCTTCGCCATTAGCCTTTATAGTGATATAAGCCTGATATCCCTCTGCATCAGAAGAATTAACAACAAACTCATCAGGAGCAATTTTATAAACACCCGATGTCTCAGCTACATAATATAGCTTTACATAATCGTTATAAACATCGCTTGATTCACTTGATAAATTTCTGAGCCATGCTCTGAGTGTACGGCTTTCACCTGTTCCGAAAAAACCAACACTAGGTGCCCAATATGTCCAGTTAGAGCCGTATCGGATTTCACTGCTCTTTAAGTACCATAAATAATATGCATCAGCCCACTTATGACCGCTAGTAGAACGCGAGGTAGATACAAACCACGGTCCTGTCTGCGAGCCTAAACAATCCTCTTTGGTTGGACTTGTTTTTCCGTTGGCCTCGGCATAAGCCGCATCTAACTCAACCGCCTGATTATAAAGAAAATCAAGCGCCGAGCCTGTAATACTTACAGGTGTTGTTTCCTCGGTTGTAGTTTCCTCAGCCGCAACCGAAAGAATTGTTGTGCCAAAACAAGATATTAACATCATTATCGCTAATATCACAGCACAAAGCTTTCTGAATTTGCTCATAAAAATCCTCCTAAATATTTAAAATATATTTTATCCGTCATCCAACGGGGATATTTAATCCACGATGCTTAATTGTTATAAAACAACAAAAAATCATCCATTCTTTTTATATTATTGTACTATTTGTTAATCTCGATTTCCATATCAATATTTTACTTTGGTTATCATTATTTTACTTTTTATGGTATATTCTCCGTTAAAAGGCATATTAAAAAGCAAAAGAAGCTATCAAAATTGATAGCCTCTTTTTAACTCAAATATATTATTCCATTTGTCTTCCCAAAAAATCTGCCGCAACAGTGGCAAGCTTAATATCTGTTTCTGCCGCACTTCCACCCTGCTCATCAGCTAACAGCACAACCGCTCCGCTCACATCGCCCGCATTGATAATCGGAACGCTGACACAAATATTTCGCTCCACCCCTTCAAGTGCCTGATGTGAACTGTCATTTCCAAAGTTCACACTTCGCCTTTGCTCCATAATATCCTCTAAAGATGGGGTGACGCGTCTTTCAAGCACCTCTTTTTTTGAAATGCCCGCCGCCGCCACACAATGGTCTCTATCGCAGATAATGATAGGTAATTTCGTAGCCTGAGCCATAGCCTCTGCATACTGCGCCGCAAATGTGGAAAGCTCCCCCATCGGAGAATATTTTTTAAAAATCACTTCCCCACCCGGACTGGTATAAATTTCCAATGGATCTCCCTCTCTTATCCTCATTGTGCGGCGGATTTCTTTTGGGATAACAACTCTTCCAAGGTCGTCTATGCGACGTACTATTCCTGTTGCTTTCATATATAAATTCTCCTCTTTTTACAATTTTAGTGTGATATTAGTATCACACTTTTTGTAGAAAATATGAGTAGAATTTCCAACTGATTTTGAAATTTCAAATCGAGATATAAAAAGGGCGATGACAGATTTTGTCATCGCCCTTGGCTGTTAGTTATTGATTTAGCGCTTTGCTGCTTTTTTCTTTCTGTCAACAACGGTCAATGTGATAACTGCACCACCGCTGATGAAGAGGAGTGCGATCCAGAGAGCCATGTGGCTGTTGTCGCCGGTCTGGGGAGCACTTGGCTCTTCAACCACCGGAATCTCGGTATAGACCGCCTTAACGGTAACATCTTCCTGCACGGTGTCAAGTTCCTTATCCCAAGCAACGGTATAACCGTCCTTTGTAGGGACATCGGGCATTGTAACCTTCTCGCCGTGCTTCACAGTCAAAGTCTTGTAAACACCGTGTTCATCCATAAAGGTGATGGTGTACTCATTGATTGTGTAAACCCCTGAGGATGCGGAGAAAGCAGATGGACTTCTTTTATCGTTCGGCCATGGGCAGCTACAGTCCATATTCCGCCAGTGCGGAAAGCAGTCTTCGTACGCTGCTGGAGATGGATGGGGGACCCGGTGGATATATCTTTCAGGAGGCGTTCTTCGGCGTCACGCCGTTGGCAGCCGCCATCCTTTGCGGGCAAAAGGAGTGCGCCGTAATCTTGATGGATCACGGCGCATGGAAGGAGGAGTCCCCTTGCGTGGCCCGGGCACTGACACTGTGGGACCGAGACAAGGATGAGGC
>JAZQIP010000049.1:0-39915 GCA_045541175.1 Acutalibacteraceae bacterium
GCCTTGCCACCTTCGCTGCACCAAAAATCACACAAAATTCTGCACGTTTTAGGTCGCAGAATTTTTACGGTGCCGATTTTTGCATCGGCACGGCACAAAACGCAGCAAATCCTGACGGATTTGCGAGTATTTTAACACAGCAGAGGTGAAAATCGTCCCGTAAAAATCGGGTTCGGATAATCCTCCTCTGCTTAAGGAATAAAAAACGCAGAGTGCGGAAGATTCCGCGCTCTGCTGTCAAATTTTCAATATATTTTCCCAATTGTTTTCTAAAAGCTTTGCCGCTTGCTCAACAAGAACGGTATTCATATCCTTAGCTCTTTGCCTGTATGCCTCGGCAGAGGATACTGTTTCTCGCTCAAAATCGGTTGCGATAAGCATCTTTTTAGCAAATTTCCCGCCAAATCTCGAGGCTACGGTTGAAAGCTTATAAAGCTCAATTTCTTCTATTTGACCGTTTTTGCAAGATATAAAAATCGGGACACATCCTCGCATTAAAATAATATCGATTTCGTTTTTGGTATCTTTTTCGGTATCATTTGTTTTGTGCACAACACCGTCCCAATCGATATTTACCGAAACCATTAAATCATCAAAATAGGGTTTGCTGTTTTCTTTTAATCTTTTAGCGGCGAAAAAGGTCTTCATCTCAAGAATATTTCCCGCTTTGCGAACAGAATTTTTTATAAATAAATTTTTATAAGTATATTTTATAAAATTACTGTTACAGCTTGTATTTATCAAAAGACCGGCATTTGAAAGGGCGCAAATTAGTTCTTTAAAAGTAGTGAGCTTTTCATCAAAGTTGTTGATTTTACCTTTGAGTAGGTTTAAATCTATTCTAAAACCGGTAGCAAGCTTATTATCACAGGACTTTTTTTCAAACTCGGTGAGATATCCGGTTGCTTTATTCCAATTCAGAGGGTCTTGGCTTACTATCTTCCAAAGAGCGTTCACTATCCATTCATTTTCAGCTTTCGGCTGAGCTTCAACAGGGGAAACCATTCCGCCGTAAAGACTGATAAGCTCTGCTACCGAAAGAGAGGCTTTTTTTCCAATGTTTTTCTGCTTTGTAATAACATCGGTCATAAGAGAGGAATTTTCGTCAAACCGCATTATTTTAAAGGGATGGGTGGCTTTTAAGCTGTTGTAAACATAGCCTACCGCAAGCAGCACGTTTTCCTGACCACCTGTTATATCAAGTACACAGTCCTTTTCTGAAAGAACGGCTTCCTTTATGGCTTTTTTTGCGCTTTCAAAACAGTCGATTTCGGTATCTTTGCAGATAAAATCGGGGAAAATACCCTTTTTTTCTAAAAAAAGCCGGTATTTTTCTTGCTTTTTATGCATATCCTCTGCCGAGCCTATAAAAATCACCTTATCAGGTTTAAGGCAGAGCGATGCCGCAATATTTTCTACAGGGGAATTTATAAAACATTCAATAAGAGTCATTTTTTAATATAATCTCTTTCAAAAATCTTGTATTTTTTTGTTACCAAGTAAAAGGGTATGCCAAAAGCATAGCACACTATAAGCTGGCCTATTCCTACCTGAAGACCTGAAATAATAAATCCCCAGAAAGAATATCCCTCGGGCAGGAAAAACCAAGCAATTTCAAAGCCGATAACTATTGCATTGACTAAAACAGGGGGTAAAAATGCAAGCAGGGGCAAATTTTTGAATTTGATATTTCTGAGATAATAGGTCAGTATTGCGGCTATAAGCGTAGCGGCAGTGCCGAAAATCAAATCCAAAGCGTTAAACGAGCCGATATTTGAAATAAAACAGCCCACCGTAAGCCCTGGGATTGCCGCAGGGGTGAATACAGGCAGAACTGTAAGCACCTCGGAAACCCTCAGCTGAATAGGACCGTAAGCCAGTCCGAAGATATTGCTCAGATATGTAAGCCCTGCATAGGCGGCGGCTATAAGCGCACCTGTTATAATAAATTGAGTTTTGCTTTTTCTGGACATCATAAAACCTCTATAAATTTTTGTAAAAATCAACCGCCAATTTATCACAGCGCTCGTTTTCGGGGTGACCTGCATGACCTTTGACCCACTCTATTTCTACCTCATGGGTATCAATAAGCTCTAAAAGCTTTTCCCATAAATCGGGGTTTAAAGCAGGTTTTTTGTCGGCTTTTTTCCAGCCGTTTTTCTGCCAGGATTTTGCCCAACCTTTGGTAATACCGTCTGCAACATATTTGGAATCGGTCACAAGCCTCACTTTGCAAGGCTCTTTTAAAGCTGAAAGCCCCATTATAGCGGCGGTCAGCTCCATTCGGTTGTTGGTGGTCTGCTTTTCGCCGCCCGAAAGCTCTTTTTCAATACTTCCAAATCGCAACACAACACCCCAACCGCCCGGTCCCGGATTTCCCGAGCAGGCACCGTCGGTAAAAATTTCAACAAATTTTTTCATCTTATCAATACTTTCTATAGCTTCCTACAACCTTGCCGAGTACATTCGGTTGCTCGGGATAAATAGGACTGAAATCAGGGTTTTCAGGCATAAAAATTACCTGACCGTTTTTTATAACAAGTCTTTTAACGGTCGCCTCGTCGCCGTCCATTCCAACAACTATATCACCATTTTTACAAGGGCGGTTTTTGTCCGCAACGATTATATCTCCGTCCAAAATTCCCGCATCTCTCATACTAAGACCGACTACTTTAAGTGCAAAAAGCCCCTCGGCATCCTTTGACGGATAAGGTATATAATCCTCGATCTCTTCTACCGCTAAAATAGGCTTTCCCGCAGTAATTTTACCGACAAGCGGCACCATAGCCGACTGAAAATCCATATCGAGCCTTATCGAACGGGAGTTTTTAGCGTCTCTTATTATGTAGCCCTCTTCTTCGAGAGCATTTAAAATAGCGTGAACCGTAGATGTAGACTTGATTCCCGTTGCGGTGCAGATTTCTCTGACCGTCGGCGGGAGTCCCTGAGACATCTCTTTAACCAAAAAGTTATAAACCTGCTGTTGTTTTTCGGTAAGCGGAGCTTTTGACATCTTAACACTTCCTCGAACATTTATTCGTTTTTAGTATATCATCAATTTTTCTTTTCTGCAACAGTTTTTCTCTGCTTTTGAAAAATTTCCTTTATACCTATTATAATAAGCAGTCCGCCGAAAAGCTTTGCTGTAAAATCACCACCCAATTTATCGGCAAGTAAAATCCCTAAAAATGTGCCTATCACACCGAAAAGCGACAAAAAAAGCACCGTTTTCCATTTAATTTGCTTTTTGAAAGCGTAAATAATAACAGCCGTCAACGCAATAGGAATAAAAAAGAGCAGATTTATACCCTGAGCGGTGAGCTGTTTTGTATCGGTGAACAGGGTGAGATAGATTATCAGCACCGCTCCTCCGCCCATACCCATAGCGCCTATAATTCCCGATAAAAGCCCTGCTAAAAGGGCTGTGATATTCATCTTATCAGCAGGCGAATGCCTGCATAAACCATAAATCCGCCGAAGATTCTTTTAAGCCAGACGGGTGATATTTTCTTTAAAATCCAAGCGCCTATGAGCGCACCGATAACCCCTGTTGGGATATAGACATATGCATCCGATAGGTTTACATAATCTTTCCAGAGGTATAAAACCGCACTTATTATGCTTATCGGCAGAATGACTGCAACGGCATTTTTATGAGCATCCTTTTGCTCAAATCCGAGCTTTTTGAGAAATGGAACGGCAAGCATTCCCCCGCCTGCCCCGAAAAGTCCGTTGACCGCACCGATCGTAAGCCCTGCTGCGGCAGAAATCAGGTTTTCTTTTTTAAATAGTTTCAATTCTTTCACCACAGGCTTAGTATGTGTTTTAAATGGGTGTTTATCCTTGACATAGGTTAAAATTGGTAGTAAAATTCATTCTAATAGCATAATATTATTTTGGAGTGTTTAAAAAATGGGGCTTTTAGAGCTTTTTATTTTAGCTATTGGTCTTTCGATGGATGCTTGTGCAGTTTCCATTTGCAAAGGGCTTGCGACCTGTAAGGTCAGCGCAAAGCATACTGTTATAACGGGCTTGTGGTTTGGCGGATTTCAGGCTTTGATGCCGCTTATCGGCTATTTTTTGGGTACGGCATTCGAAAAATATGTTACCAATATAGACCATTGGATAGCTTTTGTTTTGCTTGGCGCAATCGGTGTTAATATGATAAAGGAATCCTTTTCAAAGGAAGAAAATGCCGCCGACGCCGATTTTGGCTTTAAAACAATGCTTTTAATGGCAATAGCTACAAGTATTGATGCTTTGGCGGTCGGAATCACCTTTGCACTACTGCCCGATGTTAACATTATAGCGGCGGTATCCTTTATAGGTGTTATAACCTTTATACTCTCGGCAATAGGTGTAAAGCTGGGCTGCGTTTTCGGTGCAAAGTATAAATCAAAAGCGGAATTTGCAGGCGGCGCAATACTTATTTTACTCGGCACAAAAATTTTACTTGAGCATTTAGGCGTTTTCTAACAAAAAACAAAAAAATACAACATATATCGACATTTTTTCTTTACAAACCGCTATATGTATGATAAAATGAATTAACAAAAAATTCATTTTTGATATTTTTTGATTCTAATTTTGAGGAGAGATTTTATGAACAGAGCAGAATTAAAAGCAGCTGCAAAAAGTCAGATTAAAGGTAAGATTGGCATTTTATTTGTAATCACCTTGGTTATCGGTGCTATTTCATTTGTTGCCGGTTGGTTACTCGGTATGATTCCGGTTGTTGGCTCATTGGCATCTGCAGTTATCGTTACCCCCGCATTTGCATTAAGTGTTATCAGAATTTATCTTAATGTTGTTGCAGGCGGTCAGCCTGAGGTTAAGGATTCCTTTACAGGCTTTGATGATTTTTGGGCAGCATTCAAGGTTAATTTCTTTGTAGGTCTTTTCACCTTCCTGTGGTCATTGCTTTTTGTAATCCCCGGTATCGTAAAGTCCTATGCTTATTCAATGTCAATGTATGTGCTTGCAGAGAATAAGGGTAAGGCTGCTCTTGAGTGCATTGAGGAATCTAAGAAAATGACCAACGGTCGCAAAATGGACCTTTTTGTTCTTGACCTTTCATTTATTGGTTGGCATCTTCTTGCAGGCATCACCTTTGGTATTGCATATATCTGGGTATTGCCTTATGTAAGCGCTACCAAGGCTAATGTTTACAATCTTTTCAAAGGCGAAGCAGCTCCTGTAGTAGAGGAAGCTCCCGTAGCTGAGCCTGTACCTGAGGTTGAAGCTCCTGTAGAAGAGGCTGCTCCTGAGGCTCCCGCAGCTGAGGAAGCTCCTGCCGAGGAACCCGCTACAGAAGAATAATTTATTCTTTTAAAGTTAAAAAATCCCGCTTTTAAGCGGGATTTTTTTATATCCATTTCATTATTAATTCAACAATAAAAACAACTGCACAAGAGCAGACTGCAACTCCGAAAAGGCTGACGCCGAAATAAGCAAGTAAAACACCTGCAATCAAAGCTGCAATTCCGGATATTATACTGTTTGTCGCCTCTAAAATTGCGGGAAAGGTCATAACCGCAAGTGTCACATAAGGCACATAAAATAAAAATGACCTTAAGGTTTTATTGGTTATTTTTTTGCGGATAAGGGTGAGGGGTAAGAGTCTTATAAGATATATTACCGCCGCCATGACAAAAATGTGTATGTAAATTTTAAATTCCATCGGCGTTATCCTCCTCGTCGTTTACGGGGAACAAAATTGCCGCCGCAAGAGAAATTACAACAGTCAAGATTATGACTCTTATTCCTGATGATAAATTGCTTATAATCGGTAGCTTTGCAAAGGCAAGGCTCAACGCCATGGATACAATAACAATACCAGCAATTACTTTATTCTTTCTTGCGGGTGGAATTATTATGGCTAAAAACATACCGTATAGCCCGACGCTCAAAGCACTTACGAGGCTATCGGGCAATATATTTCCCATAACAACTCCAAGTCCTGTACCTAAAGCCCAGCCGGGTATTGATACCGTCATAGCGCCGTAGTTATAAAAGGGGTTTAAGGTGCCGTTGACTGCTATAGAAATACCGAAAACCTCGTCGGTCACATCAAAGGCTATTAGCGAGCGGTGCAAGGTTGAGGTTTTAGGGCTTAGCTTCTGGCTTAAAGCCGCCGCCATAAGCAGGTATCTTGCGTTTACGATAAGCTGAGTTACAGCCATTTCCAAAAAGGACGCATTGTCTTCTATAAGGGTAAAGCCTGCATATCCGCCTGCTGATGCATTGGTAAGCGCCGCCGCAAGCATAGCCTGAAAAGCGGAAAGTCCTGCATTTTTCGCAACAATGCCCAAGGTAAAGGCAACGGCAAAATAGCCAAGCCCTATGGGAATACCGTCCTGCATTCCTTTTTTATACCACTTTGAATTTTCACTCATTTTTATTTAATGCTCCAATTATTGCTTCAACTGTTTCCTCTAAAGCGCAAGGCGAAAGACAAACAGTAATATCTGCATATTTTCGGTAAAGCGGTAGTCTTTTTTCGAAAACCGAGGCAATACTGTCGCTCTGCCTCATTGCAATACCGCGGGTGGTTATATTGGTTATTCGCTTTTCGATTTCGCTTAAAGGAATATCGAGAAAAACTACGGTGCCCATCTCCTTTAAATGCCTCATTGCTTTATCGGATAAAACAGCACTTCCGCCTGTTGCGATAACAAAGTTTGAAAGAGAAAGCGAGCAAATAACCTCTTGCTCGGTTTCGAGAAAAGCGTCTATACCGCTTTTATTTATAGTGGTTTGCAGGGTTTCGCCTGTTTTTTGCTGAATAAACAGGTCTGTATCGGCAAACCCGAGTCCTAAAGCCTTTGCGAGCAAAACTCCGACGGTGCTTTTGCCGGCCGCAGGCATACCTATAAGTGCGATATTGTTTTTCATTTTAGTTTTTAAGACTTTGGAGCGGTGCAGGTATTCTGCCTGCTCGGTCGATAAATTTCTTGGGCGATTTCTGAAGATTTACCTTCATAATAGGTCCTGAGCCTAAAAGTCCACCAAATTCGAGCATTTCACCTGCTTTTTTACCTATTGCAGGAATAACTCTGACAGCGGTGGTTTTAGAGTTGACCATACCGATTGCAGCCTCGTCTGCAATAATTCCTGAAATAACCTCTGCGGGGGTTTCACCGGGAATTGCTATCATATCAAGACCAACCGAGCAAACGGCGGTCATAGCCTCAAGCTTTGAAAGCTCCAAATCGCCCGATTTTGCGGCAGCTATCATTCCTGCATCCTCGGAAACAGGTATGAATGCACCCGAAAGTCCGCCTACATAGGAAGATGCCATAACACCACCCTTTTTAACCGCATCATTAAGCATAGCGAGAGCGGCGGTAGTACCGTGAGTTCCGCAGGTTTCAAGTCCCATTTCCTCTAAGATATGGGCAACCGAATCGCCAACCGCAGGAGTAGGCGCTAAAGATAGGTCAACAATACCGAAAGGCACATCTAAACGGCGGGATGCCTCTGTACCTACAAGCTGACCCATACGGGTGATTTTAAATGCGGTGCGCTTAATAATTTCTGCAAGCTCGCCAAGATTTCCGTCGGGACATTTTTTGAGCGCCGCCTGAACAACACCCGGTCCTGAAACGCCGACATGAATAACACTGTCCGGCTCGCCTACACCGTGAAAAGCACCTGCCATAAAAGGATTATCCTCAACTGCATTGCAGAAAACAACCAGCTTTGCGCAACCGATACAGTCGCGGTCGGCGGTGATTTCAGCAGTTTCTCTCACAATTTGTCCCATAAGCTTTACGGCGTCCATATTAATGCCCGCTTTTGTAGAGCCTATGTTTACAGAGGAGCAGATATTATTTGTAACCGAAAGGGCTTCGGGGATAGAGCGGATAAGAGCCTCATCTCCTGCGGAAAATCCTTTATGTACAAGTGCTGAATACCCGCCTATAAAGTTAACCCCTGTAGTATCAGCGGCTTTTTGAAGAGCTTTTGCATATAAAACAGGGTCGCCGCCCGATGACGCCGCTACCATTGCGATAGGGGTTACTGAAATTCGTTTGTTTATAATCGGTATACCGTACTGCTTTTCGATTTCTTCTCCTGTTTTAACGAGGTTTCCTGCCTTGCGGACAATTTTTTCATATATCTTATCGCAGGCAGATTTTGCATCAGAATCAGCACAGTCCAAAAGAGAAATACCCATTGTAACAGTACGGATATCAAGATTTTCCTCGGAAATCATATTTATGGTTTCCATTATATCGTTAAGATTAATCATTTAAAACACCTACTTAAATTCTGTGCATAGAATTGAAAATATCTTCGTGCATAACTCGGATATCAAGACCGTTTTCTTTACCTAAAGCCTTCATTTTATCCGAAAAATCGGCAAACGAGCATGTAAGATCCTTAATCTCGGTCAGCATCACCATAACAAACATATCCTGCAAAACAGATTGCGTTATATCAACAATATTTGCGTTGCACTCTGAACAAACGGCGCTCACCTTGGAAATTATACCAACAGCATCCTTGCCTATAACTGAAACTACGGTTTTCATCAAAAATATCCCCTTTGCGGTAATTTGACTATATTTTAACATAGTCGGCGGTTTTTATCAACTCAAAAATATGCTTAAAATTAATTGACGAAAATACTTATTTATGTTAATATTTAGAAAAATAGATAAGGTTGAGTGATACTATGAAATATGAAAAGCTTCATCTAAAAGAATATTATGATTTTTTAGGGCAAAACGATGCAGACCCCGTTTTAGAAATATATCTGCCTTATAATATGACCGAAATGAATAGGCAAAACCAAAAAAGACCTTGTATGGTAGTTTGTCCCGGTGGCGGTTATTGGGTGTGCTCTCAGCGTGAAAGCGAGCCTATAGCTCTCCATTTTCTGCCCGAGGGATTTAATGTTTTTGTGCTTACATATTCAACCGCTCCCCACCGTTTTCCGACCGCTATGAGAGAGGTTGCGGCGGTTATGGAGCTGATTTATAAAAATGCCGATGAATGGAACTGCGATACCGAAAAGGTTGCAATAATCGGTTTTTCTGCCGGCGGTCATCTTGCGGCTTATTATTCAAATATGTATGATTGCAAAGAGGTACGAGAGGCTTTCCCCGAGAGCAAGGCGGTCAATGCATCTTTGCTTTCTTATCCGGTAATCACCGCAGACCCAAAGGTTGCTCACAAGGGCAGCTTTGAAAACCTATTGGGCCATTATCCCGAGGGAGAAGAGCTTGAATATTTCTCCTGTGACAGTCAGGTAGACGAAAATACTCCCCCAACCTTTATCTGGCATACTGCCGAGGATACTTGCGTTCCTGTCGAAAACAGTCTTAGATATGCAACCGCACTTACAAGAAATAAGGTTCCGGTTGAACTTCATATATATCCGTTTAGTTATCACGGTCTTTCTACCTGCGATAAACAGACTATTGATAATCCGGATAAAAATATAATTTATAATTCCGCTTGGCTTGATAATGCCAAAAAATGGCTCAAGCTTATATTTGATTTATAATCATTATATACAAAGTTTAAAAAGCCTATCGTAATTTGTTGACTTTGGGGTTGTTTTGCTGTAAAATAACTTTGTGATTTTACTTGTGTTTGGGTGGATTTGATGAAAGCATTAGAGGAAAAAATATTAAAGGAAGGCTCGGTTCTTCCCGGTCATATATTAAAGGTTGGTTCATTTCTTAATCATCGCCTTGATGTCGATTTTCTTATGGAAATGGGAAAGGAGATTGCCCGTATTTTTTCTGACAGTGAAATTACCCAGATACTTACTATCGAAACCTCGGGTATTGCGATTGCTATGGCGGCGGCGGCTGAGATGCATCTGCCTGTAGTTTTTGCTAAGAAGAATAAGACGGGAAACCTTTCGGGTGAGCTTTATAAAACGGTTGTTCATTCTTATACCCACGGTACTGATTATAATGTCGTTGTAGCAAAAGAGCATATTTCTGCTTCGGATAAAGTGCTCATTATCGACGATTTTCTTGCGAACGGTAAGGCTCTGCTTGGACTTATTGATATTGTAGGACAAGCCGGTGCCGAGGTTGTCGGCTGCAGCTGTGCTATAGAAAAAGGCTTTCAGCACGGCGGCGATGAGCTGAGAGCAAAGGGAATAAGGGTTGAATCTTTGGCTATTGTTGAGAGTATGGATGATACCTCGCTTACTTTCCGTAAATAGTATGTAATTAAAATTTACATAAAAAATTAAAAAGAGGAGATTTTTTAAATGAAAAAGTTACTCGCAATTCTTTTGTCAGTTTGCCTGCTTTTAGTATTCGCAGGCTGCGGCGCTGCTAATACAGGCAGCGATGCAAACAACGGTGATGATGCAGCGAAGGTTCTTTCTATCGATGAAGTTGAGCTTACCGTTGCTGATACCATCACAGCAGTTGCAAAGGAAGACCTCAAGGTTGGTTTCATCTTCTTGCACGATGCAAACTCTACCTATGACAAGAACTTTATGGATGCAGCAGAGGCTGCTTGCGATAAGTTAGGTCTTACCGATGATCAGGTCTTCATGAAGACAGGTATCCCCGAGGGTGAAGAAGCTTATACTACCGCTAAAGAGCTTGTTAATGCAGGCTGTCAGGTAATTTTCGCTGATTCCTTCGGTCACGAGCCTTATATCATCAAGGCTGCTAAGGAATTCCCCAAGGTTCAGTTCTGCCATGCAACAGGTGTTCGCGGTAAGACTGAGGGCGTTGGCAACTATCACACTGCTTTTGCTGAGATCTACAAGGGTCGTTATCTTGCAGGTATCGCTGCAGGTATGAAGCTCAACGAGATGATCAAGGCCGGCAAGTTTACTGCTGAAGAGGCTAAGATGGGTTATGTTGGTGCATTCCCCTATGCTGAGGTTATCTCAGGTTATACCTCTTTCTATCTCGGTGCTAAGTCTGTTTGCCCGAGCGTTACTATGGAAGTTCAGTATACCCAGTCTTGGTTCGATATTGAGAAAGAAAATACCGCTGCTAAGGCTCTTATAGCTAACGGCTGTAAGCTCATCAGCCAGCACGCTGACTCTTCAGGTGCTCCTTCTGCTTGTGAAGCAGCAGGTGTTCCCAACGTTGCATACAATGTTGATACCTCCAACATCGGTCCTAACACAGCTATCATTTCTTCCAAGATTTCTTGGGAGCCTTATATGACTATGATGCTCAAGGCTATGATTGACGGTACTTCTATCCCTGCTGATTACTGTGCAACTCTCGAAGAGGGTGCTGTTCAGCTCACCACTCTTACAAAGAATGCTGCAGAGGGAACTCAGAAGGCTATCGACGATGCAAAGGCTAAGCTCATCAGCGGCGATATCAAGGTATTTGATACTGCTAACTTCACCGTTGGCGGCAAAGAGCTCACCACCTATCTCGCAGACGTTGTTGATATGGGTGACTTTGTTCCGGATACAGAGGCTGTTGTAGACGGTCGTTTCATCGAGTCTGAAAAGAGATCAGCTCCTTATTTCAATGTAATTATTGACGGTATAACTGTACCCGAAGAATAATTTACCTACTCTAAGGCGGAGTGCAAAAGTGCTCCGCCTTATTTTGGTTTTTTCTGCTTTGAAAAAACTATTGCTTTGCTGTGGAATTTTCAAAACAGAAAATAATAGAAAGGAAAAGAAAAGTGGAATTAAAACCTGCTATTGAACTAAAAAACATAACTAAAACCTTTGGCAGCGTGGTGGCTAATAAGGATGTAAACCTGACGGTAAACCGCGGAGAGATTTTGTCTATACTAGGCGAAAACGGAAGCGGTAAGACTACCCTGATGAATATGATTTCGGGTATTTATTTCCCAGACCACGGTCAGATTTATATTGACGGCGAAGAGGTTGTTATCAGCTCGCCTAAGGATGCTTTTAACTATAAAATAGGTATGATTCATCAGCATTTTAAGCTAGTTGATGTATTTACTGCTACCGAAAACATAATTCTCGGTCTTAAAGAAAAGGGTAAATATGATATAAAGCAGGCGGCAAAGAGCATTAAGGAAATAGCCGATAAATACAGCTTTGAAATCGAGCCTATGAAGAAGATTCACGAAATGTCGGTTTCGGAAAAACAGACGGTTGAGATTATAAAGGTGCTTTACCGCGGTGCGGATATACTTATTCTTGATGAACCTACCGCAGTTTTAACCCCTCAGGAAACGCAGAGGCTTTTTGCAGTACTCCGCAGAATGAGAGACGACGGCAAGGCTATTATAATTATTACTCACAAGCTTCACGAGGTGCTTTCCCTTTCCGACCGTGTTGCAGTTCTCAGAAAAGGCGAATATATTGGCACGGTAAATACTGCTGAAACAAATGAGTCCGAGCTTACCGAAATGATGGTAGGTAAAAAGATAAGCCTTAATATTGAACGCAGTGAGCCGCAGAATGTTGCGGACAGACTAGTTATAAGCGACCTCGAATGTATAAGCCGCGAGGGTGTCAAAATTCTTGACGATATATCCTTTACTGCCCGTTCGGGTGAGATTTTGGGTATTGCAGGTATTGCCGGCTCAGGTCAACGCGAGCTTTTAGAGGCTATTGCAGGTCTTCAGAGTGTGCAGTTCGGTACTATTACATATAATGACCCCAAAACAGGCAAGCAGGAAAATCTCAAGGATAAAACTCCTATGCAGATAAGAGAGCTTGGCGTTCGCCTTTCCTTTGTTCCTGAGGACAGACTCGGTATGGGACTTGTAGGCAATATGGATATCATAGACAATATGATGCTAAGGTCCTACCGTAAGGGTAAATCAATATTCCTTGAAAGAAAGGCTCCTAAAGACCTTGCTGAACATATTATCGAGGATTTAGAAGTTGTTACCCCCGGTGCTACCACCCCTGTTAGAAGATTATCGGGCGGTAATGTTCAGAAAGTTCTCGTAGGAAGAGAAATAGCTGCCTCTCCTACTGTTTTGATGGCGGCATACCCGGTAAGAGGTCTTGATATAAATTCTTCTTATACTATTTATAATCTTCTCAACGAGCAGAAGAAAAAAGGCGTTGCGGTTATCTTTGTCGGCGAGGATCTGGATGTGCTTGTAGAGCTTTGCGACCGAATAATGGTTATAGGCTCGGGCCGTATTACAGGCATTGTAGACGGCAGAACCGCTACTAAAGAAGAAATAGGTCTTCTTATGACAAAATCAAAGGCAGGTGAGCAGAATGGCTGATATGAAAGTAAAAACCACCCATGAGCCGCTTATTCATATTACAAAGCGTGATGATATGAGCTTTGCAAAATCGACGCTTATTCATTTGTTGGGTATAGTTGTAGCTTTGTTGCTCAGTAGCTTGCTCATAGTTGCGGTTACAGGTCAGAATCCTATTGAGATATTCAAATCTATGTATGAGGGTGTTATAGGTACTCCTATCGCAAACTCGGGTATAAATAAAAAATATACTGAATCTATACATATTGCGGCAATTTTGCTCTGTATTTCCTTGGCGGTTACCCCTGCTTTCAAGATGAAGTTCTGGAATATCGGCGCTGAGGGACAGGTGCTTATGGGATGTCTTACAACAGCTTTTTGCATGCTTGAGTTCGGCGGTGATTTCAGCGAGCCTGTGCTGATTATTATTACATTGCTTGCAAGCGTTGCCGTGAGTGCTATATGGGCGGTGCTTCCCGCTATTTGCAAGGCGCTTTGGAATACTAATGAGACCTTGTTTACCCTTATGATGAACTATGTTGCAATGACCTTGGTTTCATATTTTATTATGGTTAAGGATAAATCAGGCAGAAGCGACCTTGGTATTATAAATGAGCGTACAGGATATGGATACCTGCCAAATTTATTTGAAAGAAATTATATTTTCAATATTCTCATAGTGGTTGCTGTGATAGTATTTATGTTTATCTATCTTAAGTACAGTAAGCAAGGCTATGAAATTTCGGTTGTAGGCGAAAGCGAAAACACTGCAAGATATATAGGTATTAATGTTAAAAAGGTAATTATCAGAACAGTTGCAATTTCGGGTGCAATATGCGGTCTTGCAGGATTTATGATAGTTGCGGGCGATAAGCATTCTATCGATTCGGCAATAGTCGGCGGTCAGGGCTTTACTGCAATTATGGTTTCTTGGATGGCAAAATTCAACCCGATTTTGATGATTCCGGTATCATTGCTTATTGTTTTCCTGAGTGTCGGTAGTAAGTATGCGACCTCGGCGTTCAGAATAGATAACAGTATCGGCGATATCCTCACAGCAATAGTTATTTTCTCGATAATCGCCTGTGAATTCTTTACAAGATATAAAATTAATTTCCGTAAGCATAAGGGAGGGAATAAAGAATGAACATTACTATGTTAACAACCTTTATTCAGCAGTCTATAAGACTTAGCTCTACCCTTTTGCTCGGCTCTACGGGTGAGATAATAACCGAAAAATCCGGCAACCTGAATTTAGGAACCCCCGGTATTATGGCTACGGGAGCTATAAGCGGTATTGTAGGCGCTTATTTCTATACTAAATCGGATGCTGTGTTTAACCCTGTTTTAAGTATTCTTATAACCTTGATTTGCTGTATTTTAGGTTCTCTTGTTACAACTCTTATTTACTGTTTCTTAACCATATCTCTTAAAACCAATCAGAATGTTACAGGTCTGGCGCTGACTACCTTCGGTGTAGGTCTCAGTAACTTTATAGGAAGTATTATTAACAGCCAGATGGGCGGTACAGGAGTTGCCGCTTTCCCTGAAATCGGAAAGGCTTACAGAACAGCCCTGCCTTTTGCAGATAAGCTCGGATTTTTCGGCGATATATTCCTGTCCTACGGTTTTATGACCTATCTTGCAATCGTAATTGCGATAATTGTGGCATTAGTTATAACCAAGACCAGAATAGGTCTGAATCTTCGCTCTGTAGGAGAAAATCCCGCAACTGCAGATGCGGCAGGTATAAATGTAGACAGATATAAATATGTTGCTACTTGTATCGGCGGTATCATTTCGGGACTCGGCGGTCTTTACTATGTTATGGACTTTGCCGCCGCAAACTGGCAGAATAATATTCTCGACCAGTTCGGTTGGCTTGCAGTGGCGCTTGTAATATTTGCGGTTTGGCGTCCAAATATTGCGATAATCGGTTCTATAATTTTCGGTGCGCTTTATGTTATCGGGCCCTTCCTTTTGCAGCTCAGCAATAAGGAACAGGAATTGCTTAAGATTTTGCCTTATGTTGTAACAATAGTGGTACTTGTATTTATCAGTATCCGCGACAAGAAGGAAAATCAGCCGCCGCAGAGCCTCGGTCTTTCATATTTCAGAGAAGAAAGATAAAAAAATTCTTACATCAAAATTTTAAATATGATATAATTAAAGCGTGGAATAAGACTATTCCACGCTGTTTTTTTAGAAAGAGGGGTAAATTATAATGTTTGAAAAGGGTACTTTGGTGGTGTACGGGCAGACAGGTGTTTGCGAGGTTTCTGATATTACCGAAAAGGTTCTCATAAAAAACCAAAAGCATCTTTATTATGTTTTAAAGCCTGTTTATCAGCAGAATAATGTTATATATGCCCCGGTTGACAGTGAAAAGGTACTTATCCGACCTGTTATGACAGCAAAGGAGGCCGATGAGCTTATCTGCATTTTGCCTGAAATCACCGCCGAAAGCGAAAATGCTGATTTTACGGTTGAGGATTACCGTAAATTTTTATCGACCAGCGATGTCAGAGAACTGGCAAAGCTTGCGGCTAACATTTATCAGAAGAAAAAACTTGCCCGTATTCAAAAGAAGAAGCTCGGCTTTTCGGATGAAAAATACCTTAATTTGGCAGAAAGTTTGCTTTTCGGCGAGCTTGCAACAGCACTCGGTATAGATATTGAGAATATAAGGAATTATATCGAGGCTAAAATCAATAAAAAGTAATAACTTTATTTTAAAAGCGGCTCAATCGTTTTAAGAAAATATTCGGTTATAGTTTCGGGGGATTCCTGCATTTTGCGTGAAATCCACCAGTTGACCGTTTCAACAAACGAAGAAGATATATGGTTTATTAAAAAATTCTCGGGTAGTCTTGAATTTTCAAGGCTGCCCTTTTTTGCATATTCTGAAATAATGAGCTTTTTGAGATTTTCCTTGAAATATCTAAGGAAAATTTCATTATTCTCGGAAGAAAGCAGTTCTATAATATTAAGGTCATTTTCCTGCAAATGCTTTAAAAGATGCAAAAAAACCGAGTCATCAGCATTCTGACAAAAGCGGTGATAATGTCCGTGAGGCAGTCCCATTGCAGTATCAATTATATGTTCAAAAAGCTCCTCGCAAAGTTCTTTGAGTAAAAAATCCTTTGTTTCAAAATGGGCGTAAAAGGTAGTTCTGCCGATATCTGCCTTATCAATTATATCCTGTACCGATATTTGATTGTAATTCTTTTCTGAAAGCAGGGCGGTAAATGCCTCGAATATTGCGTTTCTGGTTTTCTTTTGTCTTCTGTCCATAAAAGCCTCCTGAACAAATTTTCAAAAATGTTCTTTATTGAACATCTTTGATTTTTTGCTTATTGAAAGAATATCTTAGAATTATATAATAAAAACAGAACAAATTGTTTTGTATCAAACATATTATACTTTGTTCTGATTTTAATGTCAATCTGTGAGGGAAGAGTTATGCTTAAAAAAATAAATTCTTTACTGACTAGTATACCCGCAACCGTCATTAGTGGAATATTTTTGGTATTAAGCTTTATTTTATCAAAGACAGATATCAATTTATTTTTTGATTTTGCCTGGATTACGGTAATTATAAGCGGTTTACCGCTTTTATATAATGCGGTTAAAAAGCTTATAAATAATAAAGGAATTTCAAAGATATCTTCTGCTTTGCTTATAAGTATAGCTATGATAGCGGCTATAATAATCGGAGATTTATTTGCCGCAGGCGAGGTTGCCTTTATTATGGCTTTGGGTGAAATTCTCGAGGATTTAACCACCGACCGCGCAAAGAAAGGTCTTAAAAAGCTGATAAGCCTCGCCCCTACTCAGGGCAGAAGAATTTTTGACGGCAAGGAAGAGCTAATCCCTGCAAGCGAGATTAAAGCCGAAGATATTTTGCGTATATTACCGGGAGAAACCATACCTGTTGACGGGGTTATTATAAGCGGGGAGACTTCTATTGACCAATCTGTTATGACAGGAGAGTCTTTGCCTGTTGATAAGGTTGTTGGAGACGAGGTATTTTGCGGTACAATAAACCGCTTTGGTGCGATAGATATAAGGGCAGTTAAGGTAGGAGAGGACAGCTCTTTGCAAAAGCTTATCAGAATGGTAAAGGATGCCGAGGATAAAAAGGCACCTATGGCGAGAGTTGCCGATAAAGCAGCAAGCTGGCTTGTGCCTGCGGCATTGCTGATTGCTGTTATAACAGGACTTATAACAAACGATATCACTCGTGCGGTAACCGTCCTTGTAGTGTTTTGTCCGTGTGCCCTTGTGCTTGCAACCCCGACAGCTATTATGGCGGCAATAGGTCAGGCAACTAAGAGAGGCGTTGTTATAAAATCGGGTGAGGCGCTCGAAAAAATGGGTAAGGTTGATACGGTCGCTTTCGATAAAACAGGCACTCTCACCTACGGTAAATTAGAGGTGAGCGATGTTGTTTTGTCTGACGAAAGCCTTAGTATGGATTATGTTCTGAGCCTTGCGGCTTCGGCAGAAGCTAAAAGCGAGCATCCACTGGCCAGGGCGATAGTAGACTTTGCTGAGAGCAAAGGGGTTAAAATTAACGAATCGGATGATTTTAAAATGACTGCAGGCAGAGGAATTTCTGCAATAGTAGAGCAAAGAAAGGTGCTTTGCGGAAATATTGAATTTTTGAAGTCAAACGGAACTAGGATAAGCGAAGCGAATATAAAATCTGCCGAGGAGCTAAAATCAGAGGGAAAGGCTTGTGTATTAATTTCGGTCGATGGCACACTTTCGGGAATAATCGCCCTTTGCGATGTTTTAAGGCCGAAGGCTAAAAAGATGGTTGAGCAGCTTTCAAAGCTTAATACCGATACTGTTCTTCTAACGGGCGATAGCCGACTTGCCGCCGATTATTTTGCAGCACAGGTCGGAATCATCGATATAAAGGCCGAGCTTTTGCCTGAACAAAAGGTTGATAGTATCAATGAGCTTCAAAATAAAGGCAAAAATGTTTGTATGATAGGCGACGGTGTTAATGATGCACCTGCGCTTAAAACCGCGAGCGTCGGTATTGCGATGGGCGGTATGGGAAGTGATATTGCAGTAGAAGCGGCTGATATTACGCTCATAAGCGATGATATATCAAATATCCCTTATTTAAAGCGTCTTTCCAATGCGACGGTCAATACGATAAAGTTCAGTATAACCCTTTCGATGGTTATAAATATTTTAGCGGTATTGCTTTCGGTTTTGGGACTCTTGAATCCGACAACCGGAGCGCTTGTCCATAATGCAGGTTCTTGCTTTGTGGTGCTGATAGCCGCTCTTTTATACGACAGAAAGTTTAACTGACAAAAGCCGAAGAGGAATTTCCTCTTCGGCTTTTGTTTATAAATTATTACTTGAGAAATTTTGATGCAGATATTATAATAAAAGCAGTTTTTACCATATATCGCCAGCGAAATATTTATCGTATGAATTTTGGGATTATTGATAGAATACGGAAAACAATCCTTTGTGTTACAAGAGTTGGGGGAAGTCTTAATGAATAAGGATTTGACGGTGGGCAAAAGCTCAACGGTTTTATGGAAATTCTGCCTGCCGTTATTTGGAAGTATCATCTTTCAGCAACTGTATAATATTGCAGATAGCTTTGTTGCAGGAAAGTTTGTAGGCGAGGATGCACTTGCTGCTGTTGGCAACAGCTATGAGATTACTTTGATGTTCATAGCCTTTGCTTTCGGCTGTAATATTGGGTGCTCGGTTATTACAGCTCAGCTTTTCGGCGCAAAAGATTATAAGGAAATGAAAACCGCTGTTTATACAACTTTAATTGCGGGCGGTGTGCTTTGTGCGGTGCTGATGGTGACAGGAATGGTATTCTGTACCGAGCTGCTCAATCTTATCAATACACCTAAGAATGTTTTGGCTCAGTCAAAGCTGTATCTCGATATTTATATATTGGGCTTGCCCTTTGTTTTTTACTATAATATTGCTACAGGTATCTTTTCTGCTCTCGGTGATTCTAAAACACCCTTTATCTTTCTCGCCTGTTCTTCGCTTTCTAATATCGGAATGGATGTTTTATTTGTAACCGCATTTAAAATGGGGGTGTCGGGTGTTGCTTGGGCGACCTTTATATGTCAGGGTATTAGCTGTATACTTGCAGTCATAGTAGTTTTTAACCGACTTTCAAAAATTAAAACAAATGAGAAAGCTGATGTTTTTTCCTGGGAGCTTTTGGGGAAAATATCAATTGTTGCAATTCCGAGCATTTTACAGCAGAGTTTTATTTCGGTTGGAAATATCATTATCCAAGGTATTATAAATTCTTTTGGTTCGGCGGTAATGGCAGGCTATTCGGCATCAATAAAGCTGAATAATCTCGTCATTACGTCTCTTATCACTATCGGCAACGGCATATCTAATTTTACGGCGCAAAATCTCGGCGCAGAAAAACCCGAGCGTGTAGACGAGGGATTTAAAGCTGGCATGAAATTGGATTTGGTTTTAACCATACCTCTTGCATTGATTTATTTCTTTGCGGGCAAATATTTGCTTTATGCTTTTCTTGATAATCCAAGCGGTAGCGCTATGGAAACCGGAATTCAGATATTGCGTATTCTTGCGCCGTTTTACCCGATTATTTCAGCAAAGCTTGTTATAGACGGGGTGCTCAGAGGAGCGAAAAAGATGGGCAAATTTATGATTGCGACCTTTACCGATTTGGTGTTGCGAGTGGTTCTTGCAAAGATATTATCTGTCCCGTTTGGGCCGACAGGTATCTGGCTTGCTTGGCCGGTAGGATGGTTAGTTGCAGTAGTTTTAACGATAATATTTTATAAATCGGAGAAGAAAAATAATTTTAAAATATAAATTATTGCGGGGTGAAAATATGAAAACGCAAAGAAACATTATTTTTGCTATAACGGCTTTTGCCTGTATAATTATGGGGATAGTTGATGCGGTTATACAACCGGGGTATTTGATTAAATCTGTGATAAAAATATTTATGTTTCTGCTTTTGCCGATGGTTTACTCGGTCTATAATAAGAATTTCAAAATAAAAAGACTTTTCAAGCCTGATAAAAAGGGGCTTTTAGTGGCTTTGAGCTTGGGAATCGGGGTATATGCTGTAGTTTTAGGAGCTTTTTTGCTGTTTCGCAATATTTTTGATTTCTCTGCTCTCACTTCAAGCCTTACCTCTGCGACAGGGGTTAATAAAAACAATTTTATCTTTGTAGCGATTTATATTTCATTTGCAAATTCCTTGCTCGAAGAATTTTTCTTCAGAGGCTTTTCCTTTTTAGCCTTAAAAGAGGTTTCAGATCGAAAAACGGCATACATATTCAGCGCTTTGATATTTGCTTTGTATCATATTGCAATGATGCTCGGCTGGTTTGCACTGCCGGTTGTTTTGCTCGCCTTGGCAGGGCTGTTTATCGGGGGCTTGATTTTTAATTTCTTTAATGAAAAGTATAATAATATTTATATGTCCTGGCTTATTCATATGTTTGCTAATTTCGCTACCAATACGATAGGGTTTATACTGTTTGGCGCATAAATATCAATTTATTGGCAGCACCCAAGTAAATTGATGTGTACAGAGAGGCTATGATAAAAGAGCGGCAGAAGATTTATTTCTTCTGCCGCAGTTATTTTTTATAAATTTATTTTTCTGTTCTTGAAAAAATACTGTTTATCGTGCTCGCCGATTTCTCGCATAACTCTGCAAGGATTACCCACTGCAACAACATTGGCAGGGATATCCTTTGTGACAACACTGCCTGCTCCGATAACGGTATTATCTCCGATAGTCACACCGGGGACTATTATAGCCCCTGCTCCAATCCAGCAGTTTCTGCCTATATGCACAGGGAAATTATATTGATAAGCCTGTTCTCTGAGTTCAGGTAAAATCGGGTGTCCTGCGGTCGCAATTACTACATTAGGACCAATCATAGTATAATCGCCGACATAGATATGAGTATCGTCAACAAGGGTTAAATTAAAGTTTGCGTAAACATTTTTACCGAAATGACAGTGCTTTCCGCCCCAATTAGAGTGAAGCGGAGGCTCGATATAACAACCCTCGCCGTACTCGGCAAACATTTCTTTGAGCATTTTGTCTCTTTTTTTAAGCTCGGTGGGTCTTGTCTGATTAAAGTCGTAAAGCTTATTAAGACACTCTAGCTGTTCATCCATTATTTCATCGCCGTTGGGCAGATATAGGTCGCCCGAGTGCATTTTTTCTTTTTCTGTCATAAATTAGCCTCTTATTTCTTTTAATGCGTCTTCCATTTGTTTATGTATTATTTCGCCAAGCTGAGCCGTATTCATCCCCTCATACTGCTCAGGATATATAACATCGAGCAATCTGAACTCAACCTCGGTTTTTCTGCGGAAAATATTTTTAGGCAAAGCGCGGGTATTGTTTATAACGCAAACCGCAATCGGCACATTGGTTTTAAGCGCAATTTTGAGCGAGCCGTTTCTAAAAGGTAAAAGCTCGCAGGATTTACTCACATACCCCTCTGGAAACAGAGCAATAGATGCCTTATCCTCTTTGATTTTTTTAATTGCCTTGATAATTGTTTTTGCCGCCTCGCGATCATTTTCGCGGTCGATAGGAAGACCGTGAAGCCTGTGCATAGCCTTGGCTATAAATGGCATTGTCACATAAATTTCCTTTTTGCCGATAAATCCTATTTTGGAATCGGGAAAGCAGGAAAGCATAATAACAGGGTCGAAATCGTGCTGATGATTGCAAACGAACAGCATTCTGCCGTCTTTTGGTAATTTTTCCAGCCCCGATGAATTTATTTTTACCCTTGCAAAGAAAATAATTATCGGTAAAGAATGCTTAAGCAAAAAACGAAACGGTTTATCCCAAGGGTCGGTTTCCTTGTCGAGGTTTGCGGTTATTATGGTAAAAACGAATGCTAAAAGCTGCAATATTATAAATCCTAAGAAAAAAGCTATAAACAAAACAGGCACTAACCACCATGAATAGCTTTGTCTTAAAATATCAAAAAAGTTGTTAAGAAAAGGTATAAGCAGAGCGCTTATAATAAGATATGCATATATCATTTTAATCTCCTTAATTTTGCTTTCTCACTATGCCGTATTCATCATAAAAAACAAAATACGGGCAATTAAAATTTTGATTCGTCAAAAATAGCCGCATTTCGTCCTCGTCCAACGAGGCATCACAGCAATAGCATTCGTACTCATCATCATAAATATAATTTGCACAGTTTTCGCAATGGCTTTTCATTTTTTAAACCTTCTTTTTTGTTGCGCGGATTTTCATCCAAACCGAGGGTGAGAAAATCAGCAGGACAGGGAAAATCTCAAGTCTTCCAAGCAGCATGGCGAATGAAAGCACCCAGGTTGAAAGGTCGGAATAAGCAGAATAATTGCTCACAGGACCTACCGCCGAAAATCCGGGGCCTACATTGTTAAAGCAGGCTGCTACAGCGGAAATATTTGTTTCCAAATCAAACGGTTCTATACAAAGAATAAGGAAAATTGCCACAAAGCACAACATATAAATACCAAGATAAGAGGTAACATTTCGGATAGTAGCGTTATCCACAGCTTTGCCCTCAAAACGGATGGATTCTACTGAGCGGGTATGAAGCATATGCTTTAAATTTGAGCGAATAGCCTTAAAAATCAAAACAACTCTCGAAATTTTCAATCCGCCCGCAGTTGAGCCGGCACAGGCGCCTGTAAACATAAGGATAAATAAAATTCCTTTAGACAGAGTCGGCCAGAGGTTAAAATCTGTAGTGGCGTATCCTGTAGTAGAGATGATAGATGCCACTTGAAACGCCGCTGCACGCAAAGCTTCTGAAACACTCTGCATTTGGGGTGAAATATTAAAGGTTATAACACCTACAGCCACCAAAACAATTATAACATATGCCCATAATTCCTCGCTTTTTAAAGCCGAGCGACCTTTTCCTGCCAATATAAGGTAGTAGAGGTTGAAGTTTACGCCGAAAATTAGCATAAATATTGTTATAACCCATTGGATATATGGATTGTAACCTGCGATACTGTCGCTCTTTATACCGAAACCGCCTGTACCCGCCGTACCAAAAGCATGAATTAGACTTTCGAACAATGTCATTCCGCCGAAAATTAGCAAAATAATTTGAACCACAGTCATAACAATGTAAATTAAATAAAGAATTTTAGCGGTAGAGCGGATTCTCGGTACCAATTTGCCTATAATCGGTCCGGGCATTTCAGCTCTGAGAATATGCATAGAACGGCCTGAATCGGGAGGAATTATCGCCATAACAAGTACAAGTATTCCCATACCGCCTATCCAGTGGGTAAAGCTGCGCCAGAAAAGAAGTCCGTTAGGCATAGCCTCAATATCGGTCAGGATTGATGCACCGGTAGTTGTAAAACCACTGACAGTTTCAAAAAAAGCATCGGTAAAGGAAGGTATAGCACCGTTTAAATAAAAGGGGAGCGCACCTATTGCGGAAAGCAGTATCCAGGCAAGCGCTACTATAGCAAAGCCTTCCCTTGCAAAAATTGTTTTATCCTTGGGTTTGAAGATGACAGTAAGAGCAAAACCCAGAACCAAAGCGATAAAAGCAGTTATTATAAGGTCGGCAAAACAGCTTTCCTTATAAATCAGAGCGCAGATAGACGGAAGCATTAACAATGCCGCTTCTAAAAGAATAATGCGCCCGAGCATATAAAAAACCATTCGTTTATTCATAATATTATCTCACTTTAATCCAAAATGTCGGACAGTTTATTAATTCTCTGGTTTGCCGCAAGCACTACAACCTTATCCCCTGCACGGAGCATATCTTCACCGGAGGGAATTATAGTCTTGCGGTCACGCATAATTCCTGCAATAAGGGTGTTTGGTTTGGTTTTTAAGGTCTTGAACGGGATTTCAAGCTGCGGGAAATCGGGTTTGACGATAAATTCCAGCACCTCTACCTTGTCATCCATAAGCTTATAAAGTGTTTCCACACTGCTATCCTCGGAATTTTGCAAAGCTCTCGCATATCGCACCAAAATATCTGCGATAAGCTTTTTGGGGGATACAATACAGTCTAGTCCCCAATGCTCTGCAAGAGGGATAAGCTCATCTCGGTTAACCTTTGAGATTACCTTTGGAACATTTTGAGAAGAGGCATAGGAAGAAAGAAGAATATTTTCCTCGTCCATCCCTGTAAGCGCAACAAAAGCATCAAGTGAGCGCAAGCCCTCTTCGAGCAATAAATCCTGCTGAGCGCCGTCACCGTTAATAATAGTAGCCTTAGGAACAGTTTCGCAAAGCTCATCGCAAAGCTTGCGGTCACGCTCAATAATGGTTACCGAGTTTCCAACCGTTGTGAGCATTTTGGCAAGGTAATATGCTGTTCTGCTACCGCCGAGAATCATAACATTTCTTGCCTGTTTTTGCAAAAGACCGATTTCTTTTAAAAGCTTGGCAATCTCGGCATGGGTTGCGGTGAGACCGATTTTATCTCCGCTTTTAAGGATGAAATTTCCGTCAGGGATATAGGCCTCATCCCCCCGCTGAACAGCGCAGATAAGATAATTACCCTTGTATTTACTGCGCATTTCTGAAAGACACATACCGTCAAGTACAGAATCGGATTTCAGACGAAGCTCGATAATTTCAAAGTTTCTCACCGAAAAGGTCTGTACCTTTGCGGCAGAGGGGAGCTTTAAAAGTCTGTAAAGCTCGCGGGCGGCCAAAAGCTCGGGATTTATAGCTAAAGATAAATCGAGATGATGCCTCATAAAGCTGAGGCTTCGGTCGTTATATTCGGGGTTTCTGATTCGGGCAATAGTATTCTTAGCTCCCATTCGTTTAGCCAAGAAACAAGCGAGCATATTAAGCTCATCCGAATCTGTTGAGGCAACGATAAGGTCGGCAGTTTTAGCCGAGGCTTCTTCAAGAATATCGCAGTCGGCACCATTGCCGCAAACACCTATAACATCATAAATATTTGTTATCTCAGCGATAACATCGGGATTATTATCTATAGCAACAAGGTCATGACCCTCAGCAACAAGGTTGGAGATAAGAGTAGTGCCTATTTTGCCGCATCCAATAACAATAATATTCATAGTAAACCCTCTTAAATCAAAGTTTTATGACATACTAATATACAGTTTAACACTTTTCTTTTGTTTTTACAACATTTAATTATTTTAATAATTAAAATAAGATTTTTCAGCCTTTTTTCTGCTTGTAAAAAGCGAGGCAGTATGGTATTATTTTAATTAAATAGCCTCTCTTTACACAAGGGAGCCTTTAGTTTTAAGTTTTGGATAAATTGAAGGTGAAGATATGCTTTTTAAGAGTAAGCCTACCTATGATTGGCTTATTGCAGGGCTTGGAAACCCCGGTATGCAGTATGAAAATACACGCCATAATATAGGCTTTATGGCGGTTGATAAATTAGCGGAAAAAGAAAAGTTTGAGTTTTCTAAAAATAAATTTGATGCTGTTTGCGGAGAATTTAATCTTAAAGACAATCGTATACTTGTTATAAAGCCCCAAACTTTTATGAATAATTCGGGTGCGGCAGTGACAAAAGCCGCTTTATTTTATAAAATACCTTTAGATAGGGTTGTTATAATCCACGATGATATTTCTTTGCCTGTCGGCAAAATAAGAATGCGCCGAAAGGGCAGTCACGGCGGTCATAACGGAATGAAGGATATAATCGAGCTTTCTGGAAAAGACGATATAATGCGGATAAAAATGGGAGTCGGCGCAAAGCCTCACCCCGATTATGACCTTGCAAGCTGGGTTTTAGGAAAATTCCCGAAAGAGGAGCAGGAAAATCTCGAAAAGGCACTTGATATTTCGGTTAAGGCTATAAAAGAGATAATTGCTCGGGGGATAGATTCTGCAATGAATAAATTCAATAGCTGAGGTAAATATGGAATTTCTTGATAAAATTCTGCATCTGGATGCTGATTTTAAAGCTCTGCTAGGCGATATTAAAAAGGAACGGCTTCCGCTTGCCTGTACGGGACTTTCCCATATCCATAAAGCGGCGGTTTTGGCGGCGGTTTTTAGGAGCACCGGCAGAAAAATCACAGTAGTAACTCAAGATGAAGCATCCGCGCTGGAGCTTGTCAACGATGCGGCGGCATTAGGGCTTAAATCCCTCAATTTTCCGCAAAGAGACTTATGTATCGGAGCTTTCAGCGGCTACTCAAAAGAATATGAGCATAAAAGAACAGATACCCTGTCTGCACTTGCAGACGGGGCTTTTGACCTGCTTTGTGTATCTGTTGATGCGGCTTTGCAGTATACCGTACCGCCTGAGGTTTTGCAAAATGCAAGATTTACACTTAAAACTGCAGATGAGGTGGATACAACCGAGCTTATAGAAAGGCTCTTATCAGCAGGCTATACCCGAAGTGAAATTTGCGAGGGTAAAGGTCAGTTTTCGCAAAGAGGCGGTATTTTTGATATCTTCCCCGTAAATTCGGTAAATCCTTGCAGAATAGAATTCTGGGGAGACGAAATAGATAATATTTCATTTTTTGATATCGAAACTCAGCGTAGAACTGAAAATACAGAAAGTATTGAAATAACCCCCGCCTGTGAGGTATTATATTCACCCGAAAATTTGGCCGAGATATTAAAAGAATATTTAGTAACAAATAAAAAGTTAACCCCTGCTCAGACCGATAGAATAAATGCTGATATCACCGCTCTTGAAAACGGGATTTCAGTTCCTGCCGACAGGTATATTCCGCTTCTTTACAGCAGTGAGACCGTGTTTGATTATGTGAGCGATACTTTAATGTTTGTAAGCGAGAGCGGAAATATCACCGAAAGACTTAAAAGCATTGCAGTTCAGCAAAGCGCCGATATCGAGAATTGGCTTGAAGAGGGATTTTTATCATCTCATACTGCAACCTTAGGACTTGATAGCTCTCTGTTCTGGGCTTGTCTTGAGGGTGCGGTTATACTCGAGAATTTTCCAAGAACTTCCTATGAGCTTAAAATCAAGGATATTATAAATTTTAATTATAAGCGCTCTACCCCTTGGGGCGGAGATATAAATGTGCTTTTAGAGGATATTGCCTATATAACCGAGCAAAAGGGTAAGGTTGTAATACTGGCAGGTGAAAAGCGAGCAGCTAAGGTGCTGACAAGCGAGCTTAACGAGAGAGGTGTCAGCGCATTATTTTTCGAAAATCCTGATGAGGCTTTAAGCGGTGTTACGGTGACCTTAGGCGGAATGTCGAGCGGATTTGAAATTCCGTCTCAAAAATTTATGCTCATAACTCACAGGTATATAGCCTCTGAGGGCAAAAAAGCTAGAAAAAGACCGAAAAACGCTCAGGAAATCGGCTCACTTGATGAACTCAGACAAGGCGACTATGTTGTTCACGAGGCTCATGGCATCGGTATATTTGACGGTATCAACCGTATTACAAATAACGGTGTTACAAAGGATTATATCAAGATAAAGTATGCTAAAAGCGATGTTTTATATGTGCCTGTAACTCAGCTAAATCTTGTATCAAGATATATCGGTGCGGCGAGTGAGGACGGCGGTATAAAGCTCAACCGTCTTGGCGGTACTGAATGGCAGAAAACAAGAACTCGTGTTAAAAAAGCGGTTCGCGATATGGCAAAACAGCTTACCGCTTTATATGCAAAACGAATGGCTGTCAAAGGCTATGCTTTCAGTCCCGATACCGATTTGCAAAACGATTTTGAGAGAAGATTTGAATACGATGAGACCGATGACCAATTAAGGTGCATTGATGAAATAAAGCACGATATGGAGCGAGAGGTTCCTATGGACCGTTTGCTTTGCGGAGATGTTGGTTTTGGTAAAACCGAGGTGGCGCTCAGGGCGGCATTTAAGTGTATCAGCGAGGGTAAACAATGCGCCCTTTTAGTGCCGACTACAATTCTTGCAATGCAACATTATAATACAATAGTGCGTCGATTTGGGGATATGCCGATAACGGTAAAGCTGCTAAACCGCTTTGTACCTCAAAAGCAACAGGAAAAAATCATTACTGACCTTAAATGCGGCAGACTTGATATGGTTGTAGGAACCCACCGTCTTATTTCCAAGGATGTTGAGTTTAAGGATATAGGACTTGTAATTATAGATGAGGAACAGCGCTTTGGTGTTGCTCAAAAGGAAAGGCTTAAAGAATTATATCCTTTTGTCGATATACTGACCTTAAGTGCAACCCCGATTCCGAGAACCCTTAATATGGCGATGTCGGGACTTAGAGATATGTCCTCTTTGGATGAGGCGCCTGGGGACAGACATCCTGTTCAGACCTATGTTATGGAATATAACCTAGGGGTTTTGGTCGATGCGATTAATAAGGAAATACGCCGCGGCGGGCAGGTTTATTATCTGCATAACAGGGTTGACAGTATCGAACGCTGTGCCGCAAGGCTTAAAACAAAGCTGCCCGATATCAATATCGGTATCGCTCATGGTAAAATGAGCGAGGATGAGCTTACAAATGTCTGGAAACAACTGCTTGAGCACGAAATTGACCTACTTGTCTGCACAACAATTATCGAAACGGGTGTGGATGTTCCTAATGCTAATACTCTTATAATCGAGGATGCAGATAGATTGGGACTGAGTCAGCTCCATCAGCTAAGGGGCAGAGTCGGCCGTTCTCCTAGACGCGCTTATGCCTATTTCTGTTTTGCTCAAAACCGTCAGCTTTCGGATGTTGCTTCAAAGCGACTTGAGGCAATAAGGGAATATACCGAGTTCGGCTCAGGCTTTAAGATTGCAATGCGTGACCTTGAAATAAGGGGTGCGGGCAGTATTTTAGGCGGCGACCAGCACGGAAATATGGAATCTGTAGGCTATGATATGTATTTAAAGCTGTTGTCCGATGCGGTTAATGAGGAAAACGGTGCTGAGGTCGAGGACGACATTCCTTGCACAGTTGACCTTAATGTTTCGGCGCATATCCCTGAAAGCTATATCGAATCCTTGCCTGCAAGACTCGGAATTTACAAGCGAATAGCCGCTATAAAAAATGATGACGATGCAGAGGATGTTATAGATGAGCTTTGCGACCGCTTTGGTGAGCCGCCAAACTCGGTTATGGGACTAATTGATATAGCAATTTTGAGAAATAAAGCCGCAAATGCAAAAATCGCCGAGATAACAGGCACGGCAAATTCAGCGGTGCTTCATATCAATTCTATTCAGCCTGAGGTTATGGCAAAGTTATCGGAATATTTCGGCAATCGGTTTATGCTCAGCGTTACAGATAAGCCGGTTTATACCGTAAGACTTAATAAGGGACAAAGGATGTCCGACCTTGTTGCAGAGCTGGGCAAAGCGCTTTAACAGTTTGTTAAAGTATTTATGAAAAGTTTTTATAGACTTTTGAATATAAATGATATATAATAACTCATATATGTAAACATACTTTTCGGAGGTATAATATGAAGAACATTAAAAGAATGTTGGCAATTCTTTTGGCAGTTGTACTACTGTTCTCATTTGCGGGTTGCCATAAAAAGGATGAAATAGCTGTTAAAATAGGCGATGTTAAGTTTACATCGGCTTATTATATGTGCGCTTTGATGGCGGCTGACGGCGAGGCTAAGGCTAAGGTTGACGAGCAGCTTGCTGAGGCTGAAGAGAAAAGCGAAGAGGAAACTGAAACCTCAACCGAAAAGGTTGATTATTATTCTCAGAAGATAGAGGATAAGAGCTTTTCTGACTGGACTAAGGACAGAGCTATCGAAATGCTCAAAGAAATCGCGGCTTATAAGACCCTTTGCAAGGAAAACGAGCTTGAGATTGACGATGAAACTAAGACTAATGTAGAGTCCTATGCTTCTTATTATTGGTCGAGCTACGGTTATGCCGCTTATTATGAGCCTAACGGTGTCGGTCAGGCAACATATACTAACTTTATGAAGGATTCTTATTATTCTGAGCTTTATTTCGAGCATCTTTACGGCGAAGAGGGCGAAAAAGCTCTTAAAGCAGACGATGTTAAGAAAACCATTTATGATAATTTCATTATAGCTGATATTCTTGAGGGCGCTTTCACTGAAGAGATGGAAGATGCTGACAAGGAAAACCTTAAGAAACAGTTTGACGATTATGCTAAGGCGCTCAACGATGGCAAAAACACCTTCGAAGAGGTTTATAATGAGTATAATAAGGTAGAAGAGGAAGAAACCGAGGAAGAGTCTCACGAGGGCCATGACCACGAGGAAGAGGCAGAGGAGACCGAAGAAGAGGAAGAGCTCAAGCCTCAGGATGAACTTGCTACAGTTTTGGGTGCTGAGGATACAGGCTACGAATCCGAATATTATGAGGATATCAAGAAGCTCGATGTAGGCAAGGCTACCGTTCTTAAGCTTGATGACGATGCAGGCTATGTATTGGTAATCAAGCAGGATATCAAAAAAGACCCCTATTATCTCGATTCCCTTGATATGACCGCTCGCCATATGATAGCAGACGAGGATTTCGAAAAGCTTATAGCAGATTATTCAAAGGATTTAACCCCTGAGATAAACAAGTATGCTGTAGGTCAGTTTAAGGTTGAAAAGATTGTAGAGCCTGAATACGGTTATTAAAAGTGAGGAGGTAAGCATTGGGCTTACCTCTTTTGTTTTTAATAAAATCTTAATAATTTAACCTATTTTTTCTTAAATTATTTTTGTTTATAATATTATTGTAAGAGGGGGATAAAAGGATGTATAGCATACTTATTTGTGATGATGAAAAGGATATAGTTGCGGCGCTGAAAATTTATCTTGAAGCCGAGGGGTACAGTACCTTTAGCGCTTATAACGGAAATGAGGCTTTAGAGGTTATACAGGAGAATGATGTAAATCTTGTGCTTATGGATATAATGATGCCTGAGTGCGACGGTATAAGTGCGATGGTAAAGCTCAGGGAAAATTCTAATATCCCCGTAATTTTATTGACCGCAAAAGGCGAGGATACCGATAAAATACTCGGGCTTAATGTCGGAGCGGACGATTATATAACAAAGCCGTTTAATCCGGTTGAGGTTCTGGCTCGTGTTCGTTCTCAGCTAAGGCGGTATATGCAACTCGGCGGCAGTATGAAGGTAGGCAGTAATTGCTTTTCGGTAGGCGCAATATCGCTTGACGACAGCGCAAAGCAGGTGACAGTCGACGGTGAGGCAGTATCATTGACCCCTACTGAATATGAGATTTTAAAGCTGCTTATGAAAAATGCAGGAAGGGTTATGTCCCCAAAAGAGATATACAGAGCTGTCTGGAATGATGAGGCATACGGTGCAGAGAGTACCGTTGCGGTACATATAAGGCATTTAAGAGAAAAAATCGAAATAAATCCTGCCGAGCCTAGATATTTAAAGGTTGTCTGGGCGCATGGGTATAAAATAGAAAAAGGGGTGTAGCCTATGAAATTAAAAGAGAGCGTAGCGGCTAAAATTGCCGCAATTATTCTGTCTTTTGTTATGGTTATTACTCTTGCTTTAAGCGTCAGCTTTACGGCGGTTATGGGCTATTATAAATTCTATTTCAGCAATGCCGAAACAGTCAAATCCGAAATACTTACCGATATGGCAGACAGAGAGGCAAGATATGTTGGTCAGCTTCTCGATAAAGGCACCGACCTTGATAAGTATTATAAGGATAAAAATGTTTTTTATAAAATAACCTATACCGAAGATAAGGGTGTAATTACAAATCATAAGGACGAAGAATATCTGGTAAAAGGCACTAGTGAGTATTATAGGTATGATGACTTTTATTATACCGATGAAAACGGAAATCAGTACGGGGATTTTAAAGAAGTATTTTTAGCGGAAATAGAGGTTTTTATTGCTAAAGATATGACCAAAAACGATATCTTTTCTGTCACAGCAAAGATAATAGATATAGGCTATTATTTGCGGTTTGCTATGGTGTTTATAGCCTTGGCGGCACTGGTGCTGCTTATAGTCCTCTTGTCCTTTCTTTTTTGCGCCGCAGGGCATAGACAAGGCGGGGTTATCAAATGCAATTATCTTGATATGTTACCCTTTGATATTTATACCGCGGTGGTTGGAGCAATTGCCTTTTTTAGTATACTTGCGGTTGATGGCTGGTCTTACGATATGACAAGTGCAATCTTTTGGATTGCGGTAGTAGGTAGTATAGATTATTTCGTAGCTCTGGGGTATACGATGAGCTTTGCAACCAGAGTCAAAACCCAGACTTTGCTCAAAAACACCGTTATTTATAGAGTTTTAAGGTTTCTCGGTAAATATTTAAGTAGGTTCTTTGATTGGATAAGGTATATTTTTTCAAATCTCAATCTAGTATATAAAACCGTTATAATACTTTCGGTATTAATTATAATAGAGTTTATAGCTTTGATTATAGCCTTTAATACCTATTGGTATTACGGACCGTCTTCCGTTATAGGCTGGGTTATAGTTTTTAATATTATATTTATCGCAATTGTTCTCTATCTTGCAATAATTCTGCAAAAAATCAAAATCGGCGGAGAAAAAATTGCTAAAGGAGATTTAGCGCACAAAATAGATACAAAGTATATGTTTGGGGATTTCAAGGATTTTTGCGGAAGTCTTAATAATATAAATGAGGGGTTGCAGACTGCTGTAAACGAGCGAATGAAAAGCGAGCATTTTAAAACTGAGCTTATAACCAACGTTTCTCACGATATAAAAACCCCTTTAACCTCTATTATCAACTATGTTGACCTTATAAAAAAGGAAGAGGTTGACAATGAGAATGTAAGCCAGTATATAGAGGTACTCGACCGCCAGTCTGCAAGGCTTAAAAAGCTGGTTGAGGATCTGGTTGAGGCTTCAAAAGCATCATCGGGTGCGCTTGCAGTATCATTAACCCCCTGCGATGTAGGAGTTTTGCTTGCTCAGACTGTCGGTGAATTTGAGGATAGGCTTAGAAAGAATGGTATAATTCCTGTTTTAAAGCTTCCTGAGAATCCTGTTAAAATTATGGCTGATGCAAGACATTTGTGGCGAGTGTTTGAAAATCTTATGAGCAATGTTTGTAAGTATGCGCTCGGCGGAACAAGGGTTTATCTTGATGTTTCTCAAAAAGGCGATAGGGTTTATATCACCTTCCGCAATATTTCAAAATTCGAGCTTAATGTTTCGGCGGATGAGCTGATGGAGCGATTTGTCAGAGGCGACACCTCGCGTAATACCGAGGGTAGCGGTTTGGGGCTTTCGATTGCGAGAAGCCTTGTTGAATTGCAGAACGGTGATTTTGACCTTTGCGTAGACGGTGACCTTTTTAAGGTTACAGTTAAGTTTGATGCTATAAATTAGCTTTTAACTTTATAATTATTGGCAGCACTCAAGTAAATTGATGTGCACAGAGAGGCTATGATAAAAGGCTATGATGAAAAAACGGAGACGGAAAATAGTTATAAAAAGAATATTTTTCGCTGTTATAACTTTAGTGTTAACGGCTTCGCTGATACTTGCAGGTATAAGTATTTACAGGCTTATTTATCCTGAAAGCTATGATGAGGGCTTTATTCCAACCCCTTTTGGTAAAAATGTTTCCGAAAAGGTTGAAAAGGCAAAGGAACTGGGTATCCCCGATTGGATAGACGAACAGCTGATTTCTTTTCATACAACGGCGAGAACGGGTATAAACCTTACCGATATAGATAATATAGTTATCCATTATGTCGGAAATCCTAATTCCACCGCCCAGAATAACCGTGATTATTTCGATAAAGCTACTACAACCGTCAGCTCGCACTTTGTGGTAGGACTTGAGGGCGAAGTAATACAGTGTGTTCCTCTTTGGGAAAAATCGGCGGCGAGCAATAATCGGAATAAGGATACTATTTCAATTGAGGTCTGCCATCCGGATGAGAGCGGAAAGTACAATGAGGACACATATAAATCGGTAATTAAGCTTACTGCGTGGCTTTGTAATAAATTTTCTCTTGACGAAACCGATGTTATAAGGCATTATGATATTACAGGGAAAATCTGTCCCAAATATTATGTCGAAAATGAGGATGCCTGGGAGCAGTTAAAGGCGGATGTCAAGGAGAAAATCAAGGAATATGAAAATTAAAAGCGAAGAATTTACGCTAAAGCAAAAAAGAATTCTCGGTATAGCCGCAATAATACTTTTGATTATATTTTGCGGTGTGGTATCGTGGTTTATAGGAAGACCGATGATTCAGTTTGTGTCCGAGCCGGAAAAATTCCGTATTTGGGTGGAAGAAAGCGGCTTTTTTGGCAAAATCGCATTTATAGGTATGGTTATGTTTCAGGTGGTTTTGGCGCTTATTCCCGGTGAGCCGCTTGAAATAGGTGCAGGTTATGCCTTTGGCGCAATTGAGGGCACATTGCTCACAGTTATAGGAATAACTCTCGGCAGCTTTATAGTTTTCTTTTTAGTCCGAAAATTCGGGATGAAGCTTGTTGAAATATTTTTCTCTCGGGAAAAAATAAGCTCGCTTAAATTTTTGCAAAAGAGCAAAAAAAGAGATATTATAATTTTTCTTGTGTTCTTTTTGCCTGGAACTCCTAAGGATTTGCTTACATATTTTGCAGGGCTTACAGATATAAAGCCTATTCATTTTTTATGGCTTTCATCCGTTGCAAGAATCCCCTCGGTTATAACCTCGACTCTTGGCGGAGATGCTCTGGGTACAGAAAAATATGTCAAGGCAATTGTAGTTTTTGGGATAACTTTGATTATCAGCGGTATAGGCTGGCTTATATATAAATTTATAGCCTCGTATAAGGCTAGGAAATAGGGTGTTTTTAATGCTTGAAACAAGAGAACTGGTTAAAATTTACAAGCCTAAAAAGGGCGTTCCTGTTGTAGCGCTAGATAAGGTTTCACTTAAATTCCCCGAAAAGGGAATGGTTTTCCTGCTCGGAAAATCGGGCAGCGGTAAGTCTACTCTTTTAAATGTACTCGGCGGTCTCGATGTTTATAATGACGGTGAGGTAATAATAAAGGGTGTTTCATCCAAAGACTTTAAACAAAAGCATTTTGATTCCTACAGAAATACCTATGTCGGATTTATTTTTCAGGAATATAATGTGCTTGATGATTTTTCGGTAGGCGCGAATATTGCCCTTGCAATTGAGCTTCAAAACCGCAAGGCAAGTGATGAAGAGGTAAACCGCATTCTAAAAGAGGTTGACCTTGAAGGCTTTGGAAACCGCAAACCGAATGAGCTCTCAGGCGGTCAAAAGCAGAGAGTAGCGATAGCCAGAGCATTGGTTAAAAATCCGCAAATTATAATGGCAGACGAGCCTACAGGTGCGCTCGATTCGAATACAGGTAAGGCGATTTTTGATACCCTTAAAAAGCTGTCGGGCGAAAAATTGGTAATAGTTGTTTCTCATGACCGCGAATTTGCTGAACAGTATGCTGATAGAATAATCGAACTCTCCGACGGTAGGGTTATAAGCGATGTTGAGTGCGACAATGCAAATACCGATACTGCGGATGAGCCGATAACCTTTAGCGGAAATACCATTTCGCTTTTGGGCGGATATCATATAACCGAAGAGGACCGTCTTGCAATAAACCGCTATATTGATGAATTGAAAGGCGAAAATCTGGATATAACAATATCTGCCAAAAAGTCGGTTTTCAAAAGATTTGTCGATACCGATATCAGCAAAATCAAATCTCAGGACGGCAGTACCTTTAAGCTTATAAAATCAAAGCTTCCGCTTAAAAATGCCTTTAAAATAGGCGCAAGTAGCCTAGGACATAAGAAGATAAGACTTGTTATAACCATTTTGCTTTCTTGTATTGCATTCGGGCTTTTTGGTCTGGCAGATACCTTTGGTGCATACAATCACATAAAGACCTGCACCAACTCTCTTGTAGATACCGATGTGCGATATGTTGCTACAGCAAAGTCGAAAAAGGTTGGCGAGGGAGTAAATGCCTATTGGCGAGATTTCGGATACTTCCTTTCTGATTCTGACCTTGAAGAGATAGAAAAGAATACTTCTGTCAAGATGCATGGCGTATATGTGCCGACAAGCAGCGACCTTTCGTTTGAGTCGAATATTGATTCCTCAGTAAAGCTTACCGAGACTGATTTTGAAATATATTCACCGAGATTTACAGGCTTTGCCGAGATAAGCGATTCGGTAATAAAGGATATGGGTTTTAAATTGCTGGCAGGCGAGCTTCCAAACGGCAAAAAGGACGAAATCGCTATCAGCGAATATATTTTCGAGGTATTCAAAAAAGGCAAATATACTGATATGACCATAGATAGCAAGAGTGGTAAGCTTGTTTATCAGGATATAAGGGATTATAAGGATATTATCGGCAAAACCGTTATGATAAACAATAAAAAATTCACCGTTACGGCTGTTATAGACACCAACTTCAATCTTTCTCGATATGAAGATTTGATAACCGAAAAGGAATATCAGAGCGATGCTGACCAGCTGGTGGATTATGTGCTTTTCAGCGAGTTTGATTTTGCATTGAGATATTCGTATTCCAGCATTATTATGACAGGTGAGGGATATGTTGAGAAGCTGATTGCCGAAAGACCTGCTATTGCGAGTATAACCGAGGGTTATCTCAGTTTTTACGGTGATGTTTTCGGTGTAGACAGCCAATATATGGCAAAGCTTGGCGATATTAAAAAGGATTATAAAATAATCTGGGTAAACGGCGAGAAGGCAAGTCTTGGCGAAAAGGAAATAGTAGTTACCGCCGATGTACTTTATGATTATTCAGGTGTATTTTCTGAGTATACCGATGAAAACGGCAAAATCGATTATGCCGCTTGTTTAAAAGATAAGGGAAATACTATTTCGGCTTGGGAGAATGTTTTTGACGGTTCTATAGATGAGAATACAGATGGCTGGACGATAGTCGGCGTTATTGATAATCAGAGTGAAGAGATAAATATAAGCTCTACGGTGGTAAGCTCAGACTCGAAGTTTGATAAGTATACCGACGGCAGTGATAATTATTATGAATACTGCGTAGGAGCTATGCCAAAGGGCAAGGATAATATAAATACTCTTGTGAGCTATTGCTACAGAGAGGATAGTGATATTCGCTATCAGATACAAAATTCTGTAACCTACGAGCTTGATATGGTAAATGAATTTTTGCAGGAATTTTCGGTTATCTTCCTGTATGTAGGACTTGGCTTTGCTGCATTTGCCGCTTTGATGCTTGCAAACTTTATAGGAACCAGTATTTCCTATAAAAAGCAGGAAATCGGAATACTCAGGGCAATCGGTTCCAGAAGCAATGATGTTTTTAGAATTTTCTTTGCAGAAAGCTTTATTATCGCAATGATAAACTTTGTGCTTTCGGCGGCAGGCGTATTTGTGGTTACAAGTCTTATAAACTATATTGTCCGCAATGAGATAGGTATTCTTATAACTGTATTGACCTTTGATTTAAGACAGATTGTTTTGTTGCTTGCGGTTAGTATTGCGGTTGCGTTTATAGCAAGCTTTTTACCTGTTAAACGAATAGCCTCTAAAAAACCGATAGATGCTATCAGAGACAGATAGGCTTAATAAATTGGAATTTAATAAATATAAAAAAGTCATCCTGAGAAACTCAGGATGACTTTTATTGTTGTTATATATCTGATATTGTTCAGATAGGCAAAGCTTATTACTGCTTACCGTAAAGCTCAACGAGCTTCTCGAGGTGAGCACGACGAGCCTTTGCAGCCTCGCTTGCCTGCTCGAAGAGAGCCTCAGCACGCTCGGGGAATGAGCGGGTAAGTGAAGAGTAACGAGCTTCGTTAAGGATGAACTCCTTATAGTCAGCAGTTGCGGGCTTGCTGTCAAGACTGAAGGGATTCTTGCCCTCTGCCTTAAGAGCAGGATTGTAACGGAACATATCCCAGTAGCCGCAAGCTACAGCCTTCTTCATCTCGTTCTGGCAGTTAACCATACCACCCTTGATAGAGTGCATCTCGCAAGGTGAGTAGCAGATGATGATTGAAGGACCATTGTAAGCTTCAGCTTCCTTGATAGCCTTGAGGGTCTGGTTCATATCAGCACCCATAGCAATCTGAGCTACGTATACATAACCGTAGGACATTGCGATTTCAGCAAGGCTCTTCTTGTTGATAGCCTTACCAGCAGCTGCGAACTGAGCAACCTGACCGATGTTAGAAGCCTTGGAAGCCTGTCCACCGGTGTTAGAGTAAACCTCGGTATCAAATACCATAATGTTTACATTTTCGCCTGTTGCGAGAACATGGTCAACACCGCCGAAGCCGATATCGTAAGCCCAACCGTCACCACCGAAGATCCAGATGGATTTCTTAGCGAGGTATTCTTTCTTAGCAAGAATTGCAGGAGCTGTCGGACAACCCTGTGCAGCAGCCTTTTCGATTTCAGCGATAAGAGCTGTTGTAGCAGCAGCGTTCTTATTGGTATCGTCGATTGTTGCGAGGTAAGCCTCAGCAGCAGCCTTGAACTCAGCAGATGCCTTGTCGCTTTCAGCCATTTCCTTAACCTGAGCGATAAGACCGTCACGGAGAGCCTTCTGACCGAGGTACATACCGAAGCCGTGCTCAGCATTATCCTCGAAGAGAGAGTTTGCCCAAGCAGGTCCGTGACCCTCAGCATTTACAGTATAGGGAGAAGTAGCAGCAGGACCGCCCCAGATTGAAGAACAGCCTGTAGCATTAGAGATATACATCTTATCACCGAAGAGCTGGGTAACGAGACGAGCATAAGCGGTCTCAGCACAGCCAGCGCAAGAGCCTGAGAACTCGAGTAAGGGCTTCTTGAACTGAGAGGTGATAACATTAGCATCAGAAGCAACGTCAGCCTTTTCGGTAACGTTAGCTACGCAGTAATCAAATACATCCTGCTCTGCAAACTGAGATTCCTGAGAAACCATCTTGAGAGAGTTGGTGGGACATTCACCAACGCAAACGCCGCAACCCATACAGTCAAGCGGAGATACTGCCATTACATAAGAGTAACCCTTATTGGAAACAAGCTTCTCTTTAACTGCAACCTTAGTGTTTGCAGGAGCGGCAGCCTTCTCATCAGCAGAAAGAGCATAGGGACGGATGGTAGCATGAGGACAAACAAATGCGCACTTGTTACATCCGATACAGGTTTCATTATTCCACTCGGGAACCATAACGGCAACGCCGCGCTTCTCGTGTGCAGAAGCACCCTGCTCAAAGGTACCGTCAGCATGGTCCATAAATGCAGAAACGGGGAGAGAATCACCGTTCATAAGACCAACGGGCTTCATAATATTGTCAACCATCTTGATGAGCTTAGAGGTATCAGCATTAGCAGCAGCTGCAGCATCGTCAGTAGCGTTAGCCCAATCAGCGGGGACATCAATCTTAACGTAAGCAGTTGCACCAGCGTCGATAGCCCTCTCGTTCATCTCAACGATTTCTTTACCCTTCTTCATGAACTTCTGAGCTTTTTCTTTCATATAGCCGATTGCTTCTTCAGCAGGAAGAACCTTAGAAAGTGAGAAGAATGCAGACTGAAGAACAGTGTTTGTACGCTTGCCAAGACCAATCTCAGCGGCAAGGTCACTAGCGTTAACAGTGTAAAGCTGCAGATTGATCTTAGCAATATAACGCTTAGCTTCAGCAGGCGTATGCTTGTCAAGCTCTTCAGCAGTCCACTGGCAGTTGATAAGATATACACCGCCGGGCTTAACGTCATTAACCATCTTGAAGCCTTTTTCTACATAAGAGGGGTTGAAGTCGGAAGGCCAAGCGGTCTTAGGAAGACAACCTTCCTGGT
>JAZQIP010000050.1:0-19648 GCA_045541175.1 Acutalibacteraceae bacterium
CATTATTCATTAAAGAAGTGAACGAATTTTCAAATGAATAATGAAAAATGAAGTCGCTTACGCTGATAAATAATGAATAATTATTGCGGCTCCGCCGCTTTTATGCTATAATACACCTAAAGGTCGGTGATGATATGAAAAGAATATTTACATTATTGCTTTGCTTGACTTTATCTTTTATACTTTCGGCTTGCGGTGTTTCTTCGTTTGATGACTGCAAGGAGGATAGAGAGAAAGTTGTAGACCTCATACTTGATGAAAGTGTTGAAATTGCAGATAATGGTTTGGTTACCTTACCTGATGAATTTGAAAAACTTTCAGATACGGGAGAGTGTCTAATAGTCGAGTTTCAAGACCAAAGTGCAATATATTTCTTTGAATTTCGCGGAATTTTAGGTGAATCGAGGGGGTATGTGTATGTTATCGACCAAATCGATTGGAAAGATTACGTCAACGAAGATAAATATACAGGTACACAAGATTGGATAGATATACAAGAAATTGAAACAAATTGGAATTCTGTTAAAACAGAATAAAATTATAAGAAAATCCTCAGTTTTCAGGCACATTTTATTCGTGCCATTAAGTTCAAAACAACCAAACGAAAATCCGTTCTCGTATGAGGACGGATTTTCGTTTGTATTATTCAATATTCATCATTCATCATTCATTTAAAAACGGATTTTCGAATGAATAATGAATATTGAAGTCGCTTACGCTGATGAATAATGAAAAATTATTGCCCCTCCACCGCTTTTATGCTATAATTAACTCATAACATTATTACTATTCTTAAAGCATTTAAAAAGAATAAATGCACTTTTACTCGCAGGTGATAGAAATGAAAAAGTTTGAAGGAATTTTATTTTGTACCGATCTTGATGGTACGCTTTTTACTAGTGATAAAACAGTTTCAAAGGAAAACCGTGATGCAATTGAATATTTTAAATCCGAGGGCGGGCTTTTTACATTTATAACGGGCCGTATGCCAAGCACATCGAAGGCAATTTATGATACAATCAAACCTAATGCGCCCTTTGGCTGTGTTAACGGAGCGGGAATATATGACGGTGTTGCCAAAAAATATTTATGGAGTATGCCTCTGCCGGATTTTGCGATGGAAATAGTAAAGGATGTTGAAAAAAACTTCGAGTACATAGGTATTCAGGTTAATACCGAGAATAGTATTTATTTTTATAAAGATAATTCGGCAATGGTTAGATTCAGAAGGCTTACAGGTGCGCCATATATCTCTTATGAAAGCATTAATGCAGGAGATATGGTTTTAAAAATAATTTTTGCCGATGAGGATGCAAATAAGCTTTTTGAAGTGATTAAGTTTTTAAATGCTCATAAAAATGCAAATGATTTTGATTTTATCCGCTCTGAGAGAACGCTTTATGAATTATTGCCAAAAGGCGCTAGTAAAGGCAATGCACTAGAGAAAATGGCAGAGCTTTTGAATATTGATATGCGAAGAACTATTGCGGTAGGGGATTATAACAACGATATTTCGATGATAAAAAAGGCGGGAATGGGCTTTGCTGTCGAAAATGCTATTCCTGAGGTTAAGGCTGCTGCAGATCGAATTACAGTAAGTAATAACAATAGTGCGATTGCAAAAATCATTGATGAACTGGACAAAAAAATCTGGAAATTGTCTTGACAATAAAATCAGAATTTTGTATAATTTTAAAAATCCTTAGGAAGTGATTTTATGGATACAATAAAAATTAAAAAGGGAAGTACGCTCGTTGTTGCTCACAGAGGGCTTTCGGGTATCGAGCCTGAGAATACAAATGCGGCTTTCGTTGCGGCAGGTAACCGTTCATATTACGGAATTGAGACCGATATTCATAGAACGGCTGACGGCAGATTTGTTATAAATCATGACGGTAATCTAAAGAGAATTGCGGGTGAAGATATCCCTGTTGACAAGACCACTTTCCCGACATTGCAGAGTGTTATTCTTTTTGATAAGGACGGTAGTAAGGATAGAGCAGATTTAAGACCTACAAGCCTCGAAAATTACATAAAGATTTGTAAGCGCTATGAAAAGCATTGTGTTTTAGAGCTTAAATCAGGATTTACAGATGAAGAAATTGAAAAGATAATTGAAATAATCAAGGGTTATGATTACCTTGAAAATGTTACCTTTATTTCTTTTGGTTATGAGAATCTGCAAAAGATAAAAAATATTTCGCCTGAGCAATCTGTACAGTATCTTTTCGAAACTATAACAGATGAATTACTTGAAAAGCTTGTTGCGGATAAGATGGACGTTGATGTTTATCATGGGGCAATTACTGAAGAAAGTATTGTTAAAAAAATGCACGATATGGGTCTTAAGGTTAATTGCTGGACTGTTGATTCTAAAGAAAGAGCTGAGCAGTTAGCTGAATGGGGCGTAGATTTTATCACTTCAAATATAGTTGAATAATAGTATAAAAAAAGAAGCCGTTTGAGGCTTCTTTTTTTATACTATTACTTTACTTAAAAAGTCTTTAAGGCGAGGGCTCTTTGGATTAGCGAAAATTTCTTCAGGTGCGCCTTGCTCGGTGATAATACCCTGATCTATAAAGAGCACACGGTTTGCAACCTCTCTTGCAAAGCCCATCTCGTGGGTAACGACTGCCATTGTCATACCTTCATCTGCGAGAGATTTCATAACCTCTAAAACCTCGCCAACCATTTCGGGGTCGAGCGCAGAGGTCGGCTCGTCAAACAGCATAACCTCAGGTTGCATACATAAAGCTCGTACTATAGCTACACGTTGCTTTTGTCCGCCCGAAAGCTGAGAGGGGTAGGAGTTTGCTCTATCAGCAAGTCCAACTCTTTCTAAAAGCTCCATAGCGCGTTTTTCAGCGTCTGCCTTTGAAAGCTTTAGAAGCTTCATAGGTGCTAATGTCATATTTTTAAGTACGGTCATGTGAGGGAATAAATTAAACTGCTGGAAAACCATACCGATTTTCTGGCGATGCAGATTAATATCTGTTTTTGAAGAGGTAATATCAGTACCCTCAAAAATTATATGACCGCCTGTAGGCTCTTCAAGTAAATTGAGAGTTCGCAAAAAGGTCGATTTGCCGCAACCCGAAGGGCCTATAATACAAACAACCTCACCTTTTTTGATTTCAAGGTCAATACCTTTTAAAACATCCACATTTCCGAAGGATTTTTGCAGGTTTTCAACCTTTATTAAGGTTTCATTAGTGATCACTGTTGCGAAGCCTCCTTTCAAGTTTGCCAACAAGCCAGGTAAACAGCATTACTATTACAAGATAAATAAGTGCAACTGCTATAAGCGGCATAAAAGCTGAGAAAGTTCTTCCGCGTATAAGGTCACCGGCTTTTGTAAGGTCAGCTATTCCAACATAGCCTGCTACTGAGGTTTCTTTCAGCAAAACAATAAACTCGTTGCAAAGGGTAGGGAGTACCACCTTAAACATCTGAGGTACAACTATGTATACCATAGTTTGAATATAGTTAAGGCCAAGGCTTCTGCCCGCCTCAAACTGTCCGTTATCTATTGCCATAATACCGCTTCTGAAAATTTCAGCAACATAAGCACCTGAATTTATACCGAATGCAATAATTGCTATCATAGTGCCGTTCGTAGAAGAAGCAAATATGATAAAATACATAATAAGTAGCTGCACTACAACCGGAGTTCCTCTTATAACGGTAAGATAAATTTTGCATATAGCGTTTAAAAGAGAAATCAATATATATCCAATGCCACCGCGTTTTTTAAGAGTAGAGGCATTTTTATCATAGGTTGAACGTACAACCGCTATAACAACACCGATAGCAATGCCGAGCAGTACTGCAAAAAATGTTATAAGCAGAGTGTTTTTTAAACCGTCCACTAACCACATCCAACGGTCACCGTCGATAAAGTTCAGCTTGAAGTCCTTGGCAAAATCCTGAAGCCAGTCAGAGCTTTTATATAACTCTAAAAACCATTCTTTCATTATAATCTCCTGATTTGCTTTAAATAAGCCTCATTCAGTAGCGCATAGCCGCCGAATGAGGCTTTGTAACTAATTGAAATAAGAATTATTTGATGTACTTATCAATAATCTTCTGAATCTCGCCTGCATCGGTGAGTTCTTTAAGAGCATTGTTAATCTTTTCAAGAAGCTCGGTGTTTTCTTTAGCTACGCAGATAGCATAGTCCTCGTTGGTGTATTCACCGTCAAGAATCTTAAGACCTTCTGTAGATTCAACAAAAGACTTAGCAGGCTCGTTGTCAATAATAACAGCGGTAACCTTGCCGGTAGAAAGAGCCATAACAGCCTCTGCACCTGTCTTATAGCGGATAACGTTTTCTTCGCCGAAGCCCCATTTTACAGGCTTATCGGAAGAATAAATATCACCTGTGGTATCCTGCTGAACACCAATCTTTATGCCTTCTTTAACGCCTGCAGGATTTCCTTCATCATCAAAACCGGTGTAGAAATCCTCGAAGGAAGCATACTCGCTGTCTGCCTTTACTATAACAGACTGAATACCGTTTGCATAAGAGGTAGAGAAGTTAACGCTTTTGAGACGCTCATCGGTAACGGTCATACCTGCCATACCCATATCATACTTACCGGACTGAACACCACCTACGATTGAGCCAAACTCAACATCAAGGATTTCAAGCTCCATACCGAGCTTATCAGCGATAAGACCTGCGATTTCAATATCGATACCTGCAAAACCATCGTTATCGTCTTTGAACTCATAGGGCGGGAAAGCGGCATTTGTTGCCATTGTAAGGGTTTCTTTTCCTGCTTCAGCTCCGCTTTCGGTTTTAGCATCGCCGCAGCCAACGCATGCAAAAATCATGCAAAGTGCAAGCAAAAGACTTGCGATTTTTAAAATGTTTTTCATTTTAGTCCTCTCCTTAATTGAATTTTCGCATATTATGCGATTATTTCTTTAGGAATTATACCATTGAGGACAATAAAAGTCAACAGATATTTGCATAATTATGCATTATAAAATACTGTGAGCACTAGGCTTAGTATCCTCTATAAGCTGATGAAGCAGGGTTTCTACCGTTCCTGAATATTCGTGAAAAATTTCTTTTTCTGTCGTTGAGCTATAAATCAGCATTGAGGATATGGCAAGTTCGATTTCGTCTATACGCTCGTGGTTTGCAAAAACTGAAAGCGGTTGTTCATGTTCATTCCAAAAGTCGTTAAGCTTTTTTGCCGCCTTTTCGGCATCATCACCGTTGTCATAAGCGATAATACATTCCTTGAGCAATACATTGGTTTCGTCGCATAAAGCGGTTATATAGGTTTTTGCAGTAAAATACGATGCCAGGACAAAAATCAGCAGTATACCTGCCGCTATAAGTCGTTTCATTATTCTTTCCTCATTTTAACAATATTACAGTTTCCTCCGCGGTCAAGCGTCATTAAAAACACGCCCTTTGGCTCTACATTATGCGGTTTTAAAAATTTTAATATATCTTTTTCATCAATTTCTAAAGCGGTCAGGGATTCTTCCATTATTTTACCATCACTTATAACCGGAAGCGGCAGAGCAGATTTTGCCTTTTTAATTTTAAGGTCGCCTGCGGTTGCGGGTTGGTCAGAAGATTTTAATAAAACACTTAAATCTCCGTTTACCTCAAGTACTGCGAAGGCAACGGTCGAAAGGTCAAATACCTGCTGACCTCTTAATTGTTCAATAAGGTCAAGCACAGTCATTCTGACCTTTTTAAGCGCATTCTGGTCTATGATTCCGTTTTTGATTACAACTACCGACTTGCCGTTCATAAGTTTTCTGAAAAGACGGCTTTTAAGCGCTAATACAGACATTACGATTTCAAGTATTACCAACATAAAAATTGCCGTAATGCCAAAAAGTATGGGCTGAGATGTATCCTGCAAGGGAATAGCGGCAATTTCAGATATTAGCAGGGTTATAACAAGCTCATTCGGTTGCATATCTCCAATCTGCCTTTTTCCCATAAGCCGAATACTAAGGGTTACAAAAATATAAAGAATTACCACTCTGATTATAGTCGTTATCAAACATATCACCAAAAATATTATTAGTTATTTTATGGCTTTTATTACATAAAAAAATAAGGTGCACAGCTGTGCACCTTAAAATTATTTAAATTTTATATCGGTTGGATGGTCGGTTATAAAGCAAATATTGCAAAAATTTTTTGAAAGAATTTCGCAAAGCGGCTCTATAACAATATCCTCGGTATTAAAATGACCTGCATCAAAGAGGGAAACTTTATTGTCTTTAGCCTCTAAAAACTGATGATGCTTGACATCTGCGGTAACAAGAGCGTCAAAGCCATTGTTTTTAGCCTCAGATATAAACTCTCCGCCGCTACCCGAGCAAACCAAAACTTTTCGTATAGTTTTGCCGCCGTCAACATATTTTACACATCCGCCGATTTTCGCTTTGATATGCTCTGCAAAGCTATCAGCCGAAAGGGGAGATATATTACCGAATTTAAGGATATAACCGTCCTCGGCAGTAAAAGCGGTGATATTTTTAAGCTTTAAGGCCTTGCATAAGCAGTCGTTAACACCGCCGTCTTCCATATCAAGATTGGTATGCATAGATATTACCGCGATTTCATTTTTAACAAGTTCGTACTGAACACTGCCGGCTAATAGGTTTTTAAGCGGGTCGAAAATAACAGGGTGGTGGGTAATTATAAGCTCACAACCGTTTTCCCTTGCTTTTTTTACGGTATCTAAAGTGCAGTCAAGCGAAATAAGGGCTCTGGTAACCTCTTTTTCTTTGTCTCCGATAAGCAATCCCACATTGTCGAATGAACAAGCTGAGGAAACAGGGAAAAGGCGGTTTAAAAAGTCAAAAATGTTGTATACAGTCATTTTATCACTTCTTAGCAAAAGAATCTTTAAGCGCTACAGTTCTGTTAAAAACGAGCTTTTTATCTGTTGAATCGGTATCGACAGTGAAATAGCCTTGGCGCATAAACTGGAAAGTATTTCCAACCTTAACACCAGCGAGCGATGCATCAAGCTTGCAGTTATCAAGAACTGTAAGAGATTCGGGGTTTAAATTATCCGCAAAGGATGAAACACCCTCTTCATCACTTGGATTCGGAACATTGAAAAGTCGCTCATAGAGGCGAACCTCAGCATCAATGCAGTTTTTAGCATTAACCCAATGAAGAGTACCCTTAACCTTTCTGCCGTCGGGAGTTTCACCGCCGAAGCTTTCGGGGTCATAGGTGCAGTGAACGGTAGTTATATTGCCGCTTTCATCAGTTTCGTGAGATGCGTATTTAATAAAGTATGCACCTTTAAGACGAACCTCTTTTTGCGGGCAAAGACGGAAATATTTGCCCGGAGGGTCTAGCATAAAGTCATCCTGCTCGATAAAAATTTCCTTTGAGAAGGTAACCGAGGTTTTGCCAAGCTCGGGCTTATTTGGGTTAATGTCAACCTCAATAATATCGGTCATATCCTCAGGATAGTTGTCGATTACAACCTTTAAGGGGCGAAGAACTGCCATTGCCCTGTCAGCATTTTCGTTGAGATAATCTCGAACACAGGACTCGAGCAGAGCATAGTCGATAACGCTGTAAGCCTTAGAAACACCGATTTTATCAACAAAGGTGCGAACAGCCTCTGCAGGATAGCCTCGTCTTCTCATACCGCAAATGGTTGCCATTCTCGGGTCATCCCAGCCTGAAACCAAACCATCATTAACGAGCTTTAAGCACTTTCTTTTGCTGGTTAAGGTATAGTTTACGTTCATTCTCGCAAACTCTATCTGGCGGGGAGGGGTAGGGATTTCGAGAACCTCTAAGAACCAATTATAAAGCGGACGGTGGTTTTCAAACTCTAATGAGCAAAGAGAATGGGTAACACCCTCTTTTGCATCACTCAAAGGATGAGCAAAGTCATACATAGGATAAACGCACCATTTATCACCGGTTCTGTGGTGATGAGCTTTCATAATACGATAAATAACAGGGTCACGCATATTAAGGTTTGAGGATGCCATATCAATCTTGGCTCTCAGTACCATTGTACCGTTTTCAAATTCGCCCTCGGTCATTCTCTTGAAGAGGTTCTTTGTTTCTTCAACAGGTCTGTCTCGGTATGGGCTGTTAACTCCTGCCTCGGTAAGAGTTCCGCGCATTTCTCTTATTTCATCTGCGGAGGACTCGTCAACATAGGCAAGACCTTTGTCTATGAGCTTTAAAGCGCATTCATAGATAAAATCAAAATAGTCAGAGGCAAAATAAACATTGTCCCACTTAAAGCCAAGCCATTCGATATCCTCTTTGATAGCATCAACATACTCAACATCCTCTTTTGTAGGGTTAGTATCGTCGAGTCTAAGATTACATTTACCACCGTATTTCTCCGCGGTTGCAAAGTCAATGCAGATAGCTTTTGCGTGTCCTATATGAAGATAGCCGTTTGGCTCGGGCGGAAAACGGGTCTGAACTTTATCATAAACGCCTTCCTTTAAATCCTCGTCAATAAAATCGTGAATAAAATTAGAGGGTTTTGTCTCCTCGGTTAAAATGATATTCTCGTCCATATTAAAACCTCTTAAAAATTTGAAATAGCGCTGTCAATACGCTTAATACATTCATCAGTACCTAAAACCTGCATAATACTGCAAAGGTCAGGGGTATTTCGTCTGCCTGTAACAGCAATTCTTAGAACAGTACTAAGGTCACCTGCGTGTCCTTTATAGGAGTCAGGCTCTGCCTTATATTGCTTTGTTTCAGCCGCAAAGCCGATTTCGGGGGCAATAGCCTTGATTTTATCGAACCATTCTTGCCTTTCGTCCTCAGGCGAATAAACCTTTTTATAAGCCTCTAAAAATGCTTTGGCATCAGCTTTTTCTATATTTTCGGGCAGTTCATAGCAAGGGGTATAGGTTTCATCATAGAAATATGAGAAATAATCCTTAGCCTCGCTCCATTTTGCTATATCCTTACGCGGCTTTGGCACATCGCGGTCAATAGCAAGTACAGCCTTTGTATAATCGGGATTCTTGGTTAAAAGGGCGTAAAATTCAGTGTCAAATTCCTTCGCCCAGGCGGTAAGCTTTTCGTAAACCTCAGAGCTTGAAAGCTTAGCTACCATATTTTTACTTACATCGATAAGCTTGTTTTCATCAAACAATGCTCCCGAAACACTCATCTTTTTAAGATTGAACTTAAAGTTTTTATATGATGCATCGGGATTTGCACGGCGCCAATCCTCGAAATCGGATGCGGCAACCGTCATAAGATAGTTTATAACGCACTCGCTGTCATAACCCTGCTCTGCAAAGAAATGCACAGCAGCCTCGGGGTCTTTGCGCTTTGAAATTTTACGCTTTGCTCCGTTATCTAGCTTCATAATAGGGGAAATATGGCCGAATTTCGGAATCTTAAAGCCTAAAATTTTAAATAACTGTATATGCTTCGGTACAGATGAAATCCATTCGTCGCCTCTAAGCACATGAGTAGTGTGCATAAGGTGGTCATCAACAGCGTGAGCAAAATGGTAAGTAGGAATACCGTCGGACTTAAGTAATACAAAATCCTCGTCATTTTCGGGCATCTCGATTTTGCCCTTAATTGTATCCTCAAAAATAACCTTGTTATCTTCGTTACCGGGGGATTTAAGACGGATAACAAAGGTTTTGCCCTCGCGAATCAGCGCCTTTGCCTCGTCGACGGTTATATCGCGGTGCTTTGCCCATTTTCCGTAATAGCCGGTGCGAAGCTTCTGGGCTTCCTGCTCGCTTCTTGTAGCATCAAGCTCCTCGGCGGTGCAAAAGCACGGATAAGCATAGCCCTGTTTTATCAGCTCTTTAGCGTATGTCTGATAAATTTCAGCTCGTTTGCTTTGCTGATAAGGGCCGTAATCTCCGCTTTCGGTAGTACCCGAAATAAAGCCCTCGTCAATAGAAATTCCAAAACGGTTAAGACCGTCAATTATATCCTCAATACCGCCCTCGATTTCACGCTTTTTATCGGTATCCTCAATTCGGGTGAAGAAAACACCGCCTGTTGAGGTTGCAGTAATGCGGTTTACAAGCGCTGCAAAAAGAGTACCGAGATGGAGATATCCGGTCGGACTAGGGGCAATTCTTACAACCCTCGCGCCCTCAGGTAAATTGCGGGCAGGGTAGAGGTTTTCATAGTATTCAGGTAGATTTTTAATATCGGGCAGTAAAAGCTCTGCCATCATTTCGTTAGTGTTCATAAATGCTCCTAAATTGTTGCTATTTTATCAGTCGTTAAGCAGTTTATTAAGCTCTGCCATAAAGGTATTTATATCCTTGAACTGACGGTAAACCGATGCAAAACGAACATAGGCCACCTCGTCAATTCTCTTGAGTTTTTCCATAACAAGCTCGCCGATTCTCTCCGAGCTTACCTCTCTGTCCAAAGAGTTCTGGATTATGATTTCAATTTCGTCAATCATATTATCTAAAGTATCAATAGATACCGGACGCTTTTCGCAAGCGCGCAAAAGACCGGTCATAAGCTTGTCCCTATTAAAGGTTTCGCGAGACTTATCTTTTTTGATAACAATGATAGGAAGACTTTCAATAATCTCGTAGGTTGTAAAACGCTTGGTACACTGCAGGCACTCACGGCGTCTTCTGATACGCTGACCCTCGTCGGTAGGGCGCGAGTCAATAACCTTGCTTTCTTCGAATCCGCAGAAAGGACATTTCATAATAGTATTTCCCCTTTAAGTTAAATTATGGTATATACACTATGCATTATACTATATATTGTGGTGAATTACAAGCATAATTTATTACTTATTTTGCGATTTCATCAGCGATTTGGGCAAATATCTCAGCACAGCTTTTTTTCTGCTTTTTTATATCCTCGGAAAATACTATAACGACATATTCGGGGCTATCTGCAGGAAAGAATCCGCAAAACCAGCCTTGGCATATTTCTATGCCGTTTTCAAATTTACCTGTTTGGGCTGTTGCTGTTTTTCCTGCGGCTGGGACATTATTCGGTTTTGCATCCTCGCCTGTGCCGTCAATCATTACAGCCTCAAGATATTCTCTTAGAGTTTTTGCGGTCTGGGCTTTCATAACCCTTGTGCGGTTGCCTTTTGAATAGGCTGTTTCGGTACCGTTTTTTAAGGTCGCTTTAACTAGTGAAGGCACATAGTATGCGCCGTCCGATGCGATAGCGCAGTAAAGAGTCAGCATTGAGACAGGGGATAATAAAAGCTCGCCTTGACCTATGCTGAAATTTGCAAGATGGGCAATATTTGAAAGACTTTCCTTTTTGGGCAAATTACCTTTCGAGGTATAAATTCCGTCGCAAAGCTTTAGTGCAGTTCCGAATTTGAGCGCTGAGGCAGTATTATAAACTGCATCACCGCCTATTTTAAAGGAATAGTTATAAAAATAGGTATTACAGGATTGGGCGATTGCAGAGCAAAGGTCTGTATAACCGTGACCGTTTAATTTATGACATCTGAAAAATCGGTCTATTATTTCGCAACTACCTGTGCAGGTATAAAGATAACCGCCTTTTCCTTTTTCAATCCCCACCGCCGCAACGCAGGGTTTAAATACCGAGCCAACATTATATGCATTTATTGCTCGGTTTAATAGAGGGGAATTATCTGCATAGAGAAAGTCGGTGATTTTCTCGGGGCCAAAATCGGGACGGCTCACACTCGCTAGAATCTCACAGCTTTTGGCATCTGCTATTACAATCGCACCGGTTTCGATATTATCTGCGGCAGTTTCGGCAATAGCCTGAATATTAGCATCTAGGGTTGTTACAACACCGTCGGCTCTTATAGAACTGTCATTAACTATTGTTGGGGTAACGCCATCAAGCATATCGCCTTTGGCAGAGGTTTCATAGGAAAAATAAATTTCTTCTGCCGAATATAGCAGGTCATCATAAGCCGCCTCTATTCCTGATACACCTTTATTATCTACATTGGTATAGCCTAAAATATGGACAGCAAAATTATCATTGGCATTAAAATATACCTTTGTGCAGGCAATACCGTCACATTCTATAATTCTCGGAATTTCGCATAAAACAGGTTTTCCGCTTTTCAGGCGTTTGAGCACATTTTCAAGCTCGTCTCCTGATAATACCGAGCTTATACCTGTAATAGCTCTGGGGGTAGGGGAAACGGCGGCAATAATTTTTTCGGCATCATTGGTAAGAGGTACTAAATTTCGGTCAAATATGGTAGAACGTTGGTCTGCGATTTTAAGCTTATAGCTGTTTTGCTTGGCTCTAACAGTATCATAATCGGCCGAAGTGATTACCGCTATTCTCAAAATACAGCTTAAAAGCAGAGCCATAATTACGAAGTAGCATATAACAGACCTTATTGTGAAGATTTTCCAGAACAGTTTGTTCTCAGGCATAAAATCCCTCCCGTATCATTTTTGACATAAACGGCAGGTTTTATAAAAATTATTAAGTATATTTTGCTTGTAATTATGGCAATAATGTTATATAATTAATTAAATATTAATGTATAAAGGGGTAGTATGTCTTTTGCTTAGCAGTTTATTATCAGGAAATATGGGATTTGCTGATGTCATAATTTATATTTTATCCTCGCTTGCCGTAATTTTTCTTACAATGCCTGTGCACGAGTTTGCCCATGGCTTTGCGGCGGTAAAGCTCGGTGATAATACTCCGAAATGGCAGGGAAGACTTACTCTTAATCCCTTTGCTCATATCGATTATGTTGGCGCTTTATGTATTCTAATGTTTGGATTTGGCTGGGCAAAGCCTGTTCAGGTCAATCAAAATAATTTCAGAAGCCCTAAGAGGGATATGGCGATAACCGCCTTTGCTGGACCGCTTTCAAACCTTGTTGTAGCACTTATATCTTTAATCGTTTTTAATGTTTTTCAGTTGATTTTGATAAATGTTGCTGCAGTTACGGTTTTATATTATATTGCCTCTTTTTTATATTATATTGCGGTTATAAATGTGAGCCTTGCGGTATTCAATCTTATACCGATTCCTCCGCTTGACGGCTCGCGTATTTTATCGGCATTTTTGCCTTACAGAACATATTACGCTTTAATGCGATATGAAAGATATATCTATTTCGGTCTTTTGGCGCTTTTGTGGTTTGGAGTCCTTGATAAACCTCTTTATTATATGAGAAGTGCAGTTTTAGGAGCTCTTGATTTCATCGCCGGATTACCTTTTGGATTTTAGGTGGATAAATGGAAAATATTTTATGCTATAAACTTGAAAACTTTGAGGGTCCTCTAGACCTCCTTTTGCAGTTGATTGCCCGAAACAAGCTTAATATTTACGATATTCCTCTGACCGAGCTTATCGACCAATATTTAGAGCAGATAAAGCAATTTCAGAGTGAAGAAATGGAAATCGGAAGCGAATTTCTTGAAATGGCATCGAGACTTCTTTATATAAAGACTGTAAGCCTTCTTCCAAAGCACGATGAGATAGTTAAGCTCAAGGAAGAACTGACAGGTGAACTTCTGGAATATATGGTTTGCCAGCAGGTAGCAAGACAGCTTGGAACTATGCAGGGCGGTCTTGACCGATATATTAAAGCGCCGTCGGAATATGATTTTGATAAAACATACGAGCTTGTTCACCCAAGCGATGTTATTTATCTGTCCTATCTTGCCGCTGTCGGCAGAGGAAAGAGAAAGCTTCCGCCTTCGACTGCACCTTTTACCAAGATAGTTGCAAAGAAGATTGTTGCGGTTTCTACCAAAATCGTTTTTGTCATACGAAATCTTTGGGGCGGCGGAAGAAAAAAACTATCTTCGCTTTATAAAACTGCTAACAGCCGTTCCGAGCTTGTCGCAACCTTTCTTGCTGTGCTTGAGCTTTGCAAGGCAAACCGAGTTAGGATAGACGGTGAGAGCGAAAATCAGGAAATTACTCTAATTAAGGGGCATAAAAACAGATGAAAACAGAAGATTTGATAATGGCTTTTGAGGCTGTGCTGTTTGCAGGCGGCGAGCCTACCAGTATTGAGCGACTCTCTCAGGTATTTGATATATCGCCTGAAAAGGTTGTAAAAACTATGGACAAGCTTGAAGAAAAAATGAAGAAAAACGGTAGCGGCTTAGAGCTTTTAAGACTTGAAAATACCTATCAGCTTGCTACTAAGGCGCAGTTTGCAGAATATATCAAAAAAGCTTTTGATTTAAGGCGTAGAACACCGCTCTCTCCCGCAGCCCTTGAGGTTTTGGCAGTTATAGCCTATAATCAGCCCGTGACCCGTTCTTTTATAGAGCAGGTGAGAGGTGTCGATTGTTCAGGTGTTGTAGGAACCTTGGTTGAAAAAGGACTTATTGAAGAGAGGGGAAGACTTGAGCTCCCCGGAAAGCCCTTACTTTATGGAACAACCAAGAATTTCCTCAGATGTTTTAGCATCAGTGATTTGAGCGAACTCCCGGAGCTCCCTAAAACAGGAGAAGAGGTAAACGATGTTGGAGAGCAGTTAGAAATTGCTGAAGAAACAGAAAGCGAGGCTGCGGCAGAGTGAAAACAGCCGTTATAATTATCGGTATTATTTTGTTGCTTTTTGCGGCGGTTTTGTTTTTGCCTGTAAGTGTTTTTATAAAGTTTAAAGAGGATTTCTTTTTAAAAATAAGATTTGCAGGAATAAAGGTTTTTGAAATCGAACCCAAAAGAGATTTACCAAAAAGGAAAGTTAAAAAATCTGCCGATAAAGTAAGTGATAAAAAGGCTGAAAGTAAAACTCTTGATGAAACCAAAAGACTATTCTCTGTGCTTAAAAAAAGGTATGGCTTTACGGGTGCTGTAAAAGAGGTTTTAAGGTTCGCAGGCGATATACTGGCACATATAAAATCCTTTTTGCGGCATATTAAGATTAAAAAGGTTGAGCTTGATATTACCGTTGCGGCTGAGGATGCCGCCGCTACTGCTATTGAATACGGTGCTATTTGCTCGGCGGTTTATCCTGTGACAGCGGCGCTTTCGGCCTGTGCGAAAATAGGCTTCAGGTCGATAAATGTTAAAAGTGATTTTGACGGTAAAGAATCCGATTTTTGGTTTAGTATGGTAGTAAAGCTTAATATTTTCTGCCTTTTGATTGTCGCTTTCAGGGCATATTCAGAATATAAAAAATTCACAGTGAGGAATGAATTACAATGAGTGAAAACAATATAAAAGGAATTATGGACACTACTATGGACAAGCTGAGGACTATGGTTGATGCCGATGTTATAACAGGCACTCCTATAGAAATTGGCGGTATAACACTTATTCCTGTATCAAAGGTGGCTTTTGGTCTGGCTACTGGCGGTAGTGATTTCCCCTCTAAAAGCGGAAATCAGCTTTTCGGAGGTGGCGGCGGAGCAGGGGTTACAGTTTCGCCCATAGCCTTTATTGTAATATCAGGAGATAATGTTAAAATGATGCCTGTTTATAATGAGCTGACAACGGTTGAAAAGGCTATAAATATGGCACCTGAAATAATTGATAAAGCAAAAGAACTTTTTCCGAATAAAAAAGAAACTGAAAAATAAGTAATAGTATTACCTTGTCTTAAATAAAATTAAGATGAGGTGTTGGCTTTGAAGAGGATAATTTGTATATTGCTTTGTATCGTTTTGTTTTGCGTTCCGATTTCTGTATCTGCTGTGAGTACATCCGCTAAAGCGACAATACTCATAAACGGCGATACAGGAGAGGTTATTTTTGGACAAAACGAAAATGAACAATTGCCGATGGCTAGCACCACTAAGATTATGACCGCTTTGCTTTTGTGCGAGTATGGTAATTTTGAAAAGGAAATTACTGTAACCGCCGAAATGCTAAGGGTTGAGGGCTCTTCTATGGGCTTGCTTGCAGGCGATAGGGTGACTCTTCACGATTTGCTTTACGGTATGCTCTTGGCTTCGGGCAACGATGCCGCTAATGTAACCGCATATATACTCGGCGGTACGGTTGACGGCTTTGTTAAAATGATGAACCAAAAGGCGGCGGTGCTAGGGCTTGGAAATACTCATTTTGAAACACCCTCCGGTCTTGACGGGGACAATCATTATACAACCGCCCGAGATTTAGCTGCTTTGGCGCGATATGCTATGCAGAATGAGGAATTTGCTAAGGCGGCAGCATCAAAAACAGCTACTTTAAGCTACGGAAATCCGCCTTATAAACGAACCCTTTCAAACCATAATAAGCTTCTTAAAACCTTTGACGGTGCAATAGGGGTTAAAACGGGCTTTACCAAAAAATCAGGCAGATGCCTTGTATCGGCAGCTAAAAGAGACGGTAAATATGTGATTGCTGTAACCCTTAATGACCCCGATGATTGGGCAGACCATCAGGCTCTTTTGGAATACGGTCTTGAAAAACTAGTTTTAAACGAAATATCTCCTGAAAAGGAATACTATACTGTACCTGTTGTAGGAGCTGATACAGATAGTATCGAAATTAAAACTAAGCCTTATGTTTTCAGCAGTCTTGAAGAGGGGAATATTACCTGTCAGGTTAATCTGCCAAGGTTTATATATGCCCCTGTAACTGAGGGCGAGGTTTTAGGTAGTGTTGTTTATAAAAACGGTGATAATATTATAAATACAGTTGAGCTTTGCGCCGATGTTAGTATTAAAGCGTCACCGCAAAAAAGAAAACTAGCAGAAATTATATATGAAAATTTAAAATACATATTTTTAGGTCTATGGGAGAAATAAATGAAGGATAACAAAATAAGGCTTCAAAAGCATCTGTCCGAATGCGGAGTTGCTTCAAGAAGAAAAGCTGAGGAATTAATCGAGCAAGGAAAGGTAAGGGTTAACGGCAGAGTAGCACTTATAGGTGCTAAGGTAGACCCTAAAAGAGATAAGGTTACCGTTTCGGGTAAAGCAGTTATTGCTCAGAATACAAAGATGTATATAATGCTTCACAAGCCAAGAGGCTATGTAACAACGACTAATGACGAGCTTGACCGCAAGTGTGTTACAGATCTTGTTAAGGATGCAGGCGTAAAGCTTTTCCCTGTTGGAAGACTTGACCGCAACTCCGAGGGTCTTTTAATTATGACTAATGACGGCAATTTTGCAAATAGCCTTACTCATCCGTCAGCTCATGTTAATAAAACATACCGTGTTACAGTTAAGGGTGAGGTAGAGGATGAAAAGCTTATTAAAATGAGCGAGGGAATAATGCTCGATGACCGCAAAACTCTTCCTTGCGATGTTTTTGTTGCTGAAAGAAAGCCTGATAGAACAGTGCTTATATTTATAATTCAAGAGGGCAGGAACAGGCAGATTAGAAGAATGTGCGAGGCGGTACAGCTAGAGGTTATAAGACTCAAACGCACCGAAATTGCAGGTGTAAAGCTTGGGATGCTCCCTCAGGGAAAATGGCGTCCGTTAAATGAAAGAGAAATGCGTCATTTGACCAATGTCAATGCAGAAAAGAAGGAAAATTAATATGATATCTTTAGCACCTTTAAGCGATAAACAGCAGATAAAAGAAAGATTTGCTGATAATAATATTGAGTATACTGAAAATTCAGGCTGTGTTACAGCGGTGGATAAAGAAGAAGTTTTGGGCTTTTGTCTTTATGACCTTGATAAAAAGAAAATGGTTATTAAATATTTAGAGCCACTTTCTGATATTGCCCTTGCAGACGGTATTTTAAGAAGTACTCTGCATGTTTCCGCCGAGCGCAGTGTTATGGATGCTTTTTATGAAGATACTGTGCCTGAGGACTTCCTAGAAAAAATCGGTTTTATAAAAGAAAAAGCAGAAAAAAGACTTGATATAGATAAATTATTCAAAAGCTGTTGCAATTGCGGAAAATAAACTTAATGGACAGGAAACTGTCCATTTTTTGTTATATAAAAAACAAAAATTCCAAGGACTAAAAATCCTTGGAATTTTTGGTGCGGGTTGACAACCCATATCCGAACCAACATTTTGCTATTTATACATTGCCTTAAGGGCGCACTTACTCACCACCGTAAAGGCGATGCAGTGCACTATCCGAGGTTGCAAAAGCAAACTGCCCTCACAATAGAGAGCAGTTTATAACTAACTGTAAGTTATTCAGCATCATTGATTGCTTCGACAAAAAATTTAGCAATATTTTGCCACTCACTTATAGCTTCGGGAGCTTCATGGCTGAAACGAATTACCTTTTCGTCTTTAGCCAGTAACACAAAATCTCCGTCTGCACAGGTTGCAATAACTATACCTTCAGGCTTTTCTTCAAGTAATTCTTCTTTTTCCAAGCCTTCGAAAAATTCAGTAGTTGTCTTTAATGAATCGGCATAAGACAAAAAAGTGTATTCATCAGAAAGCAGACCACCATCACTGACTAAATAGTAAGGCAGTATGCTACTGTATAGAGGGTCTATTATTGATTCAGCAATCTTTTTGGTAATTCTTTTGTTAAAATCCTCTTTGCGCTCAGTTTTTGTTTTTCTTAAAAATTTAAGAGCTTCTTTTTCTTTTACAATATATTCCGGTCTGCCTTTTGTTTTCAGCTTTTCATATAATTTAAAGGTTTTTTCTATATATGTTTTTAAGGGTATAGGTGCATCCGCTGTTTTATCAAGGTAATAGCCTTCAGGGCACTTATCTACTATGCAAGCAGGAGTAAGGTTTGACCAAGAAAGCGCTTTTTCATTTATAAGCATTTCTGCAGTATCTCTATGTATCAAAATCGTATATCTTCCGCAGAAATCATCTGTAGAAGAACAGTAAACATAAGCTATACCACCTGAAGGCATATCCTCTTTGAGATAGCAGTCCTGAAGTCCGATGCGCTGCAAATCATAAAAAATCGAAGCTATTTTCGGTAAGTATCCGCCGAGAGACTGCATTTTTGCCTTTTGCTTTTTATCTATATATCTGTCATATGCAATACGAGGAATCTTTTTATGTGGAAAGAGATAAAAATACTGTTCGGCTTCATATCTGCCCTTATCCTGCACCCAGCAGAAATCAACATCAGTAATTCCGTTTTCAATGCAGGCTTTTCTGAAACGGTCAGGTACGCAGATATTATGACAATCCTTTGGTGCAACATTTATTTCATGAAAAGCACTTATTACTTCAAGATATATCTTTTTTCCTATTTCCGTTTCTACAGGAAAAACATCGATTACGGTATTATCCTTGAAATCTTCAGTTTTGAGTTCATACCAATCACTTTCAAAATCGGTATATCTTCTCTCATACCAACCACGGGCGCGCCAACCCTGTTCTTTGCAGAAAGCCTCTATTTTATCAAGCACCTCATCTGCATCAAATTCATCCATATCGAGCTCGCTCCACCCGACACAGTCACACCTTTTGCCGAGAGAATGAACGAAATCTATATTTTCCTGATATTTCTCGTCGCCGAATCTGTGATTCTTCTTATCAAGTATCCAAGTTAAATGCTCTTTATAATTCATAATATCACTCATTTCAATTGATACAATTTAATTATACCACAATCAAAGCAACAAAAACAATCATATAATAACAAAAAATCCGAACCTCTTAATTTGGTTCGGACTTTTTCTGGTTTGGTGCGGGTGACAGGAGTCGAACCTGCACACCGAAGGCGCCAGCTCCTAAGGCTGGTGCGTCTGCCAATTCCGCCACACCCGCATATTTAATTTAAAAAATTCAAAAAACGAAATAGATAATATTTTTTACCGCAGC
>JAZQIP010000051.1:0-108514 GCA_045541175.1 Acutalibacteraceae bacterium
AGTCCTTTGCGGCAATGCCTAAAGAACTTGAGGAGGCGGCAAAGATTGACGGTTGCGGTTCGTTTATGACCTTTTTGAGGATAATGTTTCCGCTTGCTAAACCTGCTATAATCACAGTATGCCTGTTTTCGTTTGTGTGGCATTGGAATGACCTTTATAGCTCGGCAATGTACTTTGTGGGCGATGTAAGACCTATTATGGCGATGCTTAATAATTTGAGGATAATAATGATTCAGGAAGGACTCAATGTAAGCGTTAATATATCATCATTCTTCCTGAGAGTTTATTTTGCAAGTGGTGCACTTTTAGCATTGCTTCCACCGTTGGTGCTATATATTTTCCTGCAAAAGCATTTTGTGGAAAGCATAGCTAAGACGGGTATAGTCGGATAAGGTACGGAATTTCCGTATTTTAATAAATATTAAAGGAGAAATATAAATGAAAAAAAGAATTTTTTGCTTATGCCTTGCAATGATAATGGTTTTTTCAATTGCAGGATGTAAAAGCAACGGCAATTCAAGTGATACCGTTTCCTGGGTTGAAGTTTGGGAAGAGGTAGAGGTTTCTGGGGAAGGAAACTCGGATGACAAGAACAGCAGTACAACATCATCGGGTGGTACAACTCAGAACGGTAACAGTACGGGTGGCAACAATAATAACGTTGGAAATAATAGTGGTGGCAGCAATAATAACGTTGGAAATAATAGTGGTGGCAGCAACACAACTATTACCCCTAATAAGACAGGTACTATCGAGGGTGTAAACTTTAAGGGTCAGACTTTCAAGAAGACCATAATTGGTGCGGTATCAAATTATGTTATGCGCAAAAAATCTGCATTCGAGAAAAAGTATAATTGTAAAATAGAGCTTGTTAATCTTCAGTGGGAGCAGTATAACTCTCAGGTAGCAAGCGCTATGGCGGCAGGTCAGCCTTATGATATCTGCGGTCTTCAGCCGAATTTTTGGCCTGAGGCAGGAATTCAGGGCCTTTATGAACCCCTTAACAAGTATATTTATGAGGCTGATTTATATAACCCCAAGACAGGTAAGGGCATCGACCTTGAATCAAGCGAAGATTTTTCACTTAACGGTCATATCTACGGTGTTGCTTGCCACAGCGGTAATACAGCTTCTATGATTCAGGTGCTTTTCTACAATAAGCTTATGTTTGAAGAAGCAGGTCTGGATGATCCGTTAGAGCTTTATAAAAAGGGAAAGTGGAATTGGGATAAATTCTTTGAATACGGTGCAGATGTACTCAATGCATCAAAAGGTCAGTATCTTATAGGTAAAGACTTCAACGCTATTACATTTATGCTTTCAAATGGCTTTAAGTACACTAAAACTGACAGTAAGGGTAAGGTTATAGCAAATACCTCTGATCCGTTGTATCTTACTTCACTCGAAAAGTATAAGGAATTTGCTACAAAATATATGGGACCAAAGGGTTATTCGGATGACCCCACTGAATTTTATAACGGTAATTACTATATGTTTGGTCAGAACTATGCATACGGTAAACTTTATATGTATGATACAATAATTAACTCATCTGCTTTCGATTACGATTTCAATAATCTGGGAATTGTTCCATTCCCTTATGGACCCAACAATAAAACAAAAGCCAATCCCGGACATGGCGCTCAGCCTAAGGCAGCCGGCAAGGGTTCTAAGGACCCCAGAGTGGCAGTTCTTTGGGCGAAGTTTGACCTCGAATTTGAAGATCCTATGGCAGACGAAGACCCGTATAGATATTCAGATGAAATAAATAATGTGATTTTGAAGTTGTTCGATAATATTAATGAATATCTTCCTAATTATAAAACCGCATCAACCTCTGTTCGCACTCTTTTCACAAATATTGAAAACACTGCTAAAACAGGCGGAGATTATGTTAAGATCCTTAACGATAATAAAAACACTATTCAAAGCATTATTGATGATGCTTTAGGTCAGAAATAATTGAAGATTTCGTCGATTGCAGGAAATTCCTGCAATCGACGAATATCCGAAAGAGGTAAAGCTTTTATTTTCCTCTTTCGGATATTCGGGCATTATTGCCCTTTTTGAAAGGATGAAAAATTATGAAAAAAATACTTTTACAGGGAGATTCCATAACCGATTGCTATCGGCCGCGAGAAAATGACAGGTTTTTAGGTTCCGGTTATCCGGAATTTGTAAAGGCCGAGATTGTTTACAAGTATGGCAAAGAATACGAATTAATAAATCGAGGCGTGAGTGGAAACCGTATAACCGACCTCTATTCAAGGGTTAAGCAGGACATAATCAATTTGAAACCGGACTATTTAAGTATCCTTATAGGAGTTAATGATTTTTGGCATGAGCTAGAATATAATAACGGTGTTGATACAGATAAGTTTGAAACAATGTACTGTTTGTTAATTGATACGATAAAAGAAGCTTTACCAAATATAAAAATATTTCTTTTGGAGCCTTTTGTACTTAAATATTCTTCTACCAGAAACACAGAAGAACAGCCTGAAAGATGGAATAATTTTAATAATGGCGTAAGGGAACGTGCAGCGGCGGTAAAGAGGGTTGCTGAAAAATATTCGCTTCCGTTTATACCGCTTCAGAAAATTCTTGATGAAGAAACTGAAAGACTTGAAATTGAAGATGTTACAGTGGACGGTGTTCACCCAACCCCTACAGGCCACTTGATTATTTCAAGAGAGTGGCTTAAGACATTTGAAAGTATAATTAACGAATAAATTAAAGTTTTGTTTGTAGTTAGGATGAGGCAAATGAAGAAAAAGGTTTATATGATAGGAAACGCTCATCTTGATCCGGTATGGATTTGGAGATGGCAGGAGGGAAGTGCCGAAACAAAGGCAACAATCCGTTCTGCACTTGATAGAATGAACGAAACACCCGAATTTATTTTTGTTTGTTCTTCAGTGTTTGTTTATGAATGCATTGAGGAATTTGATTTCGATATGTTTGAGGAAATGAAAAAACGCATAAAAGAAGGAAGATTTGTAATTGTTGGCGGTTGGTTTATTCAGTCTGACTGCAATCTCCCGTCGGGCGAAGGCTTTGTAAGGCAGGCACTTTACGGTCAGCGCTATTTTATGGAAAAATTCGGTGTAACAGCTAAGGTCGGCTACAATGTAGATTCATTCGGTCATAATGCAATGCTTCCGCAGTTGCTTAAAAAAAGCGGTATGGATAACTATGTCTATATGCGTCCTTGCGAAACCGAAATGCATATGGACAGTAATCTTTTCAAATGGATTGCACCTGACGGCTCTGCTGTCACAGCTTTCAGAATATGCGATTTCTATACATATAATTACAAAGATATGGAAGATTTCAAAAATAGATTAAAAACTGTTTGTGAGGATAAACTTGATTGTACTGATTATGCAATGTGCTTCTATGGTGTCGGCAATCACGGCGGAGGACCTACAAAGCATAATATAGAGCTTATTCAGCAATACAAAGCAGAAAACAGTGAGTGCGAAGTTGTTTTTGGCCATCCCGAAGAATTTTTCGACGCAGTAAGCACATCTGACAAACCCATTCCTGAGTATAAGGGTGATTTTCAGCATCACGCAAGTGGATGTTATTCAGCAGTTTCAGGTATTAAAAATGCTATTCGCAGATGCGAAAGCGAAATTATCGCAAGCGAGGTTTACAGTACAGCTGCGAATATTTTGCTCAATAAAAAATATCCTTCAAAAGAGCTTAAGGCTGCTTGGCGAGATATTCTGTTTATGCATTTTCACGACTCCTTCGGTGGTTGCTGTGTAGCACCTGTTTATGAGGATATGTATGCATTTGCGGGGGAGGCATTGTCTGTTTCTCAAAGAGCAACAAACAATGCGTTACAATCACTTTCTTGGGCGATAGATACCTCTGATGCGTCCAAGGGTATTCCTGTTGTGGTTTTCAATCCCCATTCGTGGGAGTATAACGGTTTTGTGACAATAAACAAGCAGGCGGGCTCTGTTTATGATAATGAGGGAAATCTTATAGCCGTTCAGCAGGTGTTCTCGCCCGCACACAATGTTCAGCGCAGAACTGATACAATGTTTAAAGTAAGTATTCCCGCTTTCGGATACAGGACTTATTATATCAAGGATGAAGAGTCAAATTTTGAGAGCAAGGTTTCGGTTGGAGATTATTTCCTTGAAAATGAATTTATTAGAGTCGAATTTGAAAAAGGAACCGGCTATATATCATCAATTTATGACAAAAAGGAGCAAAAGCAGCTTCTTTCAGGCAAGGGAGCGATACCTATCGTAATTAATGAGGATGAGCACGATACCTGGAGTCATGATAAGAATTACTTTGATAAAAGGGTCGGAGAGTTTTCAAATGTGGATATAAAGGTTATTGAAGAAGGTCCTTTAAGAGCTACGATTAAGGTTATAAACCGTTATAATAATTCTACCCTTACTCAAAAATTTTCTTTAAGTGCCGATTCAAATAAGTTGGAAATTGACGCTAAGGTTGATTGGTATGAAAAGAATAGAATGCTTAAACTTGCATATGAGCTTGATGTTGATAATCCAAAAGCATATTATGAAATACCTTACGGTGTCATCGAAAGACCTTGCGACGGTGAAGAAGAGCCCGGTCTTAAATGGGTGGCTATGTGTGGAGATAATTCTCGCGTAGCATTAGTCAATAATAATAAATACAGCTTTTCTTTCAAAGATAACACAATGAATTTGACGGTTATCAGAAGTCCTATATTCTGTGACCATGGCGGTCCCAGATATGATGAGAGCGAATACACAGATATAGGAAGTCATAAGTTTAAATATTCGATATTCCCGATTTATACAGAACACTTCGATGACGTTATAAAAGCCGGATATGAATTTAACGAATTGCCGGTTAACATTATCGAGAATAATCATTGCGGCAGGCTGAACGAATGTTTTGAGGGAATAAACATTGCAGGCGAAGGTGTTATTATATCTGCATTAAAACGTTCTGAGGATGAATGCGGCTTAGTCCTGAGAGCTTACGAAACAAGAGGGGAAAACACGGATGTAACTTTCAGCGGTGATTTGCTCAAGACTCCTCTTAAGGCGAAATTCGAACCGTATAGCATAAAAACATTTTATCTGTCAGATGATACGGGTGCTTGGAAGGAAGTTTTACTTACAGAATATGACATTTAATTAAATTATTAAATAATTTATTCCAAGTTGATTTAAAGATAATAACTTCATCTTTCTCCCAATTTCTTACGGTGTTGGGTGTGGTATTATAAAGCCTTGCGAATTCGGATACGGTTAGTCCTAATCTGTTTCGCAAGGCTTTTATTTGTTTGCCTTGACCGTTATAAAGAAATAAATTATAGTCATCCAACAATTTTTTGATATTTACTCCAAAAAGGTGTGCTAATTTTTTAAGCTTGTCCCTTTGATATAAATCATGGGTAGTTGATTCATAGTGAATATATGTACTACGGTCTATTCCTATTTTATCGGCGACATCTTTTTGTAAAAGATTGTTCTTATACCTATACCAACGTAATTTTTCACCCGTACTTTTCAATAAATCAGGATTTGGGTTTGAATTTAAGAAATCAATAGCTTCATTTGCTAATGGATTTTCTTCAAATTTTAAGGTCAAAGCATAGAGTGGTTTAAATATTATTTCACCGTTTTTTATCTGTGAATTTATGTTATAAAGCGAGTAGGATGATAACATCAAGTCTTTGGAAGTAGCGTACAGAGTGGTTTTTTGCTCGGTTTTGGGGTGAAATTCGCATATTTTACGGTGATTTGCAACATGAGTGGACGCAGTGAGAGTATCTCTTTTTCTATACAACGTGCGGCATAGGTGGCGAGGCGGATTTTTTTATCGGTTTTAAAGGTTGAAACCGCTTTGATAAGACCTATAGTTCCTATTGAAATAAGGTCGTCCTGCTCAGCACCTGTTGCATAGTATTTTTTGACAATATGGGCAACAAGCCTTAAATTATGTTCGATAAGTTTGTTTCTTGCTTCAATATCACCCTCAGCAGAGGCTTTGAGCAGAGTGTTTTCTTCTTCGAGGGAAAGCGGTTTTGGAAACGAGCCTGCGCTTGTTACATGCAGGGCAAAATAATAAAGATTTGATGCGATTTGAAGAATAAGATTAAGCATTATTATCAACTCCGTTTATATTTCATTTAAGTATATGAATAAAACGGCTTGTCGGTTGACAGTTAAAGAAATTTTTATGTTTTATATTCAAAAAATAAATAAATAAAATTTGCTTAAAGAGATTGCTTTATATATAAGTTTGTGATATTATATACTTTGAGTAATTATCGCAAAATTCGCAAAAGATTTGTGTGGCTCAAAGGTATTTTAAGTTTAGGAGAAGAGACAGTGTCTAAGCACTCAAAGAAAAGTAATAACTTTTTTCAAAGCGCTGTATTAAAAAAGACTTTGAAAATTGTTCTTATAGTAGTAGTTACTGCTTCCTTACTTTTGAATTTATTTACATTTATTATGCCGGTGGTCAAATATTATGGTGACAGTATGTCTCCTACACTAAAAGATGGGCAGATTTTGATTGTAAATAAAATGTCAGAAATAGAAAACGGAGATATCATAGCATTTTATTATAATAATAAGATAATTGTGCGCCGTGTGGTTGCGGTAGGCAACGAGCAGATTTCAATTGATGCTTTCGGTACGGTTTCTGTGAATGGAAAAGAGCTAGAAGAGCCCTATGTAGAAAACAAAACTTTAGGACAATGCAATATTGATTTCCCTTATAATGTGCCGACCAATTCTTTTTTTGTTATGGGAGATAACCGTGATATTGCAATGGATAGCCGATTGTTTGAGATCGGCGTTGTGACAAAGGACAGACTTATTGGAAAAGTGGTCTTTTCCTTATCAACATTTAAAGCTATAGACTAATTTATATTAAAGAGTGACATGAAATGAATGCTTTTAAGAGCAACAGAGGACAATTGAATATTAAAAGCATTTTGTTTTACACAATTATCGCAATTTTTTGTGTTGCGGTTTGCGTTGTTTTGTTCTGTATGAATATTACTCCAAGTGTAGCATTAGAGCAGGAGCTTAGGTGTGGAATTGAGGCTCATGTTCATACTGACGAATGCTACGAAGGCGATTTTATTGTTTGCAAAAAGTCTGCCCATACCCACAATGGCAACTGTTACATAATTTTGCTTAAGGAAAATGACATTAACGGCATACTTACTATGCTCGGAAATAATGATGTTCATTCATTAGAATATGTTATTACGGATGTTATGTCCTCGGCTCTGACCTTTAATTCCAATTTGAACACCTCTGATGATAGCGATAGCGGTGATCTTGAATTATCTCAGGATACGGTGGCGCAGCTCAATGATACAATTTCTGACGAGGATACACTTCCAAAACTCGTTTTAAACGAAAATATAAACAACTCCAGCACACTTTTGTTAGAGGATAGTTCGGCTGCAACTCAGAATGCCACTCAAAATAATGCGGTTACATTAAGCGTCGGAGGCGAGCCTGATACATCAAATTATGTAGCTAATTTTTATATTTATCTTGACGGTAAGTGGACCTGTATTGGTTCTTTACCTTTTAATACCGCACGAAACGGAACCAGATATAACAGCACGATTCCGACCTATGATGTTTTAAGTCTTGTGAATAGCACATTAGGCACAGAATATGAATATAATTCTTTCGATATTGCGGTGTCTTCATCTGAAAACGGCAGCTACTCAAAAAGTAATATTGGTATAGCTTCTGTTACCACAACAATAGGCTATAGGCAGACAAGCTCTAATTCCAGAGCAGCAAAACATATTCGTCTGATACCTGAGGGCGGCAGTGCTTCAAGCACAGCGTTTGCGTTTTATACTGTAAAATATATTTATCCTGAAGGTACTACTGTTACCGAATATATACGATCTGGGCAGGAGATAGTACTGCCGTCGGGAAATTATGAATGGATTGCAAATGATAATATATATTCTGCGGATGAGACCGTTACTATAACAGGCACAACAACCTTTGAGGGAAGGCTTTTAGGCCCGCCAACATACGTGAATATAAATTATGATGTTGCTTTTCCGAATGTGAGCGGCGTGACGGTTTCGACAAGCCCCACATTAGCCGGCTTAGCGACGACAACTGTCAAGGATGAATACAGTGAAAACTCTGCAGCGGTAATCCGAAACGTATCTCAGCAATCGGTACAAGGTACAGTAAACGGTAACGGAACAGGACTTACCCGAGTGATTCAGTTTAGAGGATGGCGAGTCGGAGATACCGATACGATTTTACAGCCTAATACGCATCTTGTCTGGGAGGAACTGCTTCAGTATTCAAATAACAGTGTAAGCCTTAAGCTTACGGCGGTTTGGGATTACAGTCCGCTTCAGACAGCCTCATTCTTTATAAGGTTTGACTCGGTGGCTGTTGATACAGAAGGGAATGTTACGGGACAGGATTCAAATAAGTATACAAATCAGATTTTTGCGGCTTATGTCGGGGGAGTGGATACATCGCTTTCTTCTTCAAGGCTTCAAGGGCTTTACGGTATTGCGGATACTACCTCTGATAATTCTTTCGGTGCGGACCAAGAAATCAGAAAATTATACGGCGAACGCACAGACGGTGTATGGCTGAGCGCTTTTCCAACAGATGATTTCGTATTTGCGAGTCTTGTTCAATACGCAAATACAGGATATCTTTCGGTTGGCGGAGAGGCGGTAAAGGCAGAGGATTTGAATGACAGGGAATATGCTATTAGATGGTATGTTTTTAAAAGTCAGGACGATGCTTGGCATATCGACGGTAAGCTTGTGAAAAAAGAAGGACTTATCCATGTTTATAAGACCTTTGCGGGAAATAAAGAGCTGGTACTTGAGGCAAAGACGGATTTTTACATAAATGCAAAAGATGTATCAACAGGTGAAAATACTGTTCTTGACCTCAATAATTATAAATCATATAAAGCGGATACAGATACCTATATGTGGGAAATCGCCGATGTAGATTACGGTGAGTATTGGGAAATAGAAGAGCATCCGCATAAGTTCAAGGACGATTCGGTCGATTTCAGCATATATTCGGAATTTACAGTTATGGATGCTCATGGAGACCAATCTATAACAGGCACCGGAACCTCGCTGACGGTCAGCGGTATGACCTATGCACTTGATGAGGGTGTAGACGAAGTGCTTCGAGCGGAGTTTACCAATATTTATAATCGAAGCGATTCCATTATCATCAAAAAGCAAGACAGTCTAACAGGCGTTTCAATAGGCGGTGCAGTTTTCGGTCTTGAACAAAACGGTAAACCCCTGAAATTTAGATATAATGCTGAAACGGATAGATATGAATTAGACTCCGAGAACGGAACCATTACAGAGCTTGAGGGAAATGCTAACGGCTACTTTGAAATATGTGTTGAAGATTTTAGCTATGATTTAGGTCCGATTATTATCAAGGAGCTTACTGCGCCAAACGGATACACCCCTATCGGAGATATAGAAATTGGATATAGCGATGATGATGGAACGGTTGGTATTCTTAGCGGTAACAGTGAGCTTATTAAATATGTGAGCGGAGTTCTAATCGTAGGAAACAGTACAGATTCTTCTTCTGTAACGGTTAAAAAGAAATGGGAGTGCCCTGAAACCGAATGGCAGGATGTTACTGTGCAACTGCTTTCTAACGGAAAGCTTGTTACTACGGTTATTGCCGGTGTTGAGCCTCAGGTTACATTAAACAGTGATAATAATTGGCAACATACCTGGGACAACCTGCCCGTTTATGTAAACGGAGAAAAAATATCCTGGTCGGTAAAGGAAACTATTGTTGGAACTGAGGCGGCGAAAGCTGACGGCTCTTTTGTCAATTGGCTTGTTTCCTATGAAATTCCGGTTGTCTCGACAGATTCTGACGGAAATGAAAACACTTTGCTTACAGTTATAAATACGACCAAACGTGTTATGTTGAGACTTACCAAAACCGATCTTGGAAAAACCACTCAGCTACCGGGAGCAACTTTTGTACTTGAAGCTGTGGATAAAGACGGAAAAGTAATACCAAATGAGATATCTAAAACCGCAACAACTGGAGCAGCCGGCACACTGATTTTTGATAATTTGAAATGTGGCGTTCGTTATAGACTGACTGAAACGGAAGCACCGGATGGTTATTTGATTATTGATGAATACATTTATTTTGTAATCAATGAGGATGGTACGGTGTCTGTAGAAGAAAGCTTTTATGCTCAGGCAGGCTCTACAGCGTATAATCTTATTGTCCGCAACGGTATGGCGGTAGCACTTCCCGAATCGGGAGGTATAGGAACTGGTATGTTTTATGCCTTTGGATTGTTGCTAATAGCGGCAGCCCTCGGTATTTACATAGACATTCTCCGCAACAGGAGGTGTCACACCTAATTCGCTTTCAAAAAAATAATAAATTTTTATGAAAAGGAGTAAAAACAATGAAAGTAATCAACAAAATTTTCGCAGTCCTTATTTGTTTGGTTCTTGTTTGCAGCTGTGCTGTATTTGCGGTTTATGCTGAAGACGCTGTGCCGACAGGTAAAATCACTATTCAGAATCCGGGGAATTCTGAAGCAACCGTAGCCGGTAAAACCTTTGAAATTTACCGTATATTTAATGCTACATCAAAGGGTGCTAATGTTTCTTATTCTTGGTTCACCACCGGTGAAGCGGGTAATGAAACAAATCCTTACTATGATTTCTTCTTCACAGGCGACGATGCTTATGTAGAAAATAAGACCAACGGTACTGCTCAGGAAGCTGTTGAAGAGGTATCAAAAACTACGACACATAGTCTTGATATGTCGCAGTTTGCAAACAAATTGTATACATATATCGACACTAAAAATATCGCCCCTGTAAAGACTGTTACCGCAGGTGATAGTGTTACATCGGTTGAAATAACCGATTTGCCTTATGGTTATTATCTAATTTATGACGCTACCACTTTGGAAGGCAAAGCAGTTCGTTCGGCTGTTATGCTTGATACTGTAAACGATAACATTATTATTACTTTAAAGGCTAACCGTCCTGAACTTTTAAAACAGGTTCTTGAAAATGACGGTACCTACGGCAAGGGTACTTCCTCAAGCATTGGCGATACTGTTAGCTTTATGATTGAAACCGAGATACCTGACCATTCTCTTTATTCGGTTTATGATTATAAAATAGAGGATAAGATGCATGACGGTCTTGCTCTTGATACTGACAGCATCAAGATTTATAAGGCTACAGGCAATGTTGAGACCGAGGTGTCAAATGATGCCTATACTCTTACCCTTAATCCGACCAACGAAATTGATTTCACTGTTGATTTCACAGGCAAATTATCCGGTGATAACAAAAAGTGGGAAGTAGGAGATAAGGTTATCATAAAGTATGATGCTATTGTTACCAAGGATATCTCCAATATAAATGTGAATACTGCTGTACTCACATATCATAATGACCCAATTAAATTAACCCACGGTAATACATCTTCTGATGCTACAGTTTATTCTTATCAGTTCGTATTTACAAAGTTTGCCGAAAATGCTTCGGGAAGCCTCCTGAATCTTCGTTTAGGCGGAGCTCAGTTTGAGCTTTACAGAGTTGATAATAATAACACTCCCGACGATACTTCGGATGACACTAAAACAAAGGTTTATTTTACTACCACTACCGAAACTGTTACACACAATGGACAGAATGTTAACTTTACTAAGTATATTGTTGCTGATACCACTATATCAGGTCAGCAAACAGTAGACTATGTTGAGACTCATAACGAAGGCGAGGCAACCATTACCCTTGACCATCTTAATATGGGCGGTCATTTAGGTGATATTGCTATTTTCGGTCTTGCAGAGGGTTCTTATGAGTTACTTGAAATAAAAGCTCCCGACGGATATGTTTGTCCTGACAAGCCCTTTGCAATTGAAATCATTGATACTATCGGTGATTTAGGCTCTGTTTCGCAGTTGGAGGTTACAGGCAGTCATACAGGAGCAGGCTCTATTTTGAATACAAAGGGTATGGCAGAATCTATTTTGACTGTTTGGGCTGAAATCACCAATAAGCCCGGCTCAGCACTTCCTGAAACCGGCGGCATCGGTACAACAGTATTTACCGTTTTCGGTATTATTATGATGGCAGGTGCAGTTGCTTTTTTTACTTCAAGAAAAAGAAGTAGAGCAAATTAAAAGAATTTTGCTTTAAAAGGTAGCAAAATTATCTTTTAGCCACCCAGCAAAGCTTATTTCTTTTTCTAAACTCAATAAATAAACGAAAGGAGAGAAGGACCAATGAAGAAACATTTATCCACAATTATTGTAGTGATTATATTTGTCTGCGGTCTTTCTCTCTTTCTTTATCCCACGGTGAGCAATATGTATAATCAGTACCTAAATAATAAGCTTATAGCTGATTATAAAGAGGCTTTTTCTGAGACTACACCCGAAGAATTTAATAAAGTGATGAATGATGCTATTGCTTATAATCAAAACCGTACGGATAGTGAAAAGCTCGAAGAGCTTGGTTTGACTTATGAATCAGTGCTTAATGTAGAGGGCAACGGATTTATGGGATATATTGAAATTCCAAAAATCAGCGTGTCTTTAATTATTTATCACACAATAGATGAGAATGTTCTGCAAAAGGGTATCGGTCATGTTCCCGAAACCTCTCTGCCTATCGGCGGAAGCAGTACGCATTGCGTGCTTGCAGGGCATACAGGTCTTCCGTCTGCAAAGCTGCTTACCAATATTGACCATCTTAAGATAGGAGACCGTTTTTATATTCATGTGTTAAACGAGGTTCTTGAATATCAGATAGACGATATTTCGGTTGTCGAGCCGGATGAGGTATCAAGGCTGAATGTTATAAGCGGAAAGGACTATGTAACCCTTGTGACCTGTACGCCTTACGGTGTCAACTCTCACCGCCTTTTAGTTCGGGGAGTGAGGGTGAGCGAAAACGACAATCTTTCTGCAAATACGGATAATGTGGTTAATGAATTACTTAATATTGATATGAAATATTTATTGACCTTTTCTCTAATAGGTCTTTGTATAGCTTTTATTGCCGTCAGAAAGCTGATTTTTATAAGAAAGAAAAACAAGACGGAAAAAAGTGATGGTGGTGATGCTCAGAATGAAACAGATAATTAAGCGTTGTGCAGCTGTAATATCAGTAATTATTATACTGCTCTGCGTTGCATTACCCTGTCTTGCCGCATCACTTAAAGGAACAGCAACTATAAAGCTTGAGGATAAGAATAAAAAACCTATTGACGGTGTGAATATTCATATTTGCAAAATTATCGGTATAAATAGCAAAGGGTATTTTCCTGCCGAGGGTTTCGAATCTTCTGGTATTTCGGTTTCAGGGATTATCAGCTCACCTAATGAGGCAAATGCAAAAAAAGTAAAAGAATATGTGATGAAAAATGATATACCCACTCTGTCAAAGACTTCAAAAGATGGAAAAGCAACCTTTGACAGTCTTGATTTAGGAATCTGGCTTGTTTTTTGCGATAAGGACGGCGGGTATACCTTTAATCCGTATTTTATATTTATTCCTTATTCGGTTGAGGGAGAGCCAAATTATGAAATCGAATCTTTTCCAAAAGCCGAGGAAATCAGCCCCGATAAAATCAGTATTTATGTAATCAAAAAGTGGGACGATAAGAATAATGCCGCGAAAAAAAGACCGCAAGCTGTTAAAGTAGAGCTTTATGATGGAAAAAATGCAGTATCTGAAATTTCTTTGAGCGAGGCTAACGGCTGGGCGCATACATTTACCGACCTGCCAAGCGGGAAAAACTATTCTGTTAAAGAGCAGGCTGTAAAAAATTATTCTGCTCATTACAGCGGTGATGCTCAAAACGGTTTTATTATTACTAACAGCTATTCAGGGGAAAAGCTTCCCCAAACAGGTCAATATTGGTGGCCTGTGGTAGTTTTATCGATTGCGGGTATTGGATTTATCATCCTTGGTATTGTAGAGCTTGGAGTCAGGAAAAATGAAAAAAAGGGTAAATAGAGGATTAGTTTTTCTGGCGGTTGGGTTTATTTTTATATTTGCGGCACTCGGTTGGTATATTTTTAATCTGTATGAAGATAAGAGTGCAGGATTGCAATCTAAGGATATACTGCATAAGCTTGAACAAAATATGCAAAAGGATACACCTGTATCCACAGTAGACGGTGATGATTTTTGCGGAAAAATTATAATTAAGTCGCTCGGTATAGAGCTTCCTGTATTTGACCAATGGGACTATAAACGGCTTAAAAAATCACCCTGTCGTTATAGCGGAAGTATAGAATCAGAAGATATTATTATTGCAGGTCATAATTATAACAGCCATTTTGGACAGCTCATAAAGCTTGAAAGCGATGATGAAATTATATTTGTTGATATATACGGCGCATCTCATAGATATATAGTAGAGGAAAAACTACTATTGGACGGTACAGCGGTTACAGATATGAAGGCAGGAGAATGGGATTTTACTCTGTTTACTTGCACCAAAAGCGGCAAGCAAAGGGTTACGCTTCGCTGTGAAAAAAAAGAATAGAATAAAATTAAAGCCGCCACACAAACATGTGGCGGCTTTAATAAACTGTATTTCCATTATAAGAGCTTTTTATAATCCTCACCGAAAAGCTTATCTGCAAACCAAACCGATTTTACTGTAAAACGCTTGCCGTTAAGATAGTTTAAAATTCCTGCATCGGTAGTGAATTTAAATTCCAAACTGTATGAATAAAGCGCCTGCTTATCAAAGCCGAGATTTTTATCGTTGGATTTGCTGTATTTTCCCTCACCTAAAAGCGGATGTCCTATTGCTGCCATGTGAGCCCTTATTTGATGAGTTCTGCCGGTAAGTAGTTCGATTTCAAGCAAGGATAAATTGTTTTTACTCTCTAAAACTCGGTATTTGGTTTTTATTGATTTTCCGTTTTCGCTGCGGTTTTTGCTTAAAAACACCCTGTTTTTATCTTCGTCCTTCTCCAGGTAGCCTTCAAGCAGAGCCTCTTTTTGTTTTGGTGTTCCGTGAACAACGGTAAGATATCTTTTGTCAAGCTCTCGGTATTTGATTTTATCGCATAAAATTCTTAGCGCTTCGGCATTTTTTGCCGCAATAACTATACCGCCTGTATTTCGGTCGATGCGGTTAGCGAGAGCAGGGCGGAAGCTGTTTTCATTTTCGGGGTCGTATTCGCCCTTTTTGTATAGATAGTGCTGGATAGAGCCGATAAGAGTATTGGTATATTCGTTTTTATCAGGGTGAACAAGCAACCCCTGACGCTTGTCAACAAGCAAAATATTTTCATCCTCGTAAACTATATCGAGCTTTGCGGGTGAGGATAAAAAATCATAGGTCGGCTTTATAGGGGTGAAAAATTCGTCGTTTATATACGCCGCAACAATATCGCCGACATTCAGTCTTGTACTTATCTCAGCTCTTTTTCCGTTGACCTTTATTCGCTTGGTTCTTATGTATTTAAACATAAGCGAAGAGGGGAGAGTCGGGCAGTTTTTAGTTATGAATTTGTCCAGCCTTAAAGGGGCATCGTTTTTAGTAATAATAAATTCTTTCATCTGTTCAGCCTACTTGAAAAAATAATTTATTTAGAATATAATGAATAATACCATTATAATATAAAATTTTCGGGAGAAAGTTTATGGCAGAGAATCTTCATAAAAAGCATAGGGAAAGGGTACGCAAGGAATTTTTAGCGCACGGTTTTAATGATAATTCACCTGAGCATAAGTTACTTGAAATGCTTTTATTTTTCAGCATTCCTGTAAAAGATACCAATCCTATAGCTCATTTACTTATAAAACGCTTTGGTTCTTTAAACGGTGTATTAGAGGCACCTGTTGAAGAACTTTTAAAAGTCGAGGGTGTCGGCGAAAACACAGCTATGCTTTTAAAGCTGATGATACCTGTAACCAAATCTTATATGATTTCAAAAACCAAAAAGGTCAATATTTATGAGAATATGGATGCTATATCCGATTTTTTGGTTGCAAAATATCTTGGTTTCAGAGTCGAAACCTTCGCGGTGACAACCTTTAACAGCAAGGGAGCAATAGTCGGTTTTGATGTTTTAGCTCAGGGCGATTGCTCAACAGTCAATATTTCTATGAGGCAGGTTATCGAGGTGGTTTTAAAGCACAACGGTGTCTGCGCGGTGATATCGCATAATCATCCCGGCGGTCTTGCAACGCCCACAAAGGAAGATATAGAAACTACTGAGAAAATCGCTCAAACGCTTAGCAATATAAATGTAAAACTGCTTGACCATATAGTGCTTTGCGATGACGATTATGTTTCCTTTGCCCAAAGCGAATGCTTCAGGTATATTTTCGAGGTTTAATCAACCTCATTTTCTGCCATTCGGTAGCCAATACCGTTTTCAGTAAAGATATATTGAGGATTGAGAGGATTAGCCTCAAGCTTTTTGCGAAGATTTGCAATATTCACCCTCAAAATACCTGTATTTTCGCCGCTTTTGGGTCCCCAGATTGATGTTAGGATAAAATCATAGGTGAGTACTTTGCCTGAATTTCGGCAAAGCAGAGCGAGTATTTTAAATTCATTTTTTGTAAGATGAATGTGCTCATTTTTAATAATGCAGGTCTGGCGGCTGTCGTCTACAGTCAGCTCACCGTTTTTATAAACCGAGCTTTTCGAAACTCCTTTAGCAGTTTGTAAAAGCTCGATTCTTCTAAGACAGCCTTTAACTCTGGCGAGTAGCTCGTTTGAGAAAAAGGGCTTTCTTATAAAATCGTCTGCGCCTGCATTTATAGCGGTGACGGCAGCTAGCTCGGTGCCGTTAAGCGATAAGGCTATTATCGGGCAATCGCTGAATTTTCGCACCGATTCTATAAGCTCAATTCCTTCTTTTTTAGGGTATTCGGGGTCTATAATTATAATATCGGGCGAGGTAGAAAGTATAAGAGAATATCCCTCTGCAAAGTGCGAAGCGGAGTATACCTCGTAGTCATTTTCTAAAAGCGAGGTTATGAGCTTTCGGCTTTGTCGGTCAAAATCTATAACTGCTATTTTCGGTTTCATTTTCGCACCCCCCAAATTATATTAAGTATACTTTTTTGTTAAGAAACTGTCAAGAAAAAGGTTGAAATTATGAAGAAAATTTCGCAGGCGGTTGATTAAAGCCTTTAAATGAATAAAGATGATTATTAATTGTATTTTGAGTGCATAATATAATTGTTGTAAAAATATGCTAAATTGCTTGACAAGAGAGGTATATAAAGGGTAAAATAAATAGAATAGATATTATAAGGGGTATTTTGCTTTTAAAAGCAGAGTTTACCTCTCTTTTGTGATTTAATACTTCAGTGCAGGAGTATATTAAAATATAAATAAACCTATGGAGGCAAATTATTTAATGAATGAAACAAAGGCTAAAAAAACAGCCGGAGGTAAAGAAGTAAAAAATAAAGGTGGATATACAAAAAAGAACCAAACAGGAAAAAACAGCGCTAAAAATCAAAACCGTAAACCAAGCGGTCAGAATAAGGCTCAGCGAAGCCCTCAGAGAAAGCCATCGTCGGGATATAAAAAGAAACCGACAGAGCCTAAAAAGCCTATAAGAATAATACCGCTCGGCGGTCTTGGAGAAATAGGAAAGAATATCACCCTTTATGAATATGACGGTGATATGATTCTGGTAGACTGCGGAATGTCCTTCCCGGATGAGGAAATGCCGGGTATTGATATTGTAATTCCTGATTTCACCTATATTCTTGAGAATAAAGAAAAAATCAAAGGTATGGTTGTAACTCACGGTCACGAGGACCATATCGGCGCTATACCGTATCTTTTAAAGGATTTTAATATCCCGATTTATGCGACAAGACTGACTATCGGTCTGATTGAAGGTAAGCTTAAGGAACATAGGCTCTTAGAAAGTGCAAAGCTTAATACTGTAAACCCAGGGCAGACGGTTAATTTCGGAAAACTAAAGGTTGAGTTTATCCATGTTAACCATTCTATACCCGATGCAGTTGGTTTTGCTATAACCTCACCTGTAGGAACGGTTATCCATACGGGCGACTTTAAGATTGATACAACTCCGATTGATGAGTATGTCATTGATATAGGCCGCTTTGCGGAATACGGCAAAAACGGTGTGCTTGCATTGCTTGCCGATTCTACCAATGCCGAGCGACCGGGCTTTACAGCCTCTGAAAGGCTTGTAGGCGGATCTTTTTCAAATCTTTTTGGCAAGGCTGAGGGGCATCGCATAATAGTTGCGACCTTTTCTTCAAATATACACCGTATTCAGCAGATCATCGACGAGGCTGTCCGCTGTAAAAGAAAGGTTGCAGTTTCGGGCAGAAGTATGATAAATGTTGTTTCTGTTGCGGAAGAACTGGGTTACCTAAATGTCCCCGATAATGTGCTTATAGATGTTGCAGATATAAGACACTTTAACCCCTCTGAAATCGTTATTATAACAACGGGCAGTCAGGGTGAGCCGCTTTCAGCGCTGCATAGAATTGCTTATAATGAGCATAGGCAGATCGATATTCAACCCGGCGATATGATAATCATTTCGGCAACACCAATTCCCGGAAACGAAAAGTTTGTAAGCAAGGTTGTAAACGAGCTTATGAAGCGCGGTGCAAATGTTGTATATGAGAAAATGTACGATGTGCACGTTTCGGGACACGCTTGTCAGGAAGAATTAAAGCTTATGATGAGCATTGTCAAGCCGAAATATGTCATTCCGATACACGGCGAGCAAAAGCATCTTATGAAACATGCTATGCTTGCAGAGCAGATGGGAATAGCGGACGAAAATATTCTGATGGCTGTAAACGGCGGTGTTATCGAAATCAGCGACAAGGGTATCGTTTGCAGTGAAACTGTTCAGGCGGGCAGAGTTCTGGTTGACGGACTTGGAGTCGGCGATGTCGGCAGCATAGTTCTCAGAGATAGAAAGCACCTGTCTGACGACGGTATAATTGTTGTTGCGGTTTCTATTGACAGAATAAGCCGCGAGGTCGTTTCGGGTCCCGATGTTGTTTCGAGAGGATTTGTTTATGTCAAGGAATCGGAAGAGCTAATGAACGATATAAATGAGCTTGTTTGCGATATACTTGAGCGCTGTTACCTCAGTAATATTAGGGATTGGAGCACTATAAAAACAAGAATAAGAGACGGTGTTTCAAAGTTTTTGTTTACCAAAACTAAGCGCAGTCCTATGATACTTCCGGTTATTATGGAGGTTTAAAATCTTGCCTGTACTGAACAGGCATACATATTCAAGGAGATAAAACAATGAAAGTAGTATTATTATCAGATGTAAAAGGAACAGGAAAAAAAGGTGAGCTTTGCAATGTATCTGACGGATATGCCCGTAACTTTCTTTTCCCTAAGAAGTTAGCAGTAGAGGCAGATAATGCCGCTTTGAATGAGCTTAAAAACCGCGAGGAGGCAAAGGCTCATCATAAACAAGAGGAAATCAATGCTGCAAAGGCTACCGCTGAAAAGCTCAACGGAAAAACGGTTGAGCTTAAAGCAAAAGCCGGTTCAAACGGTAGACTTTTCGGTTCAGTTACCTCTAAGGAAATTGCTGCTCAGATTAAGACCTCTTTAGGCATTGAGGTTGACCGCAAAAAGATGGGCGCCCCCGATATCAAGAATTTTGGTGAGTATACCGCTGAAATCAAGCTTTATCAGGGAATAGTTGCTAAAGTTACTGTAAAGGTTACGGAATAAAATGAGTGACGAAAAACTTATTTATAATTTAGACGGTGCCCGCCTTCCTTATGCGGTAGAGGCGGAGCAATCAATACTTGGTTCTATTCTTATAGATCCTAAGTGTCTCAGTGATGTTGCAGTTCAGGTTAAGCCTGAGTATTTCTATCTGCCTCAGCATAAGGAAATTTATAAGGAAATGTCGTCTATGTATGAGCTTAGTCAGACTATTGACTTTGTATCCTTGCTTGAGCGCCTTAAAAAGGACGGCGTTTATGATGAGGCAGGTGGTAAGGCTTATCTGACCCAGCTTGTGCAAATAGTTCCTTCTTCGGCAAATGTGCTTACATATGTTGCGATTGTTAGAGAGAGGTATTATGCCCGTTCGCTTATGACTGCGGCTCAGGGTATAATTAAGGACGTCAATGAGAATACTCTCGATTCAGGTAAGCTTTTAGATGCCGCTGAACAGCGTATCTATGAAATCCGTCAGGGTAGGGAGATCAGCGGACTGACTCATATTAAATCAGTTATTGAAAACGAAACTTATGACCGCCTTGCCAAAATGGCAGACCCTGAAACCAGAAACGACTATATCGGTATTCCTTGCGGAATAGGCGCGCTTGATAAGATGATAACAGGTCTTAATAAATCCGACCTTATTATTTTGGGTGCCCGTCCCGGTATGGGTAAAACCTCGTTTGCGCTTAATATTGTCCGCAATGTCGCTGTAGGTACAGGAAAGACGGTTTGTTTCTTTTCTCTTGAAATGACCCGCGACCAGTTGGCTCAGCGTATGCTTTCAAGTGAGGCGGGTATCAAGAGCGAAAAGCTCAGAACAGGCGAGCTTGATGATAATGAGTGGGCAAGACTCGCTCAGGCAGGCGAAAACCTTTCAAAGGCAAATATTTATTTTGACGAAACCTCGACTATTACTGTGCCCGAAATGAAGGCAAAGCTAAGGCGAATGAAACCGGCTCCCGATTTAGTTGTTATCGATTATCTCGGTCTTATGAAATCGGCAAAGCCGAATGATAACCGTGTTCAAGAGGTTTCTGAAATTACCCGAAATCTTAAAATAATGGCTAAGGAATTAAAGATTCCTGTTATCGCCTGCGCTCAGCTTTCTCGTGGTACTGAGGCAAAGGGTAAATCGCATAAGCCTGCTCTTGCAGACCTTCGAGATTCAGGTTCTATCGAGCAGGATGCTGATATAGTACTTTTCCTCTATAGAGAGACCTATTATGATAGCGAAAAGGCTGACGATGATGACAGAGGCGATCCTAATAAGGCAGAATGTATCGTTGCTAAAAACCGTCACGGTGAGGTCGGAACAGTAGACCTTTATTGGGACGGTCAGTTTACCAGATTTACATCGGTGGATGTGTTCAGATAATGGAAAAGCTTGTTTTAGAGGCAATAGAATGTTTTTCTTTGTTGGAAAAAGGCAATAATATAACTGTTGCGCTTTCAGGCGGAGCAGATTCAATGTCGCTTCTTTATGCTTTAATAGCTCTTCGTGATAAGCTGGGGATTAGCTTAAATGCTGCCCACCTTAACCATGGCATCAGAGGTGAGGAAGCGGACCGTGATGAGCTTTTTGTCAAAGAGCAATGTAAGAAGCTTGGGATTAAGTGCTTTTGCGAAAGGGCGGATATCCCGAAAATTGCTTTGGAGCAGGGAATAAGCACCGAGCTTTGTGCAAGAAAGGTTCGCTATGAATTTTTAGAGCGTGTGTCTTCGGGTCTTATTGCTACTGCGCATAATGCGGATGATAATCTTGAGACTGTAATTTTCAATCTCACAAGAGGCACTGCTCTTGACGGACTTTGCGGTATACCGCCAAAAAGGGATAGAATTATAAGACCGCTTATTCTTTGTAGCAGAGCAGAGATTGAAAAATACTGTGAGGAAAAAGAAATCTCGTTCGTTACCGACAGTACAAACCTTTGCGATGATTATACAAGGAATAAAATACGGCACAATATAATTCCAAAGCTATGCGAACTGAACCCCAATGTCAAAAAAACGGCTCTCAGGATGACAAGGTCATTAAGAGAAGATGCTGAGGCTTTGAATAATCTAAGCTCTGAGTTTTCAGCTCGTAATGATTTAGGGGATAAGCTGATTTTAAAGAATTTCAGCAGTCTTTCACCTGCAGTCGGCAAAAGGGTGCTTAAAAGCTTTGTTGAAAGTAATGCAGGAGCTTCCCTTGAAAGCGTTCATATAGATAATATTTATGATATTGCGCTGAATGGCGGTAAAACTAGTATACCTAAAGATTATACCGTTGTTTCAAAGGGCGGAGAGCTCAGACTCGAAAAGCTTAACCAAAAAAATAAGTTTAAGGTCTCATTATTGCAGAAAAACAACGATTTTTTTGAAAATAATAAAAAAGTTAATAATTTGTTATTAAAAAATTCGCTTGATTGTGATAAAATAGTGGGAAAATTGGTAGTAAGAACCAGAGCTGCCGGCGATAAACTGAGACTTGCGGGCAGAGGCTGTACCAAAACCCTTAAGGATTTATACAGCGAAAGCAATATTCCTTTATCTCAAAGAGATAGCTTGCCGGTTATTTGCGATGATAAAGGAGTTGTATGGGTGCACGGTATCGGTGTGGCGCAGAGATGCGCTGTTACTGCAAGTACAAGGTGTATCTTTGAAATAGATGTAAAAATAATTGAGGAGAATTAAAATGATGGATGCGATTGAAAGCATCTTGGTTTCCGAAGAGGAAATCAAGGATATCTGTAAGAGACTCGGAGAGCAGATTTCAAAGGATTATGCAGGCAAAAAGCTGTTGCTTGTAAGTGTGCTTAAAGGTGCGGTTGTATTTATGGCAGACCTTATGCGCAACATAACCTGCGACTGCGAGATTGATTTTATGGCAGTTTCTTCCTACAGTGGTACGAAAACTACCGGCGTTGTAAAATTCAAAAAGGACCTTGATATAAATCCCGAAGGCTGTGATATACTTCTTGTAGAGGATATTCTTGATTCGGGTATAACTCTTTCATATTTGAAGGGTGTTCTTCTAGACCGCCATGCTTCAAGTATTAAGGTTTGCGCCTTTTTGGATAAGCCTGCTAACCGTCAGGCAGATATCAAGGCCGATTATGTGGGCAAGGTTATTCCCGATGAGTATGTTGTCGGCTATGGACTTGATTATGACGAGAAATACAGAAATTTACCTTTTGTTGGCATCTTATCTCCCAAGATTTATGCTGATAAATAGGAAAGGAGCCTTATTTTGAAGAAGAATTTAAAAAACCTGCTTTTGTATCTGGGATTACCGATAATATTTATTATCACGATATTTGCGGTTTCCACTCTTACGAAAAACACTGCCGAGGTTAAATATTCCGAGATTGTAGCTTTAGTTCAGCAAAACAAAGTTTCGGAATTTGAGCTTAATCTTTATAGCGGCGAGCTTAAATACACAAGACGTGATGACGGTAAAACCTACCGTTATACCGTTGCTGATCCCTCGATTTTTTATAACGATGTTAACGATAAAGTTATGGAAATTAATGCTCTCTATGCAGGTACAGAAAAGGGCATAGTTTATGATTATGAAGAGGGAAATCAGGCGGCTTGGCTTGTAAGTATGCTGCCTACAGTCTTGCTCATAGCTGTTATGGTTATTTTCTGGATATTTATGATGCGGAAAATGAACTCTACTATGGGCGCAGATAAAACTATGGGCTTCGGAAAGGCTAAAATCCGCAAAGCAGATGGCAGAAAAAAGACCACCTTTGCCGATGTTGCAGGCTGTGACGAAGAAAAAGAGGAAATGACCGAGATAGTTGATTTCCTTAAAGACCCCAAAAAGTTTAATGATTTGGGTGCGAGAATTCCTAAGGGTGTGCTTTTAGTTGGTCCTCCCGGAACAGGTAAAACATTGCTTGCGCGCGCTGTTGCAGGTGAAGCAGGAGTTCCTTTCTTCTCAATTTCAGGCTCTGATTTTGTTGAGATGTTTGTTGGTGTCGGCGCTTCGCGTGTTCGTGATTTGTTTGGAGAAGCAAAGAAAAACGCACCTGCTATCATATTTATTGACGAAATCGACGCTGTTGGCCGTCAGAGAGGTGCGGGTCTAGGCGGCGGTCACGATGAGCGCGAGCAAACCCTCAATCAGATGCTGGTTGAGATGGACGGCTTTGGTACTAACGAGGGCGTTATCGTTATGGCGGCTACAAACCGCCCCGATATCCTCGATAAGGCACTGCTCAGACCCGGTCGTTTTGACCGTCAGATAATGGTAGGTTATCCGGATGTTAAGGGCAGAGAGGAAATTTTAAAGGTTCACTCCCGTGGAAAGCCGCTCGGCCCCGATGTAAATCTTGCGACTATTGCCAAATCTACTGCAGGCTTTACAGGTGCTGACCTTGAAAATCTGCTTAACGAATCCGCATTGCTTGCTGTTCGTCACGGTAAAAAGGCTATCACTCAGGAGGAGATTGAGGAGGCTACAATCAAGGTGGTAATGGGCGCAGAAAAGAAATCGCATATTGTCAGCGATAAGGATAAAATGGTTACCTCTTATCACGAGGCAGGTCATGCGGTTGTTTCCTATTTCTTGCCGACTCAGGACCCTGTTCATCAGATTTCTATTATCCGTCGCGGTATGGCGGCAGGCTATACTATGTATCTGCCTACCGAGGAAAAGGGGCATACCTCTAAAAATCAAATGCTTGAGCAAATTTGCTCCTTGCTTGGTGGCCGTGCTGCAGAGCAGCTCACTCAGGATGATGTCTGCACAGGTGCTTCAAACGATATTGACCGTGCTACCGATTTGGCTCGCAAGATGGTTACCCGATTCGGTATGAGCGACCGTTTGGGTCTTGTAACTTATGGCGATGATGAAAATCAGGTGTTCTTAGGGCGCGACTTCTCGTCTACTCCGAACTACTCTGAAAAGACAGCGGCAGTTATTGACGAGGAAATCGAGAATGTTGTTATGACTCAGTATGCAAAGGCGTTAGAGCTTATTAAAAATGCTATGCCCAAGCTTCACGAGGTTGCCAAGGTTCTTTTTGAAAAAGAAAAGATTTCGGGAGAAGAGTTTATCGCTATTATGGAAAGTTAAGAGAAATTAAGCGACAGTCAACGACTGTCGCTTAATTTTTTTTATTTTGGATATACTAACCCTTGGTGATAAGCTTGAAAAGAAAGATACGAATTTTTTTAAAAACAATAGTAATATCCTTAATGGCAGGCTCATTATTTTTCGGCTTGGGATTTTTTTATTTAACCGGTGCTGAAAGGGAAGAAGTGCAGAATGATGAGGTATCATCTGTGCCGTATTATTCCTCTGTGCCTGAGACTGTAGGAATTTTACTTGAAATAGAAAATTTCAAAACCTATTTTCAGCTTGATTTTGAGGATAGGGAATTAACGGTTATATATGCCGATTTTGCAAATTTAAACGATAGTGAAATTTACGGATATTCTGTTGATTATACTGTATCGGCAGATTTGGAGCTTTTAGGCGCAATAGTTGACCGCCTTTCGGGGATTGACCTTGAATTTGAAGATGAAATTTTGAATTATACAGGGGTTCAGGTCACAGAGCTTTTGAATCCTGAAAATGATGAGCTTCGCAGAGATATTACCGAAAAGCTGATAAAAAAAGTCTCAAAGCTAGGTCTTGCTAATGACGATTTTTTGTATATCATAAAAAACAGCGAAACCAATTTGACCGTTCCCGCCTGTTATTTTTGGGCAGAGCATATAAGCAGTATTTGCAGTACGGTGAGATATGTGAATTAAAACTTAGCGCAAAGTTTAAAATTTAAGCCTTTGTCAATTGACAAAAGGCTTAAATGAATGTATACTAATAGAATAAAGTATCAAAATGGAGGAAAAGGCTTGAATAAGGTAAGTGAGCTGTTCGGCAGTAATGTATTTAACGATTCCGTTATGAAGGAACGCCTGCCGGATGATACATATAAAATTCTTAAAAGCACTATCAAAGAGGGCAAAACTATTGATAGCAGTATTGCTGATACTGTAGCTACAGCTATGAAGGATTGGGCAATAGAAAAGGGTGCTACTCATTATACCCATTGGTTCCAGCCTTTAACAGGTATTACAGCCGAAAAGCATGATAGCTTTATCAGCCCTACTGATGACGGTCATATCATTATGGAGTTTTCGGGCAAGGAGCTTATAAAGGGCGAGCCTGATGCGTCATCTTTCCCGTCAGGAGGCCTTAGGGCTACCTTTGAGGCAAGGGGATATACCGCTTGGGACCCTAGCTCTTATGCTTTTATTAAGGATGATACTCTCTGCATTCCTACCGCTTTTTGTTCTTACAGCGGCGAGGCTTTAGACCAAAAAACCCCTTTGCTTCGCAGTATGGAGGCTATTAATAAACAGGCGCTCAGGATTGTAAAGCTCTTGGGCTTTGAAGATGTTAAAAGAGTTAATACTACTGTCGGTCCTGAACAGGAATATTTTCTAGTTGATAAAGCTATGTATGAAAAGCGCCCCGACCTTATTTATTGCGGAAGAACTCTTATAGGCTCTATGCCGCCCAAAGGTCAGGAGATGGACGATCATTATTTCGGCGTTTTAAAGCACCGTGTAGCCGCATTTATGCGCGAACTTGATAATGAGCTTTGGAAGTTGGGAGTACTTGCTAAAACCGAGCATAATGAGGCGGCCCCCGCTCAGCACGAATTAGCCCCTATTTTTACTACTACTAATATTGCCGCTGACCATAATCAGCTGACAATGGAAATGATGAAGAAAACCGCTTTAAAGCATGGACTTGTTTGCCTTTTGCATGAAAAGCCTTATGATGGTGTTAACGGAAGCGGTAAGCATAATAACTGGTCTCTTTCAACCGATACGGGTATAAATTTCTTAAAGCCGGGTAAGAATCCTGAAGAAAATCCGCTTTTCCTACTTACCTTGGCGGCTGTTATAAAGGCGGTCGACGAGCATCAGGAACTGCTTAGAATTTCGGTTGCAACTGCAGGTAATGACCACCGTCTTGGTGCGAACGAAGCTCCCCCCGCGATAATTTCGATATTCCTAGGTGACGAGCTTAACGATATTTTGCAGTCTATAGCAAACGGTGTTCATCACGATAATGCCAAAAGGGTTAAAATGAATATGGCAGATATTATCCCATCTATCAGAAAGGATAATACCGACCGCAACCGTACATCGCCCTTTGCTTTTACAGGTAATAAGTTTGAGTTTAGAATGCTTGGTTCTGCATCTTCGATATCCGATACCAATGTTATGATTAATACTATGGTAGCCGAGGTTTTCTCGGGCTTTGCCGACAGACTTGAAAAAGCGGAGGATATAAAGACTGAAATAAATGCAATTATTAAAGAGGTTGTTGAAAATAATTCAAGAATCCTCTTCAATGGCGACGGCTATTCTGAGGAATGGCAAAAAGAAGCTGAAAAGCGCGGTCTTTTAAATCTTAAGAGTACAGTTGATGCTTTGCCGCTTCTCAAAACCGAGAAGAATATTGATATGTTTGAAAGACATAAGGTGCTTAGCCGTTCTGAGATAGTATCAAGAGTAGATATCGTACTTGAAAATTATTCAAAGGTGCTTCATATCGAGGCGTTAACCCTTATGGATATGATGAACCGAGAGGTTATCCCTGCTATTACTGCTTATACAAATCAGCTTTGCACTACTGTTCTTAATAAGAACGCTATAGGCGGTATAAATTCAACCGTTGAAAAGGAGCTTATAGCACGCCTCTCTGCTGCCAATAAGGAAATTTATTCTTTAACAGGCGAGCTTAAAATGGCGGTTGCATCAGCTGAAAGAACAGCAGATACCCTAGAAAAGGCTAGAGAATACCACGATAAAATATTGAAGCTTATGACCGATATCCGCAAATATGCAGACAGCGCCGAAAGTGTTGTTCCGTCAAACTATTGGCCCTATCCGTCTTACGGCGATTTACTTTTTAATATTTAGCAACAAAAATACAGGGCAGTCTAGGAAGACTGCCCTGTTTAATATTTTAATCTTTATTATAGCTTGCAACGATTCTCTTAATGCGGTCAGCAGGGTCTAAAAGCTTGCTGATAGAATTATCGTAGTTGAGAGTATCAATCAGGAGCGCTATATACTTTGACATATTAACGCTGCAGTACCATTCTTTCTTCAAAAGCTCTTCGGGCTGGAATATAAGGTTGGTTGTAAATACCTTATCGATAAGTCCGTTCTTATAGTATTCATCAAACTTATCATAGCCCTCAACAAACAAGCCAAAGGTGGAGAATACGAAAATTCTGCCTGCGCCCTTTTCTTTGAGCTTTGCGGCGATATCAAGCATTGATTCGCCGGAGGAAATCATATCATCAACAAGAATCAAATCCTTGCCTGTGATATCATTGCCGAGGAATTCGTGAGCCTCAATAGGATTTCTGCCGTTAACTATTACTGAATAGTTGCGGCGCTTGTAGAACATACCGAGCTCTAAACCTAAAACAGAGGAATAGTAAATACATCTGCCCATACCGCCCTCATCTGGGGAAACTATCATAGTATGGTCGCGGTCGAGCTTAATGTCAGGAACAGTTTTAAGCAAAGCCTTAATCATCTGATAAGCAGCCTGAACATTATCAAATCCGTCGAGCGGGATAGCGTTGTTAACGCGGGGGTCATGCGCATCGAAAGTGATGATATTTTTAACACCCATTGAAACAAGCTCCTGTAAAGCCATTGCGCAGTCCATAGATTCTCTGCTAGTTCTTCTATGCTGTCTGCCCTCATAGAGCATAGGCATTATAACATTAATTCTTCTTGCCTTTCCGCCTAAAGCTGCGATAACTCGCTTTAAATCTTGGAAATGGTCATCAGGACTCATCGGAACGGTCATACCGTACATCTTGTAGGTCACATTATAGTTAAAGCAGTCGCAAATAATGTAAACATCAAGACCTCTTGCAGTGTGGTTAAGGACAGCCTTAGCCTCGCCTGTGCCGAATCTTGGGCAATTTGTCGAAACAACAAAGGATTCATCCTCGGGAATATTGCGCCATTGCTTTAAGTAAAAATCAACCTTAGATGAAATATCCTCGCAGCCGCGCATACTCATAATCGCCAAATCGCCGTAGGGGGTGTGTTTAAAATCGATGCTTGCCATAAATTAAAATTCCTCCGCATATTTAATTTCATATATATAATAACACAAAACTCTCGACAAAAAAAGACCTTTTATAAAAAAATTAAAATAATATTTATAATTTTAAGCCATTTCTTTTCGTTATAAAGCACAAATAACTTAAAATATGTGTTTTTTGTTGTTGAATAAAGCAGAAAATTATAGTATAATATCTTCGTATATAAACTCAGAAAGAGGTATCATAATGGCTAAGGTTTATCTATTAGCGCATACTCCAAATCCCGAGCATACTGTTGCTGCTGCGGCAAAGCTTTGCTATAGCAGTTCTACCATTGGCGAGCTTAATGATAATCTGACCGACGAAAAGGCTGCGTCATTTGTTGAAATGCTGTCTGAAATAGGTCACGAAAGTCCTATTGAGCACGCAAGCTTTACTTTCGGTATCGAGGGGGTTTCGCGCTCGCTTTTAGCTCAGATTACAAGGCATAGAATGGCATCATTTTCAGTAAAGAGCCAGAGATATGTAAGAGAGGGGAGCTTTGAATATATAACTCCGCCTGAAATAGCCGCTGAGCCTGAGGCACTTAAAATATATGAGGAAATAATGGAAGAGGACCAAAAGCGTTATGACCGCCTTGCCGAAATTTTAAAGTCTAAGCATATAAAGACCTTTATGGCAGAGGGTAAGGATGAAAAAACCGCTAACCGACTTGCTGAGAAAAAGGCTATTGAGGATGCTCGTTTTGTACTACCTAATGCTTGTGATACTCAGATGGTTATGACTATGAATGCAAGGTCTCTTCATAATTTCTTCAGGCATCGTTGTTGTGCGAGAGCACAGTGGGAGATTCAGGATATTGCTAACCAGATGCTAGGGCTTGTTTGTTCTGTTGCGCCTAATCTCTTTAAGAATGCAGGACCGTCCTGTCTTAACGGTCCTTGCCCCGAGGGTAAAATGTCCTGCGGAAGAGCAAAAGAAATGAAAGAATATTATAAAGGACTTAAGAATAATGGGTAAGCTTATAGTTATTGAAGGACTTGACGGCAGCGGAAAATCTACCCAGCTCGAGCTTTTGCAGAAAAACCTTAAAAACAGCGGTGTGGATTGTAAAAGTGTATCCTTTCCCGCTTATGAAAGCGATTCTTCTGCGCTTGTTAAAATGTACTTAAACGGTGAGTTCGGCAAAAAACCCGATGATGTAAATGCTTATGCAGCATCGGTGTTTTATACGGTTGACCGTTATGCCTCGTATAAAGCAAATTGGGGCGAATATTATAATAACGGCGGAACAATAGTTTCAGGAAGATATACCACCTCTAATGCAGTTCATCAGGCATCAAAGCTGAGTGAGGATAAATGGGAAGAATTTCTTTCCTGGCTTTATGATTTCGAATATAACAAAATCGGTATTCCAAAGCCCGATAAGGTGATTTTCCTTGATATGCCGATAGAGGTTTCGCAAAAGCTTTTATCAAAGCGCTACGAGGGGGATAATTCCAAAAAGGATATCCACGAAAGCGATACCGAATATCTCGACCGTTGCAGAAAATCTGCGCTTTTTACTGCTGAGTATTCAGGCTGGGAAATAATCCCTTGTGCTGAGAATGGGGAAGCGAGAACAATTGAAGATATTGCAAATGACGTTTTGCAGAGTGTTTTAAAGCTTTATTAAGAGGTAAAGTTTATGATTTATGTTTTTTTAGCCGATGGCTTTGAGGAATGTGAAGCGATAGCCCCTGTTGATATTTTGAGACGGGCAGGCTTTGAGGTGAAAACAGTCGGGGTTACGGGCAAAACCGTTATCGGCTCGCATAATATACCCGTAGTTGCGGATATAACCGAAAATGAGGCGGTTTTTGAAGAGTTGGATGCAATAATTCTGCCCGGCGGAATGCCCGGAACGGTCAATCTTGAAAACAGCGAAGCGGTACAAAAATTTATAGATTTTGCGGCTGAGAATAATCTTGTTATCGGGGCTATTTGTGCGGCACCGTCGATACTCGGTCATAAAAATCTTTTAAATGGCAAAAATGCCACCTGTTTTACAGGCTTTGAAAAAGACCTTTTTGGTGCTAATGTTTTGGATATTCCTTGTGTTAGTGACGGTAAGATTATTACCGCCTACGGTGCAGGAGCGGCATTTGAATTTGGTTTTGCTCTAGTGTCGGCACTGACCGATAAGGAAAATGCCCAAAACCTTAGAAAACAGATGAGATATTAATATTTTCGGAGAATTTAAAATGGAAGAAAATAAAAAGAATTTTCAAAATGACGATGATGCTTTTATAATCGGTAAAGGCTTTAATACCCCTGAAATAGCAGAGGAAAAGATACCTAAAAAGAAGGCAAAAAAAACCAAAAGCGTTATTAAAACAATAATCTGGATACTGTCTATCATAATAGTTTCTTTTTCGCTTGCATTTGGAATTATATATGCAGGGGCGGATTTTATGGGTATCGGCTTCGGCAGAGGTGCGGATACGAGTATGAATATCGAAATGGGCACCCCTGCGGCGCAGATTGCTGAGCAGCTCAAAGAAGCGGGTGCTGTTAAAATCCCATTGCTTTTTAGAGTTTATTCCAAAATAAACGGGTACGACAGCCAGTTTAAATACGGACTTTATACCTTTAATACCGAAGCCGGCTATGATACCTTAGCAGAAATGCTTATAAACGAGGGCGCTAAGGCAGAGAGCATTACGGTTACTATTCCTGAGGGTACAGGTATCACCGATTATACTAAAAATGTAAATGGAGAGAAGGTTACAGTTCCGGGCATAGGAACTATTCTAGAAAAGGCAGGAGTTTGCTCAAAGAGCGACTTTATGATGGCCATTAACGATGTTAAGTATGAGTCAAAGCTGCTTAAAAATGTTAATGTAGGCAAGACATATTATGAGCTTGAAGGCTATCTTTTCCCAGAGACCTATGAGTTTTTCGCTTATGATTCTGAGGAATGTGCAAAGCTTGTTGTAAGCAAAATGATAGCTGAGAGTGAAAACCGTATCACCGATGCAATGTTTAAGCGCGCCGAGGAATTGGGATATACTATGAATGAAATTCTGACTATGGCTTCTATTATTCAGATGGAATCAGGGCAGAACAATTCCGAAATGGCTAATGTTGCAGGGGTTTTCTATAACCGTATGAAAAGCTCTGATTTTGCAACCCTCGGTTCGTCACCCACCTGTTATTACGGTTCGAATTATAAGAATGATGACGGAAGATATAATACCTATAATATAGAGGGCTTGCCTCCGGGACCGCTTTGTTCACCCGGTATTGATGCGATAAATGCGGCTCTTTACCCTACAGAGGGGACAGATTATTACTATTTTGTTACTGATAAAGATGGTAATTTTTATTATCATAAGACCATCGCAGAGCAAAATGCTACTATAAAAAAGCTTCAGCAAGGAAATAACTGGATTTATGAGTATTTTGACTAATGATATTAAACTGCCCGAATTGCTTGCACCCTCAGGGGATTTGACGAGACTCAAGGCTGCCGTTGATTACGGTGCAGATGCCGTTTATCTTGCGGGCGAGGAATTTGGTATGCGAACCGCCGCCTCAAATTTCGGGTTAGAGGATTTAAAGGCAGGAATTGAATATGCTCATAGCAGAGGCGTCAAGGTGCATATAACCTGCAATACTATTCCGCATAATGCCGAAATCCCAAGGCTTCCTGCTTTTTTAGAAACGGTTAACAGCCTTGGTGCTGACGCAATTATTGCGTCGGATATAGGAACTATGGGGCTGGTTAAAAAATATGCTCCTGACTGCGAACTGCATATTTCGGTTCAGTCGGGTATATGCAATTATGAGACTGCCCGTGCTTTTTATGATTTTGGTGCAAAGCGCGTTGTTTTGGCGAGAGAGCTTTCTCTGGATGAAATTGCCGAAATAAGAGCTAAAACCCCTATGGATTTGGAGCTTGAAGCTTTTGCGCACGGAGCAATGTGCGTATCATTTTCGGCGAGGTGCCTGCTTTCAAGCTATATGACAGGCAGAGATGCAAACCGTGGTGACTGTGCTCAGCCTTGTCGTTGGAGCTATTCTTTAATGGAAGAAAAGCGTCCGGGACAACTGTTTGATATAACCGAAACCGATAAGGGAACATATATTTTAAATGCTAATGATATGTGTATGGCGGAGCATCTTGATAAGATGATTGCCGCAGGGGTTGACAGCATAAAGCTAGAGGGCAGAGCAAAATCTCATTATTATACTGCAGTTGTCACAAATGCCTATAGGGGTGCGCTAGATAGCTTCAAAACTCAGGGTATAACAGATTGGAAATGCCCCGAATGGGTGACAGAAGAGCTCAATAAAATTAGCCACCGTACCTATTCTACAGGCTTTTTCTTTGGTACTCCGCAAAATGCTCAGACCTATGAAAATGCGGGATATGTCCGTGATTATGCGGTAGCGGCTATTGTAGACGGTTATAAAGACGGCTGTATAGTAGCAACCCTCAAAAATAAATTCTTAAAAGGTCAGGAATTTGACTGTTTAGAGCCCAAATCTCCTCCTTTTGTAGTTGTAGCAAACGAGCTTTTTGATGGCAACGGAAATGCTATTGATACCGCTCCTCATCCTATGATGACGGTGAAGATACCCTTTGACCGCCCTGTAAAAGCAGGTTCTTTGCTCAGAATGAAATCAGAATAAAAAATAAAACTCTCAAAGGATTATGTCCTTTGAGAGTTTTTGCTATTTATACAAGAGCTTTTGCTTTTGCAGTAACAGTATATTCTTTGACATCTGTCAGAGTCTCGCCGTCTATCTGCATATCGCAGATGCGGTCGAATTTGACAGTTATATTATTTGCTGTGAGTACGGTTACATAATCGGTGTATTTTATATGTTTACCTTTAAAAATGCTGGGGAAAAGTGTTGCGATTTTAAGGGTGGAAAGGTCGTGCGCTATAATAACGCTCAAGGTATTGTCCGAGTTTTTGCGGTCCTGATTTGGAGCGATCATCATTCCGCCACCGAAGAATTTGCCCTTCATAGTCGGAACCATCCAAACCTTTTTGAATTTATACTCTTTGCCGTCTGCTATAACGGTTGCATTAACAGGCTTGAATATAAAAAGCAGCCCCTTTAAAGCTATTAAAGTATAGCTTTTTTTACGTCGGGTATTTTGTCTTCTGATTCGGTTTACTTCCTTACAAACATATCCGTCAACCCCAAAGCCGATACCGTTTATAAACTTATAGCTTTTTCCGTTTGCCGATAATACAGGTAGATTTTTTATATAATCATTGATTTTGATAAACTGCTGATGATTTTGTATACCCAAATCGTTGAGAAAATCATTTCCGCTTCCCATAGCAAAGAAAAGAATATCGTTTTCTACGCTGTCCGTATTTACAGAGTTTATAAAATTATTTAAAGTTCCGTCACCGCCGCAGACAACAATTTTATCCTCAGCTTCAAATGAGGCTAAAAGCTCATCAAAATTATCAACTTTAGTTATATCGTATTTTTGAATTTTTTCTTCAAACGGCAGGGGAAGATAGCTTTCGAATAAATCCTCATCATATTTTCCTGCTAAAGGGTTGAATAAAATACGGTATGTCATAAAATTCCGCCTTTTCTAAATAATTCCTTATATAAATATATCATATAAATAAAAGCTTAGCAAGTTAATTTAACCCTCTTGCGATAAATTTCATATTATGTTATGAGGTGAAAAAGCATCTCAAAGGAAAATTTTAAGAAGTCTGATTATTTTTGCAAATTTGCGGCAAGAATATTATCAGAACATAATATAAATTTATTTACGAGAGCGTGAAACAGAAATGAATGTAAAACGGGGAGAAATCTATTATGCAGATTTAAGTCCGGTTATAGGCTCGGAGCAGGGAGGTATAAGACCTGTGCTGATTGTTCAAAATGATGTCGGCAACCGTTACAGCCCGACTGTTATAGCAGCCGCAATAACCAGCCAGCACAATAAAACCCGACTGCCTACCCATATTTCGGTAGAAGCTAGCGACTGTGGTCTTGCAAAGGATTCTATAGTACTGCTTGAACAGGTGAGAACTATTGATAAGCAGCGACTTAAGGAGCGAATGGGTAGCTTGGACCTTGCCTCAATGGGTATGGTCGACAAGGCCCTGAGCGTCAGTTTTGGGCTTAACTTGATTTAAAACGAACCCCCCTGTGCTTTTCGCACGGGGGTTTTCGTTTGGGGTGATTTCAAAATTCTATCAAGTTTTAAAAATACAAGCCTAATTTGTCGAAATAAAAAATATTTTTAAGGTGTATTACTTAGCCTTACAGGTAATAATTCTATTGTGAAAATTATTTGTGAGGTGTCGGGTATGTACAATAATAAGGTTATTATTTGCGGGGTGGATACCTCTAAATTACCGCTTTTAAAGGAAGCAGAAAAGGATAGACTTTTAAAACAGGTTAAAGAGGGAAGTAAATCTGCAAGGGAAGAGCTTATCAATGGGAATCTGAGGCTTGTTTTGAGCGTTATTCAGCGATTTACAGGCAGAGGGGAAAATCTCGATGATTTATTTCAGGTGGGGTGCATTGGGCTTATAAAAGCTATTGATAATTTTGATACCGAGCAAAATGTCCGTTTTTCCACCTATGCTGTTCCAATGATAATAGGAGAGATAAGACGGTATCTTAGGGATAATAATGCTATAAGAGTGAGCCGTTCTATAAAGGATACAGCATATAAAGCAATGCAGGCAAAGGAAAGGCTTATGAGCGAGCGGCAGACCGAACCTACAGTCAGCGAAATAGCAAAGGAACTGGATATTTCTGTCAGCGAGGTTGTTATAGCACTAGAAAGCATCGTAAACCCGATGTCGCTTTATGACCCTGTTTATTCAGATGGGGGAGATACTATTTATGTACTCGATCAGGTAGGCGATAATAATGACGATAATAATTGGCTGGATGAAATAGCCTTAAAAGAGGCAATAAAGGACCTAAGTGACCGTGAAAAGCATATTTTATCACTCAGATTTATGCAAGGCAAAACCCAAATGGAGGTATCTCGGGAAATAGGTATAAGTCAGGCTCAGGTATCGCGCCTTGAAAAGGGAGCTTTGGATAAAATAAAGTCTTGAAAACAGGGGATGACTGCTGTATAATAATTAAAAATCAGCATAGGCGGGTGTTATTATGCAGTTAGAAAATAAGAAAATCAATTTTTTGGGCGACAGTATAACCGAGGGTGTAGGAGCAAGCGAAAGTTCAAAATGCTATGTTTCTCAGTTTGCTAAAATGAGCGGTGCGATATGCCGGAATTACGGTATCGGCGGTACACGTATAGCCAAGCAAAAAACACCTTCTGCAAATCCTAGAACCGATCTATATTTCGCTTCACGCATTGATGAAATGGATAGCGATGCGGATATAATTGTTGTTTTCGGAGGCACAAATGATTACGGTCACGGAGACGCGCCATTAGGCGAGATGACCGACAGAACTAATGATACCTTTTACGGTGCTCTACATTCTCTTTATAGGGAACTTATCGAAAAGTATTCTGAGTCGGTGATTGTTGTTATGACTCCTTTGCACCGCTCAAATGAGTTGAGTCCCAGCGGTGGCGGTAATGTTCCGCTTAAAACCTATGTAGAGATTGAAAGGGAGGTTGCAGAGTATTATTCATTGCCTGTTTTAGATCTTTTTGCAAACAGCGGTATTCAGCCCGATGTTGAGTTGATGAAATTCAAGTTTATGCCAGACGGGTTGCACCCGAATGATGCAGGACATAAGATTCTTGCTAAAAAGCTTGTTGCCTTTTTAAAGAATATGTAATTTAATGCGTGAAGAAAAACCGTATAGGGTTAATTCTTCACGCATTTTTTCCAAAAAAGCGAGGCTGCCGTTTTCACGGCAGCCTTTATCTTAAAGGGGTGTTATTAATTGCTATCGGTAATTTAAAGGTATTCAGCCGATTACCGCCGAAAACAGGATATCCCAAAAACAACCCCTGCTTTATATTATGCGAAAAAGCAGGGGTTGTGAAAAAATTATTCGATTGGGCTTTTGCGAATAAAGAGAACACCCAAGGTATCAGCACCGCAGTGCGAAGAAATGGTACAGCCAGCGCGGGTGAGGAATACCTCTTTAAAGGGAGCAGCTTCCTTTACTTGCTTTACAACTGCATCAACAATTTCCTCGTCGCAACCTGCATGGGTTACAAATACACGGTCAAGGTCGATACCGTCCCCGTTTCCTACACGCTCTTCAACATAGGTTTTAAGCACATCGGCAAATCTGCCGCGGTATTTTTTGCCTACACCCATCTTACCGTCTTTAACCTCGATACAGGGCTTTAACTTTAAGAGATTTGCGCCGAGCATTGCAACCGCCGAGCAACGGCCGCCTTTATGAAGATATTCGAGATTATCAATTACGAAAGAAGCATCTACGCACGAAACTAACTTTTCAACTTCTTCGACAATTTGCTCTGCTTCCATACCCTTTGCCGCCATCTCTGCTGCGGCTATGACTAATAAACCGCCGCCTGTAGAAAGGTTTTTGGTATCTACAACATAAACATTCTCGAATTCCTCTGCAGCCATACGGCAGTTATTAAAGGTAGAAGACATTTCGGAGCTGATTGTGAAATGTATTACTGCCTTTCCTTCATCGACGAATTTTTGAAAGAAATCGATGCAGTCCGCCATATTTGCGGCGGTAGTTTTAGGCAGCTCGCCTGTCTTATCGTGATAAGCATAAATATCATCAGGAGTCACATCGACACCGTCAAGATATGTTTTATCACCTAAGGTAACGCCAAGAGGCAAAATTTTTACATTATACCTTTCGCGAAGCTCAGGATTCAAATCGGTTGTACTGTCACTTGTGATAACTATATTATTCAAGTTAAAAACCTCCGTAATTTTCATTTACCAAAACATTATACTATATTATTTCGAAAATCGCAACATATTTTAAATCATAGTGTCGAATATTGTAATAATTTGTAATGTTTTATATAGTGGATTATGTGGTATAATTTTAAATAATGAAATTATGAAAGGGGGATTAAAGGTGAGAAGATTAAATAAGGCTACGCGTATAGTATTTCTATCTCTTGTGCTTTTGCTTACAGCGGCTTTGATTGCCACCTCGGTTGTTATTGTGAAGAAGAATAACGAAATCGATAAAATCAATGCTGTTGTCACCCAGAATGAGGCTGAAATTGATGAAATAAATAAGAAAAATGCAGATCTGGAAGAAAAGCTTGCCGAGAGTGAAAAAAGCGCCGATAAAGCTAAATCCAAGCTTGAGAAGGAAAATGATACTCTGAGCAAGGAAAACAGCAAGCTCGAAAAAGAAAATAAAGAGCTTAAAGCCAAAATTGAAAAGCTGAGTTTAAAGAGTGGCAAAACCGAGGCGGTAAAGCCTACCGCCTCTAAAAAAAGCCTTGCGAAAAAGGTAAAGCCCGGCAGTAAGGTATGCTATCTCACTTTTGATGACGGTCCCTCTGAAAACACTTTAAAAATCCTTAAAATACTTAAAAAATATGATGCTAAGGCAACATTTTTTGTTATAAACACATCCGAAATAGAATATGTCAAAAAGATACATAAGGTAGGGCATACAGTAGGGCTTCATTCTTATAACCATGTTTATTCCAATATTTATTCGAGTAAAAGCAAATATTTTAAAGACTTAAATAAAATTTCAAAAAAGGTTGAGGAGCTGACAGGAGTCGAGTCAAAGATAATTCGTTTTCCGGGTGGCGGTAGCAATACTGTAAGTGCCAAGTACAGCAAGGGGATTATGACAAAGCTTGCAAAAGAAACCAAGGAAAAAGGCTATTATTATTTTGATTGGAATGTAAGCTCTGGGGATGCCGATGCAAGATTCCCGAAAGCATCCGTAATAACCAATAATGTTTTAACTCAGGCTAAAAATAAAGATTCAATCTGCGTTCTTATGCACGACAGTGCAGATAAGACTGCAACGGTTAAGGCTTTGCCTGATATTATTGAGGGTCTTATAGAGCAGGGCTACCGTTTTGAGGCTTTGACCGAGGAAAGCAAAGGTTATCATCATCCGATTTTGAATTGATTTGAATGCTAATTACATTACAGGCGGTGTGAAAATACCGATAGAGGGCGGATTATAACTAAAGGTTATAAACAGTATTGCCGTTATAATCAGTAGTACAGTTGATGCCCAGAAGCAGAAATTTGATGAAAATTTTTCGCTTCTTAATATCTTTCTTTTTTTGCAGAGCATAACTATAATTGCAATAAAATATATTGAAATATTGATAAAATCAATATTCCTGCCTATAATTCCGCTGATTGTATAAAACAGGGTTACGATGCTCAGCATTCCGCAAAATAGCGAAATTGTTACTGCGCATAGATAGTTTTTCGGCTTTTCGTCGGAAAAGATATATTCAAAAAGGGAATAAATAAGGGTGGGGAAGAATAGTAGTTTTAAATGCTCCCAAGTGCTTTCGTTTACAGGGAAAAACAGCCCGACAATATAGTTTTCACCTGTCCATTTATAAACAAAGTGACCTAAAGTGCCAAGCGCTCCTATAATAAAAAATGCTATAATGCTTTTCTTAAAGGTCATAAATAATCTCCTTTTCGGCAAATGCTTTATATAAAATATTATTGCTTTTGGTCCTTATTTTATGATTATCTTTAAAGGCTTATAAAAAAATATATTTGCCTTTTAGGTGGATTTATGGTAAAATGTGTCATCATATAAGATTTAGGGGGATAATATGACGAGTGCAGAAATTTTAATGCTAGTCACTATTTTGGTATACCTTTTAGGGATGCTTTGGGTAGGTTTTGTTGTTTCAAAGCAAAATAAAAATCAAGATGATTTTTACTTAGGCGGAAGAAAGCTCGGCCCGCTTGTTACTGCAATGAGTGCTGAAGCATCTGATATGAGTTCTTGGCTTTTGATGGGACTTCCCGGTGTTGCCCTTATAGCAGGTCTTGCTGAGGCGACCTGGACGGCTCTCGGTCTCGCTATAGGAACATATCTTAACTGGCTTATAGTTGCAAAAAGAATCCGTAATTATTCGGCTCATATTGAAGCATTCACTATTCCGGATTTCTTCGCAAAGCGCTATAAGGATAAGCATAATGTATTAAGCCTTATTTCGGCGCTTGTAATTATAATTTTCTTTGTTCCGTATACTGCTTCTGGATTTTCTGCCTGTGGTAAGCTTTTTAATTCGATTTTCGGTATTGATTATGTAACAGCTATGATATTAAGTGCTGTTGTAATTGTGGCTTATACCACCCTGGGCGGATTTTTAGCGGCTTCTATAACCGACTTTGTGCAGAGTATTGTTATGACTGCGGCGCTTATAATAGTGCTCCTATTTGGTATCAATGCGGCAGGCGGTTGGGAGCAGGTTGTTGCAAATGCTCAGGCTCTGCCCGGTTATTTGAACCTCACATCCACCTATGATGCTGTAACCAATTCCCAAACACCTTATGGTGCTCTTACAATAGCCTCGCTGCTTGCTTGGGGACTTGGATACTTTGGTATGCCTCACATTCTTTTGAGATTTATGGCTATCAATGATGCTAAAAAGCTTAAAACCTCTCGCAGAATTGCAAGTGTTTGGGTAGTCATCTCTATGGCAGTTGCAATTTTAATCGGTGTGGTAGGCTATGGCGTTGTTAAAGCAGGGGTTATAACCAATCTTTCAGACAGCGAGCGTATCATTATAGAAATAGCTCGTGTTATCAGCTCAAAGGGTATAATTCCCGCTATTGTTGCAGGTACTATTCTTTCTGGTATTTTAGCATCTACAATGTCTACTGCTGATTCTCAGCTTCTGGCTGCGGCTTCAAGTGTTTCTCAGAATATAATAGTGGATTTCTTCGGATATAAGCTTTCGGCTAAAAAATCTATGATAATTGCCCGTGCATCGGTTATAGTTATTTCAGTCATTGCAGTATTCTTGTCACTCAATCCCGAAAGCTCGGTATTCCGCGTTGTATCCTTTGCTTGGGCAGGTTTCGGTGCGGCATTCGGTCCGGTAGTGCTGTTTGCACTTTTCTGGAAGCGTTCTAATAAATTGGGTGCGCTTGCAGGTATGATTACAGGCGGTATAATGGTATTTGTATGGAAATTTATTATTGCAAAGCAGTTTGCAGGCACTATTCTTGATATTTACGAGCTCTTGCCCGCATTTATTTGCGCTTGTATAGCGATTGTTATCGTAAGCCTTCTTACAAAGGCTCCCGATGAGGAAATCTGCAATGAATTTGATGCTGTAAAAACAATGGAAAATTAAAAATCAAACGGCTGTCTTAGATTATGAGACAGCCGTTAATAAATTTTTATGCTGTAAAAGACATTAAATTTTTGAGGTGTGGTAAATGAAAATAAAAGCAGCGATTTTTGATATGGATGGTACTCTTGTAGACTCGCTCATGTGTTGGGATGTTTTATGGCAAGAGTATGGTGACAGATATTTAGACGGCAAACCATTTGCGCCTACAGATGAAGATGAGAAAGCTATCAGGACTCTGCCTCTTAAAAATGCTATGGATTTGATTCATAATAATTATGGCTTAGGTTGTAGCGGTGATGAGCTTTTAGCTTTAGCAAATGAATTTTTCAAAAGATTCTATGCAACCGGTGTAAAGCTTAAAGAGGGGACTAGAGAATTTTTAGATTTTTTATATGATAACGGTGTTAAAATGTGTATAGCATCGGCGACGGCACCCGAGCTATTAAATATTGCGATTGAGCATTGCGAAATAGGAAAATATTTCGAAAAGATATTTTCTTGCTCGAATTTGGGTGTAGGAAAAGATAAGCCCGATATCTATCTGCTGGCTCAAAATTATTTTGGTACAAAAACCGCAGAAACCTTTGTTTTTGAGGATTCCTTTGTCGCTATTGAGACTGCATCGAAAATCGGTATGCCGACCGTTGCTATTTTTGATAAATATAACCCATATCAGGATAAAATTAAAAGCCTTGCTACAATTTATGTTGCAGAGGGCGAAAGTATAAAGCAGGTTATTTCTTCTCATTCTATATAATGGGTGAAAAAGATGACAGTTTTTGAAAAAATATATGAAGTCGTTTGTAAAATTCCAAAGGGAAAGGTTGCGACCTATGGTCAGGTAGCGTTGCTTGCCGGAAATCCAAGATGGTCAAGAGTTGTGGGGTATGCTCTGCATAGCAATCCATCACCTGGGGTTATTCCTTGCCATAGGGTTGTAAACCGCGAGGGCAAAGTAGCGCCTGCATTTGCTTTTGGCGGCGAGCTTGTTCAAAGGCAGCTGCTTGAAGCCGAGGGTATATGTTTTAAAGAAGACGGCAGTGTAGATTTAAAAATATACGGTTGGAGACCGCAAGGATAAGGATTTATGAAAGAGAGAATTTTGCACCCGATTCAGCCATTATATGATAAGAACTCTAAAATACTTGTTTTGGGAAGCTTCCCGTCTCAAAAGTCGCGCGAGCAGATGTTTTTTTATGGGCATCCTCAAAATAGGTTTTGGAAAGTTTTGGCTTTGGTTTTTGAATGCGATGTTCCGGAGAGTATTTCAGAAAAAAGAAATTTTATTTTAGAGCATAATATTGCGCTTTGGGATGTAATTGCATCTTGCGAAATAGTAGGAAGTGCAGACAGTTCGATTAAAAATGTTGTTCCTAATGATGTGAATAAAATATTATCATCTGCTAATATAAAAGCAATTTTTGTCAATGGAAAAACAGCAGAAAAGTTTTATAATAAATATATCAAGGGAAAAATTGGAAGAGAGGCAATATGCTTGCCCTCAACCTCGCCTGCTAATGCGGCTTGGTCGATAGACAGACTTTATGATGCTTGGAAGGTTATATTTAAATACTTGTAAAAAATGCGGTGGAAATTTCCACCGCATTTTTTTACTTTGCTATATGTTTTTCTGTGTGCTTTAAAGCGATTATTATTGGATAAATCAGCAATCCGCAGAAAAAATTGCTGATACCGTGAATAAAATCAAAGGGGAGACCTGATATTATCCAAGCAATCATTCCTTTAAAATTTAAGCCAAAAAGCAATGCCTGAGAGGGAGCGTATAGTATGCCGTAAAGAAAACCGTGCAATGCGCAAATACTCATATAAACTATAGGTTTTAGCTTTTTGGGCATATTTTGAGGCAGAAGCATTGTCGCCACCCAAAGGATAGCCCAGATATAAAGATAAGGAATCCACCAGATTGCAAAGCCTGATATAAGCCCTGTTAAAAATATAAAAATATAAATCGGATAGAGGGCTTTTTTTCTGTAAACAACAGTAAAAGCTACAATAAAAACTCCTATTAGATGAATGTTGGGGAATAAGTCCATAATAAGCTTAGATGCATACATCAGGCTTCCGAGCATAGCAAAAACCGCTGTTTCTTTGATAGAAAGCTTCATTTTATTCTGCTTTAAAGGAATAGGTAGCGCCAGCTTCGATATTTGTAGTATCAACACCTGAACTGCCGTATTCTCCGTTCACATAAAATGCCCAATACTTTCCGTCTTTGTCGTAGTCCAATGTAATTTTGTTTACTGTTTTTACATATAGACCGTATGCACCTTCTTCGCCTTCTATGAGTCCATGCTCCATTAAGGCTTCGCCGACTACTTTTTTGTCGGTATTAATCTCGAAAGAGGTTTCTTTGCCATCGACATCGGTTACAGTAAATGTGAACTTTGTCGCACCTTCGCCTAAGACCTTACTGCCGTTTAATGCAGTGTCTGTGCTTTGGGAAGAGGTTGGGGCGGATGGGGTGTTGCTGTCAGAACAACCGATTGTAAATAGTGCCATAGCCGCAATAAGCACGATACAAACGATGAGTGACAACGATTTTAAAAATCTTGTTTTTTTCATAGTTTGTTTCTCCTTAAATTTTCATTTCCTCAAAACCGGCACTCGCAGTTGATTGCAGAGGATTTTATCATCCGGATATTTCGACTTGATGCTTTGCTTTTCGCCTTCTCAAGATAAAACTCAATGGCTTTTCCCCGATTTGCGGCATCGGGTAAGAAAAACAAAATATTTGCATCTCACGGCGACGGGCTCGTACAGGATTTTCACCTGTTTCCCCGAAATGATAGTGGAATTATAGCACATTGAGCATAAAAATTCAATTAAAAGAAGAAATAAATATTGTATTGTTATTTTTTTGGTGCTATAATCAAGGAAAGGATAGGTGATGATGTTATGAAATATTATTTTTTACCTGAAAACGGAAATTTTTACAAGGCAAATTTACATTCTCATTCTAACTGGTCAGACGGTAGACTTTCTCCCGAGGAAATGAAAAATGCATATAAAGAAAAGGGTTATTCTGTTTTGGCTATTACCGACCACGAGGCAATTTTTGACCATACAGACCTTAATGATGAGGATTTTCTTTTGCTTCCGGGTTATGAAAGGGAAATTAATAAGCCTGCAGATATCTGGGATAATGTTGTAACCTGTCATCTTTGCTTTTATCCAAGGGATAAGAAGAATATAGTAAATACTTGTTTTGACCCTGATTTTATTCATCCGAAATTCAAATGGATGCATAATCCTGAGCTTAAGGCAAAGGTTAAATATGTAGGCGAGCCTTATAAGGTTGAGTATAATCCCGAGTGCATCAATCATATAATAGAAGAGGCTAATAAAAACGGCTTTATTGTAACTCTGAACCACTTGGAATGGTCTCAGGAGCGTTATGAAGAATATAGCCAGTATAAAGGCATGTTTGCAACCGAGGTTGTGAATAATTCTGCAAGCCAGATGGGGCTTGATATGGATAACGGTAAGTACTATGATGCTCTTTTAAGACTTGGAAATAAGCTATGCTGTGTTGCGGCAGATGATAACCATAACGGCAGGCCTTTGGACGATTTATATAGTGATTCTTTTGGCGGTTATGTAATGATTAAGGCTGATAAACTGCAGCATGAAGATATTTTTTCTGCTCTTGAAAACCGCAATTTCTATGCATCAACCGGTCCTGAAATTAATGAGTTGTATCTCGAAGACGAGTATATCTATATTAAAACCTCACCTGCAAAGAAAATCAGACTATCTACGGGCAATCGGTTTACCTCTTTGGTTAAGGCGGCTGATGGTGAGACGGTTTGCGAGGCTAAATTTAAAGCAAGTAAAATTTATATGTATTTCAGAATTGAGGTTGTCGATGAGAACGGTAAAAAGGCGTATACCAATGCTTATTTTACCGAGGATTTTAAATCTGAATAAAACCCTACAAGGAGGATTATTATGAGAATTTGTGTTTACGGAGCGGCTTCTCCTACCATTGACCCTAAGTATATCAAAAATGTAGAATTGATGGGCAAAGAGATGGTCAAAAGAGGTCATTCCTTGGTATTTGGCGGCGGCGGAAACGGACTTATGGGAGCGGCAGCAAGAGGAGTAAAGTCTGCAGGTGGATATATTTTAGGTGTCATACCTAAATTTTTCGATGAAGAAAAGGTAGAGGCTATCTGCGATTTTTGCGATGAGCTTATCCAACCTGATACTATGCGACAGCGCAAGCAGATTATGGAAGATAATGCCGATGCTTTTATCGTAGTGCCAGGAGGAATAGGAACATTTGAGGAATTTTTTGAAATTCTTACATTAAAGCAGCTTTGCCGTCATAATAAACCAATTGCAATCTATAATCTTAATGGATATTATAATGAGATTATTATGGCAATGGAGCAGGCGATAAAGAAGAATTTTATCCGAGAAAACTGTGCTGAGCTTTATAAGGCTTCGGATGATCTGGAGGAGCTTTTCAAATATATTGAGGCACCAATAGAACAAATCCGTACAGTTAAAGAGCTTAAAGACGGCTGATTGAATACTGAGCACCCGCTTTTGATAGCGGGTGCTTTTTTGTCGGCGAAAGGTGGTTTTCAGCATTGTATCATAAGCTTGTATCAGTATGGCAAAAGGGGAGGGAAAAGAAAAAGCCGGATACGAGAAAGGAAGGAGTTTTTTATGATATTTGCAAAAATTTTAGATAATAAGGTTTGTGCCAAAGAGAATACTGTATCCGATAGTGTGAAATTTGATACGGTGAAATTTGACTTTCCGAAAAAATGGGATAAGTATGCTAAAACCGCTGTTTTTGCTCATAGTGACGGTAAAACGGTCAATGTCGTTTTAGATGAAAATAATCCGCTGTGTATCAGCGAAAATGAGTGCTATATCCCGTTTGAGGTACTAAGGCCGCCGCTGTTTTATCTTTCGGTTTTCGGTATTAAGGACGATAGTATTGCGACGACTGTGCCCGATAAGATTTCGGTTATTCAAAGCGGATATGCTGAGGGGGATGAGCCCTTGGAGCCTACTTCAGGCGAATACGAGCAAATTATCAACATTGTAGCTGAAACAAAGGAAATCGCGCAGTCGGTCCGAGAGGATGCCGATAACGGTGTATTCAAGGGAGATAAGGGCGATAAAGGTGATAAGGGCGACAAAGGCGATAAAGGTGACACAGGAGCCACAGGCTCGCAAGGCCCTAAAGGAGCAAAGGGAGACAAGGGTGATAAAGGCGACCGAGGAGAGCAGGGAATACAGGGTGAAAAGGGTGATAAAGGAGATATAGGAGAGGTATCTCTCGAATATGCCGATAATACCTATGCAACCAAGGATGAAACCGAAAGGCTCCAAAACCAAAAAATGGACAAGTTTGCTGATGTGAGTGAGCTTTCTTACGGGGGAATTTCGGTTGTTGCCGATGATAATTTAGAGCTTAGCTCTATTGAGTCTGCAGGGCTTAATCTGGAGCACGGTGCAGGCGAGGGAACATTTAAGCTTTACGGTGGAACAGATAAGAATATCAGTGTTGGCGGTAGTGTTGGTACGATAGGTCTTCGTGCTCAGGACACTGAAATCACCATGACTGGTCAAATGTATGACGAGCACGGAATTGATATAAAGCCTGCCAAAAACGGAAATCTTAATTTAATCACAAAAGGCTCAGGAAAAGCCTTTTATAACGGCAATGAAGTTGCAGACAAAAGTTATGTTGAAAGTGTTATTGATATTATTAAAAATACCGCTAGCGGAAAAATTGTTTCTTTAAAAGATGTGTCAGCTAAAGAACAAGTTATAAATATCAAGCTTACTAGCGATAAAGTATCTGATTTTTCTAATGTTTCGGTCAGCCGACTTGGTAAAAATCTAGCAACGGCTCAGCAGGTGTTTGCAGGAAACACATCGTATGGCGTTTTAGAATTTGATGGCAGAACCTGTATAAGGTTTGTCGATAATGCTACAGTTCAATGGGCAGGAATCCCATTTAAGGAAAATACTCAGTATACAGTATCGTTCGATGCCAGAGTTGTTAAAAGAGAAGAAAAGGACGGTAAAAGTGGATTATTCTATTTTATGTATAGTGATGGTACATCTACAAGAATTACAACGGAACGAAATACAGAATGGGAGCATTTTTCGCTAACCTCTGAAGCTGGAAAAACAGTGATTAAGATAGGTACCAATACTTACAATTATGTGAACTATAATTATATTGATATTAACAGCTTTCAGCTTGAGGAGGGTGCTGTAGAAACAAAGTACGAGTCATATACCAAGCAAATAGCAACAGCTGATTCTGACGGTACGGTCAGCGGGATAATAGTTATATCTCCAAAATCAACCTTTTTTGCCGATGATGAGCAGGTCGATATTAATATTGAATATAATGCGGATATAAAACTGTATATTGATAATAAATTTAATTAATAAGCAAAAATATTGCGAAAGCCTTGTTGAATATTACCATATTTGGCAGGGCTTTTTCAGTTGACAAATCGATGGCATTGTGGTAGAATTTATATTGAGTAAAATTGCGTTATTATGCCGTTTTTAAGTTAGCTTTTTTAAGAAAAATAATATAAAAGAAGGTAATTGTTTTGGAACAGAGACTGTCTCTTTCAACACCCACTATGCATGGTGAGGAAATGGGTTTTATCCAAGAGGCTTTTGAAAAAAACTGGATAGCACCGTTAGGCTTTAACTGCGACGGTTTTGAAAAAGAAATGGGTGAGTACCTTTGCGAGAGGGCGGATTCGCCGTATCATTGTTTATCTTTAAATTCGGGCACTTCTGCGCTTCACTTGGCAGTAAAGCTGGCAGGAGTTAAACGGGGGGATACGGTCTTCTGCAGTGATATGACCTTTGCGGCAACCGTAAATCCCGTGTCCTATGAGGGCGGTATTCAGGTTTACATAGATTCCGATAGAGAGACTTGGAATATGGACCCTAAAGCACTTGAAAAAGCTTTTGAAAAGTATCCCGATACCAAGGTTGTTATGCTGGCTCATCTTTACGGCACTCCCGCAAAGATGGATGAAATTATAGAAATTTGCGAAAAGCATAATGCAACACTTATTGAGGATGCTGCAGAGGCACTTTCAGCTTCCTATAAGGGTAAAAAATGCGGTACTTTCGGGAAATACAATATTTTAAGCTTCAATGGTAATAAAATTATAACAACCTCGGGCGGCGGTATGCTTGTGACTGAGGATAAAGCTGCAAGAGATAAAGCTTTTTTCTGGGCAACTCAGTCTAGAGAGCCTTTCCCTTGGTATGAGCATAAGGAAATAGGCTATAATTACCGAATGAGTAATGTTGTTGCAGGTATAGGCAGAGGTCAGCTTTTGCATCTTGAGGAGCACCGCGAAAGAAAGACCGATATATATAACCGATATAAGCAAGCCTTTAAGGATTTGCCGGTTACTATGAATCCTTATCTTGAGGATACTGTTCCTAATTTCTGGCTTTCTTGTATTTTGCTTGATAAATCTGTTAAAATAACACCTTTTGAATTGATGGAAAAGCTCAATAAAGAAAATATTGAGACCAGACCTCTTTGGAAGCCGATGCATATGCAATATGTGTTCAAGGATAATGATTTCATTACTGCGAATGGCGAGGCTGTTAACGAAGATTTGTTCAGCAGAGGGCTTTGCTTACCTAGTGATATTAAAATGACCGCTGAGCAACAGGATATGGTTATTGAACTTATTAAAGATATGATTAAGGGGTAAAATGAATGTATTCCAAATACATAAAGCGACCTTTGGATTTTTTTCTTTCATTTTGTGCGATTATTTTTCTTTCGCCGATTTTTTTGATTTTAATAGTAGTTGGCTTTTTTGCTATGAAAGGAAATCCTTTTTTTACGCAACAGCGCCCAGGTAGGGAAGAGAAAATTTTCAAGCTTATAAAATTCCGTACAATGACCTGTGAAACCGATGAAAACGGCAATCTTTTGCCGGATGACATTCGCCTCACCAAATACGGTAAATTCCTTCGTTCGACCTCGCTTGATGAATTGCCGGAGCTTTTTAATATATTAAAGGGTGATATGGCGGTGATAGGTCCGCGGCCGCAATTAGTGCGAGATATGGTTTTTATGACCGATATTCAGCGTGCAAGGCATACTGTTCGCCCAGGTCTTTCGGGTCTAGCTCAGATAAATGGCAGAAATGCCATTCGCTGGGAGGATAAGCTTGCTTTCGACCTTCAGTATATCGAAAATATCACCTTTATTGGAGATATGAAAATTATATTAGAAACCTTTATAAAAGTTTTTCGCAGAGAGGATATTTGCGAAGAGGGTATGGAAACCGCTGAGGATTTCGGAGATTATCTGCTTAGAAACGGTCGCATAGAGCAAGAAATATATGATATGAGGCAGCTGGAAGCTGAAAAATTGTTGAGGGTGTGAATAAATGCAATTTAATAATGATGATTTTCCTTTCGTTTCAGCTTTATTGGTTACAAGGAACGAAATAGATTATATTGAGGATTCATTAATTTCTCTTATAAATCAAACATATCCAAAGGATAAATATGAAATTATTGTTATTGATGGTATGTCGGACGATGGAACAAGAGATTTAATTCAAGGTATTATTGATAAGTACTCTACCGATAAGTTTTCTATAACTATGTTAGAAAATCCAAAACGCATATTGGCATCCGGTTGGAATTTAGGAATAAAAAATGCTAAAGGAGATTTTGTTGTCAGGATAGATGCTCACGCAGTAGCACCTGAAAACTTCATTAGAAAAAATGTAGAGACGATACTGTCAGTTGAAGCTGTTTGTGTAGGCGGAAAATTGATTACGAAATCTTTAGATGAAAAAGGGAAGACCATTTCTAAAGTTTTGTCTTCACCTTTTGGGGTTGGAAATTCATCATTTAGGGTTTCTGATACTCCGGCATACACGGATACGGCGGTATATGGTTTATACCGTAAAGAAATTTTTGATAAAGTTGGATATTTTGATGAATCATTTATTCGAAATCAAGATATAGAACTTCATTCACGCATTAAACGTAGTGGAGGAAAGTTTTATTTTAACCCTAAAATAGAATCTATATATTTTGCAAGAAATACAATTAAAAAAATGATTAGACAAGCTTTTGGTAACGGTAAGTGGAATATGATACTTTTAAAAAAGAAAAAAAGTGCATTGTCTATAAGGCATTTAATCCCGTTTGCATTTGTATTGTATATTTTACTGTCATTAATCGGTGGTTTTGTTTGCAAGTTTATTTGGATATTAGCTATAGCGGTTTTATTATTGCATTTGACGTTAGGGTTTATAAGTGCATTAAAAAAAGATGCTAATTTTAAAGAATTATATGTGATGCCAATTCTTTTTTTAATGCTTCATTTTGCTTATGGTTGCGGATTTTTTTCGGGTTTGCTAACAAATATTAATAAAATATGATTGGAGTTTCAAAATATGGATTTGTATGAAAAAATTCTTAAAAAGGAAGAAAAAATTTCTCTTGTAGGTCTTGGATATGTTGGTATGCCTATTGCAGTTGCTTTTGCAAAGAAGGTAGACGTTATAGGATTTGATTTGAATGCTAAAAAGATTGAGCTTTACAAATCAGGTATAGACCCTACAAATGAAGTTGGAGATGATGTGATTTCAAAAACAACAGTAGAATTCACATCAGACGAAGCAAAACTTAAAGAGGCAAAGTTTCATATTGTAGCAGTACCGACACCGGTAAATGCTGATCACACACCCGATCTCGGACCGGTTGAAGGAGCAAGCAAAATTGTCGGTAGAAATTTAACTAAGGGTAGTATAGTTGTGTATGAATCAACAGTTTATCCTGGTGTTACAGAAGATATATGTGTTCCAATACTTGAAAGAGAATCAGGACTTAAGTGCGGAATAGATTTTAAGGTTGGTTATAGTCCAGAACGTATTAATCCCGGAGATAAAATACATAGACTCGAAACGATAGTTAAAATTGTATCCGGTATGGATGAGGAATCTTTAGATATAATTGCAAAGGTTTATGAGCTTGTTGTTGAAGCAGGGGTTCACAGAGCTGCAACTATTAAGGTGGCCGAGGCTGCTAAGGTAATTGAAAACAGTCAGCGTGATATTAATATTGCATTTATGAATGAACTTTCAATTATATTTAATAAAATGAATATTGATACAAAATCAGTACTTGAAGCCGCCGGTACAAAATGGAATTTTCTTAAGTTTTATCCTGGACTTGTTGGTGGACATTGTATTGGTGTAGATCCGTATTATCTTACATATAAAGCAGAGCAGTTAGGGTATCACAGCCAGATTATACTCTCGGGACGCCGTATAAATGATGATATGGGAAAATATGTAGCAGAAAGTGTTGTTAAAAATCTTATAAAAGCTGATGTTTCAATCAAAAACGCAAAGGTGGCAATTTTGGGATTCACATTCAAAGAAAATTGTCCTGATACACGAAACACAAAAATAATTGATATATATAATGAACTTAAAGAATACGGCATAGTTGCTACTGTGTCTGATCCAGTTGCTGATGCTGATGAAGCAAAGAAGCTTTATGGAATGGAATTTGTTGATATAAATCAAATTAATAATTGCGATGCTGTGATTCTTGCTGTGGCTCATGATGAATTTAAGAGCTTATCTAAAGCTGATTTTGACAAGATGTTTGCAAATAATAAAAACGATAAAAGAGTTCTTGCGGATATCAAAGGATTGCTGGATAGAGAAGAGTATATTAGCGCTAACTATATTTATTGGAGACTGTAGAGGTTTTATAAATGGGATATAAGCATTTAAAATTTCCTGAAAATTCATTGTTTTTAGTTACAGGTGGAGCTGGCTTTATTGGTTCGAATTTGTGCGAAGCAATATTGAATATGGGATATAGAGTTCGTTGTCTTGACGATCTTTCGACAGGTAAGAAAAAAAATGTTGATATGTTTTTGGACAACCCAAATTATTCATTCATAAAAGGTGATATTAAGGATTTTGATACTTGCTTTAAAGCATGCGAGGGTGTAGATTATGTCCTTAATCAAGCTGCTTGGGGTAGCGTTCCTCGTTCAATCGAAAATCCGTTGTTTTATTGTAAAAATAATATCGAAGGAACACTTAATATGATGGAGGCTGCTCGTCAGCAGAATGTGAAGAAATTTGTATATGCTTCTAGCTCTTCTGTTTACGGTGATGAGCCGAACCTTCCTAAATATGAAGGTAGAGAGGGAAATCTGCTTTCGCCATATGCACTTACAAAGCGTTGTGATGAAGAATGGGGAAAACTTTATAAAAAGCTTTACGGATTAGATACATATGGTATGCGGTATTTTAATGTGTTTGGTAGACGTCAAGACCCAGATGGGGCATACGCTGCAGTTATTCCTAAATTTTTAAAACAACTTATAAATGGAGACACTCCGACAATTAACGGCGATGGCAAACAGTCGCGAGATTTCACTTATATAGATAATGTTATTGAAGCTAATCTAAAAGCTTGTTTGGCGTCAAGCGATGTGGCGGGCGAAGCTTTTAATATCGCCTTTGGAGGCAGAGAATATCTATTAGATATTTATTACGGACTTACAGCATCGTTAGGTATTAATGTTGAGCCTAATTTTGGACCTGACCGAGCAGGTGATATTAAGCATAGTAATGCAGATATAAGTAAGGCGAGAAAAATGTTGGGTTATGATCCGGAATATAGTTTTTCTGATGGTATAAAACTAGCTATTGAGTGGTATAAGGAGAACCTATAATGAGCTTAGAACAGAAAATCAACAATCAATTAAATCGTTTTCCCGCTGTAAAAAAAGTAATTAAGCGTTGCTACCAATTGGCTATGTATACTATTTCGCCCAAAATTAGATGCGAGGGAGATATCTTTCCGATTTGTTTTGACGGAAAAAAAGAGTATTTTTTTGGATACTATGATAAGTCGCCTTGGGACAAAACCGGCAGATATATGTTATGTATGAGAGCGGATGATACATGGAGCGATGTTGCGCCAAGTTCTCCTGCCGAAATTTTGCTTGTTGATACTAAAGATAACTGTTCTATCAAGGTACTAGCAAAAACGAATGCTTGGAATGTTCAGCAAGGTTGCATGGCTCAATGGTTAGGGCCTGATTTCGACAAGAAGATAATATATAATGATTTTAGAGATAATCATTTTTGTTCAATTATTTTTGACATAGAAAATGGTGAGGAAAGAATTCTTTCTGTTCCAGTTTATACTGTCTCAAACGATGGTAAAACAGCCTTATCTTTGGATTTTTCAAGATTACACCGTTTGCGCAAAGGCTATGGCTATTACAATCTTCCTGATATTACTGCAGATGAAAAGATACCTGATAGAACCTGTATATCGTGTTTAGATATCGAAAGTGGCGAGGTTAAGGAGATTTTAAAATATACGGATTTTGCCAATTTTGAACATCGAGTTGAAATGGAAAATGCTGAGCATAAAGTGAATCATTTAATGCTTAGTCCAAACGGAAAAAGATTTATGGTTTTACATCGTTGGTTTAACGGTCAGCGTAAATACACAAGACTTGTTACTTGCAATATCGACGGAAGCGAAATGTATAACTTGAGCGATGATGATATGGTATCGCATTGTTATTGGAAGAACGATGATGAAATTATAGCTTTTGAAAACAAAAAAAATGGCGGTCCGGGTTATTATTTGATGAAGGATAAAACCGATGACTTTTCTCATTTATGGAGCGATATTAGTAATGACGGACATCCAAGCTACTCTCCAGATAATAAATTTGTGGTAATAGATTCATATCCTGATAGAGCTAGAATTGCAGATATTAAAATTTTAAAGGATACAGATATCGATGCAAAAGATATGAAAATCATTGCTAGAGTTTTCGCACCTTTTAAGTATGATAACGATACTAGATGCGATCTTCACCCAAGATGGAGTAGAGATGGTTCAAAAATATGTTTCGATTCTGTTTTTGATGGGCATAGAGGATTATATGTTGTTGAGGTGAAAGAAAATGCCTAAGTATTCAGTGGTAACTCCTCTTTTTAATTCGTTTGATTTAATGGAGCGTTATTTTGAAACATTAAAGAATCAGACATATAAGGATTTTGAAATAATTATTGTTGATGATTGTTCTTCTGATGATTCTTTCGAAAAAGTATTACGCTATGCAGAGAGTTCTGTTTTAAATATTAAGGTATTAAAAACGGAAAAGAATTTAGGTCCTGGCAATGCTCGAAATATTGGAATGGATGCTGCAAAAGGCGAATGGATAACATTTATTGATAATGATGATTGGGTGGAGCTCAATTTGTTTGAGCGAGCCGATAAAATCATTGAAGAAAATAATGTTAATTGTGTTATATATGACTATTATATACAGAAGGATGACAACAAGAGTATTTCCCGTTCAATGTATTTTGGAGAGCAGGGAATAGTGTCTCTTAATGATTGTATTTATGCAGTTAGAAATCATACTATTGGAAAATTTTATAAGCTTTCAATTTTAAAAAATAAAGAAATTAAATATCCCATTCTACGCAGATGTGAGGATGTTGCTTTTGTTGTTAGAGCAGTGGAAGCGTGTGGAAGTGTGTATTATTTAAATGAGCCGCTTTATTATTATTATCAAAGACCGTCTTCTCTTTCCAATAACAGCAAACTAGATGAAACTGATATGCTTAATGCCTTTGCTGTTTTAGAGGATGCTTTGAGAGATAAATATCCAAACGAAATCAAAGAGAAATCGGTATGTGATTTGCTTTATGGTGTTATTCTTATGATGTGCAAAGCGGGAAAGAGTAATAAAGATATTAAAAATTATATTAAGAATTATGAGAAGAAATATGCAAAATGGTCTGATTGCAGAATTATTCAATATTTAGGAAAAAGTAAAAAAATATTTTTAAAGGCAGTAGATATAAAATGTGTAATTGCACTTAAGATACTTGCGTGGGTTCATTCAAAATTAATAACTTGAGAGATAGAGGGATGATTTCATGCAAATTTTTTTTGCGACTTCGGCTTGCTCAAAGGCTGTGTATGAAAAAATATTTAATTTAAGAAAAAAAAGAATATTAGACCCTGCTCAGAAATTTTTCGAGCAGTTGATTACAGGTGCCGCAAATTGCAATTTGGCTAGTGAAAATGAGGCGGAGGTTTTATCAATTTCGGCAAAGCCTGTTTCTGCTTCAACTGCGGATAAATATCTTTTTAAAAAGGAAACCGAAATCTCGGAAAATGCCAAGTATTTGTATATCGGTTTTTTAAACGGCAAGCTTTCAAGATTTATAACGGTGTTTTTCTCGTCTTTTTTTACAGCTTTGAAGCTTTTTAGCAAAAAGGATAAGGAGAAAATTGTACTTTGCGACCCGTTATACACTCATATGAGCTTTGCGGTTCGACTTGCAGCTAAGCTTTGCAAAGTAAAAGCAATCGCGGTGGTTACCGATATTCCCGTTTTTGCAACCGAAATGAAGCAAAGCGGTAAAGCATCACTTAAATATAAATTGCAGCATTTATACGAATATTTCTCAATGAAGGATATTGTAAAATATGATGCATATATAAATCTCACCGAATCGATGGATTCGATTGTTAATCCTAAAGGAAAGCCTTCGATAGTAATTGAAGGCAGTATGGATTCAAAAATAGTGCCTGTGTCTTTAGAAAAGAAAGGCGGTATTAGAACGGTTGTATATGCAGGCGGGGTATACGAAAAATACGGTGTCAAGCAGTTGACAGAAGCTTTTATTAAAGCTGATTTGGAAAAAACAGAGCTTCATATTTATGGCGACGGCGCTTATGTTGATGAACTTAAGAGGATATCCGAGGTTCATAAAAATGTAAAGTATATGGGCTGTGTTTTAAATACAGATTTACCTGAAATTGAAAGCAGGGCGACTCTTCTTGTAAACCCGAGATTTACGAATGAGGAATACACAAAATTTTCATTTCCATCAAAAACGCTTGAGTATATGTCGTCAGGTACACCTGTCCTTTCGACAAGATTAAAGGGAATCCCCGAAGATTATAATGATTATCTTTATTGGTTTGATGATGAAAGCCTTGACGGTATGGCATCAAAGCTTAGAGAGGTTTTTGAAAATTCGGATTCAGAGCTGGAGCGTTTTGGAAAGAAGGCGCAGGAATTTGCAGTTCATAATAAGAGCAATCTTGTTCAGGGAGAGCGCATCATAGCTTTTTCTAAAAAAATACTATAATTATTTTCAGAGGTATATTAATGACTTCAGGTATTGGTTTAAACGATAATTTATTGCCTAAAGAAAAAAAGAAATATCCGAAATTTTATTATATATTGATTTTTTTGTTTATTTATATTTCGGATGATACTTTGCTTTTCGGTACTAACATTGAAAAGTCCTTTATAGATGCAAAATATATATTTATTATGGTAGCAGCTGTGGCACTTACCTTATATAATTTTTTGCATCAGAGGGCTTTAAATGGCAGAACCTTCTATTTTTTGATTTCATTAGTGTTATTAATTATGATTTCTATGGTAGTGAATCACGATGTTCGCTTAGGTTATTTCTATAAGATTTGTCTTTTGTTATATGCATTTGCAATTATCCAGATAATGAACTTTAGAGAATTCGCAGAGGTTTTTAATAGAGTAGTATACTTATTGGCTTTTGCTTCATTAATAGGTTTTGCCATAATGATAATAATGCCCAGTATTCTTTCTTTCTTGCCTATTTTAACAAACTCAAAGCCTTTAAGATTCTATAATGCAGGATTAACTACCATTCCGATTTTTTATATAGGAACAAGTAATTTGCCACGAAATTTCGGAATTTTCAGAGAACCTGGTGTTTACCAGATGTATTTAATAATGGCTTTGTTGTTTCAAATGTTTATTATTAAAGAAAATACCTTAAAAAGATATTTGGTGTATGCTTTAGCGGTATTAACAACGTTTTCGACAACAGGTTTTATTGCCTTAGGAATAGTTTTTATTATGTTTTTGTTAAACAACAACGGTCTTTCTAAAGGAAAAAATAGCTTTTTGATTATACTTTGCGTTATTGTTATAATATCTTTATTGGCGTTTACTGATATATTTTCTACGGATTTAGAAGACCGTAATTCGGGTTCGATTTTTTATAAGATTTTTAACCCGACGAAAAGCTTTTCCGGTGCAGCTCGATTTGCTTCTGTTACCGAAAATATTCGTATGTTTTTTGAAAAACCTTTTTTTGGAGTCGGGCTTACAGCGCTTGGTGAAAAGTTCTCCGTCTATGCTTTTCAAACATATGGTATTGCAACTCCCCATAATACTAACACGCTTTTGATACAGTTTGCAGCTCATGGCTTTATTTATGGATTTTTATGGATATTCGGATATTGGCGGCTTGCAAAAAACATTGATTTTAAAAACCGGCTTTTGATTTTTATTGCTATAGTCGTTCTATATATAGGTGAAAATTTAACCTTTAGTGGTTTTGCAAATTTGTTTCTATTATATGGAATTTGTGAAACTTCTGAAGTTTTTGAAGAGAATACTTCTTTTATGGTTTAATAATAGCGGTTGAGGTGAAAAAAGTTTGAAGAGTAAAAAAATATTGTCAATAAATCTAGGTAATTACGGAAGCACCGGAACAATAATGCGAGAAATTTCGAAAAAGGCTGAGGAATCAGGCTTTATTGCTTATCAGGCATTTCCAGACAATGATAGAAATAACTCTTTAGAAAATAATGATATAATTATATGTTCTAAACTTAGTAAAAAAATTAGTGAACACTTAGGTATATTGACAGGTTTTTATGGTTGCTTTTCTTATTTTTCTACTAAAGGATTTATTAAAAAGATCAAGAAAATTAAACCGGATATTATCCATTTGCATAATTTACATGGAGGATATATTAATATACCCTTGCTTTTTAAATATATAAAACATAGTGATGCAAAAATTTTTTGGACTTTGCATGATTGCTGGAGTTTTACAGGTCACTGTTCTCATTTCGAATATATTAACTGCCATAGATGGAAAAGAGGTTGTCACAACTGTCCTCAACTTAACGAATATCCTAAAAGCTGTGTTGATAGAACTAAAACCATGTATAAGCTAAAAAAGAAATGGTTTAGTGATATTGAGAATCTTACATTAATAACACCGTCTCAGTGGTTAGCGCGGCTTGTGAAACAATCCTTTTTAAGCGAATATCCAATAAAGGTTATAAATAATGGCATAGATTTAAGTGTTTTTAAACCGACAGAGAGTGATTTTAAAAAAATATATAACTGTGAAGATAAATTTGTTATTTTAGGTGTTGCTTTTGGTTGGGGTAAAAAGAGTAAGGGGTTAGATGTTTTTATAGAGCTTTCAAAAAGGCTTGATGATAGGTTTCAGATAGTTGTTGTAGGTACTGATGATGAGGTGGACAGGCAGTTACCTGAAAATATCATTTCTATTCACAAAACTCAAAATCAGAAAGAACTTGCTGAGATTTATACCGCATCTGATTTGTTTGTAAACCCTACAAGGGAAGAAGTTTTTGGATTAGTTAATATAGAATCTCTTGCTTGTGGAACGCCTGTTATAACATTTGATTCGGGAGGAAGTTCTGAAATTCCTGACGAAACTTGTGGGGTTGTTATTCCTAAAGATGATATAGTTGAAATGATTTCACAAATATTAAGTATTTATAACAACAATAACTTCACATTACAAGCTTGCTTAGAGCATGCAAAGAGTTTTAATATGTATGATAAATATAAAGAATATCTAGATTTGTATGAAAGGCAAATAAATGATAAAAAACCGATTTATTAAAAATACTTCTTGGCTATTATTTGGTCAGATTTTAAAACTTATTTTAACCTTTTTTATCGGTGTTTTGACAGCTCGATATTTAGGACCAGCCAACAATGGTATAATTAATTATGTTCATTCATATATTTCTTTTTTTACTTCTATTGTCGGTTTAGGATTAAATTCTGTAATAATTTATGAATTCGTAAACAATAGAGAAGAGGAAGGCAAAATTTTAGGTACTGCAATGATTTTGCGGTTTTTAGCAGGTATAGTTTCTACTATTGCCTTTTTGGGTGTGATTTTTGCTACCGACGGCAAAGATAAAACTATTATGCTTGTTGCAGTTCTTCAAGCGGTACAGTTGCCGTTTTTGTGTTTAGATACTATTAACTATTGGTTTCAGTCAAAAATGCAATCGAAATATTCTGCTTTGGCTCAAGCGATAGCATATATCATTATGGCATTATATAAAATTTATTTGATAGTATCTGGCAAAAGTGTTGTATGGTTTGCGTTTGCTGTATCTTTGGATATTGTGGTTTTAGGTGCAATTCTTTTTTTATACTATAATAAGTACAAGTCGCAAAAGTTAAGTTATTCCTATGCAATTGCTATTAGGATTTTAAAATCTTGTTTGCCGTTCATTCTTGCTAATATTATGGTTATAGTTTATGGTCATATGGATCGAATAATGATAAAGCAACTTATGAATAGCACGACAGAGGTGGGGCTATATTCGGCTGCTATTACAATTTGCGGTATAATAGGTTTTATACCTGTGGCAATACTTGATTCGGCAAGACCGCTTATTGCAGAAGCCCATAATGAAAGTGAAGAAAAATTCAGACTTCGATTTAAACAGCTTGCAGCAGGCATTATTTGGATTTGTTTATTATATTCTTTGTTTATAACAGTGTTCTCGCGTGTAATTCTTTACGTGTTATACGGTGCTGATTATATGGATGCTAATATCTGTCTGAAGATTGCAGTATGGTATACATCATTTTCCTATTTAGGAAGCGCACGGAGCTTTTGGTTGATTTGCCAGGATAAAAAGAAATATGTATTTGTTTTTTCGCTTATTGGTGCCATCTGTAATGTTATTATGAATTTTATATTTATTCCATTATGGGGGATAAACGGTGCCGCTTTTGCAACACTTTTGACACAAATTTTTGTAAACTTTGTTATCCCGTTTGTTTTTAAGGAGACTCGAGATTACGGCAGATGCATAGCCGAAGCGTTTATATTGAAAAATGTTAATATATCAGATATTATAATTATTGCTTTAAATAAGTTGAAGTCAAAACATTCTTGAAGCCTAATAAGAAAGGATTTTTAGCATGGAATTATCAAATGAACAAAAAGATAAGCTGAAGGACATTTTGTTGGAAATATTACGTTGCTTTATTAATATATGTGAAAAAGAAAATCTTCAATATTACTTGCTTTACGGAACTGCGCTTGGTTCGATTCGTCATAAAGGATTTATTCCATGGGATGATGATATTGATGTTGGTATGCCTAGGGAAGAATATGAGAAGTTTTTAACAATTGCCCCGAAATATTTGCCTGAATATTATTTTTTGCAAAATTTTTATAGTGACGCGGAATGTCCAAATAATTTTTCAAAAATCAGAGACACCCGAACTACATTTATTGAAACTTCTTGTCAAAATATAAAAATGCATCATGGCGTTTTTATAGATATATTTCCTTTGGACGGATACTCCACTTCGGTTCTTATGCAGAAGTTTTTAGCTTTTAAAAATAAACTTTTATCAAAAAGGATTTATCAAATTTTTGTTATTAATACGGATAAATCAACTTTAAAGCATAAGTTAATTTCTAAAATTTCAAATTTTTTATATCCAGATTATAAAACGGCTATCAGAAAAAGAGAAAGTATATATAAAAAATATGATTATGAAAAAAGTGATTATGTTGTAAGCTATTCGGGTGCATGGGGTAAGAAAGAAATTATGCCCAAAAGCTTTTTCGGTAGTGGCTGTATAAGCGAATTTGAAGGTATAAAAGTATTGGTTCCGGAAAAATATGATCAGTATTTGGGCCAATTATATGGAGATTATATGACTTTGCCGCCTGAGGGAAAAAGGGTAGGCCATCATTTCTGTACAATAATTGATTTAGAAAATCCGTACAGTAAGTACATAAATGATGATGTCTTATAAATTTAGTATATTATGAAATAATTACTAAATATTTAATAATATATTTTCTGGAGAAATGTTTATGAATAATAATATTTTACTTATAAGCAAAGATGTTCTTATGAAAGAATATTTGCCCCCTTATGGACAAAAAGAATTTTCAATGCCCAATGTATCAGAATTGGCAAAAAAGGGAACAGTTTTCAATCGCCATTATACAGCGGCGCCTTCTACTGCTATGGCTTTTACAAGTATGTTTACGGAAAAATACGCTTATGAAACTGACCGAAAAAAGTATGTTGAGGTTGATGAATATGTAGGAGAGACCTTGTTTGACCGTTTTTATGATATGGGTTATGAGGCGCATACTCTTTGGGATTCGAGTTATATGCATTTGGCACATAGATTCTCAAAGTGTTATGGCAAGCATACAAACATACATAATGTTGATTGGCTTACAAAGGCTCCGCCTGCGCACATAAACGGCAAGTTTGATGATTTGACTTATGAGACTGAATATACAGAAAATCTGTTTTCCGAAATGAAAAATTTTTTAGAAGAGATTGTCGGCAGCAAGGAAAAGGTATTTTTATGGATACATTTTCCTCATGTACTGGCAGGCAGAAATTCTTACGGTTCTGATTTAGATGTGTTTGATGAAATAGTAGGCTATTGCCGTGAATATTTCGATGATGATAATATTTTTATAACTGCCGACCACGGTCATATGAACGGAACTCACGGAAAATACGGTTATGGTTTCGATGTTTTTGAGCAAGCTATTAATATCCCGCTTATAACACCAAAGCTTGAAGGTATGGATGAAATAGATTTCCCAACGACTAATACACAGCTTAGTGATATCATATTAAACCGCAGGGTAGAAAAAAGACCGTATGTTATTTCGGAGACTGCCTATTACGAACAGCCACACAGAAAAATGGCTATAATTATGGGTGATTATAAATATATTTTTGAAAAACAGGGCAGTAAAAAGAAAATATTTGATGTTGTATGGGATAGGGCAGAAAATGTTAATCTTGCTGATCCTGAAATATATGATACCGACCGAAAAAGATATTATTCTATAAGCCAAAGAGTGTATTACAGAAAATGGGATGAAGCACAGGAAGCTTTCAAAAAACTTGATGCGATAAGAAAAGATTTATGGAGAAATCCGGTGTGGTATAAGGATTTATACTATAAATTACTTTTTGGAATGAAGCTTTTTGCTGCTAAAATTCTAAAAAAATAATAGCCCTAATAAAGGAGTAAAAACAATGGGTTTGTTTACTGATAAAACATTACTTATAACGGGTGGCACCGGTTCTTTCGGTAATGCGGTGCTTAACCGATTTTTAAAAACAGATATTGGTGAAATACGCATTTTTTCAAGGGATGAAAAAAAGCAGGATGATATGCGCCATGAATTTCAGGCAAAAATGCCCGAGGTTGCAAATAAAATCAAGTTCTATATAGGCGATGTCAGAGACTTGGCAAGCGTTAAATCCGCTATGCACGGTGTTGATTTTATTTTCCATGCAGCAGCTTTAAAGCAGGTGCCTTCCTGTGAATTCTTCCCGATGGAAGCTGTAAGGACGAATGTTATCGGAACAGATAATGTTTTGACTGCTGCTATTGATGAGGGCGTTAAATCAGTGATTTGCCTTTCTACCGATAAAGCGGCTTATCCTGTTAATGCGATGGGAATAACCAAGGCCTTAGAAGAAAGGGTTTCTGTTGCAAAATCAAGAACAGTTTCGCCTGATAAAACCAAGATTTGTTGCACTAGATATGGTAATGTTATGTGCTCCCGCGGTTCTGTAATTCCGCTTTGGATAGACCAGATAAAGCAGGGCAATCCAATTACTATCACTGAGCCATCTATGACTAGATTTATTATGAGTCTTGATGAAGCGGTTGACCTTGTGCTTTTCGCTTTTGAAAACGGTGTTTCGGGTGATATCCTTGTACAAAAGGCACCTGCTTGCACTATTGAAACTCTTGCAAAGGCTGTTACAGAATTATTCAATCCTGAAACAGAAATTAAGGTTATAGGCATTCGTCACGGCGAGAAGATGTATGAAACGCTTCTTACCAATGAGGAATGTGCAAATGCCGAGGATATGGGCGATTTCTACCGCGTACCTTGCGATAAGCGCGACCTCAATTATGATAAGTATTTTAATGACGGGGATAAACAGCGCAATCCGCTTACTGAATTTAATTCCAATAATACTGATTTACTTAATGTGGAGCAGGTGAAGGAAAAATTATTGTCATTACAGTATATACGCGATGAAATCAAAGCTTGGGAGAATAATTAATGAAGATTTTAGTAACAGGAGCTAATGGTTTTGTCGGTAAAAATCTTTGTGCCGCTTTGAGTAATGTCGCAGAAGGAAAGGATAAAACCAGAGGTATCAGCAGTGATATAACAGTTTTTAAATATGATGTTGATACCCAGCCGACTTTATTGGATATTTATTGCAAAGAGTGTGATTTTGTATTTCATTTGGCAGGTGTAAACAGACCTCAAAACACAGAGGAGTTTATGCAAGGTAATTTTGGTTTTACCTCGACATTGCTCGATAACCTAAAAAAGCATAATAATACTTGTCCGGTTATGATTTCTTCATCTATTCAGGCGGCTTTAGATAACCCTTACGGTCTTTCAAAAAAAGCAGGCGAGGATTTGATGTTTGCTTATGCAAGGGAGACCGGCGCTAAGGTTTTAGTTTACCGCTTGCCAAATGTTTTCGGTAAATGGTGCAGACCTAATTATAACAGTGCGGTTGCTACCTTTTGTAACAATATTGCAAATGATTTGCCGATTCAGGTAAATGACCGCAGTGTTAATATGACATTGGTTTATATAGATGATGTTGTGGACGAGCTTATCAATGCGCTCAAAGGAGAAGAAACGAGACAAGGCGATTTTTGTAAAATCCCAGTAGAGCATAAAATAACCTTAGGCGAAATTGTGGATTTGATTTATTACTTTAAAAATCAACCTGATACGCTTGTAATTCCCGAAATACCTCTTGGTAGCTTTGAGAAGAAATTATACTCGACATATCTGTCTTATTTGCCTAAAGAAAAGGTTTCTTTTCCGCTCAAGATGAATATTGATGATAGAGGAAGCTTTACTGAACTTTTAAAGACCGAAAAATGCGGTCAGTTTTCAGTAAATATTTCAAAACCCGGTATTACTAAGGGTCAGCATTGGCATAACACGAAATGGGAGTTTTTCATTGTTGTTTCGGGCAGAGGTCTTATCCAGCAAAGAAAAATTGGTACTGATGAGGTGCTGAATTTTGAGGTTTCGGGCGAAAAAATCGAGGCTGTTCACATGCTTCCAGGATACACACATAATATAATAAATTTAAGCGATACCGAAAATTTGGTTACAGTTATGTGGGCCAACGAAAGCTTTGACCCGAATAAGCCAGATACATTTTTTGAGGAAGTTTGCAAATGAATTATTCTAATCTAAATAAAGAATATGTTTTTGTATTAAAATCCACTGCAAACTGTTTGTTTAAAGCAGGACTAGAGCTCAGTCAAGAAGATATTAACTGGACTTCTCTAATGGAAGAAAGTAGAAAGCAGGCTGTTTGCAGTATTGTTTTTGAAGGTATCGAGGATAAATCGATAATTCCAGAAGATATCTCTAATTTATGGTTTAATTATTTAATGATTTATTTGCGTAATAATGTTTTAGTCAATTCTAATCATTATTATCTTGATAAATTATTAAAAAATAATAATATTACATACTGCATATTAAAGGGTGCAGCGTCAGAATATTATTATCCAAAACCATCTTTGCGGGCAATGGGAGATGTTGATTTCCTTGTTCCTATTGAAGATTTTGAAAAAGTTTCTGAGTTACTCATTAATGAAGGATTTTCGGTAACGTTAGAGGAGCATGAATGTCACAAGGTATTTAAAAAGGATAAAATGCATTTAGAAATGCATTTTGAACCCGCAGGTATGCCAGATGGTGAAAATCGGAAAATAGCGGAAGAATATTTTTCTGATATTTATGAAAAAGCTTCTTATGATTTGCTTGAAGGAATTAATTTTATGAATCCTTCTCCATTTCATCATGGATTAGTGATGATTTTGCATACTTATCATCATCTATTATCTGAGGGTATAGGTTTGCGCCATTTGTGTGATTGGGCGGTATTTGTAAATTCTTTCTCTAATGATGAATTTGTTGAACTTTTCAAAGAAAGACTTGAAAGAGTCGGTTTGTGGAAATTTGCGCAGATTTTGAGTGCGACTGCCTGTGATTATATCGGCTTGCCATATAAGAAATGGATAGGGAATATTGATAAAGAGATAACTTTCGGTATTATATCCGATATTTTTGAAGGCGGTAATTTCGGTCGTAAAGACAGAAGCCGTATACAAGAGGGAATGATGATTTCCAATAGGGGCAAAGATGGTATAAAGGACTCTAAATTATTCCAGCTTATAAAAATCAAAAATAAACAAGCAAAGGAAATCTTTAGAATAATTCAAATCATTCCATTATTATATCCTTTTGGATTTGTTTTTATGGCTGTTAGGTATGCTTTTAATGTTGCGACGGGAAAACGCTCCTCTATGAATATAAAAAAGCTTACAAATAATGCCGAAAAACGGAAAAATCTTTACTCTAAGTTTGAATTATTCGATAAAAAGAATTAATTTTCTCAAATACAATAAAATGGTGAAAAATGATGGATATAAAGCTTGATTACAGTGATATTAAATTTAAAGATAATGGTAAGTTGAAGCTACTTATAATAGTGGGTACTCGCCCTGAAATTATAAGACTTGCTGCCGTTATAAATAAATGTCGCAAGTATTTTGACTGCGTTTTAGCTCATACGGGTCAGAATTATGACTATAACCTAAACGGCGTATTTTTCAAGGATTTGAAACTGGATAATCCTGAGGTTTATATGGATGCTGTCGGCGACGATTTGGGCGCAACAGTAGGAAATATTATAAATTGCTCTTATAAGCTGATGTCTCAGCTTAAGCCGGATGCTTTGCTTATTTTGGGTGATACTAATTCCTGTCTTTCGGCTATTGCCGCTAAAAGACTTCATATTCCGATTTTCCACATGGAAGCAGGAAACCGCTGTAAAGATGAGTGCTTGCCTGAGGAGACTAACAGAAGAATTGTTGATATCATATCCGATGTTAACTTGGCTTACAGTGAGCACGCTAGAAAGTATCTTCACGAATGCGGTCTGCCAAAAGAGAGGGTATATGTTACAGGCTCTCCTATGGCTGAGGTTTTGCATAATAATTTAGAGGATATTGAAAATAGTAATATCCACGAAAGATTGGGACTTAAAAAGGGTAAATATATTCTGCTTTCTGCTCATAGAGAGGAGAATATAGACACTGAAAAGAATTTCAAATCTTTGTTTACAGCTATTAATAAAATGGCAGAAAAGTATGATATGCCTATCCTTTATTCTTGCCATCCGCGTTCTAAAAAGCGACTTTGTGAGAGTGGTTTTAAGCTTGACAGTCGAGTAATACAGCACGAGCCTTTAGGGTTCCATGATTATAACTGCTTGCAGATGAATGCTTTTGCGGTTGTATCCGACAGCGGAACTTTACCCGAAGAAAGTAGCTTTTTTACAAGTATAGGAAAGCCTTTCCCGGCAGTTTGTATAAGAACCTCTACCGAGCGTCCTGAGGCTTTGGACAAGGCTTGCTTTGTACTTGCAGGCATTGATGAAAATAGTCTTTTGCAGGCGGTCGATACCGCAATAACCGCTAATGAGAACGGTGACTATGGCATTCCTGTTCCTGATTATATTGAAGAAAATGTTTCGACAAAGGTTGTAAAGCTGATACAAAGCTATACAGGCGTTGTAAACAAAATGGTTTGGCGAAAATATTAAGATAAAAAATTACGGAAATCGAAAGATTTCCGTAATTTTTTTATTCGAATTTATTTAGTTTTTTGTCTAGTATCAAAGTTCTTGTAACCGAATAGAAAATAGGCTCGGTTTCAGTTTTTTCAAAGAATACCGACATTACAAGCGATGGGTTAAGATTATCTTCGCTTCCTGCTACAAGGCAGAGAGTAAGTGTTGACCCGGAAAGCGAAAAGCTTTTGATTTTTGGTATCAGGTCAATTTCTTTAATTTTTCCTTTTTTGCCCGTTTTTTCGCAGATTATGCTGTCGCTGTTAAGAAAGCTAATTAGCTTATCGGCAGTCTCTGCCGAGAGCTCTTCAAATTCGAGTTTAAACTCTGCAAATCCGATATCTTTGCTTTGTAAAACCTGCTCTTTAACGGCATAAAACTTTATATCCTCGGTTGTAACCTTGTTTAATGCCTCAAGGCATTGTTCATTCGTAAAATAATCATCAACAAGACGGATATCCATAATCTCATAAATCCCCTCAAAGCCAAGAGAAAGAGGCACCGCAAAATTCATATAGATATGACGGTTAAAGCCCTCGGTATACCAAACAGGAATTTTGGACTTTTTTATGAGGCGTGCCATAAAACGGGTTAGGTCTAGATGCGATACGAATTTCATTCGACCGAGTTTTGAAAAATAAATTCTAACGTTTCTCAAAGCAAACACCCTCCCCATAGCAGTTTGCTCCGCAAGCCGAGCATTTTTCACGGCAGTTCGGAGTGGTTTCTTCATTGTGTGCGGTTTCGTTTTCCTTTATAAGGAATTTTTTTGTAACACCGTAATCAAGGTGGTCCCAAGGATTAATTTCATCGTATTCCCTAAGGCGGTTAGAATAAAACTCAGGGGAAATATTGCAGTTTTCAAATGCCTTTTCCCATTTTTCATTATCAAAGCATTCAGTCCAGCTATCAAAGGTACAACCGTTTTTCCAGGCTTCCTCAATAACAGCACCGAGTCTTCTGTCACCGCGGGCAAAAACACCCTCTAAGCTACTGGTAGCGCTGTCGTGATAACTGAGGGAAATTTTTCTCGTTGTGATGCAGGACTTTAAATACTCCTGACGGCGGATAATCTCTTCTTTGGTTATCTGAGGCTCAAACTGGAACGGGGTAAAGGGTTTTGGAACAAAGGTCGAAACGCTTATAGAAACCGATACTGCTTTTCCTTTAGGTTTATTCGGCATAGAATAGTATTCGTTGACAATTCTTTGACCTAAATCGGCAATACCTTTTAAATCCTCGTCAGTTTCGGTGGGAAGTCCTAACATAAAGTAAAGCTTTACTGCGGCATAACCGCCTGCAAAGGCTGTACGGCAGGTGTTTATAATCTCTTCTTCGGTAACATTTTTGTTTATAACATCGCGAAGCCTCTGAGTACCTGCCTCTGGCGCAAAGGTAAGACCGCTTTTTCTTATATGCTTTATCTTATCGAGTAGCTCGTCTGAGAAATTATCAATTCTAAGAGAGGGGAGAGCTAAACTAACATAGGATTTTTCGGTCCATTCAAGCAGTTTATTTAAAAGGGGCTCTATCTCTCTGTAATCACTTGTGCTAAGAGAAGAAAGCGAAATTTCATCATAGCCTGTATTCTCGCAAAGCGCCTTTGCCTGAGCATTTACAGTATCACTGCTTTTTTCTCTTACAGGGCGGTATATAAAGCCCGCTTGACAGAAACGGCAACCCCTTATACAACCTCTAAAAACCTCTTGAACAACTCTGTCGTGTACTATTTCTATATTAGGTACAACAAAATTATCAGGATAAAAGACCTTGTCCATATCCTTGATAATTCTTTTGCGAACGGTGGCAGGAGTATCATATTTTGGGGTAATAGCCTTAATAGTATTATCAGGGTTATATTCAATATCGTAAAGTGAGGGAACATAAACGCCCTCTATTTTAGCTGCCTCGCGCAAAAATTCCTCTTTGGAACTACCTTTTTTCTTATGCTCTTTATAAAGGTCAATAACCTCTAAATCAACCTCTTCGCCCTCGCCTAAGAAGAAAAGGTCAATAAAATCTGCGAGCGGCTCGGGATTGCAAACACAAGGACCGCCTGCTACAACGAGCGGAGATAAGTCTTTTCTGTCGGCTGATTTTATCGGCAAACCGGCAAGGTCGAGCATATTAAGTATGTTAGTATAAGCCATTTCGTACTGAATGGTAAAGCCTATAAAATCGAAATCTTTTATAGCATCGCGGCTCTCGAGGGCGAAAAGGGGAATATAATTCTCTCTCATCACCGCTTCAAAATCGCTCCAGGGTGCAAAAACTCTCTCGCACCATATATCATCCCTTGAATTAAACTGAGAATAAAGAATCTTCATTCCAAGGTGGGACATACCGATTTCATAAGTATCGGGAAAGCAGAAAGCGAAGCGAACATCTACCTTTTGCTTGTCCTTAATAATGCTTCCTGATTCGCCGCCTGAGTATCTTCCGGGCTTTTGAACCGAAAGCAAAAGCTTTTCATATTTTTTAGTATCCATTTTAAAAAATCCTTTATATTTTAATATCCTTTATTTTACAATAAAATGCTTTATCTTTCAACTAAATTTTAATAATACACATCACAAATAAATATATTCCGATTATATAAAGTGTAATATTTACTTTGCCGTTTATAGTAAGCACTATTGCTGTAATGATTGCGCTAAGAGCAATTATTGCGGTGATGATTTTTAAAACTATTGCCGCCTTATTTTGAGAATACTTTTTTGCAAGCAAAGAAAATAATATCGTACCGCCGTCCAGTCCTGCAACGGGCAGAGCATTAAAAAGACCGATTAAAAGGTTTATAAGAGCATAGTAAAGGGTAGTTTCGTTGCCGAAAGCAAGATGATTAAAGTATAAAGTTAAAAAGAGTATCAGGTTTGCAAGAGGGCCGCAAAGGGCAATTATTATATCGTTTTTATACAGTCGGGTAAGACTTGTAGTTATCTGAACAGAGGCAGGGATAAGCTTTATTCTTTTCGGTGCGCATTCTAAAACCCACATCGCAAAAAGATGCGCTGTTTCGTGTATTATAACAGCGCAAAGGCAGGGCACCGCCATACCAGTCCTGTCAAATAAAATCATAAGAGTTATTACAGCGGCAAATAAAAAGGATATGTAAATTTCAGTACCAAAGAGCTTAAATTTCATTTTCCTCACCAATCACTTCATTTATATCTGTATCAGCGCAGATTTGCTGTTCATAAAATATTTTCAGTTCATTATAGGTATCTTTAAAAAAATATTTTGTTATCAGTACTGCAATTAAAATCAGTGCTATGCAAATTGCCTGAGTTATAATTATATTAGCAAGCTGACTGCTCGGCTTTGGATTTATTTCTTCTTCGGGCATATTTAAAACTCCTTGCCTTAGCATTTTTTATATGTTATACTTATATATATTTTTAAATAGGATGATATTATGCCTTTTTTACCTATAACTAAAAAAGAAATGTCCGCCAGAGGCTGGCAACAGGCGGATTTTATAATTGTGACGGGGGATGCTTATGTAGACCACCCCAGCTTTGGCACGGCTATAATTTCCCGAGTGCTCGAAAGCAAGGGGTATAAGGTTTGTATAATTCCTCAGCCTAGAAGTGATGAGGATTTCAGGCGTTTTGGCGAGCCTAGGCTGGCTTTTTTAGTCAATGGCGGAAATATTGATTCGATGGTAGCTCACTATACAGCTGCTAAAAAGCGCCGTAGTGACGATGCTTATACTGCAGGCGGCAAAGGCGGTGCAAGACCTGATAGAGCGGTTATTTCCTACTGCCAGTCCATTCGCCGTATTTTCGGGGATGTGGCTATTGCTATCGGCGGAATTGAGGCTTCTCTCAGACGCTTTGCCCATTATGATTATTGGGACGATAAGGTGAGACCCTCTGTGCTTATAGATTCGGGTGCAGACCTTTTAATGTACGGTATGGGAGAAAAGCATATAGTAGAAATTGCCGACCGTTTAAACAGTGGGGAAAGCATATCAGCGCTATATGATATCAAAGGTACTTGCTATAAGATAGAAAGTAAGGATTTTGTGCCGATAAAAGGTGCTGTAGAATGTCCGTCCTTTGAGATGGTAAGAGAGAATACCGATGCATCTAAAAGACAGTATGCGGTTTCTTGCCGTATTCAGCAGGAGGAGCACGATTCTCACAGGGGAAAAACTATCATCCAAAAGCATGGCAAAGCTATTGTAGTTCAAAATCCGCCAATGCCTCCTCTTTCTACCGAGGAAATGGACGAGGTATATTCCTTGCCGTTTATGAGGGATTATCACCCGAGTTATGAGGCTCTTGGCGGTGTACCTGCTATTGAAGAGGTTAAATTCTCGCTTATTCATAACCGTGGCTGCTTTGGTGCTTGTAATTTCTGCTCTTTGGCTTACCATCAAGGCAGAGAAATATCTGTCCGCAGTCATAAATCGGTTATTGCTGAGGCCGAAAAAATTACCCAAATGCCCGATTTCAAAGGATATATTCACGATGTCGGCGGACCGACAGCAAATTTCAGAGCGCCGTCCTGTAGCGGTCAGCTCAAAAGAGGAGCTTGTGCGGATAAAAAGTGCTTAGCTCCTGAGATGTGCCCTGCAGTCAAGGTGTCGCATAGCGATTATTTAAAGTTGCTCAGAGAACTCAGGGCATTGCCCAAGGTTAAAAAGGTTTTTATCCGCTCAGGTATTCGTTTTGATTATCTGATAGCGGATGAGGATGAGGAATTTTTCAAAGAGCTAGTTCAGCACCATATAAGCGGTCAGTTAAAGGTTGCCCCTGAGCATTGTTCGGACAATGTTCTAAAATATATGGGCAAGCCTAAAATCTCGGTTTATAATAGATTTGAAAAGCGGTTTTATGAGCTTACTAAGAGCCTTGGCAAAAAGCAGTATTTAGTGCCCTATCTTATGTCATCCCACCCCGGAAGTACAATGAAAGATGCGATTGAATTATCCCTCTTTTTAAAGCGGAATAATCTTCATCCTGAGCAGGTACAGGATTTTTATCCTACACCGGGTACGGTTTCAACCTGTATGTTCTATACAGGCTTAGACCCTAATACTATGAAGCCTGTTTATGTTCCAAGAACGCCTCAGGAAAAGGCTCAGCAAAGGGCACTTTTGCAGTATTTCAAGCCCGAAAACCGAGAGATAGTTTTATCTGCACTTAAAAAGGCTGGCAGATATGACCTTATAGGAACAGGTAAGAACTGTCTTGCTGCACCCGAAAGAGGAGCGCAAAACAAAAATACCTTAAACAAAAAGCCTAAAAAAACTATTCGCAATATTCATAAATCTAAGAAAAAATAGGCTAATATAAAAGACAAACAGATCTGAATTTTACAGACATGTTTGTCTTTTCTTTATTTTTTGCCAATTATAAAAACCGTATAGATCGTTTGCTAAAAATGCTGTAAAGCAGAGTATCATCGGTGTGCAGGACGGGTCTTTAATAGCCGCTGATACCCAAAGAATTATTAGAACTATATCGTTTGCCGAGTAGCCTATTGCGTAATAAGGACTGCGGAAAAGGGTAAGATAGGATGCAATATAGCTTGTTGTAATAGAAATAGTGCTGATAAAGAGATTTTCATTTCCAAGAGCTTTTAATATGAAATGAAAAATCAATGTAATAATTGGGGCGGTAATAATCAAAACTGCTTTGAGCTTTTTTGAAAGGCGGTTTACTGTGACCTCTTTTGTACCTTTATAAGGATTTTTTGCCCAAGATATTACCGACATTAAAGCTATCGGCGCTGTCATACACATATAGGTTATCATTTCGCCGTAGTATCTGAAATAAAGGGAAATTATACCGTAAAAAACACTGAAAACTACCGTCAGCACCTGACCTAAAACATATCCCTTTGAAACAAAAATCAAGGCGGTAGCACCTATTAAAGAGGCAATCAGGCTTAATATATCCTTTTCTTTTGTTAATAAAAAAGAAAGAGTAATAACAAACAGGGAAGAAGAAAAAAGCAAGATTTCAAATTTTGTAAGGTCAGAAAATGGGTTTTTAAATTTCATAAAACTCTCCTTATCAAAAAAATAAACCCGCCTGATATATCTTCAAAGACCTAACGATATATCTGCGAGTTAAACTCAACTACCCGGTGGCAGTAAATATTTTGTTTTGATTATTTTAACATATTTTTTAAAAAAGTCAAGCATTAGCACAATATTGGCAGCACAAAAGCTGCCTGATGATATCAATGAGGCTATGATAAAATAATAATTCATATAAATACTTGAATTTTTATTTATTAAATGGTATGGTTGAGGCACAATAGGGACAAAAATATTTTATTGTAAATAGTTGTAAAAACTCCATGAATGTGTTATACTAATAATGCCAAACAAATCAAATAATCGGAAAAAATGTAGTTTCTTTTTTATGAGGTATATTATACCCTTTTTTCTGCATCCTAATTTTTGAATTTGGTAAAAATGCAAATTCCACAAGTTAGGATGTTGAAGCTACTTCCATTCTGATTTTGATTTGTTTGGCGACAATCGGGGTTTGCGTTTTTCGGTGCGATAACTTCGGTTGTTGCACTTTTTTATTTTTAGGGGTAAAGTTATGGATAGTGAAATAAACCAGAGAATAAGATATTACCGTAAGCTTCGCGGATTCACTCAAACAAAGGTTGCTGAAATGATTGATATGAAAATAAGTACATATTCCCAATGCGAGCGTAGGGGAAGTATTGATTGTGAGCGATTGATAAAACTGTCGCAAGTTTTAGGTGTCAGCTGTAATACTTTGTTATTCGGTGAGGATAGTCAACCACCAATATTTCCGCCTGAGCCTGAGCCGAAACCTGAAATTCCGCAATATACACCTCGCGAGCAGTCGCTGATTGGAGTTATACGCGGTCTTACAGCCTCAAAAAGAAATGCGGTATACAAAATTGTTGAATTAATTTGGAAAAAGAAATTAGACCCATTCGATATTCTAACAATAGAAAACGAGGTTCTGTAACAAATATTAGAATGTCATTGCGAACCAGTGTGCGCACCGGTTCGCAATGACATAAGTTTAATTTAAATTTTTAAATCTCAATATTTGCAATATGAGCAAAAATGAAAAAGAGCCGATAAAATCGGCTCTTTTCCATTTTAAGGGGTTTGAGGAGAGAATTTCAAATCAGCATATTTCTATACTGACAGAAACTATACCAAAACGGGTGCGGCTCCCTTTTCGGTACGAGTATATAATAAAACAAAATTTTTTCATTTCTATATATATTTTATGAACGTTTTTTTAATTTTCGAGCGAATATAAGTTGTAATCCTGTCAATAATTAAATTAGGCTGGTTAAAAAATAAGCAGAGAGGATTATAGATTATGGATTATAAAGAATCTAATTCAAATAAAAAGAAAAAAATCGGTTCAGGGGTATATGTTTTAATTGCGGCGGCATTGTTAGCGACAGGTGTTATTGCGTGGTTCGTGATGGCAGGAATGTCGGATAGCAGTAATATTTCGTCGGATATTACCCCGTCTGTTACCGAAAGCGATGAATATAACGATGATACTTCGTCATATAATGAAACGGAAAGCGGTGTGATAAGTAATATCACAGAGCCAACGGCAGATAGCGTTTCAAGTCAGCCGTATCAGTCCAAAGAGCAAAGTAGCTCTGTAGCTGAGGTATCCTTTGCAATGCCGGTTGAGGGTGAAATTATTAAGAATTTCAGCGATACCTCGTTGCAATATTCTTCAACCTTTTCTGATATGAGGCTTCATACTGCGGTTGATATTGCTTGCGAAAAGGGAACTTCGGTGAGCGCCTGCGCTGACGGCAAGGTTACTGAAATTAATCTTAACACCTCTTTGGGTAATGTTGTAACTATTGAGCATAATAACGGTATTATTATAAAATACTGCGCTATAGATAATTTAAAGGTTCAAAAGGGCGATGAAATCAAAACAGGGGATATTATAGGCACATCTGCGACTATTCCCGAGGAATGTAATGATAAAGCCCATCTGCATCTCGAGGTTTATCAGAACGGTAAAGCGGTAGACCCTGCGAAAATATTCAAATTTAATTAAATCCTGCCCCCGTGTGTTTTCGTTTAGGGGCAAAAGCGCCTGCCGATGAGTCTTAATTTAAGACCGCGGCAGGCATTTTTACTGACTTTTTATCTTATCATTTGTCAAAAGGATAAAAGAAATAGTGATTTAGTTGTGAATTTGAACAAAGTTTTAACACTACACTTGACAATTACTGAAATTTAGGTTAATATATATTTAATAATTGTCAAGTAATACTGTTTTGGAGCCTTGATGAGTAATAATTTTGTCGAAAATAACAAAAAATTAACGGATAATGAGTTGATAGAAAAAATCAATAACGGTGATTATGAGCTTCTTGCTGTTATAATTGACCGCTATTATCCGGTAGTACTTTATTATACAAAAAAATACTGTCCTGCCGATTACAGCGAGGATGCTGTTCAGGAAGCACTTTTAGCGCTTTATTCGGCAGTAAAGGATTTTGATTCGCAAAAATCCTCATTTTCAACCTTTGCTTCGGTTTGTATTAAGCGTTCGCTTATTTCGGTGCTTAAATCACGCAACCGAAAGAAAAGCATTCCGGACGAGCTTATGTCCCCGATTGATGAGCTACAAATAGTAGATAGCAACTCTCCCGAAAAGATATTCTTTGACCGAGAGGATTATAAATCTTTAACAGATACTATAAAGCTTGAATTATCAAGCCTTGAATATAAGGTATTGCAATTATATCTTTCGGGTGAAAGATATTCTGATATAGCAAAAGAACTTAATATCTCCGAGAAATCGGTGGATAATTCACTTTGGCGTATCAGAAAGAAACTAAAGGATAAATAACGGCTTTTGCCGTTTATATATGCCCATGTAGCTTAAAGCAGAGCGTTGAAAACAAAGATGTCGGTGCGAGTCCGTCCGGGGCTAAAAAATCACAAAAGAGGTAAAAAACATGTTTGAAGACAAGACCCTAGTTTGCAAAGATTGCGGAGAAGAATTCGTATTCAGTGCAAGAGAGCAGGAATTCTATGAATCCAAAGGATTTGTAAACGAGCCGCAGCGCTGTAAGCCTTGCCGCGATAAGCGTAAGAATGCAAGCAGAGCTCCCAGAGAGATGCACGAGGCAGTATGTGCAGCTTGTGGCGGTGTTGCAACTGTTCCGTTTGTACCGCGCGACGACCGTCCGGTTTATTGCAGCGAGTGCTTCGCAAAGATGAAGGAGCAGGAAAACGCAGAAGCTGCTGAATAATTTGTGTTTTCAGACCGCCTATGGAGTGAGTCCAGGGGCGGTCTTTTTTTGATTTTAAAAATATTGTTACAATTATTCACACTCTTGTAATAATATTATTATATTATTGTTTTTAGATAATATATGGTAAAGCGAGGGTTATAAATGCAGTATAAAATACTTATTGTTGACGATGATGAAAATATATGCGAGCTGTTGCGTTTATATCTTGAAAAGGACGGTTTTGAAACCGTTGTCGCAAATGACGGCGGTCAGGCTATAGAATTTGCTCAGAAATATTCTCCTGACCTCATTCTTCTTGATATAATGCTTCCCGTGCTCGACGGTTGGCAGGTTTGCAGAGAAATCCGCAAAACCTCTGATACACCAATTATAATGCTGACTGCCAAGGGCGAAACCTTTGATAAGATTTTGGGGTTAGAGCTTGGCGCTGATGATTATGTGAGCAAGCCGTTTGATACCAAAGAGGTAATAGCCAGAATTAAGGCGGTACTCAGGCGCAGTAATGATAATGATAAACAAAATCAAATTAGTGAGGTGCGCTATGATAAGCTTAGAATCAACCTCACTAATTATGAGCTTGAGGTAAACGGTGTCAGAATTGATACTCCGCCAAAGGAATTAGAGCTTGTATATCATCTTGCCAGCAATCCGAACAGGGTTTATACCAGAGACCAGCTTCTTGACGAGGTTTGGGGCTTTGATTATTACGGCGATTCCAGAACGGTTGATGTCCATGTTAAGAGACTCAGAGAAAAGCTTGAGAATGTTTCTGAAGAATGGTCTCTTAAAACCGTTTGGGGCGTTGGATATAAGTTTGAAATAAAATAAGAGTAAACTATGAAACTCAAATTATTTAAAAAGTATTTTTTCACAACTGCGATTATCATTGTATTCAGCCTAACGGCTATGCTTATGATACTTTCTTTTGTGCTTAACAACTATATTGCAAAAAACAAACGGGATACGCTGTTGATCGCCTGCAATGAAATATCGGAGCATATTTCTCAGATGGGGCAGGAAGAGCAAAAGGATACGATGCAGTTTTTCAATATTTTGACTACTGTATCAGAGGTTGCAGATGCAGATGTTTTTATCGCTGACGAAAGCGGAGAGGTTTTGGTTTGCGGATGTGATGAATGGAGCGAGAATAAAGAGTGCTCTCATTCATCGGGCAAGGTTTCTGCTAAGGCGGATAGCTACCCTAAAACAGATGGCACTTGGCTCGGAACATTGGGAATTTTCGAAAAACCTCACTATATAGCGTCTTCACCGCTCAAGTTTTCAGACGGCTCATCTTTGGGTACGGTTTATGCGACTGCATCAATCTCGGTGGTTAAAGGGCTTTTATCAACTATATCTCAGCTATATTTATTTTCTGCAATTTTTCCGATAATCATAATGTTTTTTGCGATTTATGCTATGACCTACAGGCTTACCAAGCCTTTGAAACTTATGTCCGAAGCATCAAAGGCGATGGCAAAAGGCGATTTTTCAAAGAGAATCCCTGTTACCAGTGATGATGAAATTGGTGAGCTTGCAGTATCCTTTAATATGATGACAAACTCTTTATCTCAGCTGGAGGGAATGAGAAAAAGCTTTGTTGCGAATGTTTCGCACGAGCTTAAAACTCCTATGACTACCATCGGCGGTTTCATTGACGGTATACTTGACGGTACGATTGATGCTGAAAAACAGCCTTATTATTTAGGTATAGTTTCGGATGAGGTAAAGAGACTATCAAGACTTGTGCAGTCTATGCTTAGTATGGCGAGAATGGAATCGGGTGAGTTTGCATTAAAGCCGGAGCTCTTTGATTTGAGAGAAATGCTTTGCAGTATAGTTATCAGTCAGGAGCAGAGAATAGAAAAGCTTAAAATAGATATTGTCGGTCTTGACGAGCTTCAGGGAATTTCTATCAATGCCGATAAGGACCTGATTCATCAGGCGGTTTATAATCTAGTTGATAATGCTGTAAAATTCACCGAGGAGCAGGGAAGAATAACCTTTACGCTTAAAACTGAGAATAAGCAAGTGGTATTTACGGTTACGAATACGGGCAAGGGTATCCCGCAAAAAGATTTGCCATTTGTGTTTGAGCGATTTTATAAAGTAGATAAATCAAGGTCTGCAAGTAAAAACAGTACAGGATTAGGTCTTTATATCGTTAAAACTATAATAACCGCCCACGGCGGTACTATAACGGTCTCAAGCAAGGAAAACGAATTTACAAGCTTCAGGGTTACCTTGCCGAGCCAAAACATTTAACTTGAACGGAGCATTAAAATGGACGAATTTAATAATTATAATTCTGAACAAAATGAAAAAGAAGAAATTATAGAAGAAGCTGTTACACCTCCCGAGACAGAAGAACCTATTGCGGAAAATATCGAACCGCAAGAAGAAAGCAGGGTGGATATCGATGAAGAAAATCAGTATACCGAACAGGCTGATGCAGATTTTTCTGAAAACGAATATGATTCACCTTATAATCCTGTGAGATATTCTCCTGTAGTTCCTGTTTCTGATTATAAGCCTATGAGTAAGGGTCTTAAGGTTTTCGCACTTATAATGGTTGCGGTGATTTTGCTTTCTTCTGCCTGTGTGACAGGATATTTCTTAGGAAAAAGCAGCGGCTCAATTTCCAATTCTAAGGTTGAGGTTGAGCTATCATCCAGACCTAAGGATACTGATGAAATGACCGCCGCTCAGATTTATGAAAAGGTTGCGGATTCTATCGTAGGAATTTATATTTATAATGATGCGGGCTATGCGAGTCAGGCGAGCGGTATTGTTTATTCTAAGGATGGGTACATTGTTACAAACGACCATATATATTCCGAAATTGCTATGCCTAAATTCAAGATATTCACTCACAGCGGAAAGCAGTATGACGCGGTTTATGTTTCGGGAGATACAGTTAGCGATTTAGCTGTTTTAAAGGTTGATACAAAGGAATTGACTCCTGCAGTATTTGGAGATTCAAGTGAGATATATCACGGACAGAATGTTGTAGCAATAGGCAGACCGAGCGATGCTACCGCACCATCAAGTATTACAAGCGGTATTATTTCATCTGTAAGCCGCCGCATACAGGGTACTACAAATTATTCCTCAAGGGTTATTGAAACTACCAGCGCTATTAATCCCGGAAGCTCGGGCGGAGCGCTTGTAGATATGTACGGTCATATTATTGGTATAACCTCTTCAAAGCTTGCAAGTAACGAATATGATAATGTAGGATATGCTATTCCTACAACTACTGCAAAACGATTTGTCGAAGAGATGATTGAAGAGGGTAAGGTTGTGAGCAGAGCTAAGCTTGGTATTACCTATCAGGAAGTTAATTCTGTGACAGCTGAGATTAACGGTCATAAGCATATAGGTATACTTGTTGCCTCTGTTTCGGATGACAGCGACCTTTATGGTAAGGTTTCGGAAGGCGATATAATCACCCATATCAACGGTACTGAGATTTCAAGTGATGATGTTGTGCTTGATGTTATTGAGCAGGCAAAGGCGGGGGATAAGATATCTGTCACTTATATTACTAGCAAGGGTGACGAAAAGACTGTTGAAGCAGTATTGGCTGCAAATATTTCTCAGTCAAGCTATACTACCAAGCAAAATAATTCTTCTTCAAATTCAAACGGCGGAACATTCGATTTCCCCGACGGTGAATAAACAAACAAAAGCAGAGATGAAAATTTCATCTCTGCTTTTTTAATGATTATAGTTAGGTGTTTTTATTAAGTTAGCCGAAAAGGGTGTTGAATATATTATTGAGGTATTCTGCTGCAGGTATACCGTCCTTAGCAGGAATATAGAAAATGCAGTAGCAAGCAATTGCCAGCAGTACAAGTAATAATGCTACGATTATTGCAATAGGAATGTTAATTAATCTCGCTCTTCTTATTGCGCGAAGCTTTTCGAATTCTTCAATATCACCAATACCGTCAGAGTTTTCGTAATCCTCAAATTCGTCTATATCTTCATATTCCTCATCTGCATCAGAAATTATACCTTTAATCATAGCCTCGGATGCTGAAAGTACGATATCGTCTGCAATATTGGTTATTTCGTTATCCTCTTCGGTATAGAAAGCAGAAGCCTCTTCGTAGGATTCGTCGTATGCTGTGTGCTCATTTTCTGATTCATCAGCATTATCCTCTTCATCACCGAAAATAAATCCCTCAGCCTCGTCATTGATATCTTCGGTATATTCTGAGTCTTCCGTCTCTTCCTGCTCTGCTTCATCAGCAATAATAAGGTTTTCGAGCTGGTCGTTATCAGAAAGCTCAACGTCTTCCTCGATTGCTTGCTCTAAAAGTAAATCCTCAATGAACTCGCCGTCTGTCTCAGGCACAGCATCTTCGACAATATCTTCCAAAACAGGTTCTATAACTTCCTGTTCATCAGTTGAATTCACAATTTCTTCTGCATTAGTCTCGGCGGCATTATGAGAATTTATGTCCTGAGTAAGTTCATTAGCGCACATTTCTTTAATATAAGGATGAATAAGAGAGGTCATAATAGCTTTTCGGATATTCTTATTATCCGAAAGCAAAATCATAGTCTGAGGACCGCTTTCAATAATACAACCGCCGAAAATACCGTCTGGGGTGATGAGCGGTGTAGCCTTTTTTAGGATTTTGATGCTTTCATCGGTATCTATTCCGTAGGCTTTGCTGTCCATTTCTACAAGCTCTGTACTTAGAGCTCCTGCACAAAGCTTCATAATACCGTCATTACCAAAAAGCGGACCTACCATCATAATAACACGGCTTCTCGAAACTGCGCGGGCGAGTGAGTGTACCGCAGTTTTACGGTCGGGCGATTTATCGGTTAAAAGCCTCATACGGCAACAGCCACAGAGATTAAATTCCATTTCAAAATCGGTGTTGGTTTTATAATAAATAATATCAACCTTTACATTCTGAAACATTTTAAAAGTCCTCCTAAGTATTGTTTATTAAAAAGGATATTCGAGCTTGCGGTCAAGATACCAGCGAGCAGGATATTTTGGATTTGGGTTTAAAGAGGAATTACGGGTATCAACCGAAGAGTCCTCGCCGTCTCTGGTTTTTCTAGCCATTACAACTAGCCTTGCATTTTCGAAATCCTCACAGCAAGTTACAAGGGTTATTATATTATCGCTGTACTGAGCATCAACACCCGTATTTATAATACTACGCTCGTAAGCCTCTGCAACCCAGCTGTCAAAATCCTCGGTATTAGAAAAGGTTTTTCGGTAGATGTCGTAAATTTTCCCGTTATCATCATCCTTTGATGCATTCAGTACAAATACGGCGAAAATTTTATATTTTCCGTAGTCATAAAGAGTTGAAAAATTAACGATCGGATGCTGTTTATAAAAATCCAAAGACCTTAGTTTTTTGAGTGTGCCGAACATTGAACCATTTTTCATTTCATGACCGTAAATTACAAGATTTTTATCGGTTTTTTGCTCGGTTATTTCATTTTTATAATCAAAATAAAGTGCTCCGTAGGCGCTCCATTTCTTTTCCTGATTGTGGTTTAGATAGAAATCGTTATTATCTGTTTGATAAATCGGGTTATCAATTTTAGTACCGTCTATAGTAACCCAGCCTTTAAAATCGCTGTTTTGCTTAATTAATGCTTCAGTAGGGGACAAATCCTCTCTTTCGTTCGAGGTATTATCATTTGCCGAAACGGTTTCGTGCCAGATTTTTCTGCTGTCTTCAATAATGTTTTCTTGCACCTTTGCGGTTAAAAAATAATTAATAAGATATCCTGAGGATACAACAAAGCAAATAAAGGCTAAAACAATCAGCGATTTTATAATTATTTTACCAAAGCTGTCAGAACGGTTTGGTATATAAGATGCATATATCCTTAAAAAGAAATTTTTAAGCCTCGCAAAAACAATCTTCATAAGCTTTACCTGTTTTATATTAGTGTTTCTAGTAGTTCAAAAACCGAAATACAAGCGCTTTGTCGGACAAAATCACGGCTTTCAGGCTTAATGTTGAGTAACTGTACCTTTGTTTTAGATGCGGTTGCTGCCGCAATATACACATATCCCATAGGGTGCCCCTCACTGCTGCTAGGTCCTGCAACCCCTGTCACAGCAACACCGATATCGCTGTTTGCCTTTTTGCGGATATTTTCCGCCATTTCACGTGCAGTATTCTCACTTATCGCACCGAATTTTGAGAGAGTTTCCTGATTTACACCTAAAACTTCATTTTTAATTCTACAGGAATAGGTGGTCATTCCAAGCTCAAAAACCTCGGAAACGCCTGAAACTGCGGTCAGGCTTTCTGCAAGCATACCGCCAGTACAGGATTCAGCAGTAGCGATTTTAAGTCCTTTATCTGATAATAGCTTGACAGTGCTTTCAGCTTTTTTAAGCAGTTTTTCACTTAACAAATTAAAACAGCCTCTCAATCAATATAGGAATATTCAGTCTCGCTTATTGCTTTTTCGATAAGACGCTCTATATCGAGATTTTTCTCAGCCTCTTCGCAAAGAGCTAAAGTCGGCCTTGTTTTAGGATGCTTCGGGGTAAATACCGTACAGCAGTCTTCATAGGGCAATATTGAGGTTTCGAAGGTATCAATATTGCGGGAAATTCTAATGATTTCTTCCTTGTCCATACCGATAAGCGGTCTCAAGACAGGTATGTTGACAACGCTGTCTGTAGTAACAAGGGCAGGCAAGGTCTGACTCGCAACCTGACCTAGGCTTTCACCTGTAATAAGCGCAAGACTACCTGATTTTTCGGCTAATCTTTCGGAAATACGCATCATCATTCGGCGCATTATCAGGGTGAAATACTCTTCGGGACAGTGCTCTGCGATTTCGTCCTGAATTTCTGTAAAGGGGACTATTGCAAAATTAATGCAACCGCTGTATCTGGCTACCTTTGAAAGCAAGGTGCAAACCTTCATTTCGGCTCTTTTGCTGGTATAGGGTGGACTTGCAAAATGAATCGCATTAAGCCTTAGCCCTCTTTTTGCCATAGTCCAAGCGGCAACAGGACTGTCGATGCCGCCCGAAATCAGAATTGAAGCGTTGCCTGCAGTACCTACGGGAAGACCGCCGGCACCTGTTATCTGCTCTGCTCTTACATAAGCGGCATAATCTCTTATCTCAACAAAAATGGTTCTGTCAGGATTATGAACATCAACTGAAAGATGGGGGAATGCACCGAGCAAATTGCCGCCAAGCTCTCGGCAGATTTCGGGAGAGGTAAGAGGGAATCGCTTATCAGCGCGTTTGGCTTCAACCTTAAAGGTTTTAACATTAGCGAGACTCTCTTTTAAGTATTCCACAGATTTGGTGAGAATATCACTCATATCTTTTTCGCAAACACAAGCTCTGCTAAAGCCTGCAATACCGAATATAAAGCTTACTCTTTCGAGAGCCTCGGCAAAATCAAAGCTATCGTCCTGCGGCTCGATATAAATAGCCGATTGCGCTTTTCTTACTGTTACCGCGCCTAAATCCTTTAAACGACGTTTTATGTTTTTTATAAGTATATCTTCAAAGGTTGAGCGGTTCAGCCCTTTGAGAGCAAGCTCACCGTTTTTTATAAGTATTATTTCTTTCATATATTTGATTTCCTGAGTTTTTTTATGGCATTTTGTAGCGCCTCAAAACAAAGGTCAATATCCTCCTTAGTATTATCTCTTGAAAAACTTAGTCTCAGCGCGCTGTCTGCACTTGATTTATTAAGCCCTAAAGCCTGCAAAACATAGCTTGTCTGCCCTTTAGCACAGGCACTGCCCGAAGAAACATAAATTTTTTTGCTTTCAAGGAAATGAAGCAGAGTTTCAGAGCGGTATCCGGGTACTGAAATATTCAGTATATAGGGCAGGGCATTATCGGGTGAATTAACATTAATAAAACCACTGTTTAAAAATTTCTCTCTTGCGTATAAATTCAGCTCTTTTGTTTTTTCAAGTTGTTTATTAATATCGGGTAGGTCCTCAATCGCTCCGAGCAATCCAGCAATAAGGGGTACAGGCTCAGTCCCTGAACGAAGCCCTCTTTCCTGACCGCCGCCTGTAATAAACGGGGGAAGGTTTACACCCTTTTTGCAGTAAAGAAAGCCTATTCCTTTTGGCCCGTGAATTTTATGACCGCTGGCAGTTAATAGGTCAACACCCAGCGATTTAACATTAATTGACAGTTTGCCAAAAGACTGCACTGCATCACAGTGAACAAGAGCGTTCGGTGCGAGCTTTTTAGTCAGAGCAGAAATATCAGAAATAGGCTGAACAGAGCCGATTTCATTATTTGCCTGCATTATACTGACAAGCACGGTATTTCCGTCAAGCTCGTTTTCAAGCTCGTTAAGATTTATTATGCCGTTTTTATCGCAGGAAAGCTGTTTTACCTCAAAGCCAAAGCTTTCGAGTCTTTTTGCGGTTTCTAAAACAGAGGGATGCTCAATTTTAGAGGTTATAATCTTGTTTCCTCGTTTTTTAAGCGAAAGCGCCGCCATTAGCGCAGTATTATTAGCTTCTGTACCCGAGCCTGTAAAGATTATTTCGTCTTCTCTGGCAGAAATAGTTTTAGCTATTGCTTTGTGGGTATTTGAAACCATAATTTCCGCATCTATTCCAAGCTCGTGCAAAGAAGAGGGATTTCCCCAACATTCATTAAGAGCTATATTGATATACTCACAAGCCTTTTTGCAGGGCCTGGTAGTAGCGCTGTTATCAAGATATATTATGTGGTTCAAATGAGTTACACTTCCAAGATATAGTATACTGTCATTATACTATACTTTCTTCAATTACACAATAGAAAAAATCGCAAAAGGTATAAATTTTTTTCAAATTCAGTATACATTTTCTGAGGTGTCAAAAATGCTTGCTTTCATAGAAAATCTTATATCAGGTTTTTTACCCTTTATGCTGATAATTTTATGCGGAATTTATATAAGCATAAAGGGGCGTTTTTTTCAGTTTGCAAAGCTTTTTAAAACTGTAAAGCTTGTTACAACTGCTTTTAAAAGCAGTAGAAATTCGTCTGAGCAAACCTCGTATAAAGCGGCTTGTACGGCTCTTTCTGCAACAGTCGGCACAGGAAATATTGCAGGAGTTGCTTCGGCAGTATCCTTAGGTGGCGCAGGAGCAGTTTTTTGGATGTGGGTTAGTGCGTTTATGGGGATGGCGGTAAAATATGCCGAAATAGCGCTTGCTGTAAAATACCGAGAGAAAAAGGGAAGAGAATATATAGGCGGTCCAATGTATTATATTAAAAATGCTCTATCCCAAAAATTTGGTGTTTTAGGTTTTTTATTTGCCTTTTCGGCAATGCCTGCGGTATTTTTCAGCGGCAATATAACCCAGACTAATTCTGCGGCGCAAATTTTAGGCAATACAAATTATAAAACAGCACTCGGAATTATTTTTGCTGTTTTGACCTTTCTTGTTTGCACAGGCGGAATAAAGAGAATTGGAAATGTGACCGAGAAAATGGTGCCGATAATGTCGGCAGTATATACTGTTTTAGCTCTCGGAATAATAATTTATAATATTGACTTTTTGCCAAGTGCGTTTAAAATGATAATAGAGGGCGCTTTTTCACCAAAGGCTGTTACAGGCGGTGCTGTAGGCTCGGTTTTAAATACGGTTATTAGCGGTGCTTCGAGAGGAATATTTTCCAATGAGGCAGGACTTGGCACGTCGGCTATGGCTCATTCCTGTGCTGTTGATGCTGATGCTGATACTCAGGGGCTATTTGGTGTATTTGAGGTTTTTGTTGATACGGTGGTTATGTGCACCTTAACGGCTCTTATGCTGCTTTGCAGTAGGGTTAGTATTGACTACGGCACAACCGAATCTTCTATGATAGTAGGCAAAGCGATGGAGCAATGCTTTGGCTCTTTCGGTTTTGTTTTACTCTCTATTATGATGAGCATTTTTGCGTTTTCCAGTGTCGTTGGATGGGCGGTATACGGTAGTATATGCTCGAGGTATTTAATCGGTAAAAAAAGTGAAAAGCCTTTTTATCTGCTTTATAGCCTTACCTGTATTGCAGGCGCTGTAATGAATGTGGATATAGCTTGGAGACTGTCGGCTTTTTTTAACGGAATTATGCTTTGCATCAATGTTTGTGCGTTACTGCTTTTAGCGGATAAAATATTTATAAAGGAAAGTTTATATGAGAGAAAGAATAGAAAATCTTCGTGAAATTTTAAAATCTGATGAGGCGGCTTTGATAACAAGCGATATCAACCGCATGTATTTAAGCGGCTTTAAATCCTCGGCAGGAGCTGTGCTGATAACTAGAAATTCTGCAATATTTTTTATAGATTTTAGATATTTTGAAAAGGCAAAGAATGAGGTGAAGGGTTTAGAGGTAGTGCTTTGCGAAAAGCTATATGCCCAGATTTGCGAAAACCTTAAAAAAGAGGATATAAAAACAGTTTTAATCGAGAATGAAACAACAACCCTTTCTGCTTTTAATAGAATAAGGCAGAATTTGGCTGATTTCAATATAAGCGACAGCAAAATCTTAAGCCAAAAGCTTTGCGATATGAGAATGATAAAAACTAAGGCTGAAATCTCAAATATTGAAAAGGCTCAGGCTATTACTGATGAGGCGTTTGATTATATACTAGGCAATATAAAAGAGGGCAGAAGCGAGAAAGAAATAGCGCTCGATATGGAGTTTTTTATGAGAAAAAAGGGGAGCGAGGGTGTTTCCTTTGATTTTATCGTGGTATCGGGTAAAAATTCTTCCTTGCCACACGGCGTTCCAACAGATAAGGCAATAGAAAAAGGCGATTTTATAACAATGGATTTCGGTGCTGTTATAAACGGGTATCGCTCTGATATGACAAGAACTGTAGCGCTTGGCAGTGTCTCAGAAAAACAAAAAGAGGTTTATAGTATTGTTTTAAAGGCGCAGTTGGCGGCTTTGGATGCTATTAAACCTGATGCAGAGTGTTTAAGTATTGACAAAATAGCCCGAGATATTATAAATAATGAGGGTTATAACGGTTGTTTTGGTCACGGCTTGGGTCATAGTGTAGGTTTAGAGATTCACGAAAATCCTGCCTTTAATACAAGGGATAAAACAATACTCAAAAGCGGTATGATAATGACCGTCGAGCCTGGAATTTATATTGAAAATGAGTTTGGTGTCAGGATTGAGGATATGGTGCTTGTAGAAGAAAAAGGCAGTAGTAATTTAACTAAAAGTAAAAAAGAACTTATTATCCTTTGAAATGTAAATTTTTGTTGCCTTTGGGCATAATTGGTAGTATAATTATTGTGTATATTTTTTGGAGGTGTTTTTTTGGATATTCAGGTTGGAGACAAGTTGCTTATGAAGAAAAAGCATCCTTGCGGGACTGATGTTTTTACCGTAAAGCGTATTGGTATGGATTTTAAGCTTTGCTGTGACGGTTGCGGTAGGGAAATAATGGTTCCGCGTTCGAAAGCCGAAAAGGCGCTTAAGAAAATAATTAAAGCAGATGGAGAAAATTAATGTTTGATAAACTTGAAACGGTTGTAAACCGATACGAGCAAATTGGCGTGGAACTAACCCGTCCTGAGGTGGTTTCAAATAATGAGATGTTCAGGAAGCTTATGAAGGAGCATAGCGAGCTTACCCCTATAGTTGAAAAATACCGCGAATATACTGCGGCTAAGGATACTGAGAAAGAGGCTCTCGAAATTTTAGCTGAGAGCGGTCTTGATAAGGAGCTTAAAGAGCTTGCCGAAGAGGAGCTTAAAGAGGCAAAGCAAAATATCGAAATTTTTGCCGATGAGCTTAAAATTTTATTGCTCCCAAAAGACCCTAATGACGATAAGAATGTTATCGTTGAAATCCGCGGCGGTGCAGGCGGTGAAGAGGCGGCTTTATTTGCAGGCTCTCTGTATAGAATGTATACAATGTATGCCGAGTCCCGCAGATGGACTACCGAAATAATGAATGCTAATGAAACCGAGCTTGGCGGTTATAAGGAAATTTCCTTTATGATTGAGGGTGCGGGTGCATATTCCCGATTTAAGTATGAGAGCGGTGTTCACCGTGTTCAGCGAGTTCCTGATACCGAAACTCAGGGCAGAATCCATACCTCAACTGTAACCGTAGCTGTTTTACCTGAGGCGGAAGAGGTTGAGCTTGAAATCAACCCTGCTGACCTTAAAATCGATACCTTCCGTTCTTCGGGTGCAGGCGGTCAGCATATTAATAAAACATCTTCTGCTATTCGTGTAACCCATATTCCAACAGGTACTGTTGTTGAATGTCAGGACGAGAGAAGTCAGTTTAAAAATAAGGATAAAGCGCTTAGAATATTGCGTTCCCGTTTGTTCGATGCCGCTCAGCGAGAGCATGATGAGGCTATAGCATCGGACAGAAAATCTCAGGTAGGAACAGGGGACAGAAGCGAAAGAATCCGTACCTATAACTATCCTCAGGGCAGAGTTACCGACCATAGAATCGGTCTTACACTATATAAATTAGAGCAGATTTTAAACGGCGATATCGACGAGGTTGTAGATGCGCTTATAACCTATTACCGTACCGAGGCCTTAAAGGATTCTGAGGAAGATTAAAATGACTACCAAAAAGCTATTTGCCGATGAAAGAGGAATAATCTGCGCCGCCGAAATTTTGAAAAAAGGCGGCATAGTCGCTATACCTACCGAAACGGTTTATGGTCTTGCCGCATCGGCTTTGAATGAAGATGCTATAAATAAGGTTTTTGCCGCTAAGGGCAGACCTCAGGATAATCCGCTTATTGTTCATATCGCCGATACCGATATGCTTTATGAAATAGCAAAGGATATACCCGATACCGCAATAGAGTGTGCAAATAAATTCTGGCCCGGACCGCTTACAATGGTATTACCTAAAACAGGTAAAACCGCCGAGTGTGTTTCAGCAGGGCTTGATACTGTTGCGGTAAGAATGCCGTCTGATAAAACGGCAATAAAAATTATTGAGAAATCAGGACTGCCTCTTGCTGCCCCCTCGGCTAATACTTCGGGGAGCCCTAGTCCTACATCGGCGCACCATGTTGAAGATGACCTTGACGGAAAAATAGACGCTATTGTTTTCGGGGATGAGTGTGCAGTAGGAGTTGAGTCTACGGTGGTTTCTTTTGCTTGCAATCCACCGCGGCTTTTAAGACCGGGTGCGGTAACTGCTGAGCAACTAAGAGAAATAATACCCGATATTGTTATTGATAAGGCGGTTTTAACCGAGCCCGAAAAGGGAGCAAGGGTTGAATCGCCGGGTATGAAGTATAAGCATTATGCCCCTAAAACCGAGGCGGTTTTAGTTGAGGGTGAGAGTGCTGATTTTACCGAGTTTGTCAATTCTCAAAAGAATAGCCTTGCCGTTTGTTTTGATGAAGAAAAGAGCAAAATTATTATTCCAAAGCTTGTATACGGCAAATTTGAAAATCAGGAAACATTGGCTCACGAAGTTTTTTCTGTACTTAGAAAAATAGATGATTTGGGTGTTGAAAGAGTATATATACATGCTCCCTCTAAGGAAGGAATAGGCCTTGCGGTTTATAACAGGCTTATCCGTGCCGCAGGCTTTAAGGTGATTAAATTATGATAATTGGTTTAACAGGGCCTACAGGCTCGGGTAAAAGCACTGCATCAAAAATTGCTGGGAAGCTAGGCTTTCAGGTCATCGACTGTGATATTGTTGCCAGACAAGCTGTCGAAAAGGGAACAGCGGGGCTTTCGGCTTTGATTTTAGCCTTTGGTACAGATATTTTAAACCGAGACGGTACGCTTAATCGCAAAGCTTTGGCAAAAATGGCTTTTTCATCACCTGAAAACACCGAACTTTTAAATAAAACCCTTTTGCCTTATATTGTTTTAATGATAAAGGAGCAGGTGACGGGAGAATATGTGCTTTTAGATGCACCAACCCTTTATGAGAGCGGTATAGACAGTGAATGCGATATGACTATTGCGGTACTTGCCGATTTAAAAACGAGACTTTCCCGAATAACCGAGCGGGATGGTATATCTGAGGACGATGCGCTTCTTCGGATAAATGCGGGTAAAAATGATGATTTTTATAAAGAACGGGCAGACTATATAATATATAATAATGCAGACCAGGGCGAATTTGTTGCTGAGTTTGAAAAGATATTAACTAAGATAAAAAAAGGAGCATAATTTATGTCAGAAAATAAGTCACAGGCTGAGATTTTAAAGGAACAGCTTTTTTATAAGCGCCGCAACGGCAGACTTGTTGTCGACGAGGATGTTTTAAATAAGGCTGACGAATATTGCGATGGCTATAAGGCATTTTTGGATAATGCTAAAACCGAGCGTGAGGCGGCAAAGACCGCTATTGAGATTGCAAAAAGAGCAGGTTTTGTTGAGTTTGACAGAGCCAAAACCTATAAAGCAGGCGACCGTGTTTATATAAACAATCGCGGTAAAACTGTTTGCTTTGCGGTAATCGGTAAAGAGCCTGTTGAAAACGGTGTTAATATTACTGCTGCTCATATTGATTCACCCCGTCTTGATTTAAAGCCCAATCCGCTTTATGAGGATATTGATTTGGCGCTTTTTAAAACCCATTATTACGGCGGTATAAAGAAATATCAGTGGACTGCTATCCCGCTTGCTCTTCACGGTGTTTTCGCTCTTAAGGACGGTACTGTAAAAGAGGTTTCTATAGGCGAAAAAGAGGACGAGCCGAAGTTTGTTATAAATGACCTTTTGCCCCACCTTGCAAGTGAGCAGAGCAAACGCACCCTTAATGAGGGAATTAAGGGCGAGGAATTAAATGTGCTTGTAGGAAGCCATCCTTTTAAGGATGATAAGGGCAGCGAGCTTGTAAAGCTTAATGTTTTAAAGCTGTTCAACGAAAAATACGGTATTACTGAAACAGATTTCCTTTCTGCCGAGCTTGAATTAGTGCCTGCAGTAAAGGCTTGCGATATTGGTATCGACCGTTCAATGATAGGAGCTTACGGTCAGGATGACCGCGTATGCGCTTATCCTGCACTTACTGCTATAACCGAAGTTGAAATACCTGAAAAAACTGCGCTCGCAATTCTCGCTGATAAAGAGGAAATAGGCTCGGTTGGAAATACAGGTTTAGAGTCTGATTTCTTAAGATATGTTGTGGGAGACCTTGCTAAGATGCAGGGCGGAGATGCAACAGTAGCGCTTAGAAATTCGAAATGCCTTTCGGCAGATGTTAATGCTGGTACAGACCCGACTTTCCAGGACGTTATGGAAAGAAGAAATGCATCTTTCCTCAATTACGGTGTCGTTGTTACAAAGTACACAGGTGCGAGAGGAAAATCCAGTACTTCGGATGCTTCGGCTGAATATGTTGCAAGTGTAAGAAATATGCTTGATAATGCTGATATCGTTTGGCAGACAGGCGAGCTTGGCAGAGTAGATATTGGCGGCGGCGGAACAGTTGCTATGTTTATTGCAAACATGGGTGTTGATGTAGTTGACCTCGGAGTTCCTGTGCTTTCTATGCACGCGCCTTTTGAAACTACAGCTAAGTTTGATGTTTATATGTGCTACAGAGCAATGTATGAGTTTATGAAATAAAATCAAAACAGGGACTGCAACAGCAGTCCCTGTTTTTTGTGAAATAAAGAAAAAAGCAACATTATTTTACTATTTGATATCAAGAAACCAATGGCTGACGTTTACTCTGCCTTTGTCATACGGCACCGAGCTTTGAATAAGCACTTTTTGGCTACCGTCATTATTATTGATTACAAGATTGTTTGAATAGTACGCACTTTGATTTTCAACTTCACACAGATAGAGGCCTTCATCCCAATTTATTCCGTCGACACTTGTATAAAGTACAAAATGCGGCGGTAATTCAGGAGTTTCGCAGCCTGCTCTGCCGTGAAGAATATATCCGCCTTTAAGCTTTCCAACCTGTGGATTTCGGATTCGCTTCGCCACATAGCTTTTTCCGTCTTTTCCCCAAGTTTTACCCATATCATAGCTTATATGATAATATAAATTGTATTCATCCTTTTGATTATACAGATAGCATATCATTGAACCGTCATCCATAATTTTGATAGCGCCGTATGCATCATTGATAGCCGACGGAACTTGGCTTACAAGAGAAAATGTTTCCCCGCTATCTTCACTTTTATAAAGATAATATCCTTCTTCGGGGTTGCCGATTTTCCATGCACCATCATTCATAAGTACATAAATAGTGCCGTCGCAAACGAGGGCATCGTAAACTCTACCTTTTTTATTGCACAAAGCTACGGGGTCAGACCAAGTTTCGCCACCATCACGACTTATAACAACCATGGGCTCAAGGTGAGGCTCCCAACCATTCGGATTGAGATTCCTTGTGCAGAAAACCAGTATCTCGTTTTCTTTTACCGATACCGCCTTTTCACAGCTTATTGTGAATGGCTCATTCAAAAATGCTTCCAATGAATAGGGGAGTTTTTGTGGCTCATCCCAGGTTTTGCCACAATCTGCTGAGCGTCTGTATTCTATCCAACCAAATCCGTTGTGACCAGGAGAATTGGTATTTCTATTATAGGAACAATTTGAGTAAAAGGAAATAATATGACCTTTTTTATATTCCGCTAAAGCATGACTTAAATGACCGCTACGGCGATTTTTCTGATGATCGATATAAAGTATACCGGTGCTTGGAATCTCTTTTGGTGTTATATCGAGATTTAAATACATATTAATTCTCCTTTGAATTATATTTTAGTTCATTATATCTTTGACACACCAAAAAAGCAAGCAAAATAAAACTCTTAGCGTTTATCTTGATTTAAAAGTGAAATACTTTGGGTTGGGAGAATGATTCATTTATTACCACTTTGTATTTATTACAGACAAAAAAGACCTTACAAACAGCTTAGTTAAGCTATTTGTAATGAATAGTACAAAATAAAAAATCCGCCCACTTTCGTGAACGGATTTCCGATTTTGGTGCGAGTGACGAGACTTGAACTCGTACGTCATTGACACACGCCCCTCAAACGTGCCTGTCTGCCTATTCCAGCACACTCGCAAATTTATCGCGCCTGATTATTATAGCAAAACCAAACCGTATTGTCAACAACAAATTTCAATTTTTTTAAAAATTTTTAAAATTACTTTTTTTAGCAAAAAAACACAGCCTTTTTTGGCTGTGTTTTTAAACCCCGATTATTATTTTGTACCGAATATACGGTCACCAGCATCTCCAAGACCGGGAACAATGTAGCAGTGGTCATTAAGGCGCTCATCAAGACCTGCACAGTATACAGGTACATCTGGGTGAGCCTTGGTAAAGGCTTCGATTCCTTCAGGTGCTGCTATAATACACATAAACTTGATTCTCTTTGGACCAAATTCTTTAATTCGGCTTACTGCATCAATTGCGCTGCCGCCTGTAGCTAGCATTGGGTCAAGAACGAAAACATCACGCTTATCAAGGTCAGCAGGGAGCTTGCAGTAATAATCAACAGGAGTATGGGTTTCGGGGTCGCGGTACATTCCTATATGACCTACCTTTGCGGCAGGGATAAGGCTGAGAACACCGTCTACCATACCGAGACCTGCTCTGAGTATCGGAACAAACGCCATTTTTCTGCCTGCAAGCACTTTGGTTTTCGCAGTTGTTATAGGTGTTTTGGTATTTACCTCTTTAAGAGGCAGGTCGCGGGTTGATTCGTAGCACATAAGCATTGCAATCTCGCTTACAAGCTCACGAAATTGCTTAGAGCCGGTTTTTTCGTCTCTGAGAATGGTAAGCTTATGCTGTATAAGCGGATGGTCCATAATAAAAACATTTTTATTCATTTTAAAAATCCCCCTTAAGAATTTTCTATTTCTGTTATTTTATTTATTCTGTTTTGGTGTCTGCCGCCCTCAAATTCGGTGGTGACAAATATTTCGGAGAGCTCGGTTGCTGTTCCAACACCGATAACTCTGCCGCCAAGACAAAGAATATTAGAATTATTATGAAGACGGGTGAATTTTGCAGAGAAATGCTCGCTGCAAGCGGCAGCTCTGATACCTTTTACTTTATTTGCTGCTATTGACATTCCGATACCTGTTCCGCAAACCAGAATACCGCGCTCGTTATCGCCTTTAACAATGCTTTCGCATACTTTAACCGCAATATCAGGGTAATCAACTGATACTTGCTCGTAGATACCAAAATCCTCGACCTCATAACCTAAATTTATGAGGTGGTCCTTAATGGCATTTTTGTGTTCTAATCCGCCGTGGTCACAACCAATTGCAATTTTCATTTCTTTTGCTCCTTTGCTTTTAATTCGCGTTCTGCCTGAGGCAGTCTTAAATATATTGGTAATAATTTGTCAGGGGAGACAGTGTTGCCGTTTTTGAACATTTCTGCCGCCGCAAGGGCAACACCCTCGGCATTTTGATAAAGCTTATCACTATAGGCCAGCTTTGTGTTTTGCAGAGTTTCTACATAAGGATAAAACAGTTCTGCACCGTCTCCTACTATTATAACATCTTTTTTCTTTTCCTGCGAGAGTTTTTTAATTTCTTCTGCTAATTCGTCGCATAGAAGCGCCCTATCTTCACAAAGGCGGGTGATATTACCGTTTTCAATCTCGAATAGGGCATTATATACCTGTTTGCATCTTGCATCCATAACAGCACAGACTATGCAATTGTCGGTTCTATGGAGCTGAGCCATAGCGTAAAGAGTTGAAACCGAGGCGCAGGGTAATTTTTTTGCCGCCGCCAAGCCTTTGACCGCACTTATCCCTATGCGAACACCTGTAAAAGAACCGGGACCTGCCGCAATAGCAAAGCCCTCAACCTCGGCGATAGCGGTATCTGCCTTTTTCAAAACCTCTTCTACCATAGGCATAAGCGTTTGCGAATGGGTAAGGCGCTCTAAGGTAAAGCTTGATGCAAGTATCTCTTCACCATCAGATAAAGCCACACTGCAAGGCGTCGCCGAGCATTCAATACTTAATATTTTCATTTTTCCGCTTCCTTTTTATTATATACAGTGATTTTACGGCTGTCTTCATCCAGAGCTTCAATTTCTACATAAATTGTATCTTCAGGCAAAGCGTTTTCGATATTCTCGCTCCATTCTGCGGCTATGACACCGCCCTGCTCGATATAATCGAAAAAGCCTGTGGAATAAAGCTCGTCCCAAGAGGATATGCGGTACATATCAAAATGATAAAGAGAAAGCCTGCCGCCGATATATTCATTTATAAGAGCAAAGGTAGGGGAGGTGACGTCACCCGTAAACCCAAGACCTTTTGCGAGCCCTCTTGTAAAACAGGTTTTACCCATACCAAGCCCGCCTCTATAAGCGATTACAGTACCGCCTATAAGGTTTTTAGCCAGCCTTTCAGCAAACTCTTCTGTTTTAGAGGGCGAATCAGATATAAAAGTTTCCATAAATAATCATCCGTAAATTAATATTTCATTTTATTTTAACACATTTTTTTACAATATGAAAGACCCTCTTGCATATTTATTTAAAATAAAATATAATAAGTAAGTAATTTATTAAGTAATTTATGTAGAAAGAGGTGGCTTTATGAGACATTTGATGGCGAGAATTGCGGACTTTTTCAGAGAATCAGATAAAATTTTGCTTTTGCTCTGTTTTTTCGCAACTTCATTTGGTTGTTTTGCGGTTTTTTCTGCAACATATTATAAGGAGACCTTCCGTCCCGTAATAATACAGTCACTTTGTATGGTGGCCGGTCTTATTGCGGCTACTGTTATATCAACCTTTGATTATGAAAAGCTATTAAGCCGATGGTATCTTATAGGCTTGTTAGGACTTATTCCTACAATTCTCACCTTTTTTATAGGTATTGCCCCTGAGGGTACTGACGATAAGGCTTGGCTTGACCTTGGGTTTACTACCTTTCAGCCGTCCGAGCTTTTGAAGATTTGCTTTATTATAACCTTTAGTATGCACCTTAGAAAGATTAAGCCTAATATTAATAAACTAAAATATCTTATTCCGCTTGTGATTCACGGTGCTTTTCCTGTTTTACTTATTATTGTTCAGGGTGACTACGGTACTGCGCTTGTTTTTGCGGTTATGTTTTTATTTATGATGTGGGCAGGGGGAGTTTCCTGGAAATACTTTGTGCTGGCGTTTGCAGGAGTAGCGGCGGCATCCCCCTTTGCATATTTCTTCCTGCTTAATGAAGACCACCGAAAGCGAATAATAGCTATATTTGATTCTGAAAAGGATATTCAGGGTATCGACTTTCAGCAGTGGAGAGGAAGTGTTGCTCTGGCTAACGGCGGACTTACAGGTCAGGGCTTTTTGCAAGGTGACTTGACTCAGGCGGGTGCTGTACCTGAGGGACATAATGACTTTATCTTTGTAAGCATAGGAGAAGAGTTCGGATTTTTAGGTTGTATGGTTGTAATACTCTTGCTTGCGGCGATTTGTATCAGATGCATAAGAATTGCAAGAATATGCACCAACGATGCAGGTAAAAATATCTGCGTTGGTGTTTTTGCAATGATTTTCGCACAGGCGGTAATAAATCTTGGTATGTGCACCTCGATTTTACCTGTAATCGGTGTAACTCTTCCGTTTTTCAGTGCGGGCGGAACCTCGCTTTTATGCCTTTATTTAGGTATAGGACTTGCGCTTAATGTTTATATGCACAGAAATTCGCGTACAATTTATCTTCACGATTAATATTTCGCCCTCTTCCTTATGGGAGGGGCGATTTTGCTATTGTTAAAACTGCACAAAAGCTTCAGCTATTTTTATTGGGTTATGTGCAAGTGGTAAAAAATTCGAAAAATTCAAATATTGCTTGCATATTTATTCAAAATATGGTATTATTTATGCAAAGAAAAACAATAAAAATGCATAATATGCATACGGAGGGCTAAAAAATGAATAAAAACGACATAAAAAAGGTAGTTCTTGCATATTCGGGTGGTTTGGATACATCTATAATCATTCCGTGGCTAAAAGAAAACTATAATAATCCTGAAATTATCGCGGTTTCCGGTAATGTAGGACAGGCAAGTGAGCTTGAAGGTCTTGAGGAAAAGGCTATAAAGACAGGCGCATCAAAGTGCTACATAGAGGACCTTACCGAAGAATTTTTGACCGACTATGTTTTCCCCTGTGTACAAGCAGGCGCTCTTTATGAGGAATATATGTTAGGTACTGCTTTTGCGCGTCCTCCTATTGCTAAAAGAATTGCTGAAATTGCTATTGCTGAGGGTGCTGATGCAATTTGTCACGGCTGTACCGGTAAGGGTAATGATCAGGTGCGTTTTGAACTTGCTATCAAAGCTTTTGCTCCTGATATGCCTATTATTGCTCCTTGGAGAGAGTGGGATATCAAATCCCGTGAGGAAGAGATTGAGTATGCAGAGGCTCATAATGTTCCGCTGAAAATTAATCGCGAGACCAACTATTCTAAAGATAAGAATATCTGGCATTTATCTCACGAAGGTCTTGACCTTGAGGATCCTAAGAACGAGCCTCAGTATAATAAGGAAGGCTTCCTTGAGATGGGAGTTTCTCCTGAGATGGCTCCCGATAAGCCCACCTATGTAACAGTTCATTTCGAGCAGGGTGTTCCTACCGCTGTTGACGGCAAGGAGATGGGTGCTGTTGAGTTAGTAGAAACCCTTAATAAGCTCGGCGGTGAAAACGGTGTCGGTCTTCTTGATATAGTTGAAAACCGTCTTGTTGGTATGAAGTGCCGCGGCGTTTATGAGACCCCTGGCGGTGCTATTCTTTACAAGGCTCATTCTGTTCTCGAGAGCATTTGCCTTGATAAGGAAACCGCTCATTACAAGTCTCTTGTAGCTCAGAAGCTTGCTGAGCTTGTATATAATGCTCAGTGGTTTACTCCTCTTGTAGAGGCGATTCTTTCCTTTGTTAAAACAACCCAGAAATATGTTACAGGCGATGTAACCTTAAAGCTTTATAAGGGTAATATGATAAACGCAGGTGTTACTTCACCTTATTCTCTCTATGACCCCGAGATTGCAACCTTTGATGAAGATGAGGTTTACGATCAGAAGGATTCTCAGGGCTTCATAAATCTTTACGGACTTCCTACAAAGGTTTATGCTAAGATGAAAGCAAAAAACAATATTAAGTAATTAAGTAGGTAATATAATGGATAAAATGTGGGCGGGCAGATTTGCCAAAGCGCTTGACAAAGAGGCTGATGATTTCAATTCTTCGATTCATTTCGATTCAAGAATGTATAAGCAGGATATAATGGGCTCTATCGTTCATGCAAAAATGTTGAGCGATAGAGGTATTATAACCGAAGCCGAAAAAACAGAGATAATTGACGGGCTCAGCGGTATTTTAGAGGATATCGAAAACGGTAGCCTTCCGTTTAATATGGATGCTGAGGATATTCATATGTTTATCGAGTCCGAGCTTACTAAAAGAATCGGCGATTCGGGTAAAAAGCTTCATACTGCAAGAAGCAGAAATGACCAGGTGGCTCTAGATATAAGACTATATCTAGCTACTGAATGCGAAGAAATCGGTAAGCTTATAAAGCACCTTATTGAGGCTATAAAGGATAAAGCAGCAGAAAATACAGATGCTATTATGCCGGGTTATACCCATCTTCAAAGGGCTCAACCTATAACCTTTGCTCACCATATTTTAACCTATGCCTTTATGTTAAAGCGTGATTTCGAAAGAATAAATGACGCTGTAAAAAGAATGATGAGCCAAAGTCCGATAGGCTCTTGTGCCTTAGCGGGAACCACTTATAATACTGACCGTTATTTTGAGGCTGAGCGCCTAGGCTTTAGCGGTATTAGTCTTAACAGTATTGACGGTGTTTCTGATAGAGATTTTTGCCTAGAGCTTTTATCAGACTATGCTATTTTAATGATGCATTTATCCCGTTTTTCAGAGGAGATTATCCTTTGGTCAAGCTGGGAGTTTAAGTTTGTTGAGCTTGATGACAGTTATACTACAGGCTCGAGTATTATGCCTCAAAAGAAAAATTCCGATATGGCAGAATTGGTAAGAGGTAAAACCGGCAGAGTATATGGTGATTTAATGGCATTGCTTACAACCCTTAAGGGTCTGCCTCTTGCATACAATAAGGATATGCAGGAAGATAAGGAAGCAATTTTCGATGCGGTTGATACGGTTAAAAAGTGCCTTTCGATTTTTGCTCCTATGGTTGCTACAATGAGGGTTATAAAGGAAAATATGTATAAGGCAGCAGGAGAGGGCTTTATAAATGCTACCGACCTTGCAGATTACCTTGTTAAAAAAGGTATGCCTTTCAGAACGGCTTATAAGCATGTTGGTGAAATTGTAGGCTACTGCATAAAGAACGGTTTTGTGCTCGAAAATTTACCGATAGAAAAGTATAAGGAATTTGACCCATCTTTTGATGCGGATTTATATGATGAAATTTCCCTTGAAACCTGTGTTAATAAGCGTATTTCAGCAGGCGGAACAGGACCTGAGTCGGTAAAAGAGCAGATTAAGTATATAACGGAGTTTTTAAATGATTAAAAAGGTATTTATAGACGGCAGTGCGGGGACGACAGGTCTTCGCATTGCCGAAAGGCTAGAAAGCAGAAACGATATAGAGCTAATAAAATTAACCGAAGAAAACCGCAAGGACACTGCCGCTCGAAAAGAGGCTCTGAACTTAGCGGATATTGCTTTTTTATGCCTGCCTGATGCGGCGGCTATTGAGGCGGTATCTTTAATAGATAATCCAAATACGGTTGTGCTTGATACTTCAACTGCTCACCGCACAAACGAAAATTGGGCGTATGGCTTTCCGGAGCTTTCTGCAGAGATGGAAGAAAAGATAAAAAACGGAAAGAGAATTGCTGTTCCAGGATGCCACGCAAGCGGTTTTATCTCACTTATATATCCGCTTGTTGAAAAGGGGATTATAGCAAAAGATATTTTGCTTTCCTGCTTTTCGCTGACAGGGTATTCAGGCGGCGGCAAAAAGATGATTGCAGAATATGAGGAGGAAAACAGAGCTTCTCTGCTTGATGCTCCAAGGCAGTACGGACTTGCCCAGAAGCACAAACACCTACCTGAAATGAAAGCGATAACAGGTCTTGAAAAAGAACCGATATTTTGTCCCATTGTTTCCGATTTCTACAGCGGTATGGTTGTAACTGTTCCGTTGTTTGCAAGCATGCTTAAGAATAGCGCAACGGTTGATGATATAAAAAAGGTTTATGCTGAAAAGTATAATACTGAAATTACGCAATATGTAGAAAATGCCGACGAAGAGGGATTCCTTTCAGGAGCAGGTATGTCCGGCAAGGATTCTATGCAGATTACAGTGCAGGGCAATGAGGAAAGAATTTTGCTTGTAGCAAGGTATGATAATCTTGGTAAGGGTGCTTCGGGTGCTGCTTTGGAATGCTTGAATATTGTTCTCGGAAACGAAAAGAAAGCTAATCTTGATATATAATTCCTTTTTGGAAAGGACGGTTTGTAATGAAAATAATAGACGGCGGTGTTTGTGCCGCAAAAGGTTTTACTGCAAGCGGTGTTCATTGCGGTATCCGTAAAAATAGAAGTAAGAGAGATTTGTCTTTGATATACAGCGATGTCAAGGCATCAGCTGCGGCGGTTTACACAACCAACCTTGTTAAAGGTGCTCCGTTGATTGTGACTAAAAGACATATTGAAAATGGTGTTGCTCAGGCGGTTATCTGCAATAGCGGAAATGCGAATACCTGCAACGCAAACGGCATTGAAATTGCTGAGAAAATGAGCGACCTTGTTGCGGAAAAGCTTGGTGTTGATGCAACAGATGTGGTCGTTGCTTCAACCGGTGTAATAGGTCAGCCGCTCGATATCGAGCCGATTGCCAATGGTATGGATTCTCTTGTCGCAGGCCTTGGTAAAAACAGCGAGGATGCCGCAGAGGGAATAATGACTACAGATACCAAGCTTAAGCAGATTGCAGTAAGCTTTGAAATTGACGGCGTTGAGTGTAAAATCGGCGGTATTGCAAAGGGCTCGGGTATGATTCATCCGAATATGGCAACTATGCTTGTGTTTATAACTACTGACTGTGCTATCAGTTCAGAAATGCTTAAAAAGGCACTTTCGGAGGATATAAAAAATACATTCAATATGGTCAGTGTCGACGGTGATACTTCCACAAACGATATGGTTACTGTTCTTGCAAACGGTATGGCAGGAAACACACCAATCAAGGCTGATGATAAGAATTTTGAAATTTTTATGAATGCTCTCAACACTGTTACAGTTTATCTTTGTCAGGAAATTGCGGCAGACGGCGAAGGGGCAACAAAACTTCTCGAATGTAAGGTTGACGGAGCAAAAGATTTTGAAACAGCAAAAACTGTTGCAAAGTCTGTTATCTGTTCATCACTTTTGAAAGCAGCAATGTTTGGTGCTGATGCAAACTGGGGACGTGTTCTTTGTGCTATCGGATACAGCGGTGCAAATGTTGATGTCGAAAAGGTTGATGTTTCTTTTAAGTCCGTAAAGGGCGAAATAGAAGTGTGCAAAAACGGAGCAGGAGTTGATTTTTCTGAAGAAAAAGCAAAGGAGATTTTGCTTGAGGACAGAATAGAAATTCTGGTTTCTTTAAACAGCGGTGACGAAACTGCAACTGCCTGGGGTTGCGACCTGACTTACGATTATGTGAAAATCAATGGCGATTACCGTACTTGATTTTAATAAAGCCTTTTTGAAGGGATTGATAAATTTATGAAAATTTCAAACGCAGACAGAGCAAAAATTCTTACCGAGGCTCTGCCTTACATACAAAAATATAACGGAAAAATCCTTGTTATCAAATACGGCGGAAACGCTATGATTAACGAGGAACTCAAAGCTGCGGTTATGGGTGATATAGTCCTCCTTTCACTTATCGGCGTAAAGGTTGTTCTTGTTCACGGCGGCGGTCCTGAAATATCCGATATGCTCAATAAAGTGGGCAAAAAGTCCGAGTTTGTTGACGGCTTGCGTGTTACAGACAAGGAAACTGTTGACATAGTGCAGATGGTTCTTGCAGGCAAGGTTAACAAAAGCCTTGTAAACTATATCCATACAATCGGCGGACGTGCAATCGGTCTTTGCGGTACAGATGGACATATGATTGATGCGGAAATGAAGGACGAAAGACTCGGATATGTTGGTGAAATTACCGATATTGATACAACACCGATTTTAGACGTGCTTGACAAGGGTTATATTCCTGTTATCTCAACTATCGGTTGTGACAAAGACGGAAATATTTATAATATTAATGCTGATACTGCTGCGGCAAAAATTGCTGGCAAGCTTCAGGCAGAGAGCTTTATTTCAATGACGGATATCCGCGGTCTTTTGCGTGACAAGGACGACGAGGAATCATTGATTCCGGTTGTTAATGTAAGCGAAGCTCCGATGCTTATCCACGAGGGAATAATCTCAGGCGGAATGATTCCAAAGATTGAATGTTGTATCGAGGCAATCAGACAAGGCGTAGGCAAGGTATTTATCATCGACGGTCGTGTGCCTCATTCAATCCTCATAGAAGTGCTCACCGACGAGGGTATCGGCACTATGTTTAAATAAGGAGCAAGAAAATGGATATAAAACAACTTGACAGGGATTATATAATGCCGACTTACGGCAGATTCGATTTGTGTATAACCTCGGGTAAGGGTAGCACTCTGTTTGATGAAAACGGCAAAAAATATATAGATTTTGGTACAGGCATTGCAGTAAATACCTTTGGTGCTTGCGATGAAGAATGGAAGAATGCAGTTGTCGAACAAATTGGGAAAATTCAGCATACTTCTAACCTATATTACAGCGAGCCTTGTGCAAAACTTGCTGAAATTCTTTGCAAGAGAACGGGTATGAAAAAGGTATTTTTCGGTAATTCCGGCGCAGAGGCAAACGAGTGTGCAATCAAGGGTGCAAGAAAGTTCGGTACCGATAAGAATCCCAATAAAAATGTAATCATTACGCTCAAGGACAGCTTCCATGGAAGAACGGTTACAACCTTGTCTGCAACAGGTCAGGATGTTTTTCATAAGAACTTTACTCCGTTTACGGAGGGCTTTGTTCACGTTAAGGCAAATGATGTTGATGAACTGAAAGCCGCAATCAATGAAAACGTCTGCGCAATAATGATTGAAATTGTTCAGGGTGAGGGCGGAGTAAATACGCTTAGCAAAGAATATCTTGAAGAGATTGAAAAGATAACCACCGAAAACGATATACTTTTAGTGGTTGATGAGGTACAAACAGGCAACGGCAGAACTGGTAAGCTTTACGGATATATGAATTTCGGGCTTACTCCCGATATTGTGTCCACTGCAAAGGGTCTTGCCGGAGGCTTGCCGATGGGCGCAACTATGTTTGGTGAAAGGGTGGAAAACATTCTGCCTGCCGGAACTCACGGCTCAACCTTTGGAGGCAACCCTGTTTGCGCAAATGCGGCAATCAGCGTAATTAATCGTGTTGATGAAAAGCTTCTTTCTGAGGTTTCTAAAAAAAGCGAATATATAATAAGCCGTCTTGAAAAAATGGAAAATGTCAAAAGTGTCAGCGGTCTTGGTTTTATGCTCGGTGTCGATATTGAAGGTGATTCTAAGGCGGTTGTGAACAAGTGCATTGAAAAAGGTCTGCTTGTTCTGACGGCAAAGACCAAAATCCGACTTTTGCCTGCTCTTAATATAAGCTACGAAGAAATCGACGCAGGTCTTGATATATTAGAAAGTGTATTGAAGGGAGAATAACTATGAAATTAAACCATTTGTTAAAACTTTCCGACTTGACAACAGAGGAGATAACCGAGCTTCTCAATATGGCGGACCAGCTTAAGTATGAAAAGAAAAACGGCATTCCGCACAAACACCTTGAGGGCAAGTCACTCGGTATGATTTTTGAAAAATCATCAACAAGAACAAGAGTTTCCTTTGAGGTTGGTATGTATGAACTTGGCGGCAACCCGCTGTTTTTGAGTTCAAACGATTTGCAAATTGGCAGAGGTGAGCCTGTGCAGGATACCGCAAGAGTTCTTTCTCGTATGCTTGACGGAATTATGATAAGAACTTTCGAACAACAAGAGGTTGAAGACCTTGCAAAATATGGCGCTATTCCGATAATCAAGGGACTTACAGACTATTGCCATCCTTGTCAGGTGCTTGCAGACCTTATGACAATCCGCGAGCATAAATCTGTTTTAAAGGGACTTAAGCTCTGTTTTATCGGTGACGGCAATAATATGGCAAATTCGCTCATCGTAGGCGGTATCAAGATGGGTATGTCCGTGTCTGTTGCCTGCCCTGAAAATTATAAGCCTGATGCAGAAATTATGAAATGGGCTTCTGAAAACGGCACTTTCGAATGTATTCCTGACGTTCTTGCTGCTGCAAAAGACACAGACGTTATATGCACAGACGTTTGGGCTTCAATGGGACAGGAGGAAGAAGCAAAGGAAAGACAAAAGGTGTTTAAGGGCTATCAGGTCAACGATGATGTTATGAACGTTGCAAAGCCTGATGCTATGGTGCTCCATTGCCTGCCTGCTCACAGGGAGGAAGAAATCACCGCAAAGGTGTTCGAAGAGCACGCACAGGAAATTTTTGACGAATCAGAAAACAGACTCCATGCTCAAAAGGCAGTTTTGGTTGCATGCATGGCAGATAATTGATAAGAAAGGCTGTGACTTCGGTCGCAGCCTTTTTTGTTTAAAATACAACTCACCTAAAAAACAATTTTTGTGTTGAATTTTTAATTAATTTGTAGTATAATATTATGGTGAATGTAATCAAAGGAGAAAATAAGATGAAAAGCAAAACAGGTTTTGACAATGAAAAATATCTCAGCATGCAGTCTCAGTATATTGAGGAGAGAATAGAAAAGTTCGGCTCAAAGCTTTATCTGGAGCTTGGAGGCAAGCTTTTTGACGACTTCCACGCCTCAAGAGTTCTGCCCGGATTCAAGCCTGACAGTAAGGTTAAAATGCTCCTGCATTTGAAAGATGAGCTTGAAATAGTTATAACAATCTGCGCAATGGATATTGTAAAAAACAAAATCCGCAGTGACTATAATATTTCCTACGACCAGGATGTGCTTCGCCTTATTGATGCTTTTCGTACAATCGGTCTCTATGTCGGCAGTGTGGTAATTACCCAGTATAGCGGTCAGCCTGCTGTGAATACATTTAAAAAGAAGATTGAAAATCTTGGCATGAAGGTTTACCTTCATTACCCGATTGAAGGCTATCCTGCCAATGTTGAGCTTATCGTAAGCGACGATGGATATGGCAAAAACGAATATGTTGAAACCACACGTCCTTTGGTTGTTGTTACTGCGCCCGGTCCCGGAAGCGGAAAAATGGCGGTTTGTCTTTCTCAGCTTTATCACGAAAATAAGCGTGGAGTAAAGGCGGGTTATGCTAAGTTTGAGACATTCCCTGTGTGGAATCTGCCTCTTAAACATCCTGTGAATTTGGCTTACGAGGCGGCGACAGCAGACTTAAACGACGTTAATATGATAGATCCGTTTCACCTTGAGGCTTAGGGCGAAACTACTGTAAACTACAACAGAGATATTGAGGTTTTCCCTGTACTTAATGCGATTTTTGAAAAAATCCTTGGTGAAAGCCCGTATAAATCACCTACAGATATGGGCGTAAATATGGCTGGCAACTGTATTTTTGATGATGATGCAGTTTGCGAGGCATCCAAAAAGGAAATTATCAGAAGATATTATAATGCATTGAATGATGTAAAAAAAGGTCTTGTCGGAATGGACACAGTGTATAAAATAGAGCTTATAATGAAGCAGGCGGGGATTTCTGCTGATGACAGAAAGGTTGCGGATGCTGCGAATAAAAAGGCGGTTTTGACAGGTGCTCCTGCTGCGGCAATTGAGCTACCTGACGGAACGATTGTAACCGGCAAAACAAGTGACCTACTCGGTGCTTCTGCTGCGGCAATTCTTAATGCGCTTAAGGTTCTGGCAGATATTGATGACAGCGTTTATCTTATTTCGCCAGAGGTTATCGAGCCTATCCAAAATTTAAAGACCAACAATTTCGGTAACCATAACCCAAGGCTTCACATTGATGAAACTTTGATAGCCCTTGCTATGAGTGCAACAACTGACGAAACAGCGGCAAAGGCATTTGCAAAGCTTGAAGACCTTAGAAACCTCGAGGCTCATTCATCTGTTATACTTTCTCAGATTGATAATTCAACATTCAAAAAGCTTGGTATCAACCTGACTTGTGAGCCGGTGTACCAAACAAAAAAACTTTATCACGCATAGGAGAAAATTATGATTAATAAAATTACAGATAGCATTTTTTACATCGGTGTTGACGATAAAACTCTTGATTTGTTTGAAAGTCAGTACGAAATTCCAAACGGCATTTCCTATAACTCGTACGTTATAATGGATGAAAAAATTGCTGTAATGGATACGATTGACAAGCGTAAAACCGAAGAATGGCTTGAAAATCTTGCAGAAGTTTTGGGCGACAGAAAGCCTGATTATCTTGTCGTTTCACATATGGAGCCTGACCACGCTGCGAGCATTCAGGTGCTTTGCGAAAAGTACCCCGAAATGCAGGTGGTTGCAAGTTCAAAGGCAATTAGTATGATTCCGCAGTTTTTTGACTATGATATTTCAGACAGAAGTATGGTAGTCAACGAGGGAGATACCCTTTCTTTGGGAAGTCATAATCTTACATTTGTAATGGCACCAATGATTCACTGGCCTGAGGTTATGGTTGAGTATGAATCAACCGAAAAAGTTCTGTTTTCAGCGGATGCGTTCGGCAAGTTCGGTGCTCTTGATGCCGACGAAGACTGGACTTGTGAGGCAAGAAGATACTACATAAACATCGTGGGGAAATACGGTGCTCAGGTGCAGTCTCTTCTGAAAAAAGCTTCAGCTCTTGATATTGAAAAAATATGCCCGCTTCACGGACCTGTCCTTACTGAAAATCTGGGATATTATATAGGCAAATACGACGTGTGGAGCAGTTACGAGCCTGAGGATGAGGGCGTTTTGATAGCCTATGCGTCAATTCACGGCAATACTAAAAATGCTGCATACAAGCTCAAGGAAATCCTTGAAAGCAAGGGCGCGAAAAAGGTTGCAATCACAGACCTTGCCAGAGATGATATGGCAGAGGCTGTTGAAGATGCCTTCAGATACAGCAAAATGGTTGTTGCAAGCTCGACTTATGATATGGGAATTTTCCCGTGCATGGAAGACTTTTTGCTTCACCTCAAGGCTAAAACATATAGAAACCGCAAGGTTGCTGTTGTTGAAAACGGCTCGTGGGCACCTGCTGCAGGCAGGCTTATGAAAGTATACCTTGAACAGATGAAGGATATCACAATCTGTGAAAATATGGTAACCATAAAGTCGACATTGAAGGCAGATACTATAAAAGCACTTGAGGCTTTGGCAGACGAAATTTTAAAATAATATAAACAGGCTGTGGCAAATCGCATGGTTTTGTCACAGCCTTTTTGCGACAAAATCCGTTTGACAAAAATTGCAAATTGTATTATTATATATTTTAATGAAAAGGAGTGTTACAAATGACTAAAATTGACATATTTTCAGGCTTTCTCGGTGCGGGTAAAACTACCCTCATTAAAAAGCTTGTTGAAGAAGCATACAAGGGTGAAAAACTGGTTATAATCGAAAACGAATTTGGAGAAATCGGTATAGATAGCGGCTTTTTGAAGGACTCAGGAATACAGGTCAACGAAATGAATTCGGGTTGTATTTGCTGCAGTCTTGTTGGTGATTTCAGTGTTGCTTTAAAGCAAGTTATTGATGAATATAATCCTGATAGAATCTTAATAGAGCCGTCAGGTGTCGGCAAGCTGAGCGACGTTATAAAGGCTGTTCGCGACACAGATATCTGTGGAGCTGAACTTAATGCATATACTGCGGTTGTGGATGCAAATAAATGTAAAATGTATATGAAAAATTTCGGCGAATTTTTCAATGACCAGATAGAAAGCGCCGGATGTATAGTTCTTAGTCATACCGATAAAATTTCGGATACAAAAATTGCAGAATGTGTTGAACTTATAAAGGAGCATAACACTCACGCAGTTATCGTAACCACACCTTGGGGTCAACTTGATGGAAAACAGCTTCTTGAGGCTATCGAAAGAAGTAATTCTCTTGATGCAGAGATAAAAGAACTTGAGCACGAACATCATCACGATCACGCTGAACAAAGTCGGAGGCCAAGCGGGCTTAGGAAGACAACCTTC
>JAZQIP010000052.1:0-25836 GCA_045541175.1 Acutalibacteraceae bacterium
CTATAAACCTTAAATTCACCCTCGGTAATTTTTGTTGGATCAACCGAAACATTTATACCGTTTTCCTGTAGCTTATACTCAACAGGCACAGAAATTTGTTTTGTATCAAAATAATATGTAATTTTAAAGCCGCCACTTATTTCCTCTAACTCGTATGCACCCTTTTTGAGACTTCCTGTATAACCGTAAAGAAGCTCCAGTTGCATATTTTCAGGATTGATATACTGTATTATAAGAGGATTTTCAAGCTGAGGATTATTATTGATTTCATATCCATCTTCATCATATTTTGGCTCTAATAGCTCGCTCGGCAAAGTAGACCATACTGTACCATCAGTCTTATTTTTAAGCAAAATACGGTAATGCTCACTGTCCCACTGAAGCGACCACTCGCTATTTTCTGCGGCAATAAAGCTTTTTGCAAACTTTGTTTTGTGTTCGCTGTCAAAAACACCTAGGCTTTGACCCTTATCTGTACCACAGCCGCAAAGAACGACAAGCATTAATACGGATAATAAGAAAGCTAAAACTTTTCTTTTCACTGTAAATTCACCCTATATATTATCTGAAAAATATTTCACGCCAAATGGTTGCCGCAAAAGCAGCCGCCTGTTGGAAGAAAACGAAAATCAGTACCAAAAGGAAAACAATAATAATAACACCTATTAAAGTAAGCGAGGTTATAAACAAGAATTTACCAAAGCTTATATCATGAATGATTATAGAGCCTATAATTACCATAAATATTGAATATAACTGCATTACTAAAACAAATACTGTTAAAAATTCACCTTCGCTGGCATTGAGCGCATACGAACAAATTATGTACACCACATTGGAAATAAGCATTGGAATAATGCTATAGCATATAACAATATAAATTTCTTTAAACTTTCCTATTCCACCGTTTAGTGTAGCTACTGCCCAGTTTGCAACTGTCCATAAAAGTATAAAGCCTGCTGTCTGTAATAAAACAAGTACTGAATTAAAGGAAGTATAATCGGTTGAACGGAATAAAAATCCACTTGCGGTTTCCTTTAAAACCGAGGTTGCATAATATAATGCTATAATAACTGTACCCAATATTACAGAGCCCATCCCTTTAGTTTTAACCTCACCAAAGACAAAGGCAGGATGCATAGGCGCTGAAAGCATAAGCTTAAATTTTTTATTCTTTACAAATACAAGCTTTTTCCTTTTAGCATAAACAGCAAAAGCAGTAACCGCCGCAACCGCTAAAAGAATTATAACCATAATGCTGTCAAAATTCTCTTTAAGAAACGCTTTACGATTATAATTAAATGCCTTATTGTAAAGCTTTTTATCAAGCCCTGCCTTAGCGTAGCGCGCCGCTGCCTCATAATTCTTCTTTGAAAGCTCAGCCTTTGCAAGACCTATATATGCTAACTGACAGTTTTTATCCTCGCTATTGATCTCCTGCCACAGCATCTCAGAAGCTACATAGTCACCGTAAATAGTCATCTTTCGTGCTGTTTTAATTTTAGCCCCGTATTCTGTCTCTCTAAATACAGTAAGAGTAAGCTTTAAATTATCGGCAACAATAATCTTTTTGCCGTCTTCCAATATATCTATAGCTGAAATTTGCTTGAATGTACCCTTTTGGGTTCCCTCTCCCGAGCCGCCGAATGCAGTAACCATATAGCATTCGCTGTCATAAACAAATATCTTACCGCTTGTAGCATCGTAGCAATAAACATATCCGTTACTGTCTACCGAAAGACCTGCAACATTTTGTATTCTTGTTTCTCCGTTTACAAGCTCAGCAGTTTTATCACCAAAGACAACATCCGAAGAATTAAGTATGTTTTTTCCGCCGGGACTAAGCCTTTTCACCTGTGCCTTTTGGCTGTTACCAGGTATTTTACCTGTAGCTGTGTATATAAAATCTGCTCCGTCTACAAAAAGGTCTGTAAACTGATAGGGTAAACGACTTGTCTGTCCTGCTCGTTTCTCGTTGGTAGAAGTAAGCTTTTCCCACAAATTCTGAATAACGGTCATAACCGAGCCTTCAACCGAGTTGGCGCCATAAAAGCCGAAAAACTCACCCTTTGGCGAATACAGTATAGCGCCGTGATAAGAGCCGTCACTCAGAACATAAACATAGTCATTTGAATCAACTGTAATCTTTATGGGGCGGTAGTTAAAATCATCAGGTATAAGCTTTGACTCAGGCAGAGTTATAACACTTAGATACTCGCCACTTTCATTGCAGATAATTACACGACCGCCTTCGGTGTCAGCAATATAAATTTTGCCTTTTGTATCAACAAAAATGCCCTTTGCCTTTTCAAATTTAAGCTTTTGTGTTTCACTTATAACCTCGGTAATTATTCTTTTAACCGTATAATCAGGGTTTAAGACAACGATTCGTGAGCTTTTACCGTCTAACACATAAATATTTCCTGCTTTATCGGTACAAACATCATTAATCTCCGCAAAGCTATCAATTCCAAGTCTCGTAGCAGTGAGCACAATTTGAGGCTCGTAAGCGGCTTTGGCAGAAATTGCAGTGAAGCTGTCACTTTCCCAATATGTATAGCTGTTATAAGGAACTTCCCCCTGTAAAGCAAAGGTAGGTAGAGCTTCAACTAAAACAAAAGCCATTAACATAAGTGTTGTCACAAACACCATTAAACGCTTTCGGGAACTCATTCGGTTTCCTCCTTTGTTACTTAATTCCAGCGCTGTTCATAGATTCAAGCACATTACTTTGTGAAATCATATAAACTAGTATCGGCGGTATCATCATAATAACCGTAACCGCCATTGCGCTTCCCGAACGGGCAATACCGCCTGCGTTAATCTGGGTCATAATAGCAGGTAAGGTTTTTAGAGACTCATTAAAAATAGTACCGTTAGGCAGCGCCGACCATGCATCCCTGAAACCGAAAAGGGTTAAAGTCATAATACAGGGCTTAACCATAGGCACAATTATCTGCGCAAACATTCTATAAGGGCTTGCGCCGTCGATTTTCGCCGCTTCAATAATAGCGTCAGGCACGCTGCCCTCCATATACTGCTTCATAAGAAACACACCCATTGTAGATGCCATATGTGGCAATATATACGCCCAATATGTATCAATTATTCCCATATAAGAAAAGATAAGATATTGAGGAATAGCCAATGTATATGTATTAAATAACAATGCATACTGTACAACAACAAACACCTTTTTACGGCTTTTTAACGGTGATTTTGTTAGCACAAAAGCCGCCATTGTGGAGACAAACACATACAAAAATGTTGTGACTACAGATATAAAAAAGCTGTTGAAAATGTATCGGGATAGTGGCACCTGTAAATTAGAAAGAAGTCCTGGTAATGCTAAATAGTTCTGAAACGAAGGTCTTCTTACAAAAAATCTTGGTGGAAAAATCATAAGCTCGTCTAGAGGTTTAAAAGAGGTTACCACGCAGTATATAAGTGGCAATACCGAAAATATACCCAATGCTAATAATATTATTACATAAACCGTGCTTCCCGCCTTAGAACGTGTATATTTTTTACTTTGCGAGGTAGAAGCAGAGTTACTTTCACGTATTCGTTTTAATATTCCGGGATTACCCGGAATTGCTTTACTGTAATTCATACGCTCACCCTCACTTTCCTACTCTTTTAATAGCGTTACCAACTACTATTCTTACAATTATCATAATAAGGAATAAAAATACAGATATAGCCGAGGCATAGCCCATTTCATAACGTACAGTACCTGCATCGGCAAGATAAGAAACAATGGTATCTACCTTGTTGCTCACAGACGGATAGCCTGCAAGCGCTATTGGAAGCTGACTTATTGAAAAAGCCGAGGCTATCTGCATAACAGCACTGAAAAGTAGCATATGTTGCATAGAAGGCAGAGTTATGTACCACAGTTCTTGCCAACGGTTGCGGATGCCGTCAATAGCTCCTGCCTCATACATTTCGCCATCCACATTCTGTAGTCCCGAAATGTTGGCAAGGAATGATACACCCATACTCATCCAAAGCTGAACTACTATAATAATTGGCATTACATAATCGGCGTTCTTAAGCCACTGCACCGGCTCGGTTATCATTCCTATGGATAAAAGCATACTGTTTATATACCCGTAGCTGTCGCTCGAAAAGGCAATCTGCCAGATATAATAAGCATTCCCTATAAGTGCAGGACAGTAAAACATAAAAGAAAGCACCGTACGAAAAATGGGCTTGAATTCATTTAAAAACCAAGCCAGAACAAAGGAAAGCAAAAATCCCGCAGGGCCTGTTATAACTGCAAGCAAAAGGGTATTTTTGACCGTTTCGACAAATATTCCGTCATCAAAAAGCATACGGAAATAGTTTGAAAAGCCTGTTGCCACAGGCAATGACACCATATCAAATTCAAAAAAGCTTAATGCAACCGAAGCTACCATTGGCACAACTACAAGCAATGCAAAAAATAATATAAATGGTGCTAGCATAACATAGTAGGGTATCCTATCACGGAAAGAGGTCTCTATGCTGGAATGAGATTTATTATCAGTTTTTTTCATAATTTCCGTGCTCCTTTCCTATTGCAAAACAGTAATATAAGATATCTTATTTGCGTTTGCTATATTGCTTAATTTTGCGTTCAATCTCATTATTTGCAATTTCAGCCCACTGGGAGAGCGAATCCTTAGGAGTTTCTTCTACGTTTACAACTGACCAAAAAGCCTGATCAACTGCACGGGAAACATAATAACTACCTGCAACTTCAGGTATTTCCATTATGTTTTCACGTTGCAAGAGAAGTATTTCAAGGTCATCCTGATCCCATGCCATACCCTCGAATGCTTCGAGAGTTGCGGTTGTTGTTCTTGCTACCGAACCCAAAATAGACTCTACATTATTGTTATATCTCATCTGCGTATCGGCATCGGTCCACCATTTAAGGAATTCCCAAGCTTCTTCCCTATATTCGGAGCTTGACATAATTCCACAGCCTGTTCCCGAGCCTGAAACTGTATGATTTACCTGTCCGTTATCTTCAGTTCCCGGAACTAAGGCTATTCCCCATCTTCCGTCTATTTCAGGCGCAGCTTCTTTTAAGGTTGTATACTGTGTGTAAACCTCAATACCAAGCGGCATTGTGCCTATTCTGAAGCGATTATAAAAACTTGCTGTGGTGGGCAACTTATATTTTGTATACATATCTGTCCAATAGGTAAACGCTTTAAGTGAAAGAGGACTATCGAGTATAGTAGCGGTTTTATACTCATTGTAAAATTCACTGCCAAACTGTTGCAGAACAGAGGCAAAAAGATTAAGACCACCAACACCTGTATTTACTGTAGTAGAGGAAGTAATCTGCGTATAGGGTATCCATGCCTGCATATTATTTCTCTGTAAAACAGCGGTTGCTGCCAAAAATTCACTCCAGGTTTTCGGAACCTCAATTTCAAGGCTTTCTAAAATATCCTTTCTATAGAACATTATATAAAAGGACTGTGTATCGGGCAAAGCAAATACACCATTTCCGTATTTATAAGGTGTAGAAGCAGATTTTCCGAAACGCTTCACAACCTCGTCATAATCCTCAAATTCGGTCAAATCGCAAAGCACTCCACGCATTGCAAGGTTTACAGGCTCAGTTCTTGGTAAATGCAGAGATAAATCGGGCGCATTATCAGAAAGAATACCTTTAATAAGCGTAGCATCGGTAAGCTCTAAATTAACCTTTATCCCCGTTTTGGCTGTGAATGACTCTTTAATAAGAGAGTTTAGAACCATAGCCTGATCTCGACCCCAGTTTATCCAGATTTTAAGCGCCTCATCTTTAACAGAATTACTGTTATAATCATCTATAAAGGATGCTATAAATCTCTCAAAGCCAAATTTAAACTTGGTGAAAAATCCGGGTAGTTCAGCCACATCTTCACTGTTTGATGGGTAAATATACATCCTGTCCACACAAAGCGGCATAGATTTCATATCGTAAAGCCAAGAAGATAGGGTTGTATAGTTATTATAATAATCGGTCACATAATTCTGTGCGGTATAAGGGTTTTCTATCATAGATTTGAGCACGCGTGCCATATTCTTCACCGCTGATATAAATGATGTTTCCTCTCCGTCCGATAACTTTTTCATATCGTTTGCCAGCTCGTTTAAAAGCTTACGGTTCTTTTCAAGATTATCGTTAAAACCTTCTATCTGTTTGAATAAATCGTAATCACGGTTACTGTCAGGTGTTTCACCTGTTATCATAGCTATTTCAAGGTATATATTGCTTAAAGCTTCAGTAATCTGCTTTAATCTGTTATAGTATTCGGCAGTTACACCCATTGTAGCCGTAAGACTTAATGTATGTTCACCTTCATCGAGATAAAAAAGATATGCCTCACCGTTATCAGCCGCAAATTCATAATACTGCCAGCCTGTTCCATAGTAAAATTCTAGGCTTTGCGCCTCATAAAAAGGAATTTTGCCGTCAATTTTAAGCTGTCTGTATGAATAGCTATTTACGGTTTGATCCTGCTTATAAACTAACCCCAATCGGTAAAGACCTGATTTTTCAACCTTTATCTTCCACTGAATTTCCTCTGTCGGAGTCTTCCAGTTGCTTCCACCTATATAATTTATTATCTGCTTTTTAGAATTTGAAGGTTGAGGTATAGGCGAACTGCTGTCCGATTTAGGCACAATTGCGCGGGTAGATTTCAAAGCGGCATCCTCGCCTTCGATTATTAAAGCCTCGCTATCGGCTGCTGTATAGCCTTTTTTCTTATATTCAGCCTTTACCTCAGAATAAGGTTTAAGACTATCGGGCGCTGCAATAATAACCTCCGCCAGAACAAAAGGCTCTGCTCCCGAAATTAGTGTTACAGAATGCTCACCTGCTGTCAAATAAAAAGTATATGGTAAATTTTCTGCTCCTGTATCATCATATAATGCTTTTACAGTAAATTCGTCTGCTTCCTGTTGTTCAGGTGAATACTGATTACCAAATTCATCATAATGTTCTTCTGAATCATCCTTATACATACGCGGTAAAATCAACCTTTCTGCTTCTGTAAAAGGAATTTTGCCATCAAGCTCTAATCCGAAATTAATATCATTTCCCTTACCCTTTAACGCTAAATAGCAAAGCTTTATATTATACAAACCGTCTGCGGGCACAATAAAATTATATGTCAGCCTTTGAGAACCGGAATTTACTGTAACAGTATTCTTATATTCTTTACCCAAGCTATCGGTATATGCCTCATCTCCACCCTGCAAGGTTATGTCATTTTCAGCATTTTTTACAGCCGAATATTTTTCTTTATAAAGGTTATATGCATTTTCATCACTGTAATTATATACAGCGTTAATTTCATTTTCTATAGTAGTGGCTTCTACACTTACTGTAATTGCAAACATACTAACCGCTAAAGCTATTGCGAGCACAGCAGCTGATATCCGTAAGGTTGTTAAATTAAGCTTTTTCATAGTAAATCCTCACCTTTAGAACTTTGTAATACGGAACAGAAAGTTAAATTTTAGCTTACTATTCCCTGTCACAAAATTGCATTAAAATACTCTTTTAAGCTTTCGTCCCCGTTTCTCCTCAAAAGGAAAAACGGGGAGAAATTTGTATTGTTATAAATTAATTATTTATTAAAGCCAAGCCTTAAATCTTATTTTAAAAGCATCTTTCTAAGCTCTGTTAAATCAGCAGAATTATATTCGCCATTACCGTCAAGGTCAGAAGCCTCTTCAAAAATTTCAGTGCTTTTATCAACATTATATTTCTTCAAGCGTACCAAATCAAGTATATCAACTTTACCATCATCATTAATATCACCATTAATGCAAGGAAATTCTACAGTACCGTCATAAACGCCAGTTGCAGCTGAGACACTTAAAGCTCCAAAAGCAAGTATAATTGCGCAAACAGAAACTGTTAAACGAAATAAATATTTTTTCATAGCTGTTACCTCCTTGTATTATTTAAGCAACATTCCTGTATCGTCTTTCTGGTAAAGACGAATCCAGTCAATACTGTACGGAGTTTTAAAAACCGTATCATCAGTAGCATAACCGCTTCCGTCACCATAGTAGTCATAAGCACCAAGCTCTTCTAACTGAGGCTTCATACCGATGATAATATGAGCAGGATCCTTGAATGCTGCCATCTCACCTACAACATCACCTGTTTTTTCAAAATCAGTAGTAATATCATAAGTCGCATAAAGAACTCTGTCTACATACATTTTAATCTCTGTCTCAGTCCATTCAAAACCGTAGATATGGAACTCATCGCAAAGACTTTCGCTGTCGAATATATACTGCTGAGACGTGTTACCCGAACCGCTGTTATACTGAGTATGCAATATTTCGTCATCTACAGTGAGCCATTTGTGAATATTAGGAGTTACTCTATCGGTATAGGTAAGAGTCTCGATCATATCTATTTCAGCCAAAGTATCGGATAGCTTTGTGCCTGAATCTTTTGAAAGCTGACCATTTGATCTGAACCAGAATGCACTGGAAAGTCCCTTTTGATAAGGAACTCTTGCGCGTACCTCAAGATAACCATAAGAATAGTTCATTGTTTTGCTGGTTGTTAAACCCAAGGGCACATCGTATTTCAGACTTGTATTGCTTCCTACATGACGAGTAACATTTAAATTAAGCATACCATTTTTAACCGACATAACATCCTTTGAATCGGTTTGATACAACGGAGCGCTGGCAGTATATTCCGTACTCCATTTGGTTGTATCTAACTCGGTTCCGTCAAACTCATCGCCCCACACAAGGCTGTAGCCTGCAGGTGCATTACTCTCTCCTACAGAAAATGTGGCTTCAGGTGAATAATAGGCATTGCCGTCACTTAATTTCACATATGAACGGGCTGTAATTTCACGATGGTCATTTACAGATATTCCCTCTATAAGCATAGCGAATACCTTTTCATCGTTTTCGCCGTCTGCCCAATAATCATCAAGGTTTTCTGTTTTCTTTACAGATAAAACTCCATCCTCGCCAGCTATAAGCTTTGATGTATTAGTGCTTGCTTTTGCAAGAATACCTCTTTCAACAACATCATATTCTTTGCCTGCCAAAACCACCTTGTCGGAATCGTTAACAATATAGGACGAAGTTACACGAATCTCCTGTTTATTGTCATTTTCGTTAGAGTCTATTACTTCTGCAGAAGTTTCACCGCAAACCGTGGAAATTGTTATTGCATCAATGTAAACGGCTACATTGCTGTCGGTGTCAAATCTGAGTGTGGGAGCACGGTAATAATCAACTGAATACGTATCACTAAAGGTTGAGTTTGTCTGCGGAATGAAAGTGATTAAAAGTTTTATTTCTGTCCACTCACTACTGATTTCTTCAGCCGGAATCTGAATGTTAGAGCTATCCTGTCCATAGATAAAACGTCCATAAACATCTCCGCCACCGCCAAGACTAATTTTCAAATATCCGTCCTGCTCTATCTCAGCATTCTTCTTTACTCTCATTGATAACTGATAGGTCACATTATCTTCAAATTCATAGCCGCTACCGATATAAAGGAATTTTCTTGCAGCATTATAATTGCTTGACAATGCCATATGCATAGATTTTGTACCGGTATAAGCATCTGTATCAACTATATCCCAAACATACTCAGTATCTGTATTATAGTATCCGCCGTATACGAAATTTCCGTAAGTATTACCCTTTTCACAGCTTGAACGAAGCTTATAATCGTCAAATCCGCAGAATGCAACCTGATTTACATCAGACTGTGAAACCTGAAGTTTTGAGTAAATTGTTTCACTTACTGTACCAAATGTATAAGAACTGATTTCTTCTATATACTCTTTATCATTATAATATTTAATAACTCCCGCATTTGCAGTTGAGCCGTTATAAACCTCTGCATTGAAGGAAGGTAACTCTATAACTTCAGCAGTATTTCCACCCATTCCTGTTGTGCCTACAGGTGCCGCAGGAGCACCCTTCTGAGTAGTGGTGTTACCTGCTTCGTCCTTAATTGTAACAGTAGCAAGACGGTCAACAACAATATCATCTACATCAAGCGCATACGCGGTCGAACGCTGAACAGAATTGGGAACAAATGCCATTTGCATAACCCTGCGTATGTCAGTACCAGTTGCGGTTGTTGTCATTGTGAAGGTATAGCTAACTGTTTGCCACTCGGTTGTTTGCTCAAGGGTAATACCGGTTGTTCCTTCTTCGGGGGTAAGCGCAATAGCTGTATTAGCGGCTGACCATGAACCTGCAGAGTTATTACCTTTAGTAGCACCTACTTTAACAGTAACTGCACCATTAGAAACCAAAGTAGGTAATCTATATTTGAAACTCACACGGTATTCTGCGCCCTCTACAAGAATATATTGCTCAGCTCTATTCGCATAAGCACCAGCACCTGTGGGGTTAACCACAAAGCAATAAGGTGCAGAAGAAGTATTATTGAGTAATTTAGTATCGGGATACTTAAAATATTTATTTTCCCCTTCTGTGCCAATTTCCCAAATACCATCTTTATATATAGAACAATCGTTAATACTTGTATAATAAGGGGTGTAGTTATTAAAATCTACTTCCATATGCTGAGGACTAAACTCAGGCTTTTCAATTTTAATATAATCTACAGATAAATTATAAGTAAATGCTGTACCTTCTGCGGGACGGCTGGTTTTTCCGTCAACTCTGGGCTCAAAGCCTACCATCAAACTATGAATAGAGGTTCCTGTATAGGAAGCGGGTGTTTTAAAGGAATAGGTTTCCTCAACCCAACCGTCAGTATTATCCATACCGAGTTTGACATTTACTCTATCCTGATAATTGGTTGTGTTATTAGGTGTTGCTACTCCGCTTGTAGCAAAAGTAAAAAGATTAAGATTATAACCTTCGCTTAAATCAGAAATTTTATAGCGAACAGTCATATTATAGGTTGTTCCTTCGCTCAAAGCAATATGATTGCCGTCTGTTTCAAAATCACCTGTTGGATTTGCAACAAACATATAGCTGTAAAGACCGCCGTTAGCACCGGTATTTGCCTTAACAAAATTAAGGTATTTACCGCCTGCAGCATTGGAATCTTCAACAAGGGACCAGTTACCTACCTCTGAACCGTTGTATAGATTAATATCATACATATTAGCATGAGTAGGTATTTCACCGGGATTTTCTTCTACATATTTGTTGTAACTTTCAACAGTTATAGTATGGAAATCATATTTGCCGAAATCAATATAATAACTTTCGGTATCGGGATTAGTCGGCTCTGCCGAAGCAGATGGCATTACACCTGTAAAAAGGGAAAGAACTAATGCCATTATAAGAGTAATACTAAGTATTCTTTTTGTTTTCATTTTTTACACTCCTTATTGGTTTTAAATTTAAAATAATAATTTAAAGGAGAACATTAATAAATTGAAATTCAGTAAAATCGGTCAATTATGAAACCTTTTTACCGCCTACATAATATTCAATTTCACGGTCAGTATAGTTTGGTATATTGCCTTTATCACGTGTGAGTAGCTCAGAACCTATATCAGCACGCTGATAAACACGAACATAGTCAACCTTCATCTCAACATATTCAGGTGAATCAGCAGTAGCAGCAACACCGTAATTGGCGGAACCCATAGAACAGCTCATAATCATATATGCGGGTATCTTTCTTGAATCGGGATTATCGTTTTCATCAATACTGTAGGAGAAGAAGGTTTTCCCGTCTACCGCAAAATTAACAACGTGTTCATCCCATTCCATAGTATAAATATGAAAATCGGTTGATAAATCTGCGCTATCATCAATAGGGTCTTTAAAAGTATATCTTTTCAGCTTAGAATACTCCGGAATGTCAAGAGATGTATGTCCTGTACTGCCGTTCTGCAACCACCAACGGTGAAGATTAGCAGCAAAGCTCTTAGCCGAACCGAAATTTTCAAGTAAATCGTATTCAGTCATACAACCATAGCCAAGCTTTGAGCTGTTAAACCAAAGTCCTGCGCATCCGGGTTCTTTGGGAAGCTTCATACGAAACTCTATAATACCGTATTTAAGCTGTAAGGTATCCCAAGTGCTAACCGATCCGCTTGTGAAATTTTTACCATTGCGGGTTGAAAAAATAGTAAGACAACCGTCACCCGTCATTTTAGCATTCTCTACCGCTTTTTCAACACATTCTCCACCAAGGGTGGAGCCGCTTGTTGTTCCGTATGGATCCTGAGAGGAATAGTCGACCCACCAATGATTATTGATTTTATTCGAATTGAACTCATCGCTCCAAATAAGCTGGAATACATTTTCAGCGGGAGTATAGCTACCGCTCAACTCATAATCAGACGGCAAATCAATATAAGAATCTTCACTTTCCTTTTCTTTAATCAGTCTAAGGAAATTTTCAAGCGCAGCCGAAAGCGCTAAGCTGCTTCCGCCTTTAATGACAAGCTTGCCGTCAACCATTTTTATAATCCAGTTATTACCGTCAACCATTACTTCTTTACTAGCTTCTCTTTCAAGATTACCCACAAGTATCTCATGCTCAGTAGTCTCTGCACGCTCATCCTGCTGAGTTAATACATATCCCTGACTCTCACTGAGATAGGTGATTATTTCTTCTAGGTTTCTGCCATAGATATATTCCATATCTCTGACAGTAACAACTGTGAAATCCTTAAGCTGAGTTCCACCTAAGCTATGCGGATAATCTTTAAAAGGCGCTTCATAAATAATCTCGGTCTTACTATTTAATTTTTTCCAGTCTGTCTCATTGGTACAATAGGTTTCTGCAAAATATTCGACAGCCTTTGCAATCATTTCGTCCTTAACCGCAGTAATACAAATCTTATCGCCGATAGTCTTAATAATAAAATCAAACTGATGATTTTCACGGTTTTCCTTAATTCGCTCTAATGCTTGCCGGGATTCTGTACGTCCGGTATTTCCGATAAGAATTTCCAAGTTACCTTCAAAATCCTCGTCCTCGCCATAAGAAACAGTAACATTGGTTTTATGTGCTTTTCTAAGTAAGGTTCTTATGTTCTTTGCGTTTTTTTCTATTTCATCAGCGCAGCCCTTTGGACGAACAACAGAATAATAGAAATGTTTGCCATCATCAGTAACAGAAGCTAAGCTTTGCACATTTTCGCCGCAGCCTGTTAAAACAGTAATTAAGGCAACCATAAAAAATATCAATACTTTTTTCATACCCTCTTCACCTTCTTTCTCTTACGAAGGATTATTACTATCAAACCACAAGCCGCAACAAGAATTATTGCTGAACCGCCCAAAATAATCCATATTAAAATGTTACTATTCTCGCTTTCACCGCCAAGGTCTTTTAAATATTTAGCGTCTATTTCACTATCCAGTATTGATAAATCTTCATTTTTGCTAACTGTAATATATTCATCAACCTTAACAGATTGTGAACAATCGGAGGATTTAGAACCGTAAAGCAATTCAAAGCTTATATCATCAAAATATATACTTGCATTACCGGGTGTCTGGATAGACATATAATAGTCAGTAGCATAAAAAGTATATGTGAGCTTGGTCCATTCGCCTATCTTCAAATCCTTCATTGCCGCAATATTGTGCCATTCGCCATCTATCGCCCAAGCATAGTAAGGAGACTGCGAGCAGGCAATCTTTATTGCGCCTGTTTCTTGAGTCTTCGATTCAACCTTTACCCACATAGATATTTTATAAACAAGTCCGGGCATAAGGCGTTTAGTAGGATCGCTTGTTTCAGGTAATATCTGAAAGCATGCTGTGTGGAAGTCCTCACCCTTGCGGTGAATCGAATAATTACCGCCGTGTACATTTTCCTTGCTGTTTGTGGCTATACTTGCATCATATAGCTCATAATCCATATCTAAATACTTATATGTAGCTGGTGAGAACAATTTACCATAGCTTTCGAAATCCTGATAAAGCTTAGGCTTAGTCCAACCGGCATATATAGTCGTATCGCTTTGAAGAATTGTATAGTAATCCGATTCTATACGCTTTTTAAATTTTGTATCCTCATACCAACCGATAAAGGTAAAACCTTCCTTTTTCAAATCAGTTGGTAATTTGATTTGCTCGCCTGCTTTTCCTGTATAGAACAGCTTGGATACTCCAATATCGCTTGCACCGCATGGATTTAAGTTAACTGCAATATCCCCTTCACCTTTATTAACGCGAGTAAGACGGAGATTATCGAAATATCCGACAAAGTTTTCTGAATAGTTAACGGTAAAGTAAAGCGCATTACCTGTAGGCTCTTTAAGCTCTGCAGTAAACATTATAGAGCCTGTAAACCATTTGCCGCATTCTTCCTCAAAATTAATAGCCCAGATATTTGTTGGAACAGAATATCCCGACCAAACATTGCTTGCCTTGGCAAAACGAACATTAGGCAGAGGCGTTGTCTGTCCGCTTCTCTTACCTGTATTCTGAACAACATAATAATCGTAGGTTAAAACATATGTCGCGCCGTCTTCAACCGTAACGGGCTGATTATCATACATAAGCAGCATTGACGCATTCATTCTTGTGTTTCCTGATTTATTAAGCTTCAAAGAATAGCGTCCGTGACTTGCCTTTTTATCAGAAATTTCGGTAGTATCAAACTGAGTTTTGTTAAGGTTTCTCTGTGCTTCATCCTCAAAGCTGATAACTATAGAGTCCTCAAATACCCACTTAGCATATACCTTAAGCGAAGCTACGCCGTGAGTTTTACCTGTAAACAGCTCGTTGAAACCCTCATCCGTATACCAGCCCGCAAAGGTATAGCCTTTGCGCTCAGGTGTTTCAGGAAACTTAATCGCCTTACCCGCTTTACCTATCGAATAAACAGGTAGTGTATTATTGTTGGAATTGAACTCAATATAACTTTTACCTTCAAGAAGCTCTAACTCGAAATCATCAATATAAATTTCTGCTTTACTGCCGTTTGCAGTGAATGCCAGATATAAAGCGTCGGCTTTTTCTTTTTTAGGAATGGCAGTAAAGCAAATTGTTGCTGTTTGCCAGCCCTTACCAATATCTGCCGAGGAAACCGTTAAGAAATTTATTCGTGTACGGTTTGCATAATAGTTATTTCTTGATGCCAATGCAAAATCAATATCAGCAGTACCAACAGCATTTGTTACCTTATAGCGTATGGTAGCCATATATACACAGTTTTCCTCAAGAATTACCGGCGTATCATCTGCAACGAGAATATCTTTCGAGTTATAAAGTTGTGTCATAGATTCTTTATTTTTCTGACTACCGTCATAATTAAATCTAAGCGAATATTTACCATCATAATGCTCGTTGTCTGAAATTGACATATGAGCATTTCCAAAGCGGAAATTTATGGTATTTGATTGAGGAATAGCCATCCAACGCTCGGGATAATTTTCAAAATCAGTTAAAGCCTTGGTCAACCGCCACTTTGCATATACTTTAAGCGGGAGAATACTGTAATTTTTGCCTGTAAATGACTCGGTACAGCCCTCATCTGTGTACCATCCTGCAAAGGCATAGCCTTTACGCACGGGTGTTTCGGGAAACTTAATCGCCTTACCTGTTTTTCCTACCGAATAAACAGGTAATGTGTTATTATTAGCATTAAATTCAATATAACTCTTGCCATCAAGAAGCTCTATTGTAAATTTATCAATATAAAGCTCTGCATTACTTCCGTATGCCGTAAATGCAAGATATAAAGCATCTGCTTTTTCCGCTTTAGGATTAGCAGTAAAGCAAATTGTTGCTGTTTGCCAGCCCTTATCAATATCAGCAAAAGAAACTGTAAAGAATTTTATTCTTGTACGATTGGCATAATAGTTACTTCTTGATGCCAATGCAAAGTCTATATCCGCTGTGCCTACAACATCTTTTACTTTATAGCGTACAGTCGCCATATATACACAGTCCGCTTCCAAAATTACCGGCATATTACCTGCAAGGATATCGTAAGAGTTATAGAGCTGAGCCATAGATTCTTTATTTTTCTGACTGCCGTCATAATTGAATCTAAGCGAATATTTACCGTCATAATGCTCGCTGTCAGAAATAGACATATGAGCATTTCCGAAGCGCAGATTGGTCTGGTTTGCACTAGTACCTGAAACCCAATGCTCAGGGTAGTTTTCAAAATCAGTTAATGCCTCGGTCATTCTCCATTTTGCATAGGCTTTAAGCGGAGTTAAACCGTAGGTTTTACTTGTAAACTCTTCGGTACACCCCTCATCGGTATACCAACCTACAAAAGCATAACCTTTACGCACGGGCGTTTCGGGATACTCAATAGAACCGCCTACTACACCTACCGAATAGGTAGACGATGTATTATTGTTAGCATTAAACTCAATATAACTTTTACCTTCAAGAAGTTCTATCTTGAAATCGTCGATATAAATATCTGCTTTACTGCCGTATGCTGTAAACGCAAGATATAAAGCATCTGCTTTTTCCGCTTTAGGATTAGCAGTAAAGCAAATTGTTGCTGTTTGCCAGCCCTTATCAATATCAGCGGAAGAAACCTTTAAGAATTTTATCCTCGTGCGGTCTGCATAATAGTTACTTCTTGCTGCCAATGCAAAGTCTATATCCGCTGTGCCATCAGCATATTTTACTTTATAGCGTATAGTTGCCATATATACACTGTTTGCATCAAGAATAACCGGTGAATCTCCTGCAACGAGAATATCGTCCAAGTTATAAAGCTGAGCCATAGATTCTTTGCTTTTCTGACTGCCGTCATAATTAAATCTAAGCGAATACTTACCGCCATAATGCTCGCTGTTTGAAATTGACATATGAGCATTTCCAAAACGGAAATTAGATTCATTAGGGTTCGCTTTATAAATCCAACTATCAGGATATTTTTCGAAATCGGTTGAAGCGGTAATTAGGCTCCACTTTGCATAAAGCGTTGCAGAATCTTCTGCTGTATATACGCTACCCGCTATTTTATTCTTAAAGGATGAATCACTGTACCAACCACGGAAGATATAATTGTTTCTTGCAGGGGTAGGCAATGTCACCTTTTCGCCTTTTTTTACAGCCACAAACTGGGTTTCGTCACTATCTACCGCCATAGATACAATAGCAGTATTTTCATCCAGTTTGGTTAATGAAATATAATCAAAATCCACTATCGCATTTTTATCAGCAAGCGGATTTATACGCAAAAACAAACCGTTTGCAAAATTACCTAAAGAATCAGTCTTTGGCTCAGCTGTAAACACAATAGTTGCTTGGTGCCACTGCCCGTCGGCAGAGGTATTGCTTATTGTATAACCGCTGCTTGTATAGTTCACAGCATTTGCATTAAAGTTATTTGCCGTACAGGTCTGAGGTGTAACACGCACATTTGCATCAATACTTTTCACTCTGTACCAAAATGACATTATATAGGTAGCTTTATTTTCAACCTTTACAGCCTTACCGTCCTTGTAAAAAGCAAAAGACTGTCCCGCACGGTTGTACGGAATAGAACCTTCTCCGACAACATAATTAAATCTTAAAAGAGCTTCACCCGAAAAAGGTTCATCTTTAATAAATGACATAGTTTGACTGTTGTATGAGTACTGCGGATTTGTCCAGCTTCCGTTATCGTAGGGTACATTTTCAAAATCCACCACAACATCAGGCGGAGTTAAATCCCAAGCCGCATAAACCGTAACCGTTTCGGTTTTACTTGGAAATCTTATTGTTGTTGCAGGGATTTTAAGCTCGCTGTCCTTATACCATCCGCTAAAATCATGGCCGCTCCAAACAGGAGTCGGCAATTCGACCTTTTCGCCCGGAGTGCCTTTAAGGGCCTCAATCGCTGAGCCACCGTTGGTCTCCAACCGAATAGCAGATGTTGTCGACAATACAATCTCATCTATCCATACGGTATCTAGAGAAGAAATTGTGAAATATAAAGCATCGGCATTTTTAGCATCTGCTGTAAAGCAAATTACAGCCTTTTGCCAGTCATCTGCTCCAAAAATATCCTTACTTGATTGGTTAACAGCATTTTGTTGGTCAAATTTATTTTCACTTGAAATTTTAAATGCTACGCTGGCGGTGCTTCCCTTATTCAACCTATACTTAAAGGTAAGCATATAAACACTTTGGTCTGCAAGAATTAGCGGTTGATTATTGTAATTCAACAGCATATACGCAGTTTCACCTGAAACTGAAGAATACTTAAACGATGATGTGCCTGCCGAGTAATCGGAGTTATCAGAACTGAAGCCGTTATAAATATCGTTATTGTCTCGCCAATCAGGATAAGTTTCATCATTTATAACAGCGTTATCTGCAAGTTTGGTCCAACCGGAATACAGTGTGGCCGAAACGCCTTTATTTGTAAGAGTGACCGAATCTGCCGCTACAGAACATTCTGCATCCTTATACCAGCCTGCGAATTTATATCCGTTTTTCTTAATCGCGGGGAAATCTGTGATTGTATCACCCGGAGTACCGTAAACAGTTTCGGCAACCTCACCGTCAGACATAAAGACAACGCTTGTAGCACGATCTATCTTTAAATAGTCGATCGATACGCTGTACCCAAATTCATCGCTTGCAGGGAATGTTGCCGTGCCTGCCTTTGTAGGATAGAAACCAATTATAAGGCTATTCGTAGTACCTACATATTCAGCAGGGGTGGTAAATGTATATTCCTTTTCAACCCAACCGTCGGTATTGCTAAGTCCTGTTGCAATATTTACATTATTATTTACGTGGAAACTGTTGGGCGACCAAACCCCCTGTGTGAAATTAGCGTAAAAATCCAAATCATACGCCGCATCAAGGTTTTCAACTTTATAGCGAATTTTTATAACATAATTTGTATCCTTCAAAAGCTTTACAGCTCCGCTCTTTGTAGCTTCGCTAAAAGCGCCTGTAGGATTTGCCATAAAATGATAGTAAGGTTTCCAATTCTTTCCTGTACCATCAGAATACTTTTCGTATTTTAAATATTTCCCACCTGTAGCAGTGCTGTCACTTATAAGTTCCCATTTATTGCTATCCATTTTAACAACATTACCATTAGATCCTGTACCAACGATTAGGTTGTATTGACTGAAATCTATATTATAACTTTCAATATCAAATGTATCGTCTTTATAATAAAAATCTTCATAAACACTATTTGCAAAAAAACGGTTTGCTACATCTATCGGATTTAAAAATGCCTTAGTATCCTCATCGTAATTTCCGTAAATCACCGCTCCCTTATCGGGAAAGTTAATTTTATCGCCTACTGCTCCGTAAATATTTTCGGTAGTTTTATGTCCCGTAGAATCTACGCCGTTTAAACGGACGGTTGAAAGACGGTTTATTTCGACACAATCAACCGATACGCTATAGGTGAATTTCGTTCCCTCACTTGGACGAGTGGTAGTTCCCTCTTTAGCAGGATTAAAGCCTAAAAGCAGGCTGTTGTTATTTCCAAGATAGGTTTCGGGTGTAACAAAGCTATATGTGGCTTCAGTCCAACCGTCTGTATTACCCAGCCCCTCCTTTATATAAACCAAATTACCTGCAGGACAACTGTTAGGCGTAGCTACACCCTGAGTTGCTACAGCAAATAGGTTAAGGTCGTATTTTTCCTCCTCTAAGTTTTCGATTTTATAGCGTATCTTAATGCTATAAGGTGTATTTGCCTTAAGGACAATATGTTTATCCTTTTCATTTGTTTGATAATTACCAGTAGCATTTGCAACAAACAGAAAATTAAAAAGTCCTCCATTATTACCATTATTATCTTTAACATATTTAAGGTATTTTCCGCCTGTTACGTTGCTGTCATTTTCAAGCGACCAAAAGCCAACATTTTTTGTAGCATTGTATGCATTTACGGTAGTTGCCTTGTAGCTATTAAAAACAGCTAATTCTTCTAAAGTCACAGTATCAAATTCATATTGACTGAAATCGAAATAATGTTTTTCAGGTGAGAATGTATCTTCCGAAGCCTGCGCTGTACTTAAAATAGCCAGTGGGCATAACGAAAGCAAAAGAGCAATTATCAAAAGAAAGCTTATTACTCGTTGCTTTTTATTGAACATTATATTCCTCCATCGTTAATTATTTTGCGTTTTGTGTTTTAACATCCTCAATTATCATATTAGCGCGTGTAATACAAGAGTTAAGCTTATTAGCCGAAGAATTAAGCGCTGTAGAAACCTGTGAAGAGGAGCATTCATACAAATCAGGGAAAATTTCCTGCATAGGCAATGAGGTAGTTGCCATAAGCGACATAACGCTTGTATCCAACAGCGGATTTTTATAGTTCTGATTATTAACAAGGTCTTTGTAAAGCTCTGCAGCAGCTTCATTCTTATAAAGTGTTTCTTCATCGTAATTATCAGCATTAAGGAAATATCTTAAGAAATATGCCGCGCCGTCAGCATTAGATGCACCTTTACAGATACCGTATGCTCTGAATGAGGTTCCACCGTAGGTTTGCTCGCTTGAAGCATCAACACGGGGTACTGGAACAAAGGCTAAATCATTAATGTCCATATCATTCATCCAGCCATATTTTCTAAGACCGTAAGCGCCTGCAAAAAGCATACCAATTTTTCCTTCTATAAATAAATGGCGTTTACCCTCATCGTTAAATAAGACAGAGCCCTCTTCATAAGCCTTGATTATATCCTGCCATACCTTTGTTACATCAGGATTAGAAAGGTTGCTTACAAATTTGCCGTTTTCGGTATCATAATTTACCATACCGCTTGTATATGTACTGAAATATGCGCCTGTTGCAATGCCTGCTCCTGCTTCTGAACAAACCTGCGCTAACTCTCTCGCACACTTGTAGAAATTGTCAAGAGTCCATCTTCCCTCCTGCAAATAAAGAGCAGGTGTAGTTATACCATTATCTTCAAATATTTTATTGTTGTAATAAACGCAAGATGATGCCATATCCCAAGGACTGCTTACAGAATTAACAAGGTAAGGTCTGCCGCCTACTGTACCAAGCTTTACAATTTCCTGATTCCAGAAGCTATCAGCTGTATTAATAATGGTATCGTCAAGAGGCATTAAAACCTGTAAAACATTAGGAAATTCCGAATTGCTGACTACAACATCAGGTGATTGTCCAGCAGAAACAAGTGAAGCCAATTTCGAAATATAATCTTCCTGTGTGATAGTAACTATCTCAACATCAATACCTGTAAGATTTGTAAAATCATCAAGCACATCAGCCGATTCATTTGCTCTGTGATTTATCCATGTAGCGAATTTAACGGTGGTACCGTCAAGCTCTACAGGAACAGAATCAAAGTAGGAATCGTTTCCCGAATTACCTGCAGGTTTTTTCCCGGGCTTCTTTGATGCGCCACTGTCATTACTGCAACCACAGCAAAGACAAAGTACTGCAACTAAAACTATTGCGCATAATCTTTTGAATTTCATCATAAAAATATCTCCTTTATTTTTTATATATTAAATTTTTATTTATACCTTATAAAAAATTAGATACATTCTTGCATTTTATTTGTTTATTTCATATATATTATATCAATTTTATTTTTTAAAAAAAAGCAAATAATTAAACTACAAATGCAATGCATTTTTCACAATATTTTATTACTTTTACATCCTCTTTTATCCAATCATTTATAGATTTAGTAATATGATTATCTGTTAAAGTTCCAATTCTTGACATTGAGCATCCATATTGAGTAAAGTGTATAACCATCATCAAGATTCTCGTGTAATTATCTTAAAATGTTCTCATTTATTCTTTACTTTTTATCATAACATTAACCTTCTTAATTCATTGTACGAATCTTTGTTTATTAGTGGTGGAAATTTTACACAGCTATGATATTTTTAATATACTACTACAAATACAGAAAACTCCGCAAGTAAGAATTTTAAAAAACTCTCACTTACGGAGTTATTTTACGACCACATAGTATCCCATAGATAGATTTGGAATCAACGGATTTAGTGAAAATATGATGTTAAAAGAGCATTATGTTTCTAACAAAAAATAGCTCAAAATGGTCATAAATGCTTAGAAAAAAGTTCTAGGTCGTATTTGGGAACTAGATGCCGCAGGTTCGAGCCCTGTCACCTCGACCAATCAAAAATAGCCGAGAGTTAAGATATACTTTCGGTCATTTTATTTTTGTATTATTGATTAATATTTGTTTTAGTGCTAAACTAAAATAAATATATTTTGTACGGTGAAAATATGGATTCAATAAATGATAAAATAATTAACTGCATAGATTGCGGAACTGATTTCACTTTTACCAAAGAGGAACAGCGGTATTATAAAGAAAGAAATTTTTGCTTACCCAAAAGATGCAAAAGTTGTCGTAAAAAACGCAAGACAATAATAGAAAAAGAAAAGCAACATCGTGAGGATATAATATGGCAAATTAAAGAGCAAGAAAAAATTAATGCACTATTAAAGGATTTACCATATAATAAACTTTCACGTATAGACGTACGGATTACAGAGCCGCAATCCACCCTGTATGTAATTGGAAACGGTTTTGATATCTCACACGGAGTGCTATCAAGATATAGTGATTTCAGAGATTCAATGGGTAAAAACAATTCTCTTAGATGGACCCTTGAAACTTATCTGAACTCGGACAGTTTGTGGTGTGATTTCGAGGAAGCTTTAGCACACATAGATGCCAGTGCAATGTTAGGTACGGTTGATATGTGGATGGATATTATGGGCGCATATGAACCAGATGCTTCAGCTGCAGATTTTTGTTTAGCTTATGATACGGCCACATCACCTGCACAAGAAATCACATACAAACTTCCAAAAGGATTTCGTACATGGGTGGAAACGTTAAAACCGACAAAAGAAGCCATATATAATGAATTACTACATATAGACGGTACATATCTTAATTTTAATTACACAGAATTTATTGAAACCCTATACAAGATTCCTACTGATAAGATTACATATATTCATGGCTGTAGAAAGAATAAAAAAGATGAACTCGTACTTGGGCACGCTCCAGGTTCCGGAGATGAAGACGATTGGACGCCAACAATACCTTATCCAAATTTTAAATCAAAAAGAAAAAACGAACTTTTAGATGGTGCAATTGATAGTGCTGTGCGAAATCTTAATTGGTATAATGATGAAACGACAAAGAAAAGCGATGAGATTATAGAAAAAAACAAATCTTTCTTTTCTAATCTTTCAAATATCAAAACAATTGTAGTGTTAGGTCACTCATTATCTAAAGTAGATTATCCTTATTTTCACAAAATAATTGATAGCATCAATGGGGAACCTGATTGGCTCATCAGTTGGTATAGTTCCCATGATTTAGAAAATATACAAAATTTTGCAATAAATATGAAAATTAAACCTAATAAGATAGCCTTAATCAGATAGCAAATTTTTATGGTAAAAATAGGATGCCTTACTTTTTAGTCAAGTAAGGCATCCTATTTCTTTGTTTACTGCAGCTCAAATTTTGAACCATTATAAATAAAGGATTTAAATATATACAAACGATTGTGGAGCATTTGTTAATCCGAAATACGATAAATCCTTTGGTTTATCATATTTTTTAACTTTCCCTAATTTGTAAGCTATAGCCAAACTTCTGTTTTGATAATATGTATCAAAAAATTGTTTAGTAATTCCGGAATGTTCAAAAGTTTCATCCCACACAAGGTCAGGACTGTCCACAATAACATCTACCACATCCGCCTCTCCTACAACTTTCATCACAGGAGCAGTTGAATAGATAATAATTTTATCAACCTTTTCTTTACATTTGATCTTTCTAAATTCATATTGTTTTTCACCGCTTAAAATATTTTCTACGTGTTCGGGATTAATCGATAATAGTATTTTGCACATTTATATCACCCATCTCTAATATCTTCTCAAATTCTTTTTCAGTATATACAACATTGTAAGGATATGTTTCAAATAAATTATTCTCTTTCAATTCATTAAAAGTTATGTTATGTCCTTTACCAAAATATCCATTATATACAAGTTCAATAACTACTATTGTTTTTTTAGTATTATAAATATCTTGAAGTTCCTGATTTGAATAAATAGTTTTGTTGCCAACTTGCTTTATAAAATTATCATTCGATATCACTGTACGACCATTATCTTTTATAATATCAACCTTGGATATTGTGCAGAACGATGTAACAACTGATTTATATTTCTTTTGACCTAAGCCTTTGTGGATTCGATATATAAACACCGGCATACCCACTTTAAAATGCAAAGCAGTAAAAGGGGTGGCAATGAAAACTTTTGTTATTCCATTTCCAGCTGTTGCAGTAACAATATTTTGAGTGCTTCCAGCCAACTCCGAATATGGAAATAACCTATCATGAAAATCATCATTTATAGGAATCAAACCCGCCGAATTAAAATCTGATGAAATAAATGGAAAGCATTTGTATGGATCATCAAAAGATAAATTTTCTCTATTTTTTAGATAAACATTTTCTCCACGTTCATTCTTGCCGATATATACAAATCCAAATCTTTCAAACAAATTGATTAATTCAATATGTTTTTCAAAAACGGTAACATAAATTTCTTTATATCCCGTTTCTTTCCAATACCATAGAGCAACACCAAGTGCTCCTTCACCAAGACGTTGCTTGCGAATTCGTTCTGCCAAACGTAATGTACCTATTTTTAGGCGCGGTATCTGTGGTAATTCGTTTCCATCAACAACTAATGGAGAAACATCATCGTTTACATTTTCTCTTTTTAGATACAAAAAAGCACCCACGCCGTTTTCATCATTAAATACAAGAGCACTTTTTCCTTCATTTTGTTTGCGCTCAAACCATATTGGAAACTCAGAATAATCTGTTTTAAGCGTATCAAAAAACGAATCATTTAAATTGATATCCTTAAATTTTTGCCAATTGAATTTTCCTGCCATTACTACACCACCATATAGAATTATAACTACTCTAATGTACGATATTCTGTACTTTGTTTATATATCCGCAACACTTTCTTTTAATCTTACATATCTATCATAAGAAATTATAACATTATGGGGCTTGCTGTGTTTGTTAACTATCACAACTTTGTCTTCCTTTACAACCTCATCAAAAATCTTTGAAGCTTGTCCTTTTAAGAACTCGGTTGCAGTATGATTATCCGGAACTATATTAATCTTCTTCATATCCACTATTTCACCGCCTAATAATCGAAGTTCACTTACATATTATAACTAGAGTCATTACATTTGTCAAAATTAAAGTAATGACTTTTTTAGGGTAATTTATTTCGTTTAAACAATTAATAAAATCGAAATTTGAAGGCACTTTTGATGCGTGGTATTGTAATTCAAATTCTGCATATTGTAACCATTTAACCAATAGGAAACATTCAACTCCACTTTGTTTAATTAGAAATATAAATAATGAAAATGAAGAGACTGTCATTTCTTGCACTATAATTGGATTGGGTTTAAATCTAACACAACCAAATTTTTCGGCAGAATTTATGGATATTAATAACTCAATTATTTATAAAGTGATATGAAAGTATGAACCATCAGAAAATAATTGATATTTTATTTAATAAATATAAAAGTCATTGTCGCCACTGTAGCAGGTCTTTAGCTTATTAAATAACAGTTATAAATCGTAAATTCCTAATTGATTTAAATAGTTTAGATAAAATAGAAAATTAAAAGCTTCTATCTTATAAAGTGTTACTCATCTAATGCACATAACCTTAAAATACTATTCTTTGTTTTATGTGGTGAAAAATTTGCACCGCTATATGATGGTAATGTTTTTGAGTGATATCAACACAAAAACTCCGTACATAAGATTGAAAAGTTCTCACTTACGGAGTTTAATTTTACGACCACATAG
>JAZQIP010000053.1:0-1885 GCA_045541175.1 Acutalibacteraceae bacterium
TGCCCAGTTTGCAACTGTCCATAAAACTATAAAGCCTGCTGTCTGTAATAAAACAAGTACTGAATTAAAGGAAGTATAATCGGTTGAACGGAATAAAAATCCACTTGCGGTTTCCTTTAAAACCGAGGTTGCATAATATAACGCTATAATAACCGTACCCAATATTACCGAGCCCATCCCTTTAGTTTTAACCTCACCAAAGACAAGGGCTGGATGCATAGGTGATGAAAGCATAAGCTTGAATTTTTTATTCTTCACAAATACAAGCTTTTTCTTTTTAGCATAAACAGCAAAAGCAGTAACCGCCGCAACCGCTAAAAGAATTATAACCATAATGCTGTCAAAATTCTCTTTAAGAAACGCTTTGCGATTATAATTAAAGGCCTTATTGTAAAGCTTTTTATCAAGTCCTGCCTTAGCGTAGCGCGCCGCCGCCTCATAATTCTTCTTTGAGAGCTCGGCCTTTGCAAGACCTATATATGCTAACTGACAATTTTTATCCTCGCTATTGATTTCCTGCCACAGCATCTCAGAAGCTGCATAGTCACCGTAAATAGTCAGCTTTCGTGCTGTTTTTATTTTAGTTCCGTATTCTGTCTCTCTGAATACAGTAAGAGTTAGCTTTAAATTATCGGCAACAATAATCTTTTTACCGTCTTCCAATATATCTATAGCTGAAATTTGCTTGAATGTACCGTTTTGTGTTCCCTCTCCCGAGCCGCCGAATGCAGTAACCATATAGCATTCGCTGTCATAAACAAATATCTTACCGCTTGTAGCGTCGTAGCAATAAATATATCCGTTACTGTCTACCGAAAGGCCTGCAACATTTTGTATCCTTGTCTCTCCATTTACAAGCTCGGCAGTTTTATCACCAAAGACAACTTCTGAAGAATTAAGTATATTTTTTCCTCCGGGACTAAGTCGTTTTATCTGAGCCTTTTGACTGTTTCCGGGGATTTTACCTGTAGCTGTGTATATAAAATCTGCTTCATCTACAAAAAGGTCTGTAAACTGATAAGGTAAACGACTTGTCTGTCCTGCTCGTTTCTCGTTGGTAGAAGTAAGCTTTTCCCACAAATTCTGAATAACGGTCATAACCGAGCCTTCAACCGAGTTAGCACCGTAAAAGCCGAAAAACTCACCCTTTGGCGAATACAATATAGCACCGTGATAAGAGCCGTCACTCAGAACATAAATATAGTCATTGGAATCAACTGTAATCTTTATAGGGCGGTAGTTAAAATCATCAGGTATGAGCTTTGACTCAGGCAGAGTTATAACACTAAGATACTCGCCACTTTCATTGCAGATAATTACACGACCGCCTTCGGTGTCAGCAATATAAATTTTACCTTTTGTATCAACAAAAATGCCCTTTGCCTTTTCAAATTTAAGCTTTTCTGTTTCACTTATAACCTCATTAATTATTCTTTTAACCGTATAATCAGGGTTTAAAACAAAGATTCGTGAGCTTTTACCGTCTAACACATAAATATTTCCTGCTTTATCGGTACAAACATCATTAATCTCCGCAAAGCTGTCAATTCCAAGTCTCGCGGCAGTGAGCACCGTCTGAGGCTCATAAGAAGCTTTAGCAGAAATTGCTGTAAAGCTATCGCTCTCCCAATATGTATAGCTATTATAAGGAACCTCTCCCTGCAAGGCAAAGGTAGGAAGAGCTTCAACGAAAACAAAAGCCATTAACATAAGTGTTGTTACAAACACCATTAAACGCTTTCGTGAACTCATTCAGTTTCCTCCTTTGTTACTTAATTCCCGCACTGTTCATAGATTCAAGCACATTGCTTTGTGAAATCATATAAACCAGTATCGGCGGTATCATCATAATAACCGTAACCGCCATTGCGCTTCCCGAACGGGC
>JAZQIP010000054.1:0-42357 GCA_045541175.1 Acutalibacteraceae bacterium
CCGCAATCTGAGTTATAATCAATATCTCCGATAGTTTCAAAACCAAATGTACCGCTAAGCTTACCTGCAGAGCCCTTTGTCCCTTTTTCAATACCGATAATATCAGCGGTTACTATTTCTCCTGAATTTATATTCAAAAGCTTACCCGTATCCTCGTCGCAAATGCCGTGTCCAAGCCCGCAAACAACATTGGTAGCGGGACTGTAAAATGTAAGTGTGCCGATACCGGCAGAGCTATCTCTTATCCAGATTCCGATTTTGTAGCTTTTGGTCTCTTTTGATAAAACAGGCGAAAATTTTATATGAATTTTTCGGCTTTCTCTTAAAACCAGAAAATCCATTTCGGCCCCCTGTGAATTTTCTACTATTTGACTTAAATCTTCGTTAGTGCTGATTTCTTTACCGTTTACCGAAAGTATATAATCTCCTGTCTTTATTCCTGCGTCACGTGCAGGATTTCTTATACCTGATTCTGTCTCTACCTCTGTAAGTTCAATAACCAAAACACCTTTAGTATAAATTTTCATTCCAAAAGGTGTCCCTAAAACTGCAACCTGTAATTCATCAACCACCTGAACGCTGACGGTAGAAAAAGGTATTATCCCAAATGCCTTTAAATCAACCCTAATTTCACTTCCAACGCTTTCAAGTGTGTTACGGGAAGATAACTCACTTCCCTTGTAAACTGCTGTTACAGGTACAATAGAGTCAATATTTAAAGTGTCGCCCTTTTTGATTTTATAATCTTTTGAAAGGCTATTATCAAGGTAGATTATGCCAGCGAATATTACTGTGCATATTATGAGCAAAAGACAAAATATTGTCTTTGTAAAAATCCGAAAGGCTTTCAAATTAAACACTTCCTGTTAAAATTTTATTATAGTATTATATTGCTCATAATATTTAATTTTAACAGATACAAAAATAACCGCTCAAAAGAGCGGTTATTTAGAAATTATAGCGATTTCTTTTAGAAATTCTAACAAACGGTGTAGGGTCGGTGACGACTAAAACAGTTTCCTGACCGATAACATCAATTTCGGACCAAGGAATTACTATGTCATCTTCCCTGCCTAATAGTCCTAAAAAACGGGGTCTGCCAAAAATTACTATCGCTTCAAGATTTCCGCTTGAGGTATTAATTTCAACATCAGAAATAAACCCAAGCACACAACCGTTTTTTATGCAAACCACTTGTTTATTGCGAAGATCTCCGATTCTACAGCTCATACATTATCACCGATAAATATATATGAGACAAAATCAAAAAATATTAATCTTCAAAAACATTCTCGCTTTCTTCCTCATCGCCCTCTTCTCCTTCGGTCTTTTGAGGCTTAGCCTCTTCAACCTCAATTCCAAGGTCACGACGCTTTTCAATATCAGCTTCGGGATGCTCTGCATAATAAGGGTCGATAATATGCTTTTTGATAGATGGGAAAACGCAAAACTGAACTAATAAAAATTTAAACGCAGGATAAGTGATTAAATAAATCATAATTTCAACCGTTAAAACGAGTAAAAACCACTTGCTGAGTAAGAAAAGAATTGCTATATATACTGCGTGAATCAAGACGGTTATTATTAGGCATAGGAAATTAAGCTTGAAATTGATAATTGAGAATTTAAAGCTATTCTTAAATACCTGCTTTAATGAAAAATTAAAGGTGATAATAAGGGTCCAAATAAAATAATTCATAAATGTAAGAATCAGGAAGAACATAAATGCAATTGCCATACCGATTGTAGCAAAAATTCCCTCTTTAGAACAAAAGAAGAAATAAAAATCAAAAATAATAATTACATATAGCAGTACATTTATTATTCCCGCAATAAGTCCTTGCTTCCAATTTTTTTTTATTGTTTCAAAAAAATCACTAAGTCCAAAAGAATGCTTGTCTCTTGCAATATTTCTTGTAACATTGGTCAAACCAACAGCCGCAAGACCGCTTGTAATCAAAGGAAGATTTATTAATGAATAAACTAAATTGATAGTAATAAACTTCCAAAAATTGCGAAAAAAGGTTTCAAAAAATATAATAAAAGTCTTTTTCCTAGGGGCATTTTTAGAAATACCGGGACCTTCCTTTTCATAATTGAATAAACCGAAAAAACCAGCCATTTTAACTCTCCTTATTTTTCTTGTAAATGAATTTTTCTGAAATTGAGAAATTCTTATATCCTAAAATGTAAGCCGTGTAAGTAATAGCAGGAACTATAAACTGCAAAACAATATATATCAGCAATTGCCAAATTTTAAGGTCGCCTATAGTTTCTGCAGAGCCGCAAATAAGGTTATTTATCGAAAAAGTAACCGAGTAAGCGAAATTTAAAAGTGCCACAGGCATCGCAGAAATCACCGCAGTCGATTTTGTCGCAGTTAAGACAAGTAATATCAAAACTGATGGAATAATCGCTATAAGACCGATTTTAAAGCCTTTTAGCTTATCTTCTGCCTTGTGTTTAAAATGAACTAGGTTGCTATCCATTGTACCCAACTGCCAAAGCGATGAATAAAGCATACCGCATAGCAGAATAAGGTTCATCAGCTGAGAGACAGCATAAAATACGGTATTACCGGTTTTAGATACCTCGGAGCGCATTGTCACAGTAGATATCGTATATCCCTGCTCCTCGTATTTTTCTTTTTCGGTGTCTTCGCCGTCTTGGTAGTAATATGTATAAAGCTCAACCGAATCTTGACTTCCTTCTAAAACACCATATGCCTTGTATCCGATTTTTTCAGTAAAAGCTGCTGTAGAAAGCACGCTAAGGGAAATTACCAGAAAAAAGCACATAAAATTAATCATTATAGTTTTGCCGAAAACCGACAGGCTCTTTTTTAGAATTTCTTTCATAAATTACATCCTTTTAAAGTTTTTAAAAAACATAGATATTATAGTTCAAAAAAGAAAAAAATGCAAGAAATATAGTAAATTCCCTGCACTTTTAATAATTTATTTACAATATAAGCGCTAAAATAAGGCTCAAAACCGCCAAAGCCAGAACAGAACAAAGAATAATTCGTTTCTGTCTTTTTAGTTTATATCTTTTTCTCAGCGTTTTAGAGTTTGCAGGCGCTTCATAATTAAAAGAAAATGAGCTTGCCGCACGTCTTAATTGCTTAGCACTTAAATTTCCATATTCAGGGGTTACATAAAATACAATTTTTTCAAAAAGCTTGCTACCCGTATTATTTACCTCGATAACTGTTTTGTTTACACCTTTTACCATAAAACTGCCTGCCTTAATTTAGGATTTCAAAATTATTGTGGGCAATTTTTGGAAAAATATGCATTATTTTGCATATTTTAAATTAAATATTTATCCACTAAGGTTAACATAAAACGAATCTTAGTTAACATAAAAAAGTGGATAACTCGGTGTAAAAGTTGGATAAATGGCTTGTTTTCGTTGAAAGTTATCCACCAAAGCTCGAAAATAGAGGTATTATGTAAATCAATTCTCGTCGTAAATTCTGCCGTTTAAAAATGCAACTGTACGCTCAACCGAATCTTTACATTCAAGCGAAGCCGCCTGTTCTTTATTTGACCTGTAATCATAAAGAGTGCAATATTCACTAAGCTGAGAATAGAGCTTTTCGGAATATTCTTTCGTGATTCTTGTTAAATTTTCAGCAAATTCACTGCTGTATCTCTTCATATTCTTCTTATCTGCCCCCTGCATCAGTCTTTCATAATGAGGCAAGCAGAACATCGTCTGTCCGTTAAACATATCTCTGAAATCGCGTTCATTTTCATAGCAACGGTAAACTGTAGCTATCATTCGAGACAGGCCGTACTCGATTTTATCACAGATAAAGCAGGTATCACTAACCTTTGCGGCTTTTTCGCCGAGCTTTGAATATGAGGTGAAAATTCCTTTTTTTAGTACATTTTTATTAATTTCATCAATGTGGGTTTGCAGCATAAGTGCAAGCTGAAGTCTGCCTCTCTGAGACATCATTTTATTATAATGATGCTCACAAAAGCCTACTCGGTTAGTTTCAATTCTGACATCAGGCTCCATCATAGCGTCGCCTAGAATATATGAGGTTATACGCTCTTCAATTGTATCTCTCATACGGCATATAGGACAGCCGTCATTTTCCTCAAATACCTCACTGACGGGTATAGTGCAAATATCGTCTCTCATTTTGATTACTCCTAAATAATTTATATTTACATTTTATCACAAAAAATGTATAATAGCAATCGGTGATAAAATGTTTAATGCAGAATTTAAAAATAATAATGTATATATAAGTGGTGTTTCTGATTTTGACCTGCCTCATACCCTTGACTGCGGTCAGGCGTTTAGATGGGAAGAAAAAGAAAACGGTATATGGCATGGCGTTGCCTTTAATAAGTACCTAGAGCTTGAAAAAAAGCCAGACGGTACTATTATACTTTATAATACCGATAAATCGGATTTTAATGCAATTTGGTGCGATTATTTTGATTTAAAGCGAGATTATAAGAAAATTATAACCGCTGTAAGCGGTAATGAAATTCTTAAAAATGCATCGGAGTTTGGTAAAGGAATCCGGGTTTTAAACCAAGAACCTTGGGAAACTTTATGCTCATTTATTATATCACAAAACAACAATATAAAAAGAATTAAGGGCATAATTTCCCGTCTTTGCGAAAACTTTGGTGAGAAAAAAGAAAATTATTATACCTTCCCTACAGCTGAAAAAATTGCAGCTTTAACACTCGACGATTTAGCAGTTTTGCGCTCGGGCTTTAGAGCAAAGTACATACTTGATGCCGCGCAAAAGGTTGCGTCTAAAGAAATAGACCTATATAATCTAAAAAACCTCTCGGTTGATATAGCCCGAAACGAGCTGATGAAAATCAAAGGTGTTGGCCCTAAAGTCGCCGACTGTGCTCTATTGTTTTCACACAAGCATATAGAGGCTTTTCCAAAAGATGTTTGGATAAAAAGAGCGATGCAGGTGCTTTTTGACGGCGAATTACCAACTGAGGCTGTCCCCTATGCAGGTATTGTACAGCAATATATTTTCTTCTATGCAAGAGAAACAAAGCTAAATATAGACTAAAACAAGGGCGGGTTAACCGCCCTTTAATATTTTTCTAGAAATGAATGTAATTCACCACTGTCGCTATCCCGCCAGCCAGGCAGTGTTGCGAAGTTAACATTATGCAAACTGCGGAAAATATTATCATCTGCCTCAGGATTTTGAGTTTTTATATATTCTATTAGAGCTTTTATCTCTTTTCTCTTTGACATCAGCTCAATATCAGCATTTTTTTCGGTCATTTTACAGGCGCACTGTAAAAAATGCAGGTCATTATAGTTGGACCATGCAATAATATCTTTTTCTTTTACCTTATAAAGAGGTCGGATAAGCTCCATTCCCTCAAAGTTAGTGCTGTGAAGCTTTGGAAGCATGGTCTTAATTTCAGAAGAATAGGTCATACTCATAAGCACAGTTTCAATAACATCATTTAAATGATGACCTAAGGCAATTTTATTGCAGCCAAGCTCCTTAGCTTTACTGTAAAGACATCCTCTTCTCATACGGGCGCAAAGATAGCACGGCGAGCCGCCTACCCTATCGGTCACCTCAAAAATATCGCTCTCAAAAATATGTACAGGTAAATCTAAAAGCTTAGTATTATATTCAATAAGCTTGCGGTTTTCAGCGTTATATCCAGGGTCCATAACTAGATAAACAAGTTCAAAAGGCACCTCGCTGTGGAGCTGTAGCTGTCTCAAACAGCAAGCCATAAGTACCGAATCCTTACCGCCCGAAATGCAAACGGCAATTTTATCCCCGGCTTTTATTAGCTCATATTCCTGAACTGCGCCAATAAAATTGCTCCAAATTGTTTTTCGGTATTTTTTAATAATGCTTCTTTGCACTTCGATATGCTTTTCAAGTTTTCTATCTGCCAAAACAATTCTCCTAAAAAATTAACTCCGTTACAGATATTATATCTGCAACGGAGTTTTATTTCAATAGTTAATTACTTCTTACCGTATTTCTCGCGACCAACATAGCTTGTATGCAAATCGTGATGAGCTTTATGACCGCCGAAACCGTCATACCACTCGCTGTAAAGAGTTTTAACAACAGGAGATTCATGTGACTTTCTGATAGCCATACCAGCATCCTGATCATAGAGAGCCTTAGCACGAACAGCCTTAAGGTCAACTGTATCGCGAACATACTGAGGCTGGATAGGCTGACCGCCGCCGTTTACACAACCGCCGGGGCATCCCATTATCTCAATAAAGGTCCAACCGTCAGGGTTGCCGGCCTTCATTCTGTCCATAACAACCTTAGCAGCTGCGGCACCTGAAGCTACAGCAACTTTAATGTCGCTACCTGCGATATTAACAGTAGCCTGCTTAAGACCCTGTGTACCACGAACAGCAGAATAATCAACATCAGTATTATCCTTACCTGTAAGCCAATCATTAGCAGTTCTGAGAGCTGCTTCCATAACACCGCCTGTTGCACCGAAGATAACAGCAGCACCGGTATCTTCACCGAGCGGATTATCAAACTCTTCGTCAGGAAGAGCGGTAAAGTTAAGACCTGCACGCATAATCATACGAGAAAGCTCACGGGTAGTGATAGCGATATCAACATCCGGAACACCTGCAGCGCTCTGATCCTCTCTGCCGATTTCGAACTTCTTAGCTGTACAAGGCATAACAGATACAGAAACTATATCCTTAGGATCAATGCCAGCCTTCTCAGCATAGTAGGTCTTGATAACAGCACCTGCCATCTGCTGAGGTGACTTACACCTAGAGAGATGGTCGATCATATCAGGATAGTAATATTCGCAGAACTTAACCCAACCAGGTGAGCAAGAGGTGATCATCGGGAGAACACCGTTATTCTTAATGCGCTCAACAAGCTCGTTAGCCTCTTCAACGATAGTAAGGTCAGCAGCAAAGTCAGTATCAAATACCTTATCAAAGCCAAGGCGTCTTAAAGCTGCAACCATCTTGCCCTCAACATTAGTGCCGATAGGCATATCAAAGCACTCACCGAGAGTAGCTCTGATAGAAGGAGCTGTCTGAACAACTACATGCTTTGTAGGATCAGCAAGAGCTTCCCAAATCTTATCGGTATCGTCCTTCTCAACGAGAGCACCTGTAGGACAAACAGCAGTACACTGACCGCAGGAAATACAGGGAACATTTGAAAGACCAACCTCAAAAGGAGTACCGATATTGGTATCAATACCACGGTTGTTAGCGCCGATAACGCCTACATACTGCTCCTCACAAGCAGCAACGCAACGACGGCAAAGAATACACTTATTGTTATCTCTAACAAGGTGAGGTGTAGAAGTATCAAGTTCGTAAACAGGCTTGAAACCACTAAAAGCACCCTCATCTACGCCATAATCACGGCACATTTTCTGCAATTCGCAATTTGTAGAGCGAACGCAGGAAAGACACTTCTTATCGTGAGTTGAGAGAATAAGCTCAAGGGTAGTTTTTCTAGCCTTCTGAACCTTTTCAGTATTGGTAAGAACCTCCATACCCTCGCTGCAGGGATATACGCAAGCGGTAACAATACGGAAACCTCTTCCCTCATTAACCTCAACAACACAAATACGGCAAGCGCCGATTTCATTCTTTTCCTTCATAAAGCAAAGGGTAGGAATTTCAACGCCGGCAGTACGGGCTGCATCCAAAACAGTAGAGCCCTTCGGTACGCTTACAGCAATACCGTTAATTTTAACATTAATCATATCCATTATATTAAGGCTCCTTTCTTATATTTTTGAAATTGCTTTAAACTTACAGTTACCCATACATACGCCGCACTTAACGCACTTTTCAGCGTCAATCTCATAAGAAGGCAGCTTATGACCGGGAGCAATATAATCAGTCTTGTTAATAGCACTAACAGGACAGTTTCTAGCACAAACGCCGCAACCAATACACTTATCCTGATCGATAGTAAATGTAAGAAGATCCTTACAAACGCCTGCAGGGCACTTCTTATCAACAACGTGAGCAACATATTCTTCACGGAAGAACTTAAGAGTAGCAAGAACCGGGTTAGGAGCAGTCTGTCCGAGACCGCAAAGAGAATTCTGTTTAATGTAGTTGCAGAGCTCTTCAAGCTTGTCAATATCTTCGAGTGTTCCCTTGCCCTTAGTAATATCATCGAGCATTTCAAGAAGTCTCTTAGTACCTACACGGCAAGGAGTACACTTACCACAGGACTCATCAACAGTAAACTCGAGGAAGAACTTAGCCATATCAACCATACAGGTGTCTTCGTCCATAACGATAAGACCACCTGAACCCATCATACAGCCGATAGCGGTAAGGTTATCAAAGTCAACCTCTGTATCGATAAGGGACTCAGGGATACATCCACCAGAAGGACCGCCTGTCTGAGCAGCCTTGAACTTCTTGCCGTTCGGGATACCACCGCCGATATCATCAATGATGTGGCGAAGAGTTGTACCCATAGGAATTTCAACAAGTCCGGTATTATTAATGTTACCGCCAAGAGCGAATACCTTAGTACCCTTTGATCTCTCAGTACCCATAGAAGCAAACCACTCAGCACCGCGAAGGATAATCTGAGGAACGTTCGCAAAGGTTTCAACGTTATTTTCAACAGTAGGCTTGCCGAAAAGTCCCTTAACTGCCGGATAAGGCGGACGGGGTCTAGGCTCACCACGGTTACCCTCGATAGAGGTCATAAGAGCGGTTTCCTCACCGCAAACAAATGCGCCTGCACCAAGACGGATATGGAGATTAAAGTCAAAGCCTGAATCGAAGATGTTCTTACCCAAAAGACCGTACTCGCGGGCATCGTCGATAGCCTTCTGCAAACGCTTAACAGCGATAGGATACTCGGCACGAACATATACATAACCCTCGGTAGCGCCGATTGCATAACCTGCAATAGCCATAGCCTCAACAAGACAGTGAGGGTCACCTTCGAGAACAGAACGGTCCATAAATGCACCTGGGTCACCCTCGTCGGCATTACATACAACATATTTTTGATCAGCCTTGTTAGGAGCACAAAGAGACCATTTAAAGCCGGTCGGGAATCCGCCGCCGCCACGACCGCGAAGACCGGAATCGCTGATAACCTTAATAACATCCTCAGGCTTCATTTCAGTAAGAACCTTACCTAAAGCAGCGTAACCGTCCATAGCGATATATTCATCAATGCTTTCAGGGTTAATAACACCGCAGTTACGGAGAACTACACGGTTCTGAGACTTATAGAAAGCGGTATCATTAAGAGCAACAGCAGTCTTGTCTGCAACCTCTTCAGCACCTGTATCGCTATATATAAGACGCTCAACCTTACGGCCTTTGAGAAGATGCTCTTCAACGATTTCTTTTACATCCTCGGGAGTAACGCGGCTGTAGAAAGTACCGTCAGGATAAACGATAACAACAGGTCCTAAAGCACAAAGACCAAAACAACCGGTCTGTACGATTTTTACTTCCTCTTTAAGACCGCAAGCTTCAATATTGCTTTCAAAAGCATCCTGAATTGCGATACTTCCTGAAGAAGTACAGCCTGTACCGCCACAAATCAATACATGTGAACGAATCATAAAACTATACCTCCAATTTATTTAAGATCGGCAGCGGTAAATTCAGCTACTACCTTGCCGCCCTTAATATGTTCTTCAACGATGCGCTTTGCCTTATCGGCATCCATCTTTACATAAGTAACCTTTTCTTTACCGGGCTCAAAAACCTCAACGATAGGCTCGTACTGGCAAAGACCGATACAGCCTGTCTGAGAAACAGTTACCTTATCTGCAAGGTTAGCTTCGTTTACAGCCTCGAAAATTGTATTGAGTACAGGACGGGCGCCTGCTGCGATACCGCAGGTAGCCATTCCTACAACAACACGAAATTCATTTGAGCCTTCACGAATAACAACCTTGTTCTTCATTTTGTCCTTAATTGCTTGTAATTCAGCTAATGATTTCATTGATATCTTCCTTTCTGATACAATTAAATAGATATATATTGCTCATTAAGATACTCTTTAATCCACATTAATACCTCAAAACTGTCAAGCGGTACATCTTCGAGCACCACTCTTAGCTCTCTTGTATCAAGCCTGACCTCTTTTTCATCTTTGGTATGCACAAAGAGAAATTCACGGTCAGGATGACCTTGTATTAAGGTGGTAATGGTGGCTGTTACATCTCCAAGAGGTGTACAGTCAATATGATTTTTATAAAATGTTGCACAAACCTTAGTTCCGTGTTCCTCGGGATACTCTGAAATATGCTTCGAGGAAATTTCAAGGCTTCCGCCGGTCATTTCCGCCTCAAGCTTTAAAAGCGGTAACCCCATTCCTACCTTCCGGGTAGTCCGAGTGGTATAGAAAGGATTAGTAACCGTTTTTAAAATTTCATCAGTCATCCCAGAGCCATTATCAGTTATAGTCAAAATGAGGGTTTCAGCATTCTCGTCAATTGAAATCTCGGTCAAGGCAGCACCCGCTTTGAGCGAATTTTCAGCAATATCAAGAATATTTAAGGATAATTCTTTCATATCTCATCCCTCAAAAATCTTATAATGTACTCCCCTGCTTTATCGCTGCCCTCAGGAATTTCCTCTAAGGATAAATACTCACCTTTTTCCTTGATATCCCATAAAAAATGGGCGTCGGAATTAACAAGTAATTTATTCTCCGCAATTTTACTAAGTGAAGACATTTCGCTAAGCAGAACCCCGTTATGCACCTCGGCACAGCCGAAATGCGGAATCTTCGGGAAAGAACCCAAAACTGAAATCACGCCGTTTGATGCACGATCAATATGCGCAGGCATACAAATTCCGCCAAAAGAATTTACAATATCAGGCGCTTGTTCAAGTCCGATATCTGTAGCATTCGAAAGCAGATATTCGTCAACACCGATGATATTATCATCGCAGTCGCAAATATACTGATTTCCGAAAATATCAGTTCGGTTTGGAATTAGTATCCTATGCTTTTGCACCTCTTCATCAAAAGCTAAAGCGCTTTCAAGATTCGGGAAAAGACATAACGCATGAATATCCTCGGCGGTGGTAAGCTCCATTCCCGCTACAGGCAAAATTCCGTGACGCTTTGCCGCATCAAAAAAAGCAGGACAGTTTTTACAAGTATTATGGTCGCTGAGCGCCATAATATTTAGTCCGTTGAGCTCACCCATTCCCGCAATACTGTCAGGCGTAGAATCGTCATCACCGCAGGGTGATAAACAGGAGTGAATGTGCAAATCGTAAAAATATTTTTTCATAAGACTTGACTTAATAAAACCGCTGCATCATACATACTGCAAGCACAGGAAAGGATATTAACACCTTTTTGCTTTGCGGTTTCAATTACATCACCATCAAGTCCTACACCCTCTGCAACGATTATACAAGAGGTATCAGCCAAAGACGCAACAGCTAAAATATTGATATTCGACATTATAGTTATCCAGGCATCGCCTGAATTAGCTCTGCCCATAACCCAACTAAGCAAGTCGCCGATGTAAACGCCCTCAACCTCTCTGTCGGGCTCAGATAAAACTATCTCATCAAAAATTTCAAGAGAGCATAGTCCCTTAACTGTCATTCTTCGCCGCCATCCTTTGCTGATTTATGCTTCTTTATAAGACAATCTTCAATTACAGCCTGACCTTTAACCACATCCTCTGCAAAAGCACGGCAATTAGGTGCTCCACAGGATCCGCAGTCGATACAAGGTAAATCTGCTCTCAGCTTTTGTATTTCAGACATCATTCTCATAGATTCTGTTATACTGTCGCTAAGTCTTGAAATAGGCTTATAAACAGGCATATTATTGAATTTAAACCCATCCGGAAGTTCTTCTTCACTGTCGGCAGACAAGAAGTTTTGAGAAACCGGAAGATATCGCCTTAGAGACTGCAGTCTTGCTTTGGCGATAAAGGGGTTTTGAATTGTCAGAACTCCGCCGACACAGCCCCCTGTGCAAGCGTTAAGCTCAATAAATTCTAATGGCGGTATGTTTCCATTCTCAACCTGGTCAAGAACACGTATACAATTATCAATACCGTCAGCCGCTAAATAACTTTCGTTAAAAATTGCGGTCGCTTCGCCGCCTGACGAAGCCCAACCGATACCAATCATACCGGAATTAGAAAGCGTTTTTACCTCGCTGCCGTATTTCATTTTTGAAATAAGCTGGAAGTAAATATCATTTACAGAAACTACCAAATCAACCCGACTTTTATAATCTGCAAAGCCATTATTAACATAGCTAGCCTTTGCAGGACACGGAGAAATAAAGCAAACACCTATTTCTTCATCCTTAAGCTCGGGATGCTCCTTTTTTGCCTTTTCACGAGCAAGAACGGCGGCAACCTCCATAGGAGATAGAATTTTGATTATGTTATCCTTAAGAGACGGAAATCTAAGACATATAAGCCTTAAAACTGCCGGACAAGCAGAGCTTATAGCAGGTTTTTTAACATCCTTGTTTTTAAGATAAATCCTCGTATAAGCTGAAACCAGTTCAGCCGCAGCAGATACCTCAAAAACATCGTCAAAACCTATTTTTAGCAGTCCGTCTAGCACATAATCAACATCATCAAGATTGTCAAACTGACCGTAAAGCGTAGGTGCAGGCAACGCAATCTTCCATTTGAATTTATCCATAGAAGAAAGCTTACTGCATTTAGCTTTTTTAGCATTATGAGGACAAACCCTTATACATTCGCCGCAGTCAATACAACGTTCCTGATTAATAACCGCATGGTTATCCCTGATACGGATAGCCTCTGTGGGACAATGCTTTAAGCAAGTGGTACAACCGTTACATTTCTGGGCATCTAAGTAAACAGAATGCTCATAAGTATTCATAAAATAAGACCTGCCGGAAAATTAATTAATATTTACTCTCATAGTAATATCTGTACCTTCGCCTACTCGCGACTCAATATTCATATAATCGGTGTATCTCTTCATATTCGGAAGTCCCATTCCGGCGCCAAAGCCCAAAGAACGGATAGTATCGGTTGCAGTAGAAAAGCCTTCCTGCATAGCCTGATCGATATCCTTGATTCCGGGACCGTTGTCTCGCAGAATAATTTCAATATAATCCTCCGTTACATTAACGTCGGCAATGCCGCCGCCCGCATGGATTACCATATTGATTTCTCCCTCATACATTGCAATAGAAACACGTCTTATAATCTCGGGTGGGAAACCTAACTGCCTAAGGTTCTTTTTCACCATTACAGATGCTTTACCCGCAGAGGTAAAATCCTCGCCGTCAACATCGAAATGGAAATTAAGCGCCTCAGCCATTTTTAACCCTATTACCTACAAGACCGTTGCTGTATAAAATACCGCAAGCCTCGTACATCCTTTTTTTAGTCGCCATCAGGACTATTCCTGCCTCTTGTGCAAGCTCGGTCATTTCGGCAGTTGGAAGCTTGGAGCGCACAAACACGATGCATTTCATATCCATCATCTCAGCAGTACGGATAACCTGAGAGTTAACAAGACCGGTCATTAAGACCGCTTGATCCTTTACATAAGCCAGAACATCACTCATCATATCGCTTCCGCAAGCGGAATAAACATGGCTCTGCAGCCCTTCTTCACAACAAATGACTTCGGCATCTAGTAGATCTTTGATTGTACTTATCTTCATACAAACTTATCCCTTCGGGGAATTTTTATTTTTTAAAGCCGTATTTTTCTAAAATGCCGTCTACGTCTTCTTTAACAAGACGACCGTAAACTTCTTCGTTAACAGTAAGAACAGGTGCCAAACCGCAAGCGCCAATGCAACGGCAGGCAGTAAGAGAAAACTTACCATCCTCTGTGCACTCATCTGCACCGATTCCCAAAAGCTCGCTGAATCTGTCGAAAATGTCACCCGAGCCCTTAACATAACAAGCTGTACCAAGACAAACTGAAATGTTATACTCACCCTTAGGTGAAAGTGAGAACTGAGCATAGAATGTTGCAACACCATAAACCTTTTCAAGCGGTACTTCCATACCCTCTGCTATCATGGTCTGAACTTCGATGGGAAGATAACCATAGATATCCTGAGCTTGCTGCATAACAGCCATCAAAAGGCTCTTATCGTGCTTGCTGGCATTGATTACTTCCATCAGTTGCTTTTCCTGCTCAGCTGTTCCCTTAAAAGGGAGTGTACTGATCTTTTTTTGCATGAAACCGAATCCTCCTCTGAATAATACTACATACGCCAGTACTTAAAACTGAAAAAAATGCCTGTTTTGACAACTTTTTGCATATTTCTGCATAAAAGCGCACGTATACAGATGTATTATAGCATATAATTTTAGTTTTGCAAAGCCTTTTTATTAAAAAAATGATATTTTTTTAACAATTTTAATATATGTACATTTTTTAAGTGCTTTTTTACATAATTTCACTATATTTTATTGATAATATTCCAATTTTATTTAGTAAAAGCTCGATCTAAATAACTATTTCCCCCTACTGTTTGTAATTTGACAAAAAACAACAGCTCCCTAATCAAAGGGAGCTGCAAATTAATAATTATTTGGTCTTCTTGTACTTGTAGCTAGACCAAGCAGAATAATATTTCTTGCCGTCTACAGTTTTATAAGTTCTAACTCGTACATAATATGTCTTTTTGGCTTTAAGGCTCTTTAAGGTTACCGAGGTTGTTTTGTTGCTTGTAACCTTTTTAGTCTTTGCAGAGCTGAATTTCTTTGAGGTTGAATACTGTATTTCATAGCCTGCAGTCTGCGAGGTTTGTTCCTTAATCTTTACCTTTAAGCTCTTCTTCCCTGCTGAAACGCTTGAAACTTTTGTAGCCTTCGGATTAATCTTAAAGGTTAAATATTCTGTTCCCGAATAATTACCCTTAAATTTAACCTTTACCTTATAGCTTCCAACCTTTTTTCTGCCTGACGGATAAGTAACTGTATAGTCCTTATCCTCTGTCAGTTTTTTACCGCTCGAATCCTTAACTGTTACACTCGGTTTCTTAGCCTTTCCGTTATAGGTATAGCTTTTAGTAGAAAGCTTTATTGTTTTTGGATATCTTATCTTTGTTGTGCTGGCTACCTTATCGCAAACAGTGCACTTTTTAACCATTTTTCCATCCTTAGAAAGTTTGGCTTTTGTAGTTACTGTTTTGTAGGAATGAGTTATTGTTCTGGTTTTGTTGCAGACATTACATTTTGTATCACAACTATTTGTATACTTATGACCTAGTGCCTTACCGCTTGTAGCCTTGCATATTTTACAGGTCTTGGGTTTAGTACAGGTGGCAGATGAATAATTGTGTGTGATTGTTCTTATATCACCGCAGGTATTACAGTCGGTATCGCAAGCATTAGTGTAAGAATGTGTATGCTCTGAGCTGCCAACAATAAATCTAAACCCATGTTGTGTTGCATACTCTTCTGCATAACTTTCTTCTGTACCATAAATTGTAAAATCATCGAGCTTGCCGTAACCCCAACTACCGGTTGACTCGTTGTATCCGTAATAATACCCTAGCGAAAGGTAACCCAAATCGGTATTTTCAGGAATAGTAATGGATTTCAATGAAGAGCAATCTAAAAATGCGCGTTCTGAAATATATCTATCGTTATTCGGTACTAGCTCAACAGTTTTCAAATTAGTACAGCCTTTAAAAGCAGTACTTCCAATTTCAACAATTGATTCAGGAATAATAATTGATTCCAGATTTACACAATTTTCAAAAGCACCTGAAGAAATGGAACGGGTTTCTTCTTTAATGGTATAGCTTTTTAATGATTTATCAATCGTAACCAACGAATTTCCAAAATAAAATGCATTATCCTTAAAATTATTTTCATAATAAGGTGTTAATAAAAAAGTATTATCAGAAGCCTCACAATCCCAATATTTGAAAGGTGCATCAGTATTAAAATTAACGGTGTCAAGATTTGCGCAATTATAGAATGTTCGGGTATTTAACCTAATTCGATCACCCATAAAAGTAACAGTTGTGAGATTAGAGCACCCCTCAAAAGCAGAACCGCTGATATATGTTATTGTTTCAGGTATAATAACCGTTTCAATATAAGGATTTCCCTCAAAAGCCGATTGATTTATTCTTATGATTTCGTATCCCTCTAAGGTTTGAGGAACAGAAACATCTTTGTCTTTACCGTTATATTTTATTATATATGCAAGCTTATGGATTTCATCGTCCACTTCCCAAATCCAAAGCGGTGCAACACCGATTGAGGTAAACGAAATTTCATTGGCATTTGCATAAATATCAGCGGCGGAATTAGTATAGCCTTCCATCTCAAAATCATCAATAAGGAAATAATGTCCCGACTTAACATCCTCGTAATAACCGAAAGCATAATCTCCGATTTCCATAACATTTTTAGGCAAGGTCACCTTTTTGAGCTTTTTGCACTCAAAAAATGCGTGAGCACCGATTGTTTTTAAATTCTCGGAAAAAGTAACCTTAGTTAAATTAGAACAATTTGCAAAAACACTATTGCCGATATATGTAACCGTATCAGGAATTACAACCTCTTTGATTGAGCTGTTACCTCTGAAAGCCGCATACCATATTCTAGTTACAGGCAGACCTTCATATTCAGCAGGTATCTCAACAATTTCGGCAGTTCCGTTATACGATTCTAATTCGAAATATTCTCCGCAATCATGAAATACAAAATTGCTTGAAATATCATCATCAGCCGAAACCGATACAAGCGGCAAAGCTGTAAAGATCAGTGTTATTACAATAAACAGTGAAACTATTTTCTTCATTATTAAACTCCTAATAGATTAACTCGCTTAATTTTCTGCGCTCATAATTTTTAGGTGTACCATATCGCGAACATCTACTGCCCCGTCCTCATTAATATCGGCTCTGGAATCTTTAATTCCTAAAAGGAGAATTTGCCTTAAAATTGTTAAATCTCCCGCATCAATATTTCCGCTTCCGTCAAGGTCGCCAAGCTCACCCTCCGGGAATATAAATTCAAAATCAGCATAGAAGCCATATTCACATACACTACCATCAGATGTAAATACAACTCTTGCCGTATCACCGTCTACAGTTATTGTTTCTCCGGAAAGCTGACTACCAGAGCTTTGTCTAATAAGATTATTGTTATTATCATAAATATTAATAAAATCCCAACCGGATTCAGTATTTGTTTCCTCGGAGAATTTAAGAATAACCTGAAGAGCACCGGGGGCTTTTAGAATCCACTCTTCGTTCGAATTGCTATCATACGGGTGCTTCGATTCGATATAATTAATTTCTTCTCCGCAATAAGCACAATAGCGGTAGTTAAGTAAATGACCGGTAGCAGGCAAATCTCGATATAATAATTCAGAACAAACAGAACATTCATAATAGCCTAAACCGTCTTCCATACAGGTAGGCTCTGATTCAATAATCAAATCACCGTATTCACCGCCGCAAGAGCAGTTAAAATGAATATTAATACCTTCAAATGAGGTTCGTGTTTCTATTGCATCCCATTCTGCCTGCGTACCCTTAAAGTATATATCGGTAAGGTTATAACATCCATCAAAAATATCATAAGCAAAGTAAGTAACACTATTTGGAATGGTGACACGTTCAAGTGAAGTACAGTTTCTAAATGCATGGTTATAAATCTCTTCTGCTCCGTGAGTTATCACAATTTCTTTCAATGTATGACATTCATAAAAAGATTGATTACTAATATATTGCATAGTCGAAGGAGTGGTTACCTTTTCGAGATAAGAACATCCGTAAAAAGCATTAGAATGAATATCTTTAACTCCCTCAGGTATCGAATAATCTTTCGTATCCTTAGCGGCAGGGAAACAGTACAAATAAGTCTTACTGCTGTCATACAAAACTCCGTCAATAGAGATGAAATATTGATTTTCACTGTCAACATTTATTTCTTTAAGAGAGGCACAGGATGAAAAAGCTCCATCATATATCGCTTCGCAATTCTTTGGAATTGTTATTTTTTCTATTGCACTATCGCCAAAAGCATAATAGCCTATAAGAACAAGTGATTCAGGAAGAACCACATTTTTTAAAGAACTACAAGCGCGAAATGCATTACTTTCAATAATTTCAACACCGTTAGGTATTTTAACCTCACTAATAGAAGTACAGACGCCAAATGCATTATCTGATATCTTTGTCACAGCTTGAGGAATTGAAACCTTTTCTAACTTTTCGCAACCATAAAAAGCTCCTGCACCAATAGTTGTAACACTCTCGGGTATCACAATATTTTCAAATTCGCAGCATCCACTGAATGCATAGTCATTTATAACAGTAACAGGACAGTCTTCAAGCTTATTCGGAATAACAAGGTCACCGCTTGCAGTTTCATCACAATCGGTAATTTCTGCCGCACCGTCATCTATAAAATAGGAGAAAACACCGTCCTGAACAGGTATAAATACCTTGGCATAAAAACCATAATTATTGCCGTAAGAATCTGTCTTTAAGCGCACATATACAGTATCAGCATTAATTATAATTGTTTTGTTTTTCAATGAACTGCCATAGTAATTTTCGCAAAATCCTTGTTCAGGAATATCTATAGTAACATAGTCATTTTCTTCCAAACCCAAGAAAGTATCTTCAGAGAATTTTAATACAATTTGTTTTGCGCCCTCTTTTGAGATGGTCCATGTTTTATCGGTATTGCTTTCGTAATTATGCTTTGATTCTATAAATGTACATTCTTCATCGCAAACGGTACAAATCATATTTTCAAAACTGTGGTCAAGCTTGTCGATATTCATAGTAAAAGTTTCGCCGCAGGAAGAACATACTGCATGCTTTTCTCCAACATTTTGACATGTGGGTTCTCTGTCAGTCACCCACTCGCCGTAGCTTCCCCCACAGGGACATTCAAAATGAATATTAATCGCAACTTCGAAAATATTTGTATCTTCGGTATTGTATTCTATTTTTTTTAAATCTTCTTCAGTTCCGTGAAAATAGATATCAGTTAATTTAATATCGCTAGAAAAAGCGTTCCTAAAAATTTTTGTTATACTATTAAACATACGAATCGTTTTTATAGAATAACATTCATAGAATACCTCTTCCTCTAAAACAGAGAGGCCTTTTCCTATTGAAACGCTTTCCAAATCAAAGCAACAATTAAATGCCCGTATACCAATATCGGTAACGCTGTCTGGTATATCTATACTTTTAAGCAATCTACAAGATTCAAAAGCAGACAATCCTATATATTTAACGCTGTTTCCTAGTGTTACATTCTCTAGCGAATCGGAGTAATAAAATGCATAATTGTCAATAATCTCAACACTATCAGGTAAAACAACAGATTTTAATGATCTACACCATTCAAAAGCATTTTCACCTATAGTATTAACACCTTGGCCAAATTCAACGTTTTCAAGATTATTACACCTGTTAAAGGCCGATTTGCCGATGGTGGTAACGCTATCAGGTATTATAATCTCAGTAAGATTATCACGATCACTAAAAGCAGAATCGGAAATCAACTCAGTACCTTCTCTAATTTCATAGCTACCGGAAATTGTATAATTTGCGTAAATTAATTTATTGTCAATATAGAATACTTCGTTGTCCCAATTATCCTCATTATTATATAAAGCAGTCCCGTTAAATGCGTATTCTCCTATTGTAGTAATATTATCACTAAATGAAATATCATTTAGCTGAGAGCATTCAGAAAAAGCTTCATGTTCGATTTTAGTGACACTATCCGGTATTTTAATTTCAGTGAGATTGTCACAAGCGTGAAAAGTATAATGCTGAATTGTTTCAAGATTTTCACTTAAAGTCACACTTTTCAAACTTTGACAGTAAGAAAAAGCATAAGCACCGATAGTTACAACACTGTCAGGTATTTCAACAGCAACAAGATTATAACAATTATAAAAAGCGTGTTCGCCGATAGTAACAACCGTTTGCGGGATAGAAACCGCCGTAATGAAGGAAGAAACAAAGGCAAAAGGCTTAATATGAATTACACCCTCAGGTATTATAAGTTCTTCAACCAATTCGTCATTTATGTATAAGTTATGAGCATAATTCAGCGGATTAGATTCAGCATTATTAAAATCAATTTGAGACCAAGCCTCAATATCCGAAATATTAACTCTATTTAATCTTTCGCAATTAAAAAAACAGTCTCTTCCCATGCTTTTAACGCTTGATGGAATGCTTACTGAAGTAATCATTTTGCATTCATAAAAAGCGAGTGGTTCAATTCTAGTAACAGGATATCCGCCCAACGTATCGGGTATTACAACATCTCCCTTCGCTTTGTTATCACATTCAATAATGTATGCCTCGCCACCTGCAGTAATATAGGTAAACTCACCGCTCTTTGCGGCGCTGGCATTAATAACAGCAAATGTTGGTAATGTTGAAATTACCATTGCAAGCGCAATTATTAATGCAAGGACTTTTTTGATAGAAAACATAAAGTGCACCCCTTATTTTAAAATTATTATTATTATACCACATTGAATATAATTTGTAAACTATAATAAATAACATTGAAATTTTTATCGAAGTAGAATATAATAATCAGGTATTATTCGTCGAAAGGATACTAATATGAAATTAAAATCAAAAATTTTGTCAATAATATTGACAATTTGTTTTATAATACCTATTACTGCTTGCGACAGTTCTGCTGATGCCTACATATATTTTGAATTACCTGCTGTTCCCTCTACCCTTGACCCTCAGACCGCCGAAAGCGATTCTGAGCTGCTTATAATAAGAAATATTTACGAGGGACTTCTCAGAAAGAATAATAAAGGTGAAATTGTTTGCGGTGCGGCCGAAAGCTATGAAAAAGACGGTCTTACCTATACTTTTCATTTGCGTGATAATCTCAAATGGAACGGTGCTGATGAAATTACTGCAGATGATTTCGTATTCGGATTTAAAAGAGCTGTGAGCCCAGAAACAAAGGCGCCTTTTGCTTCTCGTCTTTTTTGTATTAAAAATGCCGAAAGAATTTATAACTCTAATGCATCAGTAAATAAGTTGGGTGTTAAAGCATTAGATAAAAAAACTGTGCAGATAACCCTTGCATTTGAGGATAGCCGTTTTGAAGAAACTCTTACAACCTCGGTTGCAATGCCCTGCAATGAAGAATTCTTTTACAACAGTGCCGGAAAATACGGTTTATTTGCGGATAATATGCTTTGCAACGGCAGTTATGTCCTGACTCGTTGGCGCAAGGAGACCTTTGGTATCAGACTTTATAAAAGCGATGATTATATCGGCGATTTCGAGGCAAAAAATGCCGCGGTTTTTATTACCTGTGATGACAAAGAGCCGGTAATAGAAAAGCTAGAAAAAAATAGTATAGATATGGCATTTATTGATTCTTCTCTTACTGATACTGCTCATAGCCTTAACCTTAAAACCTACAACCTTGAAAATATCTGCTGGGTGATGACTTTAGGCGATAATTTTTCAAAAGATATGCGAAAAGCTTTTAGTCTTTTGGTTGATAAAAGTATATATGAGAAAAGTATAGTAACAGGCTACAGTGCAGCTGATACCATCTTCCCCGCTGTTATTGAAAAAGGAAAAGAAAATCTATCTTCTTCAAAATATGATTTAGCTTCTGCAAAGAAATTATATTTAAGCGAAGTTAAAAAGCTTGAAAACAGCAAATTCCCCGACGGTATTACCCTTTATTATTACGATGATTCAAATGTTAAAAATGTCATCACCGATATTGTCGGTCATTGGCAGGCAAGCTTTTCTTCATTTATAAATATACAATCAGTCACTTCCCTCGAAGCGCTAATAACAGAACTAGAAGAGAAAAATTATCCAATGGCTGTTTTCCCAATAAAAATTGATAGCAGTGATGTATCTGAATACTTAAAAAAATTCGGCATATCAAAGAGCTTTGATTCTTTAAAACAGGCTCAAAATACCATTCTCGAAGATTACAGTGTTTTACCAATTATGTTTCAAAATACCGTTATTGCCTATTCCCCTGCCCTGAGCGAAGTTAAAAGTGAGTTGAATAACGGCTATATAGATTTTTCATTTATAATTAAACAGGAGTAAAAAATAAGCCTTGGCAAACTTAAGTTTGCTAAGGCTTAAAATTTATTCTTTTATAAGAGAAAATTTCTGATTTTCAACATGAACTATTCTATCACAAACCTTAAGGCTTGTATTTCTATGGGTTACAAATAAAACGGTCTTATCATTCATAGCTTTTATATTACTGAGAACCTTTGTTTCGGTTTCTTCATCAAGCGCTGAGGTTGCCTCGTCAAGCAGAAGTATCGGAGCATTTGTAAGCAAAGCTCGGGCAATAGAAATACGCTGAATCTGACCTTCCGAAAGTCCTGAACCACGCTCGGAAAGCTCAGTATTAAAGCCGTCGGGCATCGACATAATAACATCATATATCTCAGCTGCTTTGCAAGCATTAATAATACTTTCCTCATCGACATTTGAATCACATAAGGTTAAATTGTCTCTTATACTGCCCGAAAGCACCAGATTTCCCTGAGGCACATAGGCAAAAAGTCCTCTAAGCGACGTATCAAGAGGAATATCACCGTTTACAGTAATACTTCCGCTTTGCGGCTCATAAAGACCTAAAATTATCTTAAATACCGTACTTTTACCGCTACCCGATTCGCCTGTAAGAGCAGTAATTTTATCTTTTACCACGGTAAAGCTGCATTTGTTCAAGATTAGCTCGTCCTTATAAGCGAAATCAATCTCTTTAAACTCGATAAATTTAAACTTTTCACTTATACTGTTTAATGTCTCAATTTTGACAGCAGATTTATCTTCATTACCGTTTTCGATTTCCATAAGTCGCTCTGCGGATGCAAGTGCAGAATAATACTGCGGAACTATACCCGAAACATTCTGAAGAGGTGCTCTGAGTTGCTGAATTAACTGCAAAAATGCCATCAAAGTACCATAGGTTATAACGCCTGTTGATATTCCGTCTGCTCCCCAAAGCAGAACAGCATAATAACCAAGAGTAAAAAATGAATAAAGACCGAGACTGGTAATTATCGAAATATTGTTTCGCTTAATCTTAATGCGGTAATTTTCGTCCATATAACGGTTTAGCTTATCAAAAAACGGTGTTTCACTTGCAAAGGTCTTTAAAACAACCAAATTTTCAAAGCATTCCTGCAAAAAGGCTCTGGATTTGCCTTCTGTAGACTGAACCTTTTTATGAAGCGACTTGTATTTTTTATTTACCGCTCTGCCGATTGCAGGAACCGAAACTCCAAGTACCAAAATTATCAGAGCAATTCTTGCATCAAGAACAATTAGAGCAGCAATACCGCCAATGATTTTTGCAAACATTCCGGAGACGTTCGGTATTATATTTACTATGGCGGTGACAATCACATCGATATCAGATGTAAACCGATTTAATATATCACCCGAATGAAATTCCGAAATTTCAGAATATTTTCTTTTTGCAACCTTTATAAACATATAATTTCTAATTGAAATTGTTAGCTTTCCGTTTGCTCTGGCTTTAAGATGCATATTAACCGCATCTAAAATAATTTGAAGAATGACAACACCGCAAAGCAAAAATCCATAAAACATAAGGCTGCCGTCAAACGCACCCGTAGCGATATCTAAAACGCTTTTCGAAAGCATTGCTAAAGCTACAAATCCAAGTGATATCAAAGCATTTAATACGGAAAGCACAATAATTGCAGGTATAAATTTTTTGCTCCGTCTATAAACCCAAAGAAGAGCGCCTGTATTATTTTCTTTTTTATTATTCAATAATCCCATTTTCCTTCATAGTACGAACAAAAACATCAATATCCCCGAGAGCTAAAACGGTCGAAATATCAAAATTAGCTATCAGCTCGTCAAGCATTTGAGTCTTCGTTACATCCTTTTCCTTTAATAAATTCCATAAAAAAACTGCCGTCTCTGTCAAAACAATTGCATTGTTTGGATTTTTAGTATTATCGCCTTTTGATACAACTATATACTGACCGGAATGGTTAATTAGTTCAAAATTTTCATTAATTTTCAAAAATAGCGCCTCCGTTTGTTAATAAAAGGTAAATTTATTATATAACAAAATAAAATATATTGCAAGTAGAATACATTTTGTTGTATAATGATAAAAAATTATATTCATATATTTGAGGAGATATGACATGAACGATTTTTCACAGGATACTTTTTTTGAACAGATAGTCCCCATCAGAAAGACTGGTAAAACCTTTGCTGCTTTTTTCGGCATCTGGATTTTAGCTATATTTTTAATCCTTTTGCTGTTTTTATTTGCATTTGGTTTTATTGGCTCGCTTTCCTTAATAATTATATTCGGTATAATCTTTGGTGCATATAAGCTTAGCTCAATGCTTAATGTTGAATACGAATATATTATTACCAACGGAACCTTAGATGTTGATAAAATTATTAACCGTTCTTCCCGTAAGCGTATTCTTTCCTTTGAACTTTCGGGTGTGAGCAAGATTGAAAAGTTTAACCCCAATACTCCTACCAATCCAAAATCGCTTGTTATTGCTTGCAATACTAGTGATGAAAATGCTTATCTCTTGGTTGCAGAGCGCGAGGGTAAAGGAAATGTTGAGCTTGTATTCTCGCCTGACGACCGTATAAAGAGTGCTGTTAAAAAATTTGCTCCGATGTATGTTTCAAACAGTGCTTTCAAGGACTAATAAATTAAGAGGTGCCGCTATGAAAGTGTTGACTAAGGCTTTAATAAGAGAGTCGGAGGAAAACGCTGTCAAAAGCGGCGCTTTTTCTTTTTGCGAGCTAATGTTTAAGGCAGGCAAAACTGCCGTCGAAATTATAAATCAAAAATTTGACTTTCAAAATAAGAAAGTTGCTATTATCTGCGGAAACGGTAATAACGGCGGTGACGGCTGTGTTATAGCGCAAGAGCTTTATAGACTTGGTGCTGAAGTCTTTATAACCTTTCCTTTAGGAAAACCGATTACGGAAAATGCAAGCTTTTATTATAATAAACTTGAGAATATCAAAGTAACAGATAATCTTATTGATGATTATGATTTCATAATTGATGCGCTTTTTGGCATTGGTCTTAACCGCGAGCTTGATAATGATATAATTGCCTTAATAGATAAAATTAATAGCTTTAATGCTGTAAAAATTGCGGTCGATATTCCAAGCGGCGTTGAAGCGGATAGCGGAAAAATTCTAGGTACAGCATTTAAAGCCGACTTAACCGTCACTTTTATCGCATTAAAGCCTTGTTTTATGCTCCCCTTCGGCTCTGATTATTGCGGTGAGGTTATAGTAGCAGATATCGGAGTTGAGCCGATTGGATATAGTTTTTTAACTAATGAGCCGCCAAAACTCAAAAAAAGAACTCATAATTCTCATAAAGGTACTTTCGGTACTGCCCTATTGTTTTGCGGGAGCTACGGTATGGCAGGAGCGGCAATACTATCTGCAAAGGCGGCGCTTAGAAGCGGTGTGGGTATTGTTAAATGTGCGGTATGCGAAAGTATCTACCCTATTTTAACCTGTGCCCTACCAGAGGCTGTTTGCATACCTCAAAAGGATATCGACGGAAAATTTTCAGACGAAATAGACTTAGATGAAATTTTGTCCGGTTCTAATGCCTTGCTATTTGGATGCGGTGTAGGCAGCGGCGAAAATATTAAAAATTTACTTAAAAATATATTATGTAATGCAAAAATTCCTTGTGTTATTGATGCTGATGGAATAAATACATTAAGTGAGAGCATAGAATTATTAAGGAAAAGTAAAGCTCCTATAATTCTTACTCCTCACCCAAAAGAAATGTCTAGACTATGCAATATTTCAGTTGCCGAGGTCGAGGCAGAAAGGCTTAAAATCGCATCAATATTTGCTAAGGAATATAACTGCATTGTTGTCTTAAAAGGCGCTGATACGGTCATTGCCGAGCCTGACGGTACAGTTACGGTTAATATAAACGGTAACCCCGGTATGGCAACTGCAGGCAGCGGCGACGTGCTTGCAGGTATTATTGTGTCACTTTTGGCTCAAGGATATTCTCCTATCAAGTCGGCAAAAGCGGCGGTATATCTTCACGGTGAGGCTGGCGACGCAGCTGCGAAGAAACATTCAGAAAATTCTATGATTGCTAGTGATATTATAGAGGAGCTTTAAAAACAGAAAGGACTGCTCCTCTTGAAAAAAATATTATGTATTATACTTGTATTTCTCTTGTTTTTAGTTTCTTGTAAAAAAAATGCTTCAATTTCCCCTGTAATTACTGATATTTCTTTTACTGCCGAAGCCTCAATTAATAATGAAATTTCTAAATATGAGACAGTTATTAAGTATAAGGACGATAATATTTTGATAGAGATTTCCGATTTATCAAGCGGTATAACTTTCAGCTTTTATGACGGGAAACTAACCGAAAAGCTCTATAATATTGAAACCAAAACCGATATTTCTTCATTATCAGCTCTCTCTGTTCCTGAATTAATTTACTTTATTATAAATGATATTACTCATAATAATAAACCTATAAAATCAGAGGATAATTTCTTTTATATTGAAAGTGATACTGATAAGTATGATTATAAAATTTTCTTTGCTGAGAGCGGAATACCGCTAAAAATCGAAGAAAATAATTTGTCTGTAAAAATTCTTATTAAAAATGCGAGATTATTATAATGATTATAAAAGCCTTTGGAATAATCCAAAGGCTTTTTTCCTTATCTGTTTTTAAAATACATAAATAGCTGACATTTAATCATACCATTATAAAGCTTGCGGCGTTTATCTGCAGTTTTTCCAAAATGCTTTTCGAATTCATCATGAGGGCTAATAATATAATATTTCTGCCCATCTCCCGAAATAAAGCGCTCGCCCATAACTTTATATAGTTCCTCTGCTGATTTAACATCGAGCAAACGCTCTCCGTATGGCGGATTTGTTATGGTAAGGCAGCGCTCTTTTGGCGGTGTGAAATCTTTTATATCTGCAACGGCCGCTTTAACATATTTTTCCATTCCTGCTTTTTTAGCATTTTGCAAAGTAAGCTCGACAGCTGCAGGGTCGATATCAAAGCCTTGCGCTCTAAACTCGATATTATGTCTTATAAGGTCCTGAGCGCGTGTTCTTTCTTCTCGCCATATCTTATCATCTAAAAAGCCAAACCTTTCTGCTGCAAAATAGCGTCTAAGACCTGGGGCAGTATTAGTAGCCATCAAAGCCGCCTCGATAAGCAATGTACCGCTACCGCAAAATGGGTCAAAAAGCTTTGTATCGGGGTAAATTCGGGCCAAATCGCACATTGAAGCACCCAAGGTTTCTTTAAGAGGAGCATCGTTTGAATTGCGGCGGTATCCCCTCTTATGAAGTCCGTCCCCTGAGGTGTCAATCATCATTGTAACTCGATTTTTATGAATAGAGAATCTGATTTTATATTCAGGCCCGGTTTCAGCAAAATAACTGATTTTATACTTAGTTTTGAGTCTTTCAACAATCGCCTTTTTAATTATGGACTGACAGTCGGGTATACTGAAAAGCTGAGAATTAATGCTCCAGCCGTTAACGGGAAAGGCATCGTCTCTGCCGATAAAATCTTCCCAATTGAGCGCTTTTACACCATCAAAAAGCTCAGTAAAGGTAACAGCATCAAACTCACCGACATTTATCATAATTCGCTCTGAAAAGCGCGAGCAGATATTAGCACGTGCAAGCATATTTGCGTCACCCGACAGTAAAACTCTACCGTTTTCGGTAACTATATCCTCAAAACCCATTCTACGAAATTCATCCGCAGCAACACTTTCAACCCCAAATAAACAAGGGGCTACTAAATTAATCTTATTCATTATTCAACCTCTATTGATTTATGTCTAGTAACATAACAGCCTATATTTACTGCAACAGGCAGTCCTGCAATATGAGTAGGAGCAGTTTCGATATTCACAGCTAATGCAGTAGTATCACCGCCAAAGCCCTGAGGCCCTATATCCAAACTATTGATTTTTGAAAGCAATTCCCTTTCCATCTCGCTGTAAAAAGGTTGATTGTTTTCAATATCAGTATCTCTGCACAATGCTTTTTTAGCAAGCAGTGCGCACTGCTCAAAATCGCCGCCTATTCCAACACCGATTACCATCGGCGGACAGGGATTATTAGATGCTTTTTTAACGATATCTAGCACCGCATTGATAACACCATCTCTGCCGTCAGCAGGTTTCAGCATTCTCACACCGCTCATATTTTCGCTACCAAAGCCTTTTGGCGCTACTGTGATTTTAACCTTTGTGCCGTCGACAATACTTGTATGAATAACAGCAGGGGTATTATCATTTGTATTTATTCGGTTAAGCGGGTCTGCAACAACAGATTTTCTTAGTAAGCCTTTTTCATAGCCTCTGCGAACACCCTCGTTAACAGCATCATATAATGAACCGCCCGAAAAATGTACATCCTGACCGATTTCGAGAAAAACAACCGCCATACCCGTATCTTGACAAACAGGTATATCATATTCCTTTGCAACGCAAAGATTTTTCTCTATATCGCATAAAACCGATTTTGCGGTATCGTTTTTTTCGCTTTTAGAGGCAATAGAAATTTTACGGACTATATCATCAGGCAAAACTTTATTCGCCTCAATACAAAGCTTTTCAACAGCATCGATTATTCTGTTTATAGAAATTTCATTAATCATAGATTTCACCAAAAAATGAGCGGAACCGCCGAAACCGACCGCTCCGCTAAACATTAAATTATTTCATTGCACCGCGTTTTGAACGCTTGGCCTCAGGATTTTTTCTTTTAAGGTCAGAAAACTTTTCATCACTTGTTTGCTTAAAACGGGTCATCATCTCTTCAAAAGATGCAGGCTCATTCTTTTTAGGCATCCAGGTATAGGAACCGTCCGGCTTAGAGGGTTGGGGCGCAGGGCGTCTCTCCCTTTTTTCGCGGCGCTCGGGTTTCTCATCAGGCTCTAACGCTTTTTTAATACTAAGGGAAATCTTGCCGTCCTCACTGATATTTAAAACCTTCATTTTAACAACATCATTAACCTTAACAAACTCATTGATATCGTTAACATAAGAACGCGCAACCTCAGAAATATGTACTAAACCTGATTTTCCCTCTCCAAGGTCAACAAACACACCAAAATTGGTGATACCGGTAATTTTACCTTCAACAATTTGTCCAACAGTAAGCTGCATAAAGAAATGAAATCCTCCCCAAAAATTTCCAGAAAGAAGCCTTCTAGCTTCCCGAAATATCTATAAAGACCTGCTCATCAGAATAAATATAGCCAAGTCTTTCTCTGGCGGCTTTTTCGATTAACTGCTTATCGGAATCAGAATTCAGCATAGCTCGCAGTTCCTCGATATCGGTTTGCTGAGCAGCATACTGCGCCTCAAGCTCTTTAAGCTCGTTACGGCTCTCATTAAGGCTGCTCCAAAGTCCCGCAAGGGTTACGGTAAAATAAGCGCAGACACCTAAAATGAAAAGCCTCAAAATAATACTTTTATTCTTTTTAGTTTTGCGTTTCATATTTTTAAAGCTCCGTTTATAAACCCTAAAATTTTCACTTGCTTAGTATACAACAAACATTACTGCTTTTTCAAGAGTTTTTTTAAAGTATTTAAGCCTTTTTTGAAAATTTTTTTAATAAACTTCGTAAAATCATCAAAAATCTGCAAAATCCTATTAAAAACAGCACTTTTAATTCGCGCAAAAACCGAAAACAGCCATATTAAACCTTTTAGTATAAAAGAATAAATTTTTATAAGTATAAAAGAAACAGTATACCGAACAAAAATAAAGCCAATGATAATACCTAGAATTATATAGCCCCGTACCTGCCCGTTTGTCGCAATCATCAAATAGCAAAAGGTTATAGGTGCTAATATACTCCAATATAAAATATCCTGTATGAAAACCGCAATATCAGAGCATTTAACGGTCATTCTGATAGCTCTGAATACATCATATAAAAGACAGTAAAAGCCACCTAGAACAGCAGAATACAATAAATTGACAAGTTGAAGCTTAATATCTATTTCCCACATAAGCTACCTGAAAAGTTTTGAAAATAAGCCACCGCTTTTTTGGTCGGCTGTATAAATCATGGCATGCACTTTCCCTTCGCCAACCAAATCGCCGCTTTCGTTATTGAAGCTCAAAATATGAAGGCCGTCTCCTTTTACAACAAGCTTGCCAAGTGCTGTTTCAAGCATTACTGTCTCGTCGTCAAATGCGGATACATCTTTTACGCCGCTTATAATAAACTTTTTCCGGTTTTCTATTATAACACTTTGATTAACTCTTAAATTTTCTTCCAATTAAAACACTCCGTAAAATATACTTATTAAAATATATTTTACGGAGCAACATAATATTCTTTTTATTCTACCACCTTATACATTGCGGCAGCATCATCTTTTTTAACCGTTTCCTGTACAGCTAAAACCTCTGCTTTGAAATTTCTCATTCCAAAAGCAATTTCAATACAGTCCCCTACCTTTACATCATAAGATGCACGGGCAGGCTTTCCGTTTACCAACACTCTGCCTGCATCGCAAGCCTCATTAGCAACAGTACGGCGCTTTATAATTCTTGAAACCTTTAAATATTTATCTAATCTCATATACACCTAAAAATCAAGCCGCCCTTTTACGGACGGCTTTCGCATTAACTAATATTAGTTGATAGCATCCTTAAGAGCCTTACCAGCCTTGAATACAGGATTCTTAGAAGCAGCAATCTGGATAGATTCGCCAGTTCTGGGGTTGATACCTGTTCTAGCAGCGCGAGCGCTTACAGCGAAAGTACCAAAGCCTACGAGCTGAATCTTGCCGCCAGCCTTAAGCTCAGTAGCAATAGAATCGATAGTAGCAGCGAGTGCCTTTTCAGCGTCCTTCTTAGAAAGACCTGATTTTTCTGCAATAGCAGCGATTAATTCTGTTTTGTTCATTTTAAGAACCTCCAAAAAATTTTATTAAGATTAAATTCGGTTTTATGTAACGCATGTCCAACAAAGAAAAAGCGGACATAAAACCCTATATCTAAATTTAACATACTTTTTTAAAAATTGCAATAGATTTTAGTAGATTTTTCATTTTTTTAAGCAAAAATCAGGGATTTTTGCCTATTTTTTGATAAAATTTATCATTTCTTCCTTAGAAACCGCTTTGGAAAACAATAAAAACACCAAATAAACCATACCGCCAACTACAATTGACAAAGCGGTTATAAAGGAACTTTCCCCGATTTTTGATATTAAAAACGCCGACATTCCGCAAGTCAAAGCGGCAAAAAACGGTTTTAACAGCACCGATAAAATTTTAAAATCGTAACCTATAATTTTTATTAATGAAATGAAATTTAGAATAAAAATCAATATATAGCAAAACAAGGTAGAATAAACGCTTCCCATAATATTGATGTTTAAAATTGGGCATAAAACCCAATTTCCAATAAGCTTAACAAAAATACCTATGCCAACATTTAAAAAAACATTTTTTTCTAGCGATAGAGCTTGTAGCATACTGCAAAGCGGGACTGAAAAGCCTGAAAAAATAGCTGTTATTGCTAAAACCCATAGCATTCTTCCTCCCAAATTAGCAGAAGAGCTTTGACCGTAAAGCAAAGCCATTATTCTATCGGGAATAAAAAGCATACCGAAAGCGGCAGGAAAAACAATCAGCGATATCATTTTAAGTAAAGATTTCGTACTGTCTTTTACTTTTCTCCTGTCTCCTCTAGCAAAAGCCTCAGTCAAAACAGGAACAGCGCTGACACCGAGTGCAGTTGTTAAGGTAGGTATTAGATTATAAATAGTAAAAGCTTTACTTCTTATTCCGTAAAGAAAGGTTGGAAGCAGGTTAGCGGTTAAAACCTCTTTTGAAAAAGAATTATATTCATTTACCGCATCGGCATAAATTAAAGCTAAAGCCGCAGCGTTTTGCTCGACAATTCTCATAAGCTGAAAACGAACGGTTAAAGTATCTATCAAGGTTACAAGACTGCCTGATAAAGAAGAAATAACAATTGGTACTGCTGTAAACAAAAGTGTCTTTGCAATAGATACATCACTTAAATTAAGCTTATCAATGTTATTTGACTTTAAAGAACTTTCCTTTAAATCGCTTTTAAATTTTAAATGAAGATAAAAAGCAGAAATTAAAGTGCCGAGAGTAATTCCAAACAATGCAAAAGCCGCTGATATTGCCAAATCTCCTGTTATCTTGACAGCAAATAAAGCAAAAGTAAAACCTAATACTAATTTTCCTAATGCTTCGATTATATTCGAAACTGCTGCAGGCACCATATTAAGAATACCCTCGTAATAGCCTCTGTAAGCCGAAACAATGCAGCAAAACAAAAATGCGGGAATTATTGCAAAGTAGCAAATCGAAGTGCCTTTGCCGTTATCAGAAAATAATGAAAAAGGAATAACCGCGGCTGTCAAAATCAATGTGCCGATAATGCCTAGAATTATAAGAACTTTTCTTAAGGATTTAAAAATATTATCCGCAGAATCATACATATCCTTTGCGGTATATTCAGCTACCAAACGCGAAACAGCAACAGGAAATCCTGAAATAGCCAACATATAGACAGGGGTAAACAAATCATAAGCAGCAGAAAAGTAGCCAAAACCCAAATCACCAAGACAAAAATTGGAAGAAAGCGGAATTTTAAACAAAGCGCCGATTATTTTAGTAAGTACTGTTGAAAGAAGTAAAATTAGTGCACCCTGTTCCAAGTTTTGCTTTTTAGAAATTTTAAACTTCTGCATTTTTATTGTTTAATGCCTTTATGAATTCAATAATCAGGTCGGAAAGTACTGCTTCTGCAAGGTCGTTCATCTGTCTGTAGCTATCCCCTGCATCGTTTCCCGCATCATCAGAAATACGTCGAAGCGATAGAAAAGGTATATTAGCGAAATCGCACACATAAGCTATAGCCGCTGTTTCCATATCGCAGGACATTGCATCAAAATTTTCTTTTAAAGCAATTCTTAAGTTTTCGTCGCAAACAAAGCAGTCTCCCGAAACCGCAGTACCGCGTTTTGCCTCGGGTAAAAGTTCTTGCATTAAATCCATAAGCTTTTCGTCAGCATTATAAATATACTTTTGCGATGGTTTCTCGCAAGGCTTGTAGCCGATACCTGTAAGGTCAAAATCGTGCTCTAAAAAACGGTTGCAAATACAAAGCTCGCCCTTGCCAATACCTGATATACCGCCCGATAGGCCGAAATTCAAAATGATATTACAGCCTATATCCACAAGGTGCATAGCGGCGGCTGTCGCATTAACCTTACCAATACCGCAAAGAATTGATACTACATCAGCGTTTCCAATTTTGAACTTATGAGCCAATCTGCCTAAAAAATTATATTTTTCAAATTCACCTTTTTCAATATACTCTGCCAAAGGTTTATATTCATCATTATCAGCGATAACAATTCCTATTTTAAAATCTGCCATTGATTATTCACCGTCTATTTTGAGTTTTGTACCGCAAGAGCTACAGAATACAGAATCCTTTTCTATACTTGCCGCACAGTTTGGGCAAACGCGCTTATTTTTAGTGGTATTAATCTCATCTTTTAATTCTTTGATTTTATTATATTTTTCTTTGATCTTGTTAACCAAAGCTTTCATATCTTCATTTTCAGGCTCAGAGTCTTTAAGTGAATCAAAATAAAGCTTACCAAGCTTTTCGAAATCCTTATTCAGCTTGTTTTCAACCGTTGCAATATCAAATCTTTGCCTTTGAACGGTCACTACCTCTTCGGTCTTTTTGCAGGCAATATCAATTGCCTCTTTTGCCTTATTTACTGCATTGTCAAAAAAATCCATATTCTTTGCCTCCAAAAATTTAAATTTTATTTTTATAAAAATCAGTTATTCCCGATTTTCTCTCAATAATTTCGTCAAAACGACTAATATATTCATAAGGATATTTAAAGTTAAAAATCCTCTCGATATAGTCTCCGCAAGGTTCGCGAAGCTTTGTCACAGCAGAAGCACCGCAAGCAAGAATACTATGCGTTTCGTCCATTATATAAACATTATAAAGACATTCATAGCCTTTTTTTGCATAGCCGACATTTTCCAGATTCCCGACGGTTTTGCTCTGCCTATACATATAGTACGGCTCAATCTTTTCCTCTTTTAGCCTGCTTAGTGCAAAATCAACCATCTCACTTGCAACAAGCCCTGCATTTTTTTCTGTGGTATTGCCATCAGCGGTTAGATTAGATGCCCTTTTAAAAGAAAGAGAATGAACCGTTACACTTTCGGGCTTTAGTGCTAAAATTTCTTCGATTGTAGCCTTAAAGCTCTTGAAAGTGTCTGTAGGAAGACCTGCAATAAGGTCCATATTTATATTATTGTGCCCGCATTTTCTTGCCATATCAAAGGCAGTTTTAACCTGAAATGCGGTATGATTTCTGCCGATAGCTTTAAGCACGCTGTCGTTCATAGTCTGAGGATTTATACTAATTCTCGTAGCTCCGTTCTGTTTTATTACCATAAGCTTTTCTTCGGTTATAGTATCAGGTCTTCCTGCCTCGACAGTATATTCCCTCAAATTTGTAAGATCAAAGCTTGAATAAACAGTTTTCATAATCTTATCCAACTGTTCAGCGGTAATTGCGGTAGGAGTACCCCCTCCGATATATACCGTTTCAAGTCTTAAATTATTTTCTTTTGCAATCTTTGCTGTAATTTTAAGCTCCTTGCAAAGAAAATCAACATAATCAGGAATCAGCTTTTTTGCCTGTTCTACCGAATGAGAAACAAAAGAACAATACGAGCATCTTGATGGGCAAAAAGGGATAGATATATAAAGACTGTACGAATCGGGTTTTGAAAGAGAGGTGATTTCGGCTTCGCCTTTTATTGCAGATTTGCAAAGTGATACCTTTTTATCGCTTACAAAGAGCGAATTTTTAAAATACTCCTCTGTTGCCGTTTCGCCGTCTGCCTTAGAAAGCCTCGAGAAAAGCTTTGCAGGACGAACACCTGTCAGTATTCCCCATTGCGGAAAATAGCCTGTAGCCTCAGTAAAGCACTTAAAAAGTGCAGTTGCGAGCTTTAATTCTTCTTCCTTTTTAATATCTTTTGCATTATTATTCAAAGTTTCATTATATGAATATTTTTTACCATTATAATATAAAATTGCTTTTGCGGTATTGTCGATAAGCTCTGTTAAAGCAACGCTTTCCCCTGTCTGCAAGCAATCAAAGAACTCGATTTTTTCAAAAGGAAGAAATATTCTTATTAGCTTTTCAAGTTCATATTTATAAAAATGGTTAATCAAACATAGTTTCATAATATTTCCTTAGATAAATGGATTGTAGTCGCGCTCGTGACCGATAGTAGTTTCAGGTCCGTGACCTGATAAGACAAGTGTATCATCATCAAGCATCAAAAGTTTTTCCAGGGATTTCATCATATCACTATAATTACCCTTTGGAAAATCGGTTCTGCCTATAGATTCGAAAAACAGAGTATCGCCTGAAAATAGGACTCCGTCTATAAGATAAACAACTGAGCCTACTGTATGCCCAGGGGTGTGCCAAACCTCAATTTCAAGGTCTCCAACTTTGATTTTATCGCCGTCGCAAAAGGTCATATCTGCAGAAAAAGGCGGTATATGAGCATGAAAACGGTCAGACAAATTAGCGCTAGGGTCAGCAAGGTCAGTATTATCGAGCTCTCCTATACCTATTTTAACGCCTGTATTTACTCTTAGCGACGGTGCGGCACCGATATGGTCAAAATGAGCGTGAGTTAAAAGAATTAACCGCTCTTTATCACTATTCTCAGTTAAGAAATCCTCTATTTGTTTCGATATAAAGGCAGGGTCAATAACTATTGCAGCTTTATCAGTAGAAACAAGATAGCAATTAGTATGTATATGCCCGAGTACTAAAGTTTTAATTTCCATTTTTTCTCCAAATGTCTGTATCGTAAATTATTGTAACAGGGCCGTCGTTTATAAGGCTTACCTGCATATCCGCACCGAAAATACCCTCGTCAACCTTTTTTACACCTATTTCCCTCAGCTTTTCACAGAAGAGCTTATAAAGTCTTTCAGCTTCAACAGGCTCCATTGCATTAATAAAGGACGGACGGTTTCCTTTTTTCACATCGGCGCAAAGGGTAAACTGCGAAATTGCTAGAATTTCACCGCCAATATCCAAAACAGAAAGATTCATTTTATCGTCTTGGTCGCAAAAAATCCTTAGGTTTGCGGTCTTTTTTGCAAGCAACTCGACCTCAGCCTCGCTATCGCCCTCAGCGGCGCCAAAAAGAATCATAAGTCCCTTTGAGCACTCGCCAACACATTTACCGTCGACCTTAACATCAGCTGAGGCAACTCTTTGAATTACAGCTTTCATTTTACTGATTTATCCTTTCAACATTATATACACCCTGAATTTTCTCAATTCTTGCAATTATACTGCGAAGATGCTCAACGCTTTCTGCGCTAACAGAGACCACAACAGTGCAATTCCCCTCTTTTGTTTCGCGGGCATTTATGCTATGAACCGGAACACGCATATTATTAATTGCATTCATAACATCTATAACTATACCGTCACGATTGATAAACATAGCCTGGATTGTAGAAGTAAAGGATTCGCTTTTGGAGCCATCCCAATAAGCAGATATCCAGCGGTCAGGCTCAGCGGCTGTAGAGATATCTTTAGGTACATTATTGCAATCGCGCTTGTGAATAGAAACACCGTGACCTCTTGTTATAAAGCCGATAATATCATCACCGGGCAATGGTGCACAGCATTTTGAAAGCTTGATAAGGCAGTTATCAATGCCCTCAACGATAACTCCATCGCTTGATTTTGCGCGTTTGCTTTCACTTATAGGCACAATTTCAGGTGGTTTTGCAGCGGCATTCTTGCGGGTGACATCATCCTTAATTCTAGGAATGATTTTAGAAAGCAAAAGACCACCATAGCCGATTGCGGCATAAAATTCCTCACTATTTGCAAACTTGGTTTTACGGGCAAGCTCTTCTATGAACTCATCATAACTAGCCTCGGGTATTTCAATTCCGCTACGCCTGAGTTCGCGCTCAAAATCGGCTTTTCCTGCAATAATATTTTCTGCTCGCTTTTCCTTTTTAAACCAGGAACGGATTTTAGCCTTTGCCTGAGAGGTTACAGCAATGTTAAGCCAATCTCGGCTAGGACCGTGGCCTGCCTGATTAGTTGTCAAAATCTCGATAACCTCACCTGTTTTAACCTCATGGTTTATAGGAACAATTTTACCGTCAACCTTAGCGCCTACCATTCTGATACCTACAGCCGAGTGAATAGCAAAAGCAAAGTCTACAACCGTAGCCCCAACAGGCAGATTGATAACATCACCCTTAGGAGTTACAGCAAAAACATCCTCCTGAGATAAATCTACCTTAATATTCTGAACAATATCTGTAGCATCGGCGGCAGTTTCCTGATTTTCGAGAATCTGCCTTATCCAGGCAAGACGGTCTTCCATCTTTTTATCGTTATCGGTTATACCCTCTTTGTATTTCCAATGCGCCGCAATACCAAACTCAGCGGTATGGTGCATTTCGAAGGTTCGAATCTGAATTTCAAAAGGTATTCCCGCACGGCTAATAACGGTTGTATGCAAAGACTGATACATATTAGGCTTAGGAGTGGAAATATAATCCTTAAATCTATTTGGAATAGGCCTGAACATATCATGCATTATTCCAAGGATATTATAACATTCTGCAACTGTATCAGCTATAATTCTAATAGCATATACATCATATATTTCATCAAAGTTTTTACCCTGAACATACATTTTACGGTAAATGCCGTGAATCGATTTTACTCTGCCCTGAAATGCAAGCTTAATGCCCGGCATTTCTTCAGCAAGTCTTTCGGCAATGTGATTCTTTATTTCCTCTAAAATCTGCTCTCTATGGTTTTTCTGCAAAGAAAGCTGTTGCTCGATTTCGCTATAAGCAACGCTGTCAAGATGCTTTATAGCAAGGTCTTCGAGCTCTTCTTTCACAGGTCTAATACCCAAACGGTGAGCGATTGGGGCATAAATTTCCAAGGTTTCAACCGAAACATCCCTTTGCTTTTGCTCGGGCATAGCATCGAGGGTTCGCATATTATGAAGACGGTCAGCGAGTTTAATAATAATTACCCTAATATCCTGACCCATTGCTATAAGCATTTTTCTAAGACTCTCTGCCTGTTGCTGCTCCTTAGTTGAAAAATTCAGTCTTCCTATTTTGGTAACACCGTCTACCAAAAGCGCCACCTCAGCACCAAACATTGCCTTGATTTCTTCAAGAGTATAATGAGTATCTTCGACAACATCATGAAGCAAGGAGGCAGCTATTGACTGAGTATCAAGTCCTAATGATACAATTATTTTAGCAACATTAAAGGGGTGAATATAATAGTCCTCGTTAGTGCGGCGTTTTTGACCCTCGTGTGCAGTAACACACAGCTCAAAAGCCTTTTCTACCAAATCGTAATCATAAACCGCACCAAAGTTTTGCATGTTTTGCTTTAATTCATTAAAATCCTGTCTTTGCTTATCTGTCAACGTCAGCACCCCTTTCGCTTAATAATTTATATGTCTGAGAATTTAAAAGATTAGTTTTTGCAGCGCCTTTTACTGCGCTGATAAATGAATTTTTATTAATTTCTACAAGTCCTAATTCCTGCAAAGTTCTTATTGCGATACAAGTCTTACCATATCCGATTTTATTCATAAATAAATATTTTAATCGGTCTTGCATAACAGGTTTTTCAGATAAGAATTTGAAGATTTCCCCTACCTGCTCTCTAGACGGCAGTAAAAGACTAATATTTGCGTCGGCACCCATAGAAAAATCATTAAAAGCTTCGATTTCCTTAAACAATATATCATCATTAGTATGAGACATTCGAATAGCCTTTATTTGCACCGAAACAGAATACTCGCCCTTATAGCAATTTGGCTCAACGGTAACAGCAAGGTCTAAAGTATCACCTATCTCAAAGCAAAAATTATCAGGTGACACACCAAATAAGAGGCATTGAAAGGAATTGTTACCCTTAGAAAACAATAGCTTTAAATGCTTTCCGGAACCAATTGCTGATATTCGCTGCAAAACCGCTTCATAAACACCGAATACAGGAACGCAGTTAGCACTTCCAAAGGGTTCTAACTGCTGAATAGCAAAAGCTAAATCTAAAGAAAGCGCCGATGGGTTTAGCTTGCAATCAAGCTCAAGTACAGGTGGTATATAATCTTGCTTTCTTGCATATTCGTTAATTCTTCTTCTGAATTCTTCAACATCATCAGATTTGAGTGTTACACCCGCGGCTTGCTCATGACCGCCGAATTTAATCATCAAATCTCTACAGGAATCAATCGCATTATAAAGCGAAAAGCCCTCAATACTTCTTCCAGAGCCACACGCAGTTTCGCCATCTGATGAAACCAAAATAGCAGGTGCACCGTATCTTTCGCAAATCCTTGATGCAACAATACCGACAACACCGTGATGCCAATCATTTCCACTAACTACAATCACACGGTCGTACATCAGGCTGTTTTTTTCTATTATTTCAACCGCCTCTGCAAATATTTGCTTTTCTATTTGCTGACGCTTTGCATTATCTGCATCTATTTCATTGGCAATACCAAGCGCTGTAAGCATATTATCAGTACAAAGCAGCTCAACTGCTCTTGCGGCACTACCCATTCTGCCCGCCGCATTAATGCGCGGAGATAAAGCGAAAGCAATTTTTGTCGCATTGACAGTATTTTGCTCCACTCCTGCAACATTTAAAAGCGCCGAGAGGCCGGTTAAAGGTGCATTTTTCAGCTTTTCAACACCCATTTTGACAATACATCTGTTTTCCAAGGTTAGCGGCATAATATCTGCTATAACTGCAACAGCGAGAATATCCGCAAAATACGGCAATAATTCTTCAGGCTCTCTGCCTTCCATAACACAGATGAGTCGAAATACAACCTGCGCTCCGCAAACCGATTTAAATGTCGAATGACAGTCATTTCTATGAGGGTCTACAACTGCATCAGCCTCGGGTAAGGTATCCTGTGGCAAATGGTGGTCTGTAACAACAACCCTCATACCCAGTTTTTTTGCAAGGGCAATTTCCTCAAAGCAGACAATACCATTGTCAACAGTAATTATGAGCTTTACGCCCTCTTCTGCGAGCTTTTTAACAGCATCGCAGTTCATACCGTAGCCCTCGGTAAAACGGTCAGGGATATAATAAATACAATCCGCACCCTCCGCTCTTAAAAAATTGCAAAGCAAAGCGGTAGCGGTAACACCGTCGCAGTCATAATCGCCGAATATAGCAATTTTTTCACCCTTTTCGATAGCATCATTTACGATATCAGCTGCTATTTCTATATCAGCACATTCTCTTGGGTCAGAGAATACCGCCTCATCCGATAAAAACTGCTCTAGCTCATAGGGGTCGGCATAGCCTCTTGCAGAAGCAATAAGCGCTACAATAGGGTCAACATCGCACTCCATTGCCAACTCTTTTGCAAGCTCTTTGTCATAATCTGCAATATGCCACTTTTTAAGTCCCATTCTCTGCCCCCCTTTTTAAAAAAAAATTCAAACAATAATTCAATTTATAATATCATATTTTAAATAATTTGGCAATATCAATTATAAAAATGTTTTTTACTACTTTTTTCTTTATTCGCTTGACCGATAAGATATAAACTGATATAATTAATTAAATATATGAAAGGGGTATTCTATGCTGATTTTAGGTTTTGATATCGGTGGTACTAAATGCGCTGTTATTACAGCAGAGTACGATAACGGTGATATTACCCTCCTTAAAAAAGAAAAAATAGCTACCGACCTTAGTATTAAGCCAAACGAAATGTTGGACAGGCTTATTGCTTTGGCAGACGGTATACTAGATAAAAAGCCTTATGCGATTGGTATTTCTTGCGGAGGTCCTCTGGATTCAAAAAAAGGTATTATTTTAGGTCCTCCGAATCTTCCGGGTTGGGATAATGTTGAGATAGTTAAATATATTAAATCTCATTATGGGGTTACTGTTAATCTTCAAAACGATGCAAACGCCTGCGCTGTTGCGGAATGGAAATTTGGCGCTGGAAAAGGCACTAATAATATGGTTTTCTTAACCTTTGGAACGGGACTCGGTGCTGGTCTTATCCTCGACGGCAGGCTTTATACAGGCACCAATGATAATGCAGGAGAAGTCGGTCATATAAGACTTGATAAATTCGGACCTGTTGGTTTTGCAAAAGCAGGCTCTTTTGAGGGATTCTGCAGCGGAAACGGAATTGCACAGCTTGGTTACACTATGGCACTTGAACAGGTTCAAAGCGGAAACTATCCTATGTATTTTAAACCCGGTATGACCGAAAAAGATGTAACCGCAAAGACTATTGCCGATGCAGCAAATTCTGGTGATAAAACTGCCATTGAGGTTTACCGTACTTGCGGTGAATATTTAGGCAAAGGTTTATCAATAATCATTGATATTCTGAATCCCGAGGCGATAGTTATTGGCAGTGTATTCGCGCGCTCGAGGAATCTTCTTTGGGATGCTACCGAAAAATCAATTAAAAAAGAAGCACTCGGTCTTTCGGCCGATTTTTGCAAAGTTCTTCCCGCCGCTTTAGGCGAAAATATAGGCGATTATGCCGCAATATCAACAGCTTTATTATGAGGTGAACAAAAATGTTAAAAGAATTATTAGAAAGATACCCTATCCTTAAAGATTGTGAAAACGAAATCGAAGCCGCAGCTAATGCAATTATTGAATGCTATGAAAAAGGCGGAAAAGTACTTATTTGCGGTAACGGCGGAAGCTGTGCCGATGCTGACCATATTGTCGGTGAATTGATGAAGGGCTTTTTAAAGCTCAGACCAATGAATGATGAGAAAAAAGCAAGGATGAAAGAAAATTGTCCTCTCCTTGATGATGAAACTCTTTCAAAGCTTCAGGAAGCTTTACCTGCAATCTCTCTCCCCTCTATCACAGCTTTAAACTCTGCTTTTTGCAACGATGTTGACCCCGAGCTTATATATGCACAGCCGTTAATGTCGCTCGGCAGAGAAAATGATATTCTTATCGGTATAAGCACCTCGGGCAACTCAAAAAATGTTTTCGGTGCTGTTAAGGTTGCAAAAGGACTTGGTGTTAAGGTTATAGGGCTTACAGGAAAAAACGGCGGAAAGCTTAAAGATACTGCCGATATTTGCATCTGTGCCCCCGAAACCGAAACCTTTAAAATTCAGGAACTGCACTTACCTATTTATCATTATCTTTGCGCTAAAACTGAGGCTCATTT
>JAZQIP010000055.1:0-30150 GCA_045541175.1 Acutalibacteraceae bacterium
AATGCGGATGCTTTTGCATCCGCATTTTTGTTAGCTTAAAATTTTTCGAAACCTATCAGCATTCCGCCCTTTTCTGCATAAAAGCTACAAAGTCCTTTGCAGTTATGTATTTCGATATCAGTTTCGGGCAATGCTGATAAAATTAATGCTTTGAGCTGATTTGCGGCATTGGGATTAAGGCAGTGTGCGATACGAACCTTGCCATTTTTAAGCCCTGAATCAATTAAATGCTGCAAAATAGTTTCAAGCGCTTTTTTCTCGCCGCGGCATTTGTTAAGCGGCTCAAGGTCACCCTTATCACTTGCCTTTCCAACAACTCTTATACCGAGTATTCCTGCCATTTTAGCAACCAAGGGACTGACCCTTCCGTTGTTTGCAAGATTTTTCATAGATTCAAGCATAAATAATAGCCCTGTAGCTTTGTTATACTCGGTAATTTCGGTGCAAATTTCCTCGAAGCTTTTTCCTTTGAGGATAAGTTCCTTAAGCTTTTCTATAATAAGACCTATTTCCGGTCCTGCGGTCAAAGAGTTAATTACAAAAACCTTTCTGTCGGGATGTTCCTCTTCGTAGGCTTCTTTTGCCATACAGGCGGCGTTATAGCTTCCTGAAAGGGTTGCGGTTATCGTGACACAGAATATAATTTCAGCATCTCCAAAGGCCGCAAGCCAATCTCCTGTATTAGGGCAAGAGGTTGATGAGCGCCCCTTGTAGGAGGAGAGCTCGTTGACCATTTTTTCGGCGTCAAGATTTTTATCATCAACATATTCGCAATTATTTGTAATTATTTTAAGGGGTGCCGATTCAAAAGCAACACCTTCAATAAAATCCATATCGCAGGATGAGTCGGCGACAATTTTAATTTTAGTGTCCATTTTTAATCTCCTTTTAGAAGTTTAACTACGGAATATTATATAATTTTTAGATATAATATAAAACCTACTGTAAGTTTTTAAAATTATAATTTGTCAAAAGGCCTGGTAGAGTTAAAAAAAGAGACTCTACCAAAGGTAGAGTCAACAAAAAAGCCTTGCCGATACTATAGGCAAGGCTTAATATCATTTGCTATTTTTTAAAGAAAGCAACTCCAATTGCTCCGGGACCTGCGTGCGTTCCGATAACGCTGCCGATTATAGTTGTACCAAGTTTCTCGGCGCCGTTTTCCCAAAGATGCTTGCTGTCCTCAATATATTTTTGTAGCAGAGCATCGCTGAGGCCTGTATATCCAAGTAATATAGGGCGGTTAAAATTTACTCCGCCTGCTTTTTCAATTTCAGTCGCAAGCAGATTATTTCCCTGTTTTGAACCGCGCGCCTTGCCGAGCATCAATATTTCACCGTCTTTAACTGCAAGTACGGGCTTTATATTAAGCAGCCCTCCTGCAAAAGCAACTGTTTTTGAAACTCTGCCGCCACGTTTTAAATATTCGAGTGTATCCACCATAGCAACAATTAAAATATTTTGCTTTTCCTTTTCGAGAACTTCGGCAATTTCTCTTGCACTCATACCTTTGTCCGCAAGGTTTAATGCATATTCGGTAAGGATTCCTGCGCCTATTGCAACAGTACCGCTGTCAACAACATAAATATTTTCATAATCTGCGGCGGCTATTATGGCGCTTTGATATGTGCCCGAGAACTTAGATGAAAGGGTTATAACAACAGCGCTGTCTCCATCTTTGAGGACCTCTTCAAAAATACTTGTAAATGCGGCGGGTGTTGCCTGACTTGTGCTAGGCATAACATCGCTTTCAACAAGCTTTTCGTAAAATCTTTTGTGGTCTATGGTGACACCGTCGATATATTCCTCTTCACCGAAATTAACTGTTAGCGGAACTGTGCTGACGCGGTCTTTAACCGATTCGGTAACATCCGCTGTCGAATCGACAATAATTTTAACAGACATAATTATTCTCCTCGTTAAATTTGGGGAATTCCGTCACGACTCAGCTCTTTTAAATTATTACAAATAAGTTCTAGGCTATCGTAAAATATCTGCCTTTTCTCATCGTCCAGACCTTCACCGCCGATTTGAACTGCAAGCCGAGCCCGATCCTGAACATGCTGAGCGGCTGAAATACCCTCTTCTGTAAGCTTTAGTATGCCCCGATAGAGGTTCTGATTTACGCTGTATTTTTTAACAAGTCCCTTTTTTTCCATTATCGACATCATTCGCGAGACATCGGATTTATCCTTGCAACAAAGCTCCCCTAACTGAGGGGCAGTAATACCTTCAGGAAAGCGGTACATAGTTGTAAGATATATTGCGTGAGGCCCTTTAAGTCCGTATTTTTCCATTTCTTCAGTGGCAAGCTTATGCCAATAGCGGGAAATTTCCGAAATTGCTAACGAAAAGCGTTCAAATCTATCAACCATAAGACCGTGATTATCTCCTTTTAACAAAGTATTGATAGTATACCACATAAATGTTGAAATGTCAACATCTCTAAAATATACTACTGTTATCTTAGCAATTTGTCGAAAAAATTTAAATTTTTATAATTTGACTATAACGGTCTTATGTGATACAATAGGCATATAAATATAAAGGTTAAAGTGATGTTATGCAGGAACTTAAATTTATAATAGCCAAAAATATATCCGAGCTTAGAAAACGCGAGTCATTGACCCAATTAGAGCTTGCCGAAAAGCTCAACTATTCGGATAAAGCCGTTTCTAAATGGGAAAGAGGCGAGGCGACCCCCGATATTGCTGTACTGAAAGAAATTGCCGACCTTTTTTCTGTCAGCCTTGATTATCTTGTAGAAGAAGAGCATAAAAAATTGCCTGAGGCAAAAATCACCTCGAAGCTTAAATTACATAATAGAGGAATTATAACTGCAATTTGTGTTTTGGCGGTTTGGTTGGTAGCAACCTTAGCTTTCATAACTACTGATATTATTATTGAAAATATGCGTATGCATTGGTTGGCATTTGTTTATGCAGTACCTGTTTCAATGGTGATGTGGCTTATATTTAATTCAATTTGGTTTAAAAGGCATAGAAACTTTTTAATAATTTCTTTGCTTCTCTGGACTTCGCTGGCGGCTTTTTATCTTACAGTATTGCCGCTAGGATTTAATTTATGGCGTATATTTATGATTGGAATCCCTGCGCAGATAATTATTTTAATGTGGTCTATGATAAAAAATAAAAATCAAAAATCTGAATGAATAGGGATGTGTAGTTATGTCAGCGAAGCTTAAGATATGTACCTTTAACTTGAGGAACCCATGTAAGAGTGACGGTGTGAATTATTTTCCTGAGCGAACTAAAGGTATAGAGGATTTTATAAAAAGTGAGGCCCCCGATATTATCGGTTTTCAGGAAGCAGCTGATATGAGTCGTATCTGGCTTAAAGAAACGCTTGCTGATTATACTGTTATCGGTTGCGGCAGAAGTGCTGACTATAGCGGCGAATCAACCGTTGTCGCATTTAATTCAAAGGCTTTCGAGCTTGTTTTTGCAGAAACCTTTTGGCTTTCAACTGCGCCCTCAGTTCCGGGTAGCCGTTACGGTGCAGATCAAAGTCAGTGGCCGCGAGTTGCGACAGCAGTAGTATTGAAGCATCAGGATGCTGAAAAACCTTTTCTTTTTATAAATACTCATCTTGACCATCTGGGGTCTGCTGCGCGAATGTATGGTGTAATTCAGATTTTGCAGTATATAGATAAAATGAATTTACCGTTTGTTTTAACAGGTGATATGAACGCTTTGCCTAATTCACCTGAAATGCAGGCATTAACAGGATGTGAATACCGCAAAATTATCGACCTTACAGCTATGCTCGGCGGTACATTTCATAATTACGGCAGGTTATCCGAAAAACCGAAAATTGATTATATTTTCTCGGATATGTCGGCTAATGTTAACGAATCCTATATTTTTGAGGACAAGCCTGAAAACGGAGTTTACCTTTCCGACCATTATCCGGTTATCGGATTTGTTCAGGCAGAATGATTTTATAGAATATTAAAAACCGATTATTGGCAATAAGCTGATAATCGGTTTTTGCTAAAGTGGGGGGGAGAGCGCTCGTTCTTATCTCACCACCACAAAAAAGATAAGGAACCACACAAGGTGTGATTCCCAATTTTGGCGGAGACGGCGAGGTACGGTGCGCTCTTGGTTTGTGCCGACCGCTCCGAGCGGTATGCGGCAAAACCTTCGTGCTCCCGACTTCACAGTTCCAAAATGCTATCGCGCATTTTGTACTGCTACGACGAACTCTGCTCGTTCTTATCTCGCCGTTACAAAAAGAAAAGGAACCACACAAGGTGTGATTCCCAATTTTGGCGGAGACGGCGAGATTCGAACTCGCGGGGGATTGCTCCCTAACTGATTTCGAGTCAGCCCCGTTATGACCACTTCGATACGTCTCCGTATATGTTAAACTCTGTTAAGAGTTAAACTCAATATTCAATTTTTACCGAACGGGGCGCCCCGTTATGTCCTGTTGCGGTGTACGAAATTTTTTACACTACCGTGTAAAAATTTCGACCGCGGCCACTCCATAGCCTTCGCTTCATCTGCCACCGGCAGCGCTCGGCAACGTCCCCACTTCGATACGTCTCCAAATATTAAATTAAGCGGCAAGGTATGAGCCTTTAGCCGCTTAAGTATTATATTAAATATTTCGGTAGTTGTCAAGGTAAATTTTGATAGGCGGAAAATGTTTTCTGAAAGTGAATTTTGAAATCTTAAAATTAAAATTTTTTATCGTCTGTAGCAGGATTGTTTATAAGCTTGCCATCGGTTGTAAACCTTGAGCCATGGCAGGAGCAATCCCAGGAATGTTCAGCCGGATTATATTTTAGCGCACATCCCATATGCGGGCATCTTGGCTTTTTGGGGTTCAAAAGACTTATCATAGCTTCGGTAATATTTATAGCGAGCTGAGGGTGGAAGATACTGCGCTGAGGAGAGAAAACCTCACTATAGGGTGAGTTTTTTCCAAGAATGGTATCTCTAAGCATTGTTGCGGATATCATTGCTGAGGTCATACCCCATTTATTGAAGCCTGTAGCAACATAGAAGTTAGGTGTATCTGCCGAATATTGACCGATATACGGAATAGAATCAAGGGTGATGCAGTCTTGTGTTGCCCAGCGAGATATTTCTTTTGAATTTGGATAATACTGCTCAGCAAAATCGGACAGCTCCTGCCAGCCACCGCCTTTTTTACCTGTGCGGTGACTACCTCCACCAACCAGTAAGTGATTCCCATAATTCCTAAAGGACAACCCTTTTTTGTCTTCATCTACATACATTCCGTTAATTTCAGGTGCGTTTTCAAGAGCGATAACATAAGACCTCTCCTGAAACATTTTAAGAAAATACCCGCCGTGTTTGTTTATAAAGGGAAAATGTGTGGCAACTATTGTTTTCTTTGCTTTGATTTTTGCGTGATTTGTAAGGGCATATTCAGGGGTCAGTTCTATTACCTTTGTATTTTCATAGATATTTAAGTCCTTTGCAATAGAAAAGGCGAATTTTAAGGGATGAAACTCTGCTTGATTAGATGTTTTTACTGCTCCTGCTACCGAAAATGGAAGAGAAAGCTTATCTGCAAACTCTGCTTTAAAGCCGAGCTTATTCAGGGTATTAATTTCATCCTCAATTTTTTGTCTGTTGTTTAATGAATAGACAAAGGAGTCGCACTCTTTAAAATCGCATTCGATTTCCTTGCATATATTTTTATATTTTTCTATTGCCTGAAGCTGAGCCTTAAGATATAGCTCGGTTTTTTCTTTTCCATAGGAGGATAAAATTTTGCTGTATATAAGTCTGTGACCAAGGGTGATTTTGGCGGTGGTGTCCTGAGTTATGCCCTGGCAGATTTTATCGGCTTCAACAAGAACATAATCGACGCCCGATTTTTCTAACTCATAAGCGCATAAAATTCCTGTAATACCTCCACCGATTATAAGCACATCGGTTTTAATATCCTCTCTTAGCGATTTAAAAGAAGGGCGGTTTGAAAACTCGTTCCATATAGATTTCATATTTTACTCCAATAGCTTAATTTTGCATTTTTATTTGCTCGTTTAAAATAATGGGATAATGCGTCAATAAAGAGCTGTCTAAATTTTCTTTGCGCATATCAACTGCGGTTATTTGATGGTTATTATAGGTAGTATAATAATAAATTCCTTTATCAGCATTACAGCAACTTGTGTATATTGTTTTTTCGAATTTACCGTTTCCGACATCGCAACAGCCGTTTTGCTGGTCGACAGAGCCTAGAATATGAAAAAATTGGCTGATACTTTCTTCTTCGCTGTCCCCCGAGACAGAATTCAGTTTAACAAATGCCGCGCGCACAAATCTTGAGGCTGACGATAAATCACCCGGAAGACCGATTGCTCCCATGCCTCGGCTGTAGTGTTCAAGGTTGATGCATTTTGAAAAATTATTTTTCGGGGGTTTGACGGAAAGATACTGAAAATCGTTTAGTCTTTGCAATTGTATATCAAAGGGCGGATTATTAGTGAGTATACCGATTTGATTTTCATAAATTTTAATCCCGTCCTTTACGGCCTCAACCGTTATTGCACTGTTGCGGTCGGCGATTATCCAATGTAGCTCGGCTAAAGGCAGGTCATCACTGAAAGCTGTATTTGTTATATTAATTTTTTCTATTAAAGACCTTGCTGTTTTCACACAATCGCATTGACCTAAAATCCAAGGGATAAATTCATACTGAGCTATATTATCCTTTGAGGCTATTTTATCGTTATAAACTGCATTTCCTACAAAGTTAAGACCTGCCATACAAAGCCCTTTTTCGTTGATAGCGTCATAATAAAGCGGATAATTATTTACAATATACGCCATACCTATTATGGCATAGTGCTTTTGCATAACCCCGATTTGTCCGAAATTAAAAATATAATTACGGGGCGTGACGGTAATTTCTTCTTTATACGAAAATTCATAATCCAAGGTTCTGCCAAAATAAAAGTCTTTGGTTTTATAGGTCGCTGCTGTGCACATAATGCTCCACCTGTCTGCAATTTTTAAGCCTTAATATTGTACCTTTTGAAAGGGAATTTATACAATCGGTGTTGGGAATTTTGTGGGTCCGAGATTATTGACGGTAAAATAATAAAACTATAACAATCGTTGAATTGTTTGCAAAAAGCATTGAATTGTTAGTGAAATGAATGCAAATATGTGTTAATATAAATAAAAAATAATTGTATGCTGAAAAGCGAGGGGTTATAGTGAATTATTGTTCAAGTCCAACAGATTTAAAAATCACGGATATGCGTTTCGTTGATATTGACGGCGCACCAAAGCGCTGTACTATTTTGCGAATTGATACTAATCAAGGTATCAGCGGTTATGGTGAGGTGCGTGATGCTTCAAGCAAGACTTATGCACTTATGCTTAAAAGCAGAATACTCGGTGAAAACCCTTGCAATGTGGATAAAATCTTCCGTAAAATAAAGCAGTTTGGAGGTCCTTCCCGTCAGGGCGGCGGCGTAAGCGGTATTGAAATTGCTCTTTGGGATTTGGCAGGTAAGGCTTACGGAGTTCCGTTGTATCAGCTTTTGGGCGGTAAATTCCGTGATGAAATTCGTGTATATTGTGATACCGATGTAGACGGTAAGCATACAGGTCACGATATGGGATTGGCACTTAAGAAAAGAATGGATATGGGATTTACATTCCTCAAAATGGATTTGGGTATCGGTCTTTTGCTTGGTGAACCGGGCACACTTAACGCACCTTTAGGATTTATTGAGGATATGAAGAAGTACGCTTCACATATTCTTAATGTTCAGGGCGGCTCGGTTACTGCAGATATGGTAAAGCATCAAAAGAGCTATTCAATAGTTACAACCGCACACCCTCATACAGGTATTCACTTAACTGAAAAAGGACTCGATTTCCTTGAAAATTATGTAAAAGAGGTAAGAGAAGTTATCGGGTATGAAGTGCCTTTGGCTATTGACCATTTCGGTCATATATGTGTTGAGGATTGTATTCGTTTTGCACGCAGAATGGAACCCTACAATCTTGCTTGGATTGAGGATATGGTGCCTTGGATGTATACCGACCAGTATGTACGCCTTAAAAACTCTACTACCATACCTGTCTGCACAGGAGAGGATATTTATCTTAAAGAGGGCTTTGAAACTCTTATTAAAGCAGGCGGTGTTTCTGTAATTCACCCCGATATTTTGACCTGTGGTGGCGCTTTGGAACTTAAAAAAATCGCCGACATATCTGACGAATACGGTGTTGCAACTGCTGTTCATATGGCAGAAAGTCCGGTTGCTTGCCTTGCTGCTGTTCATACTGCGGCTGCTATGCATAATGTTTTAGCACTTGAATTCCATTCTGTAGATGTTCCTTGGTGGGCTGATATGGTGACAGGCATAAATAATCCTATTTTTGAAAACGGATTTATAAAAGTTCCTGAAAAACCAGGTCTCGGATTTGATGACCTTAACGAAGAAGTTTTAAGACCACATATTAATCTAAATATTCCAGGATATTTTGAACCAACAGACCAATGGAACAAAGAATTTTCAAATGATAGAATTTGGAGCTGATAAAAATGAGTGAGAGAAGAAAAGTTTTAGAACTTTTTGACAAGCACAGAGAATATATTGATGAGCGGGTAAATGCAGGTATCGAACTTTACAGAAAGGGATATGCTGTTATTACCGTCAAGGATGAAAACGGAAGAATCATACCCGATACAAAAATCAGACTTAAGCAAAAATCTCACGATTTTAAATATGGCTCAAACCTGTTTATGTTAGATGAGCTTGAAACCGAAGAGAAAAATAAGAAATACAAAGAAATAATGGCGAATTTCGGCAATATGGCAACATTGCCTTTTTATTGGGACGCAACCGAGCCAGAAAAAGGGAAAACCCGCTATGATAAGGATAGTGTTAAGGTTTACAGACGTCCGCCGATAGACTTGTGTATGGAATTTTGCGAGAAAAACGGGATTGAGCCGAGAGAGCATGCTTTGGCTTATGAGGGATTTTTCCCGAAATGGCTTTATAAAGCAGATACTTATGAAACAAAAAAGGAGCTTGAGCGCCGTTATAAGGAAATCTCCGAAAGATATGCCGATAGAATCAGAACTATTGAGGTCACCAATGAGATGGAATGGGGCGAAGGCAAAACCGAGTTTTATAATCAACAGGATTATGTTGAATGGTGCTTTAAATTAGCGGAAAAATATTTTCCCCATAATCAGCTTGTTATAAATGAGCGTACAGGTCTTTGCTGGGGCGATTGTTGTCGTGCTACCGATAAGTATTATTCTTATATTGAAGCCAATATTTTAAAAGGTGCAAGAATTGATGCAATTGGAATGCAGTATCATCAACATCATAAAAGAGAAGATGAATATAAAGCTACAAGGGGTACATATAGTCCATTAAAAATATTCTGGCATCTTGATCTTTACAGTAATTTTGGCAAGCCTATTCATATTACTGAGGTGACTGTGCCTGCTTATTCGTGGGAGCCGGAGGACGAGGAGATTCAGGCAGAATTAATCGAAAACCTTTATTCAATATGGTTCTCGCACCCAAATGTTGAGCAGATTATTTATTGGAATATGATAGACGGATATGCCCATCTTTGGGATCCTGACCCTGAGAAAATAGCGAAAAGTCAGGGTGATATGACGGTTGGCGAAAACTATTATTACGGCGGTCTTTTAAGATTTGATATGACACCGAAGCCGGCTTTTTATACTATTAAAAATCTTTTTGAAAATAAATGGCATACCGAAATTGATACTGCTACTAATCAATACGGCGAATTTAAATTCAAAGGCTTTTACGGAAAATACGATGTTGAAATCGAGAAGGACGGCAAAACCTTCACAAAAGAAATCAAGCTTTCGAAAAACAGTCGAAATATTTTTGAAATAAGACTATAATGGATATTGGCAAAATTAAATTTCTGCAAATTTAATTTTGCTGAATTTGATAAAATCGGCTTGTCGAAACACTTGGACTGAAGAAATGCTCGATATGTTGCTTGATTGGTCCAAGGAATATGACCTTGCCCGCAACGGTGACCCAAACGATACTCAAACTGCGCTTTAATGAGGTGGATTTATGAAAACAGCATTGGTTACAGGCTCTTCTAGAGGAATCGGCAGAGCTATTGCTATCAGACTTGCCAAAGATGGCTATAAAATTATAATTCACGGTATAAAAAGCGGTGCTAATGCAGAGGAAACAAAGGCTATTATTGAACAAAACGGGGGGACAGCCGAGATTTTGACAGCAAACCTTTGCGACCTTAATCAAACCAAGGCTTTAGCAGAAAAAATAAAGAATATTGATGTGCTGGTGCTTAATGCATCGTTGCAATACCGCACTCCCTGGCAGGAAATATCGGCTGAGGCTTGTTATGAACAGCTCAATTGCAATTTTGTATCAAGTATGATACTTATACAGGCAGTTGCCGATAATATGAAGAAAAAGGGATGGGGCAGAATTATAACAATCGGCTCTGTTCAAGAGGCAAAACCTCACCCCGATATGCTTGTTTATTCAGCATCTAAGGCGGCGCAGACAAATATGGTGCAGTCTCTTGCTTTACAGCTTGCAAAGGACGGAATTACAGTCAATAATGTAGCTCCGGGGGTTATTTATACTGATAGAAATGTTGAAGCATTATCTGACCCCGAATATGCCAAAAAAGTGACCGATAGTATACCTGTAGGCTTTTACGGTGAGCCTGAGGATTGTGCGGGAATAGTATCATTGCTTTGTTCTGATGAGGGAAGATATATCACAGGGCAAAATATCTTTGTTGACGGGGGAAAGAGCGTACAATGAAGCTGAGATTTTTAGGGCAGAGCGGATATCTTTTAAAAACTGAAAACAGCGAAATTATAATAGACCCTTATCTTTCCGACAGCGTTAACCGTGTAGCAGGCAGGCCGAGGACCTTGCCTATACCGATAAAGGCAAAGGATATAAATTGCGATGCTGTTATCTGTACCCATAATCATCTTGACCATTTAGACCCTGATACTGTGACTGAAATTTGCGATAATCAGCTTTTTATTACTACTGCTGAGGGAAAAGAAGAACTTAAAAGATTGGGTAAAACCAATGTTGAGACGCTGAGTGTCGGGGAAAATAAAAGTATAGGCGATTTTGAGATAACCGCCGTTTTTGCTGACCATACGGTTGAGGCTTTCGGTTTAATTATTAAAGCTGAAAATAAGACCTTATATTTCAGCGGTGATACTCTTTATAATGAAAAGCTGTTTGAAATAGCAAATTATAAGCCGGATATCTCATTTATTTGTATAAACGGCAGACTGGGAAATATGAATGTTGACGAGGCGCTGATTACCGCTAAAAAAATCGGTGCAAATATCAATATTCCTAATCATTATGATATGTTTGCTTCAAACAGCGAAAACCCGCTTTTGTTTTCTGAAAATATTAAAGGCGGCAGGGTGCTTGAATTTAATACTGAGTACGATTTTTAGTCTTGCTAATATTTGCAAAACGATTAAATACTGATTGATACTGTTTAGAAAATTCAACGACGGAGAAAATTATGATATTAGAAAATTACCCGCTGAAAAGCGTTGATACTCCTCTTAGAATGTGGCGCGTTTGTGTGAATGAAGACCATCAGCCCACACATAATCACAGGCATACTAATTTTGAAATAGCTACTGTTTTATCAGGCGGTGGTGTTTATTCGACAGATAATGCGGCATATCCTATGAAAAAGGGCGATGTTTTCGTTTTTTCCAGTAACGAATATCACTGTATTAGTTCGGTTAATCCGGAAGGTCTGCAAATACTGAATTTGCAGTTTAAACCGATTTATTTATTAGGAAAAAATCGGGAAGGCATTTCAAAAGAACATTATAATTTTTGTTTTACCCATTCAAAAGAGTTCAGCAACCGAATAGAAAGCGAAAATGCTTTGTTCTTAAAAAATGAGCTTTTCTCTATCAAAAATGAGCTGATAAACTGCGATATAGAATATAAGCTTGCAGTAAAATCTCATGTTAATAACATAATGATTGAGCTTTTGAGAAATCATAAATATTTTCAGCCTGTTGAAACCCAGAACAAATCCCATATTAAGAATTTGAAAAATGTTCTCCTTTTTATTGATGAGCATTTTGCTGAAAAGATTTCCCTTTCTGATTTGGCAAAGCAATGTTCTATGAGCGACAACCATTTTTCCTTTGTTTTCAAATCGGTTTTTAATATTTTGCCATCTGAGTATATAATTTCAAAACGCCTTGAATATGCTGTTCAGCTACTTATTTCTAATCCTGATATGAATATGCTTGATATTGCATTGCAGTGCGGTTTTAATAATTCGGCAAACTTTAATAAAATCTTCAAAAAATATATTGGCACGACTCCCAGCCAGCACCGCAAAAACTCTGCGGATACAATCATATATTAATAATATGATATATTTCTTTTCAAACGCATCAAAAAAAGACGGCATCGAGGCACCCTCCGTAAGGAAGGTGCCTCAGTTATATTCGCCTGACGGCGAGTTATATTGCTTCGCAGTTATATTTGGGCTTCGCCCAAGTTATATTCGCTCCGCGAGTTTTAAGACGAATATAATATAACTGAAACCGTTAGGTTTCAATATCACTTTGCCGTAAGGCAAAATATAACTGTGAGACCCGTCTCACAATATCGCTTATTATTTTTGTCTTTGAGACAGGTTGATTTTAAAAGTATGTAACACACTATGACACTTTCACACTCAATGTGCAAAGTGTCATTTGTTTTGTGTAGATAAAAACCGAGAGAGACAACTTCTTTACGAAGTGTCTCTCTCAGCCGTCTTTTTTAATTATATTAGTAGTTTGTTAAGGGGGTTGCTTATGAATTCGTATGCCTCAGGTATCGTAATTCGTTTTAGAGATTTTTTCGGTCGGGTAAGCGGTATCTCCCTCATAATTTTTCAAAAAATTATGGCTGGTTGCTTTTCTGAATTCAAGCGGACTGCAATTTGCATACATACGGAAAGTTCTTGCGAAATGTTGGCGGTTGTTGAATCCTACATGAATTCCAATGTCAATTATTGGCATACTGGTTGTTGTCAGTAAAGACATGGCGTGGGAAATACGCTGCCGATTTATATATTAACAGAAAAGAACTCTTTGTAGCAGGCGGTACTTATTACAGAGTGCCTGACGGTGCAGCTGCGAGCAAACAAACCATAGGTGTGGATAGTAAAAAGATAGAAATTCCTAAAGGCTTTGAAGGCTGGATAGTAGTACCAAAAGAATCTTGCTCTTTTACTGTCACTCAAATTGATTTGATAAATATTGCGGCTTGGGATCCCGCTTATCAACTGGGTTGCACCTTCTATTTTGACAGCTTTGGTTATTATACCAATGAGCGTCTTATGATAGATGCAAGAGCTATGGAAAACTTTACGGTTGTATCAGCTAACAAACGTAATTGGAGTAGTTCCGGAGCCTTCAGCTATGGATTGGTTGATGGCATTTAACCTGACGGAAATGATGCGATGAAGTTAACAGCTTTAAAGGATTTTACAGGCTGGACAGGATTTCAGGTTGTTGCAAGTAATAGCGTATTAAAAACTTTAGACGGCTACGGCGGATTTGCTATGTGGATAAAGAATACAGATACTGATAATTCTATTACGATGCATATTGCTCAGCAAAACAGCGTTAAAAACCTTGACCAAATATCTGGAACGTATTATTTGATATCGTCTAAAGGTGTTATTACCACAAAGAGCGGAAAAGAACCTGTTATTCCAGCCAATTTTGAAGGCTGGTTGGTTTTGCCTAAAGAAAAATTTGTAAAATACGGTTTGTGGGACAGCAGTATTTTGAAATATTACTATTTCAACTTCTATAAAGATATGAAATCGGGCAATGTAGTGTATTTTGATAGCATCGGCTTCTATCGTGACTTGGAGCAATTCAAGGCAGATGTGACAAAACCTGATTTGGGTGATGTCAATGCTGACTACAGTATTAATTCTGAAGATTTGACTTCGCTCAGAAGACACCTTTTGGATAATGATGAAGAAGTAACGGCAAAGTACCCCGATGTTAATATCGATACCTATATTGATATTTTGGATTTGGTTGCCCTTAAAAAGTCAATTGCAAAAGTTTCATAAACCGGATTTGAAACCGTCATCTATTGACAAATCACCTAGGTATAGAAAATTAAAATAACTTATATAATGCAAAACGAACTTCGTAGTACATAAGCTGCGAAGTTACAGTTTTCTGTAACTTCTTTTTTAAGTCTGAGAGAGACCGAACTTAATGAAATAGCCGTAAACCCTTTGAAATTGAAGGTTTACGGCTATTTCATTTTTATAGTCAACGGTATTGTTCTTCTTTTATTCTGTTAATATGTTTAATGACTTTATCATTTTCGTATATAAAGTCTTCGTAAACTTCATAACCAATAGCATCATATTATTATATTTTGCTTGTGTAAATTCATTTCGTTTACCATTACAATTTTCGATTATAGTGATTTGGTTTTTTACGGCATATAACCGCTACTTGTATTTTTATTTATGGCACTTTCTGTATTCAATGGGAGAACGACCGGTATGTTTTTTAAAAGCTTGACTGAAATATATGTGATTTTCGTATCCGACCTTTTGACCTATTTCTTTTATGGTTAAGTCCGTACATTCAATTAGCAGACAAGCATTTTCCATTCGAAGATTTGTATAATATTTTTGAGGAGATATACCTATTACTTCTTTAAAAAGATGATTAAAACGCCCAACACTCATAGAAAACATTTTGGCATATTTTGTAGCGTCGTAAGGGCGGGGATAATTATGGCTCATTTCCTCTGTGGCACGCATCATCAGGCTTTTTTTATTGAAATGAGGAGCAATTTTTGAAAGTAAAGATAATAATCTAAGGATATAATATTCCGTTATAATCTGTGATAACGCATCATCAGCGACAGAATTCTTTTCTATTTTTTTGAAAATTTCTGAAAAATATTCCATAGGAGCATCTAAAGGTGTTAAAACCGATATTTTTAAGGAGTCTATTACTTGCGATATATCACTACCTGTGAAATGCAGGTAATGATAAATTGTGTTATTAGAATTCAGAGAAAAATATTTTTGTGGAACATCGGGTGGATACAACCAAACCTGTCCGGCATGAATTTCAGTATCATTAAATTTTAAGATACCCTCTTCGCAATAAAACAGGGACCAATCTTTTCTTCCGTTTTTGCGTATAGTTGGCATATCAAAATATTCACATTTTCCAACAGAGACAGGTAATACGGTGTGTGTAGTGGATGGGAGTTTTTTATCCCATTTACCATCATAAAATACCAAAAAAACACTTCCTAAATATATAATTAAATATTCGAAAAAATATTATAATTATAATACAATTTTCTCTTAACTGAGTCTATAAAAATTTGTGAATTTTTATAAAAAATAGCAAAATATCTTAAATTTGGAGCATAATAGCAAGTATTTTATATTGTGTATCTGCGTATTTTGTTTTAAACTGATAGCGGATATTAGTTTACTTTTGGAGGAATAACTATGAAAAAAATTGCATTTATTGGAGCCGGTAGCTTTCAGTTTACAACTGCTGTAGTTAAGGACCTGGCTACATATCCTGCATTTAATGACGCTAATATATGTCTTATGGATATTAACAAACATCATTTGCAAGAGATAACAAAGTGTGTAGAAAGAATAAAAAAAGAGTTTGGTGTGGACTTTAATATAACCTCTACTGATGATCGAATAGAGGCTTTAAGCGGTGCAGATGCCGTTTTATGCACAGTATTTAACGGAGATGTCGATATTTGGAAACACGAAATTGAGATTCCTAAAAAATATGGTGTTGATATCAACATAGGTGATACAAGAAGCGTTTCGGGAATATTTAGAGCACTTAGAAATATACCGCTTATGCTTGATATTTGTAAAGATATAGAAAAGTACTGTCCGAAAGCGGTGTTTCTAAATTATACTAACCCAATGAGTATGCTCTGCAAAGCCATGCAAACATATTCTAAGGTTGATGTTACAGGTCTTTGCCATAGCGTGCAGGGCACATCGAGAATGTTGGCTGAATGGGCGGATAAGGATTATTCAACAGTTGAATATACTTGCGTAGGAATTAATCATCTTGCGTTCTTTAAGGAAATCACATCAAATGGCGAAGATATTTATCCCATTATCCGTGAAAAAATAGAACTGCCTGAATTTTATGAAAAAGAAAAGGTTAGAAACGAGATGTTTAAAGCGTTTGGATATTATGTTACCGAGTCATCCGGTCATAATTCAGAATATACTCCGTGGTTCAGAAAAAGGCCTGATCTTATTAGAAAGTTCTGTACCGGCACATCATGGAATCCCGGCGAATACGCATTTTCATTGAAACAAAGACAAAATCCCAATCGTTTTGATAATGAAATTAAGGGTTGGATGGCAACCCCGTTTTCAAAAGAACGCAGCCATGAGTATGCAGCGAATATTATTAATGCACGTATAGGCGATCACACTCCGTTTCCATTTAATGCTAATGTTTTAAATAACGGTAGTGTTGAGAATCTGCCATACGATGCCTGCGTAGAAATTCCTGTTATTGCTGATGAAAATGGATATACACGTATGTTTAAGGGCAGAATGCCTGAAGTTCCTTCAATTTATGTTTCTTATGTTGCAGGCATTGAAAATTTGGTTGTAGAAGCTTATGCTGAAAAGTCAAAGGAAAAGGTGATTCAGGCGGTTTCGTTAGACCCTTTGTGCTCGGCAGTTTTAAGCCTCGAAGAGATTAGGCAGATGTGCGAAGAATTGTTTGAGGTTAATAAAGACTATTTGGGAGAATATAAATAATAATTATTAATCATTAATCATTCGACCCTAGCGATTTGTCTTTTTTAATATTCCTGAAATCACGTGGAGAAAGTCCTGTTTCTGCGTGAAAGGCAGTGGAAAAATAGAGCGGGTTCTGGTATCCCACCATTAATGCAATTTCGTTGATTTTATATTCGGTTTGCAAAAGTAACGTTTGAGCTTTGTTAATACGCAATTTGTTTAGGTATCTTTTAGGAGAGCAGTTAATGTATTTTTCAAATTGTCTTGAAAGGGTTATTTTACTTGAAAAATTCATTTCGGCTAGTTTTTCTATAGTGATGTTTTCGTAATAATGTTCCTGAATATATTCAAGAACATTTGCAAATGCTTTGGGATAATTGTTTTTGGAGTCATTTTTATTATTAATATCGTTACTTATGGTTATCATTAATTGTTCTAACAAAAGAGCGCACATTTCAGTATAGTGCAAGGATGCGCTTTCTAGAGTTAAACGGATGGAGGTAAATAAACGGCGATATTCTCTGCTTTTGGAAACGGGGATGACGCGCATACCGTTAATGTTATAATTATCCAACAAGGTTTCTACAAGGTAACCTGAAAAATGACACCAGTATACGTCGGGATTTTCTTTTTTATAAATGTTATAGTTTTGATATTCATGCGGTTTAAAAAGAATAAAATTGCCTTTGGTAACAACGTACTCAGAATCATCTTGATTGAAAAAATGTACGCAACCTTCGTTTACATAAATGATCTGAAAATCTTCTCTATCTTTATAGAGTGTTTTAGTCATATCTAGGTTTATAAGTTGGGTTTGACCTGTCGATAGCACAAAAAGCCTTTCGCTATTTTTTGCAACGCCTTTTTTTATTCCGTAATAAGCGCATTTCAACAACATAAAAAGCCACCTCATATTAACAATATGCAAAATAATTATATACAGATACGGATGTTGTGTCAAGCAAGATGAAGTTTTTTTGAATGTTTTATCCCAAAATAGATATATTTTTGAATTGTGCGAATAAAACGAATATGATATAATAAAATTGCCCGAATGAGCAAAAAAATTGTTAAAATTTACATATTGTTGCATTCGGGTCGGCTGAATTTATATTTGAATTCTGAGCCGTAATGATAGCAGTATGTTTATTGAAACGGTGATTTGATTGTTACATAATCAAATAAATTCTTGTGATAGGCAGAGTGAGGAATTTTATGCCGATATCTTTCACTAGCGATACAAATGTTTTTTCTATTGAAACATTAAATATAAAATACATATTTGAAATTGTTATGGGTAAATACCCGGTTCATTTGCGCACAGAACTTTGATATGGAGGTATTTCAAGTGAAACGTTTTATAGCAGTTTTTGCGGCAATCACTCTTTTGGTTACTATGTTTTCGGCTTGTGGCAAAACAACGGAAAATAAAAAGAAACCGATAGATGCTTCTGTTTTAATCGACCGCGAGAACGAAATTGGTCAAAAAGATAGTTATGAAGCTTATCTTTTAAACAGTGGCAATGCTAAAGCAGAAACAGCCGCCGATATTGCGCTGCGTATTGATGACGCACAAAGCGGTGACGATTCACAGGATAATGGTAATATTTTTCGTTGGGAAATCAACCCAACTTCGGAAGGATTGTACCATATTAAGGTGCGTTATCTGCCTCAACCTGTAAACGATGAGAACGGAACGGCTGTTTCCTTTAAAGTAAATGGCGAAATCCCGTATCGTGAGTTGATTTCGGTTGTACTGACTGATGAGTATTGCGATTCAATGCCGTTAGTACAAGATAAATTCGGTAATGATTTGCGTCCCGACCAAATTGTGGCTAAGAGAGTAACTGAAAATTATATTTTTGACAGTGCTCTCATTTACACTCAACCGTTAGGAGTTTATCTGAAAACCGATAAAACGGTATTTGAGTTGGAAATTATAAGCGGTACTGCCAAGATAGAAGAGGTTATATTAAAACCGGCAGATTCTGTTAAGACTTATACACAGGTGAAAAAAGAGTATGCTGAGAAGGGCTATTCCGAAATAAAGGATGATTTAAAACTTTTTCAGGGAGAAAATGCGGCATATAAATCTTCTACAATGGTATATCCGGTATCGGACAGAAGTTCGGGAATAACATTCCCGCGTTCGGATAAGCTTGTAAAACTTAACAGCATTGGCGGAAATGGGTGGAAAACTCCCGGTGATTACGTTGCTTGGAATGTTGAGGTTCCCCGAGACGGTTTGTATAAAATACATATGCGCGCAAAGCAGAATTATGCGGTTGGCTCATCATCTTCACGCGCAATATATATTAATGGCGAACTTCCGTTTAAAGAGGCCCAGAATATTGCTGTAGAGTATAATTCGGATTGGCAAACTATCACCCTTGGACAAAACGGAGAAGATTTTCTCTTTTATCTTAAAAAGGGCGAAAATGAAATTCGTATGACTGTTACCTTGGGCGAGATGGATACAGTTATCAGATTGACCGAAAATACTGCCGACGCTTTAAATGATATTTACCGTAAATTTTTAATTATTATGGGTAGCGAACCTGACTTGTTGCGTGATTATCGATTGGATGCTTTATGCTCTGAAGAGATAAAAGATTTAAAGGTTCAGGCAGAAACTCTTTCTTTGTGTGCGGATTGGCTTGAAAGCAATACTGGTGGTGGAAACACAACGGTCGCTCTTATGCGCTCACTTGTGCGGCAGTTGCTTGATATGAATGACGATCCGGATACTATTCCGGCTGAATTTTCATATTTTAAGACAAATATAGGTTCACTAAGCTCTCAGTGTAACACAATGAAACAACAGCCGTTACTGATTGATGCCATTGGTGTGGGCGGAAGTATTGAAGATATGCCTGCAGCTAATGAAGGCTTCTTTGCAGGATTGAGATTTGGTCTTAATAAGTTGCTTTATTCCTACTCTGCCGATTATCAGAATTTGGGGGATTTGGGAAATAATAAAGAAAATTCCGAACCTATAACAGTTTGGATTGGCGGTGGGCGTGAGCAGGCGCAAATTGTTAGAAATATGACAGCCAATTCTTTCACTAAAGATAAAGGTATTACGGTTCAAGTTCAACTGGTGCAAGCCCCGCTTATAAGTGCTGCTGTAGCGGGTGTTGGTCCTGATGCGGTTATTAATAGTAATCCTGATGTATTCAATTTTGCTATGCGTAACGCTGCAACTCCGCTTTCTAATTTTTCTGATTACAGTGAAATAAAAAAACGTTTTAATGATTCGCTTAGCATACCTTTTACATATTTAGGTAAAGTTTACGCACTTCCTGAAACGATATCATTCCCTGTGCTTTATTACAGGACTGATGTTTTTGAAGAATTGGGCGCCAAGGTTCCTGAAACTTGGGATGATGTAATTGCTTTATCGTTCGCCTTAAGTAAAAATAATATGGAATTCGGTATTCCTACAGATCCTGGGAATATGGTCACATCTAATACATCGGCTCTAAATCTTGTTGGTATGTTTATGTCGACCTATAAGCAAAGAGGTTTGGAAATATACACTAAAGACGGGAAAACCTGTTTGCTTGACAGTGCAGATTCTATAGAAGCTTTCCGTACCTTTACAAACTTGTTTTCTAATTACGGTTTCCCATTGACCTATAATTTCTCAAACAGGTTCCGTACAGGTGAAATGCCCATCGGTATTTCGGGATTATCATTTTATAATGAAATTGCTATAGCAGCGCCTGAAATTGACGGTCTTTGGGATATTGCGCAGATACCCGGTACTCGTAAACCGGACGGCAGTATCGATAGAACCGCTGTGTCAAGTGCATCAGGTGCAATGATTTTGGCATCGTCTGAAAGAAAAGAAGACGCATGGGAATTCCTTAAATGGTGGACCTCCAGCAAAACACAACAAGAATACGCAAACGAGATTGAGGGGCTTTTAGGTCCGTCAGGTCGTTATAGTTCGGCTAATATAGAGGCTTTTAAATATAGTTCATGGTCAAAGGAAATAAAAGAGGTATTCAATAAGCAGATGAATAATCTTACAGCTGTTGAAAATGTGCCCGGAAGTTATTTCTTAAGCCGAAATATTACCAATGCATTTAGAGCAGTGGTATATAAAGATGTTGATCCTACAGATGCTTTGTATGATTACACTGATAAGATTAATCGCGAACTTTCTCAAAAAAGGGAAGAGTTTGGTTTAGACTAAAATGGAGAAGGGAGATGTAACCTATGAAAATACAAGCGACTGAGAAAAATAGAATAGTTTTTAATAACGATAAATGGTTTACATTTTTTTATTTGGCTCCGTTTTTAGTGCTATTTCTTTGTTTTACATTGTTGCCGGTAGTACTCTCTTTTATGCTGTCTTTTACCAATTTTAACGGATTGGAAATGCCGAAAATAGTCTTTTTCGATAATTATTTGAAATTGTTTTTAAGTGATGATGAGTTTCTTCTTGCTCTTAAAAACACCCTTATTATTGCATTATTCATAGGTCCGGTAGGCTATTTGGCATCGCTTGTTTTGGCATGGTTTATCAATGAGCTGTCGCAAAAATTAAGATCAGTTATGGTATTGGTTTTTTATGCACCATCAATTTCGGGCGGAGCATATATGATTTGGCAGTTATTGTTTAGCGGTGATGCTTATGGCTATGTTAATGCAATACTTCTGCGAATGAATATTATTACCGAACCAATACAATGGTTCACCGACACGAGATTTATGCTTCCATTGGTAATTGTTGTTAGCATTTGGATGAGTCTTGGAACAGGATTTCTTTCGCTTGTTGCCGGTCTTCAAGGTGTTGATAAATCGCTTTATGAGGCGGGTTATGTTGACGGTATTCGTAACCGCTGGCAAGAACTTTGGTTTATTACATTGCCAAGCCTTGGTCCGCAATTGTTGTTCAGTGCGGTTATGAGTATTTCTTCTGCTTTCGGTGTGGGCGCTGTTTCGACTGCATTATGCGGATTCCCAAGCACCGACTATGCTGCACATACCATAATTAACCACTTGGAAGACTATGGTAACATTCGTTTTGAGATGGGTTATGCCAGTGCTATCGCTACAATTTTATTTGCGATGATGCTGGGTTCAAAGGTTATAATACAGAAACTTATAAAGAATGTTGGTCAATAAGTTCTTTCAATAATTTTAACACGACATATAAATCAGTGACTATTATTAATTGAAGTATAAAGCGAGGTTCGATATGAAAATTCGCATATTTAAAAGTAAAACAGGGCGTTCTTTTTGGGGCGATTTGATTAATTTGATTTTTCTTTCATTACTGGGAATGGTTATGCTAATACCCCTTATTTTTTCTGTTTCCAATGCATTTAAGCCCCTTGATGAATTATTTGTATTTCCGCCACGTTTTTTTGTGCGTAATCCAACATTTGATAATTTCAGGATACTTCCTTCTTTGTTTTCGGATTCCCTGGTTCCGTTATCAAGATATATACTTAATACACTTTTTATTACTATAGTGGGAACCGCTGGATCAATTATTATAGCCTCGATGGCGGCTTATGTTCTTGAAAAGAAAAAATTCAAGATGAGGGACAAGATATTTAATTTGGTTGTAAACACACTTATGTTTACACCTGCGGTTACAGCAATTCCAAGTTTCCTTATAATGTCAAAACTCGGATTGATTAATAGTTATGCCGCAATACTTTTTCCAACTGTAGGTTCATCGCTTAATGTGTTTTTAATGAAACAATTTATGGTTGGCGTCCCCAATACTATCTTAGAGGCGGCGCGAATTGATGGTTCGGGCGAGCAGAGAATATTTTGGAGCATTGTTATGCCATCGGTTAAACCTGCTTGGATGACCTTGATAATATTCTGTATTCAAAACCTTTGGGGAGCTACCGGCGGAACATATATTTATAATGAAGAGTTAAAAACCCTTCCTTATGCCTTGTCGCAGGTTATGGCGGCAGGTTTGGTACGTGCAGGTGCAAGTGCGGCGATTACTACTCTTATGATGATTGTGCCAATCTGTGTATTTATCATTACGCAGAGCAATATTATGGAAACTATGATGTCCTCAGGAATTAAGGAGTAATCTACTTGGTATGAAAGGCGGTTTTAACTTTGGCCAGACTTAGGAATGGGATATTAATATTTATAATTATTATGATAACATTGTCTGTCAATGTGTCGGCTGCTGTGACAGATACATATGTTTATGATAAAGACGATGAAACTATACCCGCCCCGAATCCTGTACGAGTGGTAGAAAATCTGCGAGGAGAGGATTTAGGAATAGGTAATTTCTCAGAGCCTCAAGATTTATGTTTTTCTAATTCGGGCGAACTTTATCTTGCAGATACGAAAAATAATAGAATTGTTATTATAAAAGATGTTGGAAAATCCACACAAAGTGTTTCTATGCTCAATAGTTTTGCGAATGGTGAAACAAAGGATAGTTTTAACAATCCCAGCGGTGTGTTTGTTGATGACGAAAACAATTTGTTCGTATCAGATACTGGAAATGCTCGCATTGTTAAACTTTCTTCAGAAGGGGAACTTTTACAGATAATAAAAGCACCCGATGATAAATTCATTCAGGATGGGTTTGAGTTTAAACCCACCAAACTTGTAGTCGATAAATATCGTCAGATTTATGTAATATCAGATGGATATAATGCGGGACTTATGGAATTTGATCCCAGCGGTACATATACTAAATCAATGGGCGCACCACAGGTTGCAATGTCTATTTTAGATCAAATTTGGCAGCGCCTTATGACCAAGGCGCAACGTGAAAGAACACAAAGTTATGTACCTACTGAATATTCAAATGTTGCTATAAGCAGTGATGGTTTTTTATTCGTTACAACCGCAGCTTTTGATGATTCGGTTGGTGATAGCGCACCAAAACCTTTACGTAAACTTAACGCAAAAGGTCTAGATGTGTTAAATCGTGTTGGTGACCCAAAAGGTGATGAGGTTAAAAACGGCATATCCTTTGTAGGGAATTCGGTTTTTTCTGATGTATGCATGTTGGGTTATGGTGATTTTGCGGTGCTTGATCACAATCGTGGCCGTGTTTTTGCATATAACAGTGTGGGTGAACTTTTATATGAATTTGGTGGCCCCGGTGATGTTTTAGGCGCTATTCGTAATGGTGCGGCTATTGGATTTTATGATAATCACTATTATGTTTTAGATACAAGTAAATCGCAGATTGCAACTTTCGAATTAACCGAGTATGGTAAACTTTTCGGAGAAGTTGCTAAAGCAAGGCAAGAAATTGATTTTGAAACCGAAAAGAAATTGTGGAATCAAATATTATCCCGCAATGCAAACTGTACAATAGCTATGCGTGGTCTTGGTAACGCTGCATATAAGACTAAAGATATGGAATTAGCGATGAGATATTATAAACTTGTCGGTGCTAAAGAAGAATATTCAAAATCTTTTGCTTTTGTCAGAAGAAATTGGATAGAGAATAATGTATGGATAATTGTTCTGGTTATCGCTATTGCAGTAACTGTTGCGGTTTTAGTTGCTCGTTCTAAAAAACGTATAAATGCCTTTGTCTCTAAAAGACCAACCCTTAAGGCAGTGCTTTATGCAGGGCATTGTTGTGTTCATCCAATGGATGGATTTTGGGATCTTAAACGCGAAAAACGCGGAACCGTACTTTCAGCAACCGTTTTGTTGTTGATTTGTATTGGTGTAAATATTTTATCAAGTCTTGGAACGGGTTTTATTTTCAATTCGATTGAAATTGAAGATTATAATATTTTCAGTGTCTTGTACATTCTATTAGCTGTTGCTTTATGGACTATATGCCAGTGGTGTGTAACCACACTTATGAACGGTGAAGGTAAATTTAAAGATATTTACATTTCTACCTGTTATTCTACGGTACCATATAGCGTTATAGGTGTAATTGCAGTATTACTCAGCCGTGTGCTTCTTACTGCCGAAGGAGATTTTTATTATGTGCTAATATCCCTTTCAATGTTCTGTTTGGCATTTATGCTTGTATGTTCAGTTAAACAAATCCATGATTTTTCAATGGGCAAGACTTTTGTAGCAATATTAATTATTTTAGTTGTTATTTTGCTGATTATATTTATCGGCATGCTGGTTTTGGCATTATCACAGCAGTTCTTTGGATTTATCGGTGATTTATTCGCTGAAATAACTTTAACTATATAGTTATTTAAAATTTAGAGGTTGAGTCATACAATTGCTCGTGATTTTCGTTGCAGATTAGTTGTATGTTTTTGCGATGCAGATATTGGATGGAGGACTTATGCGTGAAAAGTAAAAAGAAAGCAATTATAGCGGTTTTCGTTGTTGTTGTCATACTGGTGGGCGTTGCGGTTGTTTCTTTTAACCCTAAAACACAGGAAACAGAGGAAAAATTAAATAAAAGCAATGTGCTGAGTGAGGGCAACACACCTAACGATATACTTGCTAAAGAGTACACCTTGAAATTGGAAAATGAGTATCTCCAGTTTTGGATAAACGAAGATACTACAGAATTTAAAGTTGTAAATAAAGCAAATGCTTCCCAGTGGTATTCTTCTAATATCGATAGAGAAGACGGTTCGTCTCAAGTGGCACCAATAAGCCTTTCTTACCTTAATTCGAAGGGCAGTATAGCGGATATGAATGTAATGAGCGATTCGGTTGCCGATGGTAAATATGCTATTGAGCAAGAAGAGAACAAAGTAACTGTCAGGTACAGTGTGGGAGAATTTTCTGAACTTTCACTTGTTCCGTATGCACTTACAGAAGAACGCTTCAAAAAATTCACAGATAATCTTGAAGATGAATTCGACAGGATGAAACTCATCGATCTGTACTATTTAACAGATATTAATATTATAGAAGATGCTGAACTTAAAAAAGAGCGTTTGAAAGATTATCCATTACTGGCGGAACAAAAACTTTATATTATTCGTGATACAACAAGAGATGATTCGGTAGCTAAAAAAGATATTGCGCAAATATTTGTAAAAGCAGGATATACCGAAAAAGAATATAGAATTGATTCGAGATATTTCAGTGCTAATGAAGAATCAAAAGTATCACCCGGATTTAATATAAAAGTTGAGTATACACTTGACGGAAAAAAACTTAATGTTTGTATTCCTCACGAGGGAATAGAGATGTATAAAGAATTTCCCTTAACATCGGTTACATTCGCACCTTATTTCGGTTCTCCCCAAAAGGGAGCAGAGGGATGGTATCTTTTGCCCGATGGTAGTGGTTCTATTATGAATTTTTACAATGATAATACCATAGGAAAGATATATACAACTTCTATATATGGTAAGGATTTGGCCGTAGCAGAGCGTGAAAATATTAGTAGTGACCCGGGTGCCAGTCTTCCGATTTTTGGTATACGCCGTGATGGATGCGGTGTGTTATGCGAAATAGTAAAAGGCGATGCAATTTCAGAAATAAATGCGTATTCTGGAGATGATACGGATTCTTCTTATGTAAATGCTAAGTTTAATGTTCGCTCGATTTATAAAACGGCAGCTTCAACCGGCCGTAAAGAATCTTATATAATCGTTCAAAAGGGACGATATACAGATGATATAATTCTCGAGTATAACTTTTTGGATTCAAAAGACGTAACGTTATCCGATATGGCGTCTATAGTGAGAAAAAGTATATTTGGTGAGTCCGAAGAAAAAGCTACAGAAAAATTACCTGTTCGACTTAATTTAGTAGGTTTGGTAACACGGCGCAATCAGTTTTTAGGTGTTGGTTATAACGAAAAAGTTTGTTTGACTGATTTTAAGAAATCTATTGATATTACAAATGCTTTTATTGATAGCGGAATAAATAATCTATCGCTGGTATTAACCGGTTGGTTTGGTGACGGTGTAGATCACAAGTTCTTATCAGGAAAGGTTGCTCCCTCAAATTTATTGGGCGGCGAAAAAAATTTCAATAAATTGATTGAAAACGCCAAGAATAAAAATATTTCTCTTTATCTTGATGCAGATGTTCAGTATACGGCAAAAAACTCATTATTTGATGGCTTCAGTAAGAACTCCGATGCAGCAATAATGCTTGATAATTCAATAGGAAAGATATTTGAATATGATGCGGCAAGTTTTGTTAAAAAACCAAATGATTTTAAATTTATCAATAATGTTTCTGCTCAGAAAAAGGCGATGGATCAACTTATAGACACTGCTGATAAATACGGTATTAAAAGTCTTTCTTTGCGAACATTAGGGTCAGAACTTTCGGCAGATTATAACACTCCAAACATTGACCGTCAGACTATGGCTAATAAAGTAGCTGATCAGTTGAGTGAACTTATAAAATCAAATTATGAAATAACTACTATGGGAGCAAATAAATACATACTTTCAAATGTCAATAATGTTACTAATGTTCCTGTAACTTCCGGTGGCTCTGATACCACAGATATGTCGGTACCGTTTTTACAGATGGTGTTAAGCGGTAATGTTGATTATTTTGCACCAACAATTAACCTATCGGGTGATGTGCAAACCTCTCTTCTTAATGCGGTTTCTACAGGCTCAGGTATATCTTGCACTCTAACCGCTGAGAATAATGATATTTTGCCAAGCAGTGAACAAAATTATCTTTATTCCACAGATTTTGATTTTTGGAAAGAAAATCTTTTAAAACAAATATATGATATTCAAAATCGTCTTGACTCTGTTGCAGGACATAGAATTATAGATTACGATATGTTAGCACAGGGTGTATCTAAAACAGTTTATGACAATGGTGTAGAAGTTATTGTTAATTATAATTCGGAACCATTCATATACGAGGGTATTACTGTTAATCCCAAGGATTTCAGTTTGAAGGGAGACTCTCAATGACTATAAATAGTAAAAAAAGCAGGTTAGAAAGTCGTAGAGGACGTTGGGGATATGTATTCACATTCCCGTTTATTATAGGCGCTGTGTTGGGGGTTATTTACCCCGTGGTGCTATCTTTGGTATACAGCTTTGGCGAACTTATTCCGCAGGAAATCGGATACAAAATAAATTTTGTAGGTATAGAAAATTATAAAACATTGTTTACTGTTGACCCTGATTTTACACGTCAATTGGTTGAGACTTTGCAAAATACTATTTTAAAGGTGCCGGTTGCAATTATTTTCAGTTTTTTTCTTGCTTGTGTTTTAAACGCTGAATTTCCCGGTAGAGGTCTTGCCAGAACAGTTTTGTTTTTACCTATGATAATTTCTTCAAAACTGGTTAAGACTTTGCTTAATCAGGATATCGTATCTTCTGAAATGTCCAACAAAGGTGCAGAAGAGGCAGTTGCGCTTTCTGATAAATTTGCCGAGTTTCTTATGTCAATGAATGTAGGCGATGGTCTTGCAGATTTTTTAACTTCTTCGGTTAATGATATCCAAAATTTACTTTATATGTCGGTTATCCCCACAATTATCATTCTTGCGGGGCTGCAATCGGTTAGTCGCTCGATTTATGAAGCTTCATATGTAGAGGGTGCAACTTCTTGGGAAGTTTTATGGAAAATAAGTCTTCCTATGGTTAGTCCTTTACTGTTAGTTTCACTAATTTATTGTGTTATTGATTCATTTACAGGAGTCGGTAACAGTATAATCTCACGTGTAGGTTACGAATGTTTTACTGCCTTTAATTTTGGAATAGGCAGTGCGGTAGCGTGGTCATACCTTATAGTTGTGCTGTTGATAGTTGCGGTAGTATTTTTAATTGCTAACCGTTTTGTATCGTACGACACTTGATTTTATTTTAATCTATAAATAGAGGGAAGCATATGAAAAATTCAATTAATAAGGCAAAGGTGCTGAAATACGGATTAAACATCTTTGTTAATATGATAAGATGGGCTTTTTTCATACTTATTGCCTTTGTTGTGCTTTATCCATTGTTCACACAAATTGTTTCAGTCTTTATGACTACCGATGATATCTATAATATGTCTGTTCGGTACATACCGCGAAATTTCACGCTTGATAATTTTATAAGCGCTTGGGATAGAATTGATCTTTCGAAGGTATATCCTACAACAATTCAATATACTATTACGGTTGTTTTACTCCAAGTTGCCAGCTGTACTATGGTTGGATATGGTCTTGCAAGATTTAAATTTGCACTTAACAAGCCACTTACGGTTTTGTGTATTATAGGTCTTGTATTACCTCCGGATTTATTACAGATTCCACTTTTCAATCTTTTTCGCAATTTTAATTTATTTGGACTTATTCCGCTTATTAACGGCGGTGAACCTCTGAATTTTATTGATACGCAAATCCCAGGAATTGTATTATCATTGTTTGCCGTTAGTTTTAGATGTGGCTTATATATTCTTATTATGAGACAATTTTTTGGAGGATTGCCTAAGGAAATGGAGGAAGCCGCAATGATAGACGGTTGCGGTAATTTCAGAGTTTTCTTACAGATAATGCTCCCAGGAGCGCGTACCATGATGATAACAATAGGTCTTTTTTCTTTTGTTTGGACATGGACAGATTGCAATTTTAATTATTACTTTATGCGTTTGTCAGATATATTGGCTGTCGTATTACGTGATTTTAACGGCAGTACGAACGATAGTATGATAGCCGATCAGGTTACGATGAATTTACAGTCTTATGCAGCAATTTTATATCTGGTAATTCCGCTTATAATTCTTTATATGTTCACACAGAAATTCTTCGTTGAGAGTGTTGAACGTAGTGGTTTAGTGGGGTAGAGCGAATAAACCGAACCCGCCTCAAAGTGGCATATTTCGGTGCTTTTTACCCAATTCATTCTTGTAAGGCGTAGTATAATGCAAACATTTTGAAAGGTAGATGATTTGAATGAAAAAATTCTCAGGAAAAATTCAAATTAATAAGTTGTTATCGTTTGTTCTGGCAATCGCCCTTTTGTTAAGTTCAATAAGTGTAGCACTTACTGTTTTAGCACTCGATGATGCTGTTAATCTTAAACTTAATGGCGGTACTCTAAATGGTGTTGCTTCAGATTACACATCCGGAGATATTCTACCTGAAATAGGAGAGGTTGTAAGAGAAGGCGCTACTTTCGCAGGTTGGTATGCTAATTCTGATTTTTCAGGCGAACGCATTTATACTGTGCCTTCAGGTGTATCGGGAGATATCACCTATTATGCGCACTGGATAATCCCTGACAGCAATTTTGAAGACTTTGATTCCTACAGTAATACTGATGCTTTGATGGGTAAGTGGGGTAACTGGACAGATCCCAAATCAAATGCGGATGTTGCACTTAATACAGATGCTACCCATGCTTTAAGCGGCAATAATTCTTTTAAA
>JAZQIP010000056.1:0-28165 GCA_045541175.1 Acutalibacteraceae bacterium
ACAAAAAGCTTTAGCGAGCCCGCTATTGCTCAAAACGGTATTGACCATAAATCAAGAGATGGAATGAGCGTTGTCACAAAGCTTTCTGATGGTTCTTATGCTATGGTTTTCGAATCAACCAAAACCGCCAATACAGATAACACCTTTGTTATAAAAATGTCTCTTTCAAAGGACGGTATGAACTGGACTCATCCCGTAATAGTCGCCTCCCCCGATACCGTTTTATCCGAAACTGCGACTGCGTCCTCTGAAAGAGCGGTTTGCGCTTCACCTTATATCATTACCCTGCCCGACGGCAGAGTTGCGGTATCCTATCAGACAACCGACCGTTACTCGGGTATCATTCCTGACAGGGTTTCCTACCGCGTAGTCCCCGAGGTAAGGATTTCAAAAGAGCCGATAAGCTATAACAGCTTTGACAGTATGCAAAACGGTATGACCTCATCAGACTATGTTAACGCTACTGAATACTTTACCGAGCTTAAAAACGGTCCGGATGTATTCGATGAGGACTATTTCGGAAAATCCGCCTCAATGCTTTATATAAATAACCGACTTATGGTTTATTACAATATAGGCGAAAACCGAAGTGCTACTTATCATTATTTCGGTGCGATGAAAGTTTCTTATGCAAAAATCGGTCTTGCCACCGATTACAGCAGTATCAGCAACTATAAAGCTTTAAACGCAGGAAACAATGTTATAACCGAGCAAAATGGAACTTTTACTCTGCCATCTTCCACCTCTACCCTGCTTGCCGCCGATAAAAATGCGGCTACACCGTTCGAGGTATCCTTCGATGCGGCTGATTATACGCTTTATTCGACAAGCAGTAATTATAAAGTCACTTTCAACGCTGCGAATAAAACCATTTATGCAGCCTCTACCGGAAAAGCTATGCTTAAAGGCACTCAGCATCTTTCTGCCTTTAACGCTTCGGTAGATATTGCGGGTAACCCTAATTCCGGTTTTACTAAAGCAGGCTTTGCCTTCCATGTTCAAAACTCTGATTTTGAAAGCAACTATTTCAATACTGCAGGCTATTCGGTATTTATAAGGAGAGAAACCGCCTCTTTGGATACAGTTTCGATAGTATACCGCTACTGTACAAACGGCACCTCGGTTTATTCCTATGTTGCAGGCTCTTATAAAAATCTCGACCCCGAAAAGCTTGATTATAAATTCACACTTGAGCTTGTTGTTAACGAGGATAAATTTTACGCTCAGTTAAAGGACGAAAGCGGAAAGGTATTGATAAATGCAAAGGAAGCTCCTCTTAACGAAAAGGCATCCGGCAAAACTAAATACTATTCTGCCGGCTCATTGGTACTGATAAATGACCTTGCTCATACATTCAGCAATATAAAAATAACTGAAACAACAAAGCTTATTGAAACCGATTATCTTAGAGCCCACGCAGCATTCACTATTGCCGAAAGCGGAGATAATCAGGTAGGCTTTGCAATCCGCGCTCAGAACTCAACTAAAGGCTCGCCGGGATATGAGGGTTTTGTTATAAAGCTCGTAAACAATAACCTACCCGACGGCAGTATCGGTTTGCAGTTTACCCGTTACGGCACAAATTCTGCAGGTAAAAAATATGTTAATTTAGGCAATGCAAAGACCTATATTGACAAAACCGTTTTAAACGGTGTCTCGCCGTTCGGCGCTACGGTTATAATGGATGCCGAAATTGACGGAAATGTTGCTACTGTTACCCTTACAAACCCCCATAATCACAGTCTTCATTCGACCTATACCTTTGACCTTACTGACAACTCAGGCAGTTATTCCACCTATTACGAAAGCGGTGGATTTGGAATTTTCAATCACAGCGCAAACACGGTTTATGTAAGTGAGCTTGATTTTTCAACCGAAAGAGAATGCAATAATTCTATTGATTATCGTAATTTTACCGTATATCAACCTTCTGAAATCAATCGGGTAAAATACAATAATCAGTCCTTTTTATCAACCGACAGTTCGACTAAAAAAATTATGCTTACCGACTCTTTTAACTCTGAGTTTACTGCAAACGCCACCTTTGAAATAGCAAATGACGGCGAACTCAAAGTAGGTATAATTTTCAGGGCTCAAAGCGTCGGAAATGCTACCGATGATATGGAAGGCTATTCTATAGTCTTAGTCAAACGGGCAAATAGCGATAACAACGGAAGAATTCAGTTTGCATTCTACAAATGGGTACGAACCAAGACCGGCAAGCTCGCTTATTACGGAAGCTTCATAAAAAATCTTTTTGATTACGATACCTTAAATTCCGCATATCCCGAATGTAAAACCAGCTTGCTTGCAAGTATCGGAAAACGCATAAAGCTTAATGTAACCGTGAGCGATAATGTTGCTACAGCAAATTTCGATATCGTTGATGAAAAAGGCAATATCTTAGCATCGTCTCCAACAACACTTTCCTACGATTTAACTACCAAACGAACTCCCAGCTCTACAGGAAGCTTTACATCTGACGGTGCAAATACCCTTTTCGGCGCAGGTGAAATAGGTGTTTCTATTAATACTGCGACCAGATTTTGTGATTTCAGTTTGACTTCAAGCGATACAGATGACCTTGAAAATAAAAAGCTTACCTATGAACCTTGTAATAACGGACTAATATTTACAACCCTTTGCGGCGGTGCGGCTGACGACGGAAAGCTTGTTAAGGTTATAGCCTTGCCTGATGACGGATGTAAGCTGTTTGCTATTTATAAAACGGTCAATGATATTACCGAAAAGCTGAGCTTAACTGACGGTGAATACAGCTTTATAAAAGAAGCCGGTGCTACGACTATTTGGGCAGTTTTCAAGAAAATCGGCGACCTTAACGGTGACGATATTATTAATTCGCTCGACCTTAGCGATATGCGAAAATTCTTGATTTCAAAAAATGAACTAAGTCTATTTGACGGTGATATTAATGAGGATTTAGAAATAAATATCATCGACCTTGTAAAGCTTAAAAAACTAACTGCTACGGCAGAATAAAAAATAATCCCTGCTTTTGAGAAGCAGGGATTATTTATATATATCTAATTATTTTGTTTTTCTTTCAATAACAGCATCTCCGCCGTCAACCGTCTTATCGGTTATGGTAATCTTTGTTATAGAATCATCAGACGGTGCTTCAAACATATATTTTTGAAGTACTGATTCTATAATCGAGCGAAGACCTCTCGCTCCGGTTTTTCTCTCAATTGTAAGCTCAGCAATCTTTTCAAGTGCCTTAGGCTTAAACACAAGCTCAATACCGTCCATTTTGAAAAGAGCCTCATATTGCTTTAAAATTGAGTTTTTAGGCTCGGTCATAATACGGATAAGAGTTTCCTTATCCATACCGCTGAGCGCTGTTATAACAGGCAATCTGCCGACAAGCTCGGGTATAAGACCGAATTTGACCAAATCCTGATGGTTTGCAGTCTGAGCCAAAGCCTCAGCCTCAACGCTCTTAGGAGATTTGACCGCCGCTCCAAAGCCGAGACCTGAGCCTCCAACACGCTTTTCAATTACCTTTTCGATACCGTCAAACGCGCCTGCGCAGATAAACAGGATGTTAGTTGTATCAATCTGGATAAACTCCTGCTGAGGATGCTTTCTGCCGCCCTGAGGGGGAACATTCGAAACAGTACCCTCTAAAATTTTGAGTAATGCTTGCTGAACACCCTCTCCGCTTACATCTCTGGTAATAGAAGCATTTTCAGACTTTCGGGCAATCTTATCGATTTCATCGACATAGATTATTCCGCGTTCTGCCTTTTCAATATCGTAATCAGCCGCCTGAATAAGTCTGAGCAGAATATTCTCAACATCCTCGCCTACATATCCTGCCTCAGTAAGAGTAGTAGCATCGGTAATCGCAATCGGCACATCAAGAATTTTAGCCAAGGTCTGAGCAAGCAATGTTTTTCCTACACCCGTAGGACCTAACATCAAAACATTACTCTTATTAAGCTCAACCTCATTCTCATCATTCTTGAAAATGCGCTTATAGTGATTATACACCGCAACTGAAAGGGTACGTTTGGCATCATCCTGTCCGATTACATATCTGTCAAGCTCGGTTTTTATATCCTGAGGTTTCGGCAGTACAAATTCCTTTTCCTGCTTTTTCTTAGAGCGCGACTTAGCAGCACTCTCATCCGCAAAAAGAAGTGAATTGCAAAACTCAATACAGCTATCGCAAATATATACCCCCGGTCCTTCTACAAGGCGGGTAACCTCATCCTGAGATTTGCCGCAAAACGAACAGCAAATATCGTTTTCCATATCTTTAGGCATAATTTACCCCTTTATCTCTTAGTAATAACCTTGTCAATAAGACCGTATTCAGCAGCCTCTGCCGCAGACATAAAGTTATCTCTTTCGGTATCCCTTGCTATAACATCCAATGGCTTTCCTGTATTCTCAGAAAGGATACGGTTAAGGTTTGCTCTGGTCTTTTCGATATGGTTTGCATGGATAAGAATATCGGTTGCCTGACCCTGAGCCTGACCTAAAGGCTGATGAATCATAATTTCGCTGTTGGGAAGAGCCAAGCGCTTACCCTTAGCACCTGCCGCAAGCAGAAAAGCACCCATACTTGCTGCCATACCCATACAAATAGTGCTTACATCGCACTTAATGTACTGCATAGTATCGTAAATTGCCATACCTGCGCTCACAGAACCGCCGGGGCTGTTAATATAAAAGCTGATATCCTTTTCAGGATCCTGACCCTCAAGATAAAGCATCTGAGCTATAATTACGCTAGCAGAGGCATTATCAACCTGATCATTAAGCATAATTATACGGTCATTTAAAAGACGGGAGAAAATATCGTAAGAGCGTTCTCCCCTGCCGGTTTGTTCAATAACATAAGGTATCATAGTCATATCCATAGTATCACCTGTACTGTCGCAAGACAGCTTCCGTTTTAATGGCACGGATGCCAAATTAACAAAAAATGCCGGCACCGATTAGATGCCGGCAACCATAGTGTGAACAAAAGTGAAATTTTATAATCAGTTATTCAGCATCTTTGGTTTTTTCTTCAGTAGTCTTTTTTGCGGTAGACTTCTTAGCAGCCGGCTTTTTAGCCGCAGTTTTCTTAGCAGCGGGCTTCTTTTCAGTTTTAGCCTCAACCTCTGTGATTACCGCATTTTCCTTGATAAAGTCAATAGCCTTACCAACAGCTAAATCCTTAGCAATCTCCTCAGCAGGAACAGCAGCCTTAATCTGGTCTACTTCCATACCGTAATCCTTAGCCATCTTCTCTACCTGAGCATTGATATCTTCCTCAGTAGCCTCAATCTTCTCAAGCTCAACAATCTTCTCAAGAGCGAGTCTGAACTTAACCTGACTCTCAGCCTGAGGACGGAAAGAAGCCTTGAAATCATCGATAGAGGAATTTGTATACTTAAGATAGGTTTCAAGGTTAAGACCCTGAGACTGCAAACGGTATGCAAATTCTTCAACACTCTGATTTAAGCGGTTTTCAAACATAGCCTCGGGAATTTCACCCTTAATGCTATCTACAATCTGCTGAACAAGGTCGTTCTCTGCCTCTTCGTCAGCAGCCTTTGCCTTGCGCTCTAAAGCCTTAGCCTTAAGGTCTTCCTTAAGAGCATCAAGAGTATCGAATTCGCTTACATCCTTTGCAAACTCATCATCAATCTCAGGAAGCTCGCGAACCTTAATCTCATGAAGCTTAATCTTGAATACAGCCTCTTTGCCTGCAAGCTCTTCTGCACCGTACTCCTCGGGGAAAGTAACAGTAATATCAAACTCATCGCCGATATTATGGTCAACAATCTGCTCCTCAAAGCCGGGGATAAACTGACCAGAGCCAAGCTCTAAAGAATGGCCCTCAGCCTTGCCGCCGTCAAAAGCAACGCCGTCAACAAAGCCCTCAAAGTCGATAACAGCAGTATCGCCAAGCTTTGCAGCTCTGTCTTCAACAGAAATCATTCTGGCATTTCTGTCTGCCATAGCATTAATCTGAGCATCAATCTCGCTGTCCTCAACAACAGCCTTTACCTTCTCAGCCTTAAGTCCCTTATACTCACCGATTTCGATTTCGGGATAGGTTGTAAGGGTCACCTTGAAATCAGCGCCATCTTCCTTAGAGATGGAAACCATTTCAAAGTCCATTTTATCGTTAATAACATTAAGTCCAGATTCCTTAATAGCATCCTCAACAAGGTCGCCGTAAAGAAGATTTAAAGCATCCTCAAAGAATACTTCGCTACCATAATAGGTCTCAACGAAGCTAAGAGGAGCCTTACCCTTTCTGAATCCGGGAATGCTGATTTTGTCTGCATTATTTTTGTAGGCCTGCTTGATAGCCTCACGGAATTTTTCACCGTCTACAGTAATTTCGAGCTGATATCTGTTTTCAGCTACCTTTTTGGTTTCTTTTAAGCTCATTTTCTATTATACCTCCGCATAACGGGCGAATCTACACCCTTATCACAATAGTTGATAGTATTATAACATAATAAAATATTTTTTTCCATATATTTTTTGAAATATCTGTAAATTTGGCAAAAATAAATATATCAGACGATAAAATAGGGGGTAAAATCAATGCAATCGCACGATATAAGATGAAATTTTATGCCTTCATACTCACTTACAGCCTTATTAAATCCTGAACCGTGGATGTGTCCATGGTAAACTTCTGTCACATTATGCTCTTTTAAAACATCAAAAATTTCATTGCAGACGAACTCACCGTAAACCGGCGGATAATGCAAAAAAGTAAGAATCGGCAGTCCTGTAAGCTTAGCTGCTTTAAGAGAAGCATCAAGTCTGCCGGCTTCTCTTAGTAATACCTTTTTACTGCCTGTATCATCATAAAACCAGCCTCTTGTACCCGCTATAGCATAACCGTCGGCTACAATGCAATTATTATAAACAATATCCACCGAGGAAAAGCCGTTTTTATTCCAAAATTCCCTCAGCTTTTTAGCAGTTGACCACCAAAGGTCATGATTTCCCTTTAAAAGAATTTTTTTGCCCGGCAAATTTTCCAAAAATTTGAAATCCTCTAAAGATTCCTCAGTCTTAAGTGCCCAGGAAAAATCTCCCGGTAAAACAACTGTATCACTAGGCTTTACAAGTCTTTTCCAATGCGCCTCAATTCTTTCAGTATGATTATCCCAGCCGCGGAAAATATTCATAGGCTTATTAGTTCCAAAGGATAAATGCAAATCTGAAATGGTAAAAATACTCATAGCTTTTCCTCCTTTCAAAAGAATATTTGAGTTTTAATTTCACAAACTATAATTGACCTTAATCGGTCGGAAAGGGTTGAAAAAGATGTCAGATTGTATTTGCGAAACAAAATCCTGTGTTAAATGCGATGTTAAAAACTGCATTTACCACGCTGAAAACGATGTATGCAACGCAGGTCAGATCAAGGTAGGTAACGGCTCTGCTACAACCTACAAGGATACCTGTTGCGATACCTTTAAAGCAAAGTAAATTTTTAGTCCTTTAAAACAATATCCGGCAAAAGCCGGATATTGTTTTATTTAAATGCCAAGTGCTTTATAAACATACTCGAGCATATTTGTTTTTTCATAAAGGTCGTTAAATCTAACCTTCGCTGTCTCTAAAGCCTTTATCGGCTCAGGAATTTCGGTAGAGGTCTCTTCGCTTAGTACCTTAACGGTATCAAACTCGCTACTGCCGGTTTTTTCCGAAACAGCAGAAAGCACGCTCTTTGCAAATTTATAAGGCGATGCAGTTGATGCGATAACAGTCACTCTATCATCCCCTGTAGCCTTTATATATTGCTCATAAACATTAAGCGCTACAGCGGTATGGGTATCGCAAAGGTATCCGTATTCACCGAAATATTTGCTGATTGTCTCAAGAGTTGCTTTATCATCACAGCATCCGCCCCAGAAAAGCTCGCCCATTTTTTCTTTGACACTTTCGTTTACGGTAAAGGTGCCGTTTTTAGATAGGTCAGCCTGCAAAGCAGCAACCTCGGTATCATTATTACCATAAAGCTCGAAAAGCATTCTCTCCAAATTGCTGGAAATAAGAATATCCATTGAGGGCGAAATGGTTGTATAAAAATCGCGGTTTCGGTCATATTTACCTGTATTTATGAAATCTGTAAGCACCTTATTTGCATTAGAAGCGCAGATAAGCTTATTTACCGGAACGCCCATTTTCTTAGCATAATAAGCCGCTAAAATGTTTCCGAAATTACCTGTAGGAACAACAATATTAAAACCGCTCTCAGGAATTTCCTCTCCGCGCTCTAAAAGGTCGCAGTAAGCCGAAACATAATAAACTATCTGGGGAGCAAGTCTGCCCCAATTTATAGAGTTTGCCGAAGAGAACAACATATTATTCTCAGCAAGCTTTGCTTTAACAGCATTGTCAGTGAAGATTTTCTTAACACCTGTCTGAGCATCATCGAAATTACCCTTAATAGCGCAAACGTGAACATTTTCACCTGACTGAGAATCCATCTGCAGCTTTTGCATCGGGCTCACACCCTCACTCGGATAAAATACTGCAATTTCAGTATCGGGAACATCCTTAAAGCCCTCAAGTGCGGCTTTTCCTGTATCACCAGAGGTTGCAACCAATATTACAGTTTTCTTTCCGTCATTCACCTTTTTAGCAGAGGTTGTCAAAAGATAAGGAAGCAACTGCAAAGCCAAATCCTTAAAAGCGCAGGTGGGTCCGTGCCAAAGCTCTAAGATATTTGCATTTTTACCTACAAGCGAAATAGGGGCAGGCTGTTCATTATCAAAGCTTCCTGTATATGCTCCGTTTACGCAATAATCAATTTCCTCATCGGTAAAATCATTAAGAAAATTCTTCAAAACAAACTTTGCTCTGCCTTTATAATCAAGCTTTGAAAGTTTTTCAAAATCAGCCTTTTCAAAATGCACAAAGCTATCCGGCACAAAAAGACCGCCCTCTTCGGAAATACCCTGAGCTATAGCCTTAGCTGCTGTAACCTTTACAGATTTATCTCTTGTACTGATATAATTCATAATTTATCGCTCCGTAATTTTTTTAACATCTATATAATACCTTTTTTATTTAAGGTTTGCAATAAAATTATAAGCATTTTTATAAAAAATTTTGCAAAGTATGGACTCGCTAAGCCCTTTTTCTTTAAGAAAGCAATAAAAATCGGGTACTTTCTCGGTTCTATCAAGGCTCTCATCCATTTTTGCACCGTCGAAATCAGAGCCTATTGCTATATTATTTTCATATCCTTTATCTAAAAGATAAAAGATTTGCTCATAAAGTCTATCAAGCGGACTTTCACCCAAAAACTCAGGATAAAAGCAAAGTCCTATAATGCCCCTCTTTTCTGCGATTAATTTAATCTGCTCATCCTTTAAATTTCTCGGATTCTCATATAAAGCTCGGCAATTAGAATGGGTGGCTATCGGAAATTTTGCGATTTCTACCGCCTTTAAAAAGCTTTTTTCATTAATATGCGAAAGGTCACAGCCAATTTTAAGGTCATTCATAAGAGAAATTACCCTTTTGCCGAAATCGGTAAGTCCTTTATCAGTTTTATTACCGCCTGCAATAGCATTTTCCCCATTCCAAGTAAGGGTTAAAAGCTTTATTCCGTCTTGCTTTAAAATATAGAGCCTCTCGGCATCATTTTCAAGCAGCGCACCACCCTCAACCGAAAAATGCGCCTTTAGGTTTTGAGGTTTATTTGAAAGCTTTGATTTAAAATCAGTTATAATATTTTTATACAGTTCAAACGGTTTTTCAGCATCATCCTTGATCCATACAGCAAAAACCTGCTCCCATATATCAAAGCATTTAGCAGAATTTGCTGTAACGGCAAGCTCATCCGAACAAAAATCTAAATTTTTTGTATAGCACTCATAGGGAGTATCACAGTGCAAATCGAAAAAATTCATCAAATCACCTAAAACGCATTTTTGATATAATTTAAATGATATTTGATACCCTCTGCAGTAGTGCAGACAATAACCTCTGCTACATCAAACCTAGGCTGTTTTTCACAAAGGGTTTTAGAAAGGTAATCCTCTGCTGTGAGCCTTATTCTTTGTTGTTTTTTATATGTAACACTTTCAGCAGGTGAAACCAGACTGTTCTGCTTTCGGGTTTTGACCTCAACAAAAATAATATACTCATCATTCTCGGCTATTATGTCAATTTCCCCGAAACGACACTGATAATTGCGCTTTATCACCGACCACCCGTTTTTTCTGAGAAAAGTAGCTACCCTATCCTCGCCGCTTTTACCCGTCGCTCCTATATTCACTTTTTATCACCCAAAAGCTTCTTAAGAAAGGACATCCTATGTATCTCGCTCGGGCCGTATTTTAAAATAAGGTCGGTATGCTCTTTAGTACCATAGCCCTTATGCTTTTTAAAGTTATACTCAGGGTATTTTTCATCATATTCTAAAAGCAAGCGGTCTCTTGTGACCTTAGCAAGAATAGATGCTGCCGCAATAGAAGCTGACTTTGCGTCCCCCTTTACTACTGTCTGACAAGGTATTTTAATGCCTTTAGGCTCTCTGTTTCCGTCAATAAGCGCAAAATCCGCCTTGATATCAAGCCCTTCGATTGCTCGGTTCATAGCAATAAAAGTTGCCTCTAAAATATTTAATTCTTCGATTTCTTCTAAGGTGCCGTAGGCGATAGAATAGGAGAGCGCCTTTTCGCAAATAACATCAAATAGCGCTTCTCTCTTTTTTTCGCTCAGCTTTTTAGAATCGTTAAGACCCTCTATCTGGATATCCTCAGGTAAAATTACAGCAGCGGCGCAAACAGGACCTGCAAGAGGGCCTCTACCCGCCTCATCGACACCGCAGATATATTTAAAGCCGCTGTTTACCGCGGCTTTTTCAAGTTCTAAATCAGGCATTTTTTTACACCCTTTCAAGCGATATAAAACCTATTTTACAGTTTCGGTATTCTTCGAGCAGCATATTAGCCGCTCTCTCGGTATCGGTTTCTCCGCCTCGGATTACCATACCTCTCTTTTTGCCTACCTGACAAAGCAAATCATAAGAATCGCACTCAAAATCAAGACTGCCGTATCTTTTTTCGAGCAAATCCTTATAATTTATACTCAGTATTTCCAAAAGACGCATTGCAAGAAGCTCGGTGTCAAGTATCCTATCCTTAACAGCGCCTGTAAAAGCCAAGTGTTCCCCAACTGTCGCATCCTCAAACTTAGGCCATAAAACCCCTGGGGTATCCAAAAGCTCAAGCTGCTTATCAATAGTAAACCACTGATTACCTCTTGTCACTCCCGGACGGTTTTCAACCTTAGCACGGCTTTTTCCTGCAACCCTATTAATAAAAGAAGATTTTCCGACATTAGGTATTCCAACTACCATCACTCTGAGCGGTTTTCCTACCATTCCCTTAGCCGCATAAGCCTCTAATTTGGGGGCAAGTGCGGTTTTAACAGTATCCTTAAATGCCGACAATCCTTTTCCCGATTTACAATCCACCGCAATAGCAAAAATGCCCTGCGATTTATAATGCTTTATCCATTCTTCGGTAACACCTTTATCCGCCATATCGCATTTATTAAGCAAAATGATATGGGGCTTACCCTCGATAAGCTCGGCAATCTCAGGATTTCGGCTGCTCTGCGGAATACGGGCATCCACAACCTCAGCCACCGCATCAATAAGAGGCAGAATCTCCTTTATTTTGCGGCGCGTTTTGGCCATATGCCCCGGAAACCACTGTATCGACTGCTGTGCATCACTCATCAGTCAAGTCCCCCTATTCTATTGAATGGGAAAATTCTGAAAATAGCGTGCCCTAAAACATATCTGGTATCAACTAGACCGTTTTCGCCTATCTGACTATAGCGGCTGTCAAGCGATTCGGCACGGTTATCACCCAAGACAAAAATATACCCCTCAGGAACATAAAGCGGAAACTCAACATCTCCCTTGTTTTTAGTAGGAGTGCTGATATAATCCTCTTTAAGTACCTTATCGTCAACATAAACTATTCCGCTATCAAAATCTATATCAACCGTTTGACCGCCTACTGCAATTACTCGCTTGATAATCGGCGAATCACTTCTCTCCTGAGCTTCGATAGAGTTTTCAATATTTCGGGAAATAACAACAATATCCCCCTGAGCAGGAGTATAAGCAAAATCGGTTATAATCACCTTATCTGCAACTTCACCTGTAAACTTATCGCCACCAAAAAGTGTATTCTTCATAGAATCGCCGTCAATAGTGGCAATACGGAAAATTAAACTAAAAATTATAACAACCGCTATAACAGCGCTCACAAGTATTTCAAGCCATTCGATAACCTCATGCGCTATGCTGCGTTTTTCAGGCAGTACCTCTTCCTCGGCCACAAAAGAATCCGCATAGGATATATCAACAAAAAATCCTTGTTCCTGAATCTCAGTGTCACGGTTTTCGTTATTAGGAAAATTAAAATTATCCATTTCAAAGCCTCACAATAAAAATTAAAGGGGACTGGCCAAAACCTGTCCCCTCAAGTGGCTTTTCAGCCTTAAATAAGCTCTTTAACCTTTGCCGCTTTACCAACTCTGTCACGCAGATAATAGAGCTTTGCTCTGCGAACTTGACCTTTGCGTACAAGTTCAACCTTAGCAACGGACGGAGAGTGAACCGGGAATACACGCTCAACACCTACACCGTAGGATACACGGCGAACGGTGAAGGTTTCAGAAATTCCACTGTTATTCTTAGCGATAACAGTACCCTCGAAAACCTGAATTCTTTCTTTTTCGCCTTCCTTAATTCTTACGTGTACCTTAACAGTACTACCGATAAGAATTTCAGGAGCGTCTGCTTTAAGCATACCGGCTGTCAATTCCTTAATAGCGTCCATCAAATTTTCCTCCTTAATTTTTCACCAGATGTTCTTAACCTTTAAAAAGACAGAGGACCATCCGCTTCAATGTCGAATTTTCGGCAATGAACCCACTTGGTAAGGCCCAAGTGAAATCACATGCTCAAAGATTATATCATATACATCCCTAAAAATCAAGTCTTTTTTTAACATAGCCTCATTAATTAGTGAATAGTGAATAATTAATAATGAATAATCAATGTGTCGGCTTTGCCGACGATATATTGGTCGAGCTTTGCTCGACATCGAAATTATTCATTTTTCATTCTTCACCATTCATTATTCATTAAATGTTTATCACAGATAAACTTTAATTTATATTAACACTGACAACTTAATTTCATAATAAAAAACAAACTACACCCTGAAGAGGCATACAGATGATTAAACCATAAAATATGGGCTGTCTTTAAGACAGCCCTGTATTTTTTTATATATTCGATTTAAAAACATCTGCGACCTCGCTTATAGTTATGTAAGCAGTGGGGTCGGTTTCGTGAACAATATCCTTCATTCTTCCTATCTGGAAACGGTTGAGCACAAAATAAACAACCGTTTTTTGAGTATTGGAATAACTGCCTGTAGCATCAATTTTAGTAGCGCCGCTTCCAAACACTTCTGAAAGCGCCGCACAAATCTCATCGGGGCAAACGGTTATAATCATAGCCGCTTTCGAACGGTCAAAGCCCTCAACAATAAAGTCTATTGTTTTCAAAGTTGCGGCATAGGTAACGATTGAATAAAGCGGCAATATCCAGCTATTCATAACGATACCGCAAATAACATACAGCACTATATTATAAACCATAACAAAAGTGCCCACTGTCACACCGATTCTTTTTGCAAAGACAACCGCCATAACCTCTATGCCGTCCATAGCGCCGCCGAATCTTATAGCAAGACCGCTTCCTATACCCGATATAGCTCCGCCGAACAAGGCGCAAAGCAAAAGGTCAGTACCAGCTAAGGGGGATGCAATGCTGACATCCACAGGAAAAACATCGGTTATAAGCCAAGCTGTTATAGAATATATTGCTACTGTATAAATAGCGCATATAGTAAACTTTTTGCCCTGTTTTTTATAGCCGAATATAAACAACGGCACATTCAGTATCAAAAGAAATACCGAAAGGGACAGCGTTTTGGGGGTTATCTGGTCGAGCAACATCGAAGTTCCCGAAATCCCGCTGTCATAAAGCTTTACAGGTGCTAAAAACATTGTAACACCGATAGCATTTATTATACCCGCAACGGTCAGCATAATAATATCCTTTAATCTGATTTTTTTCAATTTACTCACTCTATCTGTTTTCAAGTTCAATATAATCTCTATGCTCGAGCACATTCATATATGCGGGACGAATTATCTTGCCTGCATTTATAAGCTCTTCAATTCTGTGAGCACTCCAGCCTGCAATACGGGCAATAGCAAATATCGGTGTATAAAGCTCTTGGGGAAGGCCTAGCATATCATATACAAAGCCGCTGTAGAAATCCACATTTGCACTAACGCCCTTATACATTTTTCTCCGCTTTGCAATAAGCTCAGGGGCTAGTTCTTCAACAAGGCTGTAAAGCCCGTATTCCTTAGAAAGCCCCTTTTCCTCTGAAAGGCTCTTAACAAATCGCTTAAACACCTTGGCTCTCGGATCTGACACCGAGTAAATAGCATGTCCTATACCGTAAATAAGACCCGCCTTATCAAAAGCCTCTTTATTTAGGATTTTCGCAAGATAAGAAGCAACTTCTTCCCTGTCTTCCCAATCTCTGACATTAGCCTTAATATCATTAAACATATTAGTAACCTTAATATTCGCACCTCCGTGCTTAGGTCCTTTAAGCGAGCCTAAAGCTGCGGCTATTGCAGAATAGGTATCGGTACCCGAAGAAGAAACAACATGGGTAGTAAAGGTCGAGTTATTACCGCCGCCATGCTCAGCGTGTAATACTAGCGCAATATCAAGCACCTTTGCCTCAAGCGGTGAATATTTGCCGTCAAGTCTTAGCATATAAAGCAGATTTTCAGCGGTTGAAAGCGAAAGGTCAGGCTCGTGAATAAAGAAGCTGTTTACCTTTTTTGCATGATAATTATGAGCGTGATAACCGTATACCGCTAGCTGAGGAAAGCGCGCTATAAGCTGCAGACACTGACGCAAAACATTGGGGATATCGGTATTGTCAGGTTTTTCATCATAGGAATATAAGGTCAAAACACTTCTTGCAAGAGAATTCATCAAATCGGTAGAAGAAGCCTTCATTATAATATCTCGTACAAAATTATCAGGCAACGGACGATATGAATATAATAATGACTTAAATTCATTAAGCTGTTCTTTACCGGGCAATTCGCCAAACAGCAAAAGATAGGTCACTTCCTCAAAGCCGAATCGGTCGTCCTTTATAAGTCCGCCTACCAGATCCTCAACATTATAGCCTCTGTAATAGAGCTCGCCCTTGCAGGGCACTTCCTCGCCGTTTACAGTTTTACGGGAAATTATATCGGATATTTCGGTAAGACCTGTCAGCACACCCTTACCGTCAAGGTCGCGAAGACCCCTATATACCTTATTGTCAACATAAAGCTGAGGCTCTATGCGACTGTTGTTCACACATAAATCAGAGAATTTTTCTAGCCTTTTAGAATTATTCATTTTCATCACCCTTCATTTAAAATTATATATGATAAATTTTAACATTTTTTGTAATTTCTGAAAATAGTATTTTAAAAAAATCCGATGGTATACATCGGATTTTGATATTAACCGAATAACAAAACATTGGCAGCACAATGCAGCCTGACATCCTCAATGAAGCTAAACAAAAAAAGAGTCGGTCGGTAAGCCGAGTTCTGTCGCGGACGGTTATCTATCTCGACGCGGGATTGCTCCCAACGCTCAAGCCGCTTTTCGTAACACATCGGGCAAATGTATTGTTACAGTCAGCGTTGCTCCGAATAGGGTTTACAGGGTCTTGACGTTCCCGTAAGACCGGTGAGCTCTTACCTCGCCTTTCCACCCTTACCGTAAATATACGGCGGTATATCTCTGTTGCACTTTCCCTAAGGTCACCCTCGGCGGCCGTTAGCCGCTATTCTGCCCTGTGGGGCTCGGACTTTCCTCAGGTAACAAACGTTACCCGCAACCGTCTGACCGACTCTGTTTTATTATTTTATCATAAATACCTTTTTGTGTCAAAACATATTTAAAAGAATAAAATATTATAGTAAACAACCTATTTGGAGGCTTATTTATGGAAAATCTTAATATTAAATATTTTTTAGCGGCGAATTCCTGCGAGGGCTTTGTTTCTTCCTTTGCAGATTGCTATAGCGCCGCTGACGGCTGGCAGGCATACATAATAAAGGGCGGCCCCGGAACGGGAAAATCTTCCTTTATGAAGTATCTTGCAGTAAAAGCAAATGAAAAAAATATCAAATGCGAATTATGTCCCTGCAGTAGTGACCCCGATTCCTTAGATGCAGTAATTTTTCCTGAAAAAAAGATTGTTATTATGGACGGTACTGCTCCGCATACAGTAGACCCGAAATATCCCGCCATTTGCGATAGTATACTTAATTTCGGTGATTTTTGGGAAATAGAAAAAATTTCGGAAAACTCCTCTGAAATAATCTCTTTGACCGATAAAAACAAAACTCTTCACCGCTCAGCATCCAGATATCTTAGAGCTACAGGTCAGCTGATGCTTGAAAATTTTAAAACCGCAGTTCGCTGTACTGAAACAGAAAAAACCGAGAAATATGCTAAAAAGCTATGTCTTAAATATATTCCAAAGAAAAACGGCAACGGCAAGGAATGGGTGCGATATCTCTGCGGCACTACCCCGAAGGGAGTAGTCTCTTTTGCTAATACAATCACAAAAACCTGCAGAAAAACGGTCATTATAAGCGATGAAATGGGAAGCGTCAGCAATATTATAATGAATAAAATACGGGGATTTGCACTTAGTCAGGGCTATGAAATTATAAGTATAAAAAATGCCTTTTTGCCCTCGCAAATTCTGGACCACATAATAATTCCCGAATTATCCCTTGCCTTTGTAAGAGAATATGAATTTCAGCATTTCAGCTCGTCTGAGCGCCGCATCCACGCCGAAAGATTCATTAATATCGAGCGGCTTTCAAAACGGCGCGAGCGGATGAAATTTAATAAAAAAGCAATCCGCGAATTGCTGCTCTGCGCCGCCACAATACTAAGGGATGCAAAATCAGTCCACGATGAGCTCGAAAAATATTATATAGGTGCTATGGATTTCCCCTCACTCACTGCCTTTGCAACCGAATTTGCAGAAAATATATTCTAAAATATTCAGGGCATAAAAAAGACCTGCTATAGCTTTTATTTTAGCCATAGTAGGTCTTTTAATGTCTTTTTTAGCTTATGTTTTAATTAATGCACTCTGCAATGTCGAAAAGTTTCTTAGGAAGCTCTTCCTTATCAGCAGAAACGGTGAATATAAATTCAACATCCTCAATTTTGGAAACTCTCTCCAAAAATGCTACTAATTCATCATAATTGCGGGTACCGATGCGAAGAGTTGCATCACCGAAAATATGGGTTACATCGTGGTTTCCTGCCTTTATTCCAGAAACCATTCCGTAATACTCACCGTAACCGGAAATTGCATAATCATCAGCATCAATAAGGCGTGCTTTATGTGTAACAGAATAGGTTAAGGTGTCTCCCTTTTCTATGCAGACAACATTGCCAAGACTGATAGCGGTTGCTTCATTTACCATATCAACCAACTTTTTAGTCTTGCCCGAACCTTTTTTTCCGATAATGAGTTTAATCATTAATATCAGCTCCTTTTATATTTCTCTGCCCGAAGGCAGTAGCTTCTTAAATTATTTTTTATTTGCCGAGTCTCTTTTCAAGCTCAGCCTTTTGCGCTTCAAAGCCAGGTTTTCCAAGCAAAGCAAACATATTCTTCTTATAGCTTTCAACACCGGGTTGGTCAAACGGATTTACGCCCAGCATATAACCCGAAACAGCGCAAGCCTTTTCGAAGAAATAGATAAGCTCACCGAGGTTTTCCTCGTCAGCCTTTGAAAGGTTTATAACGAGGTTTGGCACTCCACCATCAGTATGAGCTAAAACAGTGCCCTCAAAAGCCTTTTCGTTAACAAATGATAACGGCTTTCCTGCAAGGAAATTAAGACCATCGCCATCGTTAGCCTCTTTTTCAATAATGATATCTTCGCCGCTTTCATCAAAGGTGACAACCGTCTCAAACATAAGGCGGCTACCGTCCTGAATGAACTGACCCATTGAATGAAGGTCGGTCGAAAAGATAACAGATGCGGGGAATAGTCCCTTATTGTCCTTACCCTCACTCTCTCCAAACAACTGCTTAAACCATTCAGCCATCATAGTAAAGCGGGGCTCATAAGAAACGAGCAGCTCTACAGACTTGCCCTTGCGGTAAAAAGCATTGCGAAGAGCGGCATAAAGATAACAATCATTTTTATACATATCAGGCTCATTGTACTTCTCGGCAGCCTTTGCAGCACCCTGCATCAGCTTATCAATATCAGCACCTGCTGCGGCAATCGGCAAAAGACCAACCGCTGTAAGCACAGAAAATCTGCCTCCCACATCGTCCGGAACTACAAAGCACTCATAACCCTTTTCATCAGCAAGAGCCTTCAAAGTACCCTTTGCCTTATCGGTTGTACAATAAATACGGCCTGCCGCCTCTTTCTCGCCATACTGCTCCTCAAGATATTTACGCAATACTCTGAAAGCAACGGCGGGTTCGGTAGTAGTACCCGATTTTGAAATAACATTAACGGAAACTCTTTTACCCTTGCAGAGCTTTAATATATCTGCAAGATAAGAACCGCTTATACTGTTTCCAGCGAAATAAATCTCGGGAACATTTTCTCTGATAGAGTTATAATACTGACCCTTTAAAAACTCAATAGCCGCGCGGGCACCGAGATAAGAGCCGCCAATACCGATAACTATTAAAACATCGGTATCCTGCTTAATTTTTTCAGCCGCTTTTTTAATGCGGGCAAATTCTTCCTTATCATAATCAAAAGGAAGGGTTACCCAACCCAAAAAGTCATTACCCAAACCGCTTTTATTATTAACGGTTTCGTGAGCAGCCTTTACTGCACACTCTAAACCTTTAAGGTCATTTTCTCTGATAAATTCAGAAGCATAAGTATAATTAAATTTGACAGACATTTGATTTCCTCCATAGCCCTTTTATGTCCTTGTTATTATTTTACAATATCTTTCACTTTTTTTCAAGATAAAATACACATATTCATTAAAAGTTTTTATATTTTAAACAATCCTTTAATAATCCAACCAAGTGTTACCCAAAAATTAAGGCGATAAACATCATCTTTTGCGGTAATTTTTAGTCTTCCAACCTCATTCTCGCCAACATAGATATTAACATAACCTAGAACATCCCCCTTTTTTACAGGAGCAGTTATATTATCATTCCATTTAACCTCTCGCTTTATTTCATCCTTTGAATTTTTCGGAAGCAAGATACTTAGCTTCTCGCCTGCTTCTACACCAACCTTTTTACTTACACCTTTTTTGATTTCGACCTCTTTTTCGGAAAGCTCAGCATCAAGCAGAGAATAGCTGTAATTTGCAAAACCAAAATCAAGCAGTTTTTTAGCGCCGTTAAATCGGTCATTACTTGTATCCCCTGCCATTATTACCGCAACAAGCTCTAAACCATTGCGCTGAGCTGTTGCAGAAAGGCAGTATTTAGCCGTTGAGGTAGTGCCTGTTTTCAGCCCCGTTGTACCCTCATAAAAACGAACAAGCTTATTTGTATTGACCAGCTCGGATTTTCCGTCTCTTAGGCTATCCATCCAGACGGTCGAATACTTTTTTATAAGCTCGTGCTTAATAAGCTCCCCTGACATAACTGCAACATCATGTGCCGTAGTGAGATGCCCCTCGGCATCAAGACCTGTGCAGTTTATAAAGGTTGTATTATTCATTCCAAGCTCTTTTGCGCGCTCATTCATCATCGCTACAAAGCCTTCCTCACTTCCCGCTATAAGCTCACCGAGCGCTGTGCAGGCATCGTTAGCGGAGGCTATAACAGTAGCTTTAAGTAGCTCATCTACTGTCATACTCTCCCCTGGCTCTAGCCAGATTTGCGAGCCTCCCATACTACAGGCATGCTCACTCGCTGTCACCACAGTTTCAAGCGATATATCCTTGCGGTCAATCGCTTCCATTACAAGCAAAAGCGACATTATTTTGGTAATAGATGCAGGCGGCAATTTTTCATCCATATTCATTTCATAAAGAATTTTGCCTGTATTAGGCTCTAATAAAACCGCAGATTTAGCCTTTATATCCAAGGTTTGGCCTATAGCAGCCGAGGTTGTTTCAGCAAGCGGCATATCAATATCCTCGAGAGGCGCTTCACTCGAAACCGTCACAGCCGTCCCTGCGCTTACATTAAAGGTTAAAACCAATGCAAAAATAATCAAAAAACTTAGAAACCTTTTCAAAATATTACACCCCAAACACATTATCTATAAAATAATATGTTTGGGGTGTTGCTTTAATTCTTTTTAAATTTTAGTGAAATCTATTTTTAGCCCGCCGTTTTCAGCTTGAACTTTGACCTCGGATATACTGCCCTCAGCATTATCCACAACGATATCAACGATTTTGTTTTCAATCTCCCGACGAATTGCATTTCGAAGCTCTCTCGCTCCGCGCTTTCCTCCTGTGCATTTAGCCGCAAGATACTTGCAAACCGCCTCATCCCATACAAAGCTTATTAGCTTTTCGGACAATGCATCTTTAAGTTCCCAAAGCATAAGGTCTGCGATTTTAGCCATTGCATCCTCGCTCAAAGGAGAGAATACAACAATCTCATCAACACGGGCGATAAACTCGGGTCTTAAAAAGCCTTCAAGTGCTTTAAGAGCCTTTTCCTTAGAGGCTTCACCCACAGTTTTGCCGAATCCCAAAAGATTCTCACTTCTCTCACTGCCTGCATTTGAGGTCATAACAATTATGGTATTCTCAAAATTAACAGTTCTTCCCTGCGCATCGGTTATTCTGCCGTCGTCAAGAATCTGCAAAAGAACATTGAGCACATCGGGATGAGCTTTTTCTATTTCATCAAAAAGCACTACAGAATATGGCTTTCTTCTAACCTTTTCGGTAAGCTGACCTGCCTCATCATAGCCGACATATCCGGGAGGCGCTCCGATAATACGGGAAACCGAGTGCTTTTCCATAAACTCGGACATATCAAGACGGATAAGGGTTTCAGGAGTGTCAAAAAGCTGTTCGGAAAGCACCTTTACAAGCTGGGTTTTACCAACACCCGTAGGACCTACGAATATAAACGATGCAGGGCGGTGCAGATTTCCTGTTTTCACCCTCGAACGCTTGACCGCGGCAGAAACAAGTTTTGTTGCCTCTTCCTGACCGATTATCTTTTTATTAAGCTCGCCCTCTAAATCAGCAAGCTTTTTAAGGTCACTTTCCTGAACCTTAGTAGCAGGGATACCTGTCCAAAGCTCTATTACTTTGGCAATATCAGCATCGGTAACGGTATTATCAGACGCAGGTGCATAAAGCTCATCCGCCTGCTTTTTATACTTTTCAAGCTCAGCTTTTACCATAGCCTGCTGCTCATAATCAGGATTTTCGGTTTCAGCCGCTAATTCTTCAAGTTTAATTGAGCATTCGGCAACCTTTTTATTGACAAGGCATAATTCATCAATCGCCTTATTTTCAAGGCTTGCGCAGGCACAGGCTTCATCAAGCAAATCTATTGCCTTATCGGGAAGATATCTGTCGGTCACATATCTTTCAGAAAGCAACACAGCCTTTTTAACAATACTTTCTGGTATAACAACATTATGGAAGCCCTCATAATATCCCTTGACACCCATAAGAATATCCTCAGCCTCTGAAAGCGAGGGCTCTTCTATTGTCACAGGCTGGAAACGACGCTCTAAAGCGGCATCCTTTTCGATATATTTGCGGTATTCCTTAAAGGTAGTAGCACCTATAACCTGAATTTCGCCTCTGGACAGTGCAGGCTTTAAAATATTAGCGGCATTCATAGAGCCCTCTGCCGAATCACCCGCACCGACAAGATTATGAATTTCATCAATAAATAAAATTATATTTCCTGCCTGCTTGATTTCGTCTACAAGACCTTTGACACGGCTTTCAAACTGACCTCTGAACTGAGTTCCTGCAACAAGTCCGGTAAGGTCCAAAAGATAGATTTCCTTATCAAGAAGCCTTGCAGGGGCAGTGCCGTTTGCAATCTGAAGAGCCAATCCTTCCGCAATAGCAGTTTTACCGACACCCGGCTCACCTATAAGACAAGGGTTATTTTTAGAGCGGCGGGAAAGAATCTGGATAGTGCGGTAAAGCTCCTTATCTCTGCCTATGATAACATCAATCTGTCCTTGTCTTGCCTTTTCGGTAAGATTCTGGCAATACTGTTCAATAAAACGGCGGCGCTTCTTTTTAGATTTATCTTTAGAATCCGCTTTAGCATCCTTTTCGCCGCTTTCAGCTTTTTCCTTGCTATCACCGCCGGTAAAGCTACTGAAAATCTTGTTGATAAAAGGCATTGCGGGAGCAGTACCTAAATCAAAGGTTTCGTCATTCAGAGCGGCATCGTCCATATCCTCGTCTAAAGACATTAAATCCATAAACTGCTCACTCATTTGCTCGATATCCTCATCGGATATATTCATCTTTTTGAGCATATCATCAACAGGCTTTATGCCCAACTCCTTTGCGCAGACAAGGCAAAGACCGTTTGGCTCAGCACTCGGGTTTGACATATCGGACACAAAGACCACAGCAGGTCTTTTTTTGCATTTGTAACAAAGCTTCATTTTTTAAACTCCTTGGAAAACGCTTAAATTATATTAATAGGTAAAATTTTTGTAAGTACAGTATAGGTCAGGCTATTAGAAACACTTTCTTCATTGAAAATAAGGAAACCGTTTTCAGAAAAAGAAACTATTAACGAGATAACCGCACAGAAAAGCAATGCATATATCAAGCCTTTTATCACGCCTATAACACCGCCTAATGAGCGGTTGACCTTTCCTATAATACTGAATGAGAAAAGCTTATTAATGACCTTAGCCAATAGTTTGACAACTATTATTAAAACCAAAAACAAAATAATTGCTATAATAAGACCTATAAGCTTAACAAATATCGGTCTTATGAGATTTTTCGAGGTTGTCTGAATAGCAGTCTCAAGTCCCTCACCCATATTTTCATTGATACTATTGCTTAACATATCGGTAGAAAGACCGAATTTTTCAGCACTCTCTGCAAGAAAACCGGGAAGAGCACCTAAGGTCGAGTCAACAACCTCTGCCGACTTATCCTCAGCCTGCTCGCAAACTGCGGTAATTATCGGCGGCTCTACTATATTATCATAAAGCATACCTGCAATTGGTGTACTAACTGTGAACGCGATAACAATCGCCGCAATAAATCCAACAAATTCGACTATAGTTTTAACAAAGCCTTTTTTTGCCGAAATCAGGATACACAAAACTATTATCGCAAGCGCTATTATATCTATAACCCAACTCATATTATTTACTCCTGTTCCAATTTGATTTTTTCAATTTTATTATCGGTGACAACCGCTACGGTATTTGTTGCAGTAACATTAATATTCACCGCTCCAAAACCGCAAACAGCACGTCTGAGTATACCGCCGTTTTCATCCAAAATATAAATATCGGTATCACTCATACAATAAATATGACCGCCGTATACGGTTATATCACTTATAATTCCTTTAAAATCAAACTCATAAAGCTTTTTGCCAGATCTTGAAAAAACCAGTACCCGATTATCGGTTTTATCACTTTCTCGGTTGAAAACTACCGTACTTCCACCCTTGCCAACCTTAAAAAACGAGGTAGTATAATCATTACTGTACTCTTTGATTTTATAGTTTGACCATTTAATAAACTCGACTGAATTTTTAGTCACTACAGCAAAGCTGGAATTATGGCTGTTTTCAAGAGAATAAATAAGACTATCGTCTACTTTTTGGCTGTAAAGCGGGGTTGCAGAGTCAAAGCCTAAAATTCTGAGCTCTGATTCATACTGCCCGACACTCGAATTAAAGGTTGCAACAGCAAGCTTTTTACCGCTTTGAGATAAAGCCGCACTGTTAACAGTATCCTTTGCAGAATACCATTCGTACACCTTTTTGCCACCTTTGCTGTAAACACTGACTGCAGAAGCGTATTTTTCAGAACGGGTAACAATTGCATAAGCTCCCGAATCGGATATTGCCGCCGTAATAATCTCATTTTCAACCGTTATTTCTTCTTCCAATCCGTTAAGGTCGAACAAGGCAAACACCTTTGCCCCCTGCTCAAAAACCAAAGCTCCTGCAGCAGAGGTTTTTAAAACAGGATTTTCATATCCGTGAGCATAAGAAAAAAGCTCCTTGCCCGAATTTGAAAAAGCATTTATTCTGCTGTCAGAAAGCACATAATAATGAGAACCCTCTGATACGGTATTTATAGTATCAGTACTATCGAGTGATATTGGATACCCACCTGTACCTATAAGCGCTATACTATTTGAAAGGGTTGTCAATATTCCTGCAGGAAATATAATCTGGAATATTAAAACCGCCGCAAGCAATACTGCAAGCGCAACAGCAAAAACCTTGAATTTCCTTTTTTGCTCAAGCTTTTTGCCTGTGATAACACGCATATTGCTTTTTGAAGTGTCTGCGCTGTTTCGCTTTTTTGAGGGGGACATTTTTATATCCTGAGTATCCTCTTTTTTATTTATACGGCTTTTTTTAACCCTTTGAGGCGCAGAAAACATTTTATTTCTGCGTTTTTTTCTGTAATCAGGCATTTTATTCTCCTATTTTAATAATAAACCTTTTCTAAAAATAAACCCTGCGGTGGAGCAGTAATCCCCGCCTTATCCCTGTCCCTAGAAGAAAAAATTTCTTCTATCATTTCGGGATTTATTCTGCCGTCCGAGACCTCTACCGCTGTTCCTACAATGATTCTCACCATATTATATAAAAAACCGTTTGCTGTGACAGAAAGCGATATGATATCTCCATTTTTTTCGACAAAGCATTCGCTGACTGTTCTCACCGTATCGGTCACTGTTCTTCCCGATGATGAAAAAGCATAAAAATCGTGAGTTCCGACTATTTTTTTGCAAAATTCATTCATTTTATCTATATCAAGATTTCGCTCTATCTGCCAAGTATACCTCGATAAAAACGGGTCTTTAATATTGCTGTTTAAAATTCTGTATATGTAGGTCTTGCCTTTAGCATCATACCTTGCGTGAAAATCAGGAGAGACCTCTTTTGCGCCAAGAACTGAAATATCCGGCGGCAAAAGTGCAGAAAGACCTCTTGTAAAAGCTGTTTCAGGAAGCTTTTCATCACAATCTATATGACAGCAGAATTCCTTAGCGTGAACCCCTGCATCGGTACGGCTACAGCCCGTAACCGAAACTTTGCTGCCAAGCATTTTTTCCAAAGCATCCTGCAGGGTGCTTTGAACGGTTATACCGTTAGGCTGTACCTGCCAACCGTGATAAGCGGTACCGTCATATCCAATTTTAAGCAAAACTCTTTTCAATCAGTACCGCCTGCCTTTTAAAATAAAATATTGAGCACCAATATCCCTGCGCAAATTACTGCACAGCCAAAGCTTACCCAAATATCGCATATACCTATACGCATCTGCTTCATACGGGTTTTACCCTCGCCACCGTTATAACAGCGGCATTCCATTGCCTCGGCAAGCTCATAAGCTCTTCTGACCGCCGAAAGCAAAAGCGGAATCAGAATAGGAATTAAAGCTTTTATCCTGTCTATAAGACCGCCGCTTTCAAGGTCGGCTCCCCTTGCTTTTTGAGCGTTCATAACCTTTTCTGCCTCTTCAATCAAAGTTGGGATAAACCTTAAAGCTATTGTCATCATCATAGCCATTATATGCACAGCATTTTTAAGACCTAAATATTTTAATGGCTTCAGTAAACTCTCAATCGCATCAGTCAGGTCATTGGGAGTTGTAGTATAAGTGAGCGCTGAACTCACAAAAATCAAAAGTGCTATTCTAAGAGCCATAAAAATCGCTCTTAAAAGTCCACCGACGGTAAGCGAAAAAATCCAAAAGGAAAATATAGCCTCACCCTCACCGTAAAACATATTAATTATCGCAGTAAAAATAAGCACAGGTAAAATTGCTTTCATATTTTTAAGATAAAGCTTAAAAGGAACTTTAGATAACGCTAAAATCAAAATTACCGAAACACTGGCAAATAAAAGCGAAAACATATTCCCAGCTAAGAATATAAAAACAATCAGCGCTATCATCAGCACTATTTTAATTCTGGGGTCGGTTTTATGAAGCAGAGACGCACAGTCATAAAACTGACCGAAGGTGATATCCTTAAGCATCTGCGCACCCCCTCATATTTTTGAGCACCTCTACAGCTTTTTCAACCGTAAAGACATCTGTAGGCACATCTATACCTAAAGCCTTAAGCTCGTAAAAAACTCTTGTGACGATAGGTACATTAAGACCTATTTTGTGAAGCATTTCCTGAGAAGAAAATACCGCGTTCGGGGTATCAAACATTACAAGCTCGCCCTTATTCATAACGATAAGTCTATCTGCAAGCAGAGCCATATCCTCCATACTATGGGATATTATGATTACCGTAGCATTAGTAGCCTCACGGTAATTTTTTATTATCTGCATAATATCCTCTCTGCCCTTAGGGTCAAGACCGGCAGTAGGCTCATCAAAAACGATAACCTGCGGCCTCATTGCCATAACACCCGCTATCGCAACTCTGCGCTTTTCTCCACCTGATAGGTCAAATGGTGATTTCTCAAGATATTCCGGCTTTACACCTATCATATTGCAGGTTTCAATTACCCTGTTTTTAAGCTCGTCACCGCTAAGACCCATATTTTTAGGCCCAAAAGCGATATCTGCAAAAACAGTTTCCTCGAAAAGCTGATACTCGGGGTATTGGAAAACAAGCCCCACCTTTGAGCGCACATAGCGAATCTCGCGGGGATTTTTCCAAATATCCTCATTTTCAAAAAGCACAGTACCGTCGGTAGGCTTTAAAAGACCGTTAAGGTGCTGAACAAGGGTAGACTTGCCAGAGCCTGTATGCCCTATGATACCGATTATTTCGCCTTTTTCTACGGAGAAGCTTACATTCTTCACCGCATCATTTATAAAGGGGGTATTTCCGCCATAGGTATGGCTTAAACCCTTTACCTCTAAAATTGCCAAATTTATTCCTCCGAATTAAGCGTTGCCGCTATAATTGCAGCAGTTTCCTTAATAGATATAACATCCGTACTTATATCAAAACCGTTTTTCTGAAGCGCATATAAAAGCTCGGTGGTCTGAGGCACATCAAGTCCCACCGCTTTGAGCTTTTCAACCTTTTTAAATATTTCTTTAGGCAGGCCGTCATCAATAATTTCGCCGTCGTTCATAACTATAACTCTATCAGCACTTTCTGCTTCTTCCATAAAATGGGTTATAAGCACAACGGTAATTCCTTTTTCACTATTAAGTCTTTTAAGGGTCTCTATAATCTCAGCTCTGCCTTTAGGGTCAAGCATAGCAGTAGGCTCGTCAAGAACAATACATTCAGGCTCCATAGCAATAATACCGGCAATGGCTATCCTTTGTTTTTGTCCGCCTGAAAGCCTGTGTGGTGTAGATTTTTTGAAGTCATACATATCAACTGCTTTAAGTGCATCGTCCACTCTATTTCGGATTTCACAAGGTGCAAGACCTAAATTTTCAGGTCCAAAAGCAACATCCTCTTCAACAATGGAAGCCACAAGCTGATTGTCAGGATTTTGGAATACCATACCAACTTTTCTTTTTACTTCGATTTCAAGTTCATCGTCCTTAGTGTTAATACCGCCAACAAAAATATCTCCACTTGTAGGCTTATTAAGTCCGTTGAGCATTTTAGCTAATGTAGATTTACCCGAACCGTTATGACCTAAAATAACCGTAAAACTGCCCTTTTCAATCTGCAAGCTTAAATTTTTAACCGCAGTATGAACAGCATCATCATCGATATATTCATAAGTCACATTTTTAATGTCAATCAAAATATCCATTCTATCTTTTCCAAACAGTAGTATTTCCGCAAGGAAGACTAATTCCCTTGGCTGTTATGTTAAGTCCGATTTCATCGGTGAAAATTTCGCCGTCCTTGTCTTTA
>JAZQIP010000057.1:0-13266 GCA_045541175.1 Acutalibacteraceae bacterium
CTGTCAAAATCAGAATTCGGGTCATATATTTCCACGTAGGTGAAATTGCCATCTCCAATCGCAGTTTGACCTGAAATGGGATAAAACTGAATTACCTTAGTAGTATTAGGTGAGGCGGCAGATTTAGTACCAAAATGGAAAATATTATTTCCGTAAAGCTTGCCCTTAGTAAGTCCTGTTTCATCATAAGTGTTTTCAACCTTTGACGGAACGGTGGTCCATTTTGCCCACAATTCAGTTTTGTCGAAAACCATACCTTCGGCAAGAGTGGTATAGGTATCATCGGTATAAAAACCCTCTATCCTTTTGCCGTCTACTCGCTTAGCTGTTGTAATTTCATTGACAAGAGATTTTTTTGGTACGGTTATTTGCTCAACATCACTGTCAATATCGTGGTGAATAGTAAGAGTTGTATCCCCTGCGGGAACTTTTTCGAGTTTGATATCATCTAAAAGTGTGAAATACTGGTCAGCACGTCCATCCGTTCTAAAAGAATTATGAGCAATAGCTAAAGAATTAAACTCTTCATTAACAGTGAAACTAACAGATACTTTGCGCCACTCTTTAGATAAGTTATTTGGTATTTCGCATATATCGGCTAGTTTAACGCCGTCACTTAAATCTTCATTTTTTACTCCATATAACTCAAGAGCAGTATTTCTGGTATTAGATTTCGGATTATACCAAAGAGTTAAAATATATGTATCTCCTATAGTCGGTTTGAAAAAACTATAGTCTGATTTATTCGAATCATATATATTAGTATACGGTAATGTTCCGCAACGCGCCGAACCGTAAACTCGCATAAACTGTAATGCATTACCTGTTCTACCCTCGGCAATAACCTTAACTATGGGAAGCGAACTTTTGGTATCAAAATTTGTATCATTGTTCACATAACCGCTTTCGTCATAGGTATTATTAATTACCAATTCTTCAGCAGATGCATTTGAGAATATTGACGGGACGGAAAACATTACCGATAAGGTAATTATTATCGCCAAAAAAGTTGCTAAAACTCTCTTCAATTTTCCCGTTCCTCCTTCTAACTATTTTGTTTCCAATGCAGTGGTGTCACTGCATTGGAATTTAATCTAATTAGCGCTTTTTAATTTTTTCATTCAACGCCTTAACAGCCGCGTCAACTTCGTTGCTCTTTGCACTTAAAAGACCATTTATCTGGGCTTTTCCGCTTTCATCAGCCTGGATATATGTATTAACATCCTGTCCCATATAAGCCATTGCTGTTTCATAGAAGCTGTAGTTCATACCCTCTTTTTCAATAAGCGGGATATATGTGTTATAGTAGAAGTCTTCCAACTTCTCGTTTTTGTAAGCATTTACACCGGCATCCTTGTAGTTTTGATAGTCAAGGAACCATCTAAGGAAGTATGCGCCGCCCTCGGGATTTTTAGCATTCTTTGCAATACAGTATGCACGGTAAACACCAACCTGCTTAGCCTTCTTTCCTTGATAAGATGTAGGCATTGGAACAGCTGCTAATGAATTATCAACAAACTTCGCAAAACGACCGTTAAACTTGATTGACCAAACATCGGAATCATAAATACCTACATTTCCGTTATTAAAGTGGTTATACCACATACCTGTTTCCCATATATGCTCTTCTTTAATTGTTGCATAGTATTGGTATGCAGCAAGAACATCTGCAGATTTGATATTGTTTACAAAGGTTTGCTTAGCAGGATCATAAGAAACAACCGGTGTACCGATGGATGCTGCCATAAGGAAAGGAGAAATAAGACCGCCATAGTTGCCACTGATCTTTGTTATATCACGCATACATTTAAGCGCATTTTCATAGGTCCATTGACCACGCTTATAATAGTCTCCGGGGGACATAACTGAGTTAGCTTCGAATAATTTCTTGTTGTAAACAATAAATTTATGACCGCTCCAATTGCTCTTAAGAGAACTTAATCCATAAGTATGACCGTTTATGGTTGAAATTTTAATAATATCCTGATCCCAAAACTTGTCTTTTATATCAACAAGGTTTTCAACAGGCTGTAAAACTTCTAACATATTTGCAAAGTTATAGCAGTCAACAAGAACATCAGGTGCATTACCTGCTGCAATACGCTGCATTACGGTTGATTCGTAACCTTTTTGGTCAATGTTTTGAATTTTTACATTAATACCGGTTTTTTGAGTAAATGCCTTGTAAACCTTTTGGTACTTGTCGTGACCTTCGTCGCCCCAGCAAGCAAAAGTAACTGTTGAACCGCGAAGTCTTTTAGGAATATTAGCAAAAGGATCATTGGAGTCAAACTCAACCTTATCGCTTACGGTTGCTCCGCTACCTGAAATAGTAGCACCTGAAGTATCTCCCGAAGTATTGCCTGCTTCTTGCGATTCATTTTGTTTTAATCCTTCACCCTGCTCTTCTTCAAAATCAAGAACTCCTATATCGGACGAAGAATCTGAGCCTCCGCAAGCGGCAAATGTTAACAACATTACAATGCTAAGACATAGAGAAATAATTCTAACCAATTGTTTTTTCATATTTTTTACTCCTTTTATAATTTTATAATTAAACATTCAACCGGTAATTCCGACACGGTCAATGCTCTTAACAAATTTTCTTTGTAATATCAAATAAAGTATAAGGGGTATAATGATAAACGCTAAACACGAAGCAAATACTATAGTGTTTGCTATAGGCTGTGTACCAAGCCACAAACCGTCCTGATGAAGCGGTATTTCAATAAGAGACAGCATAACCGAAAGCGGCTTTGTTTCGTTTGTAAAGCAAAGTGAAGCCAAATAGCTTTCGTTCCAATGCCATACAATAGATAATACCGTAACCGTAACAATTACTACGCTTGATGACGGCAGGGCTATTTGTAAAAATGTACGTATAGGACCTGCTCCGTCAACATAAGCCGCATCTTCGAGTTCACCCGGCAGACCTCTGAAGAACTGAATATAGATGTAAATCATCATACCTGCTCGTATTCCAACGCCAAAAATAGACGGTAACCAATATACCCAGTTAGTATCGAACAGATTGAGTCTTAAATCGATGCCGGTAAACTTATCAAGCAAACCGAGTAACCCCAAAAAGTCAAGCTGACGGAAATTAACCGAAAGTGACAAGCTATACATTGGAAGAGGTACCATGAGTGACAGCATCAAAAATACTGTTGCAATTTTTTTGATCTTGAAATCAAATCTTGCAAATCCGTAGGCTATAAACGAACATACGAAAATCTCAATCAAAGCTGACACTATTTGCAATGAAAGTGTCTTTAAAAGAGAAGGTATAAAATCAAGGTATTCAAAAGCCGTCTTAAATGTATCTACCGAAATATATCTCGGTATCCAAATGTATCTTACATCCAAAAGCGCCTTCATTTCTTTAAGAGAGCCGCTTATCATATAGAGCAAAGGATACAAAACGATATATCCGATTACCGTAAGCATTAAATATCTGAAGGCAGATATTAATATTGATACGGATTTTTTCTTCAATTTCGCAGGTGAGTTTATCATGCGCTCTCACCCCATTTCTTAGCAAAAAACTTATTATAGATGAAGAATATTACCAGCATAATAACTGCAACAAACATATAGTAGAACCAAAGCATTGCCGAGCCTACGCCATATTCAAGATCGTTAAACTTAGCATACGCCGTTGATATTATCGTGTTAGTATTAAGAGAGCAATATTCGATAATAGTAAATATAATTACCAAAATCATAGTTCTGATAAGCTGCGGAAAGGTTACAAACCAGAAGGTTTCCCAAGCATTTGCACCTTCTACTCTGGCAACCTCGTAATGAAGCTCGGGAATCGATTGAAGTCCTGCGATTATAAGCACCGTTTGTATACCGCTTTGCCAAACAAGCATAAATATGTCACCCAGTACGGTGGATAGATATTTTTCTATTGATTGAGGTAGATTCAAACCGCTCAAAACTGCATTAAAATCAATCATATCGAAGCTCGCCGCATCCGATACAGCAGCCTCGGTAGCATTAGTGGAAGCTGCACTCAAAAACAACTGCAACACAACACCGGTAGCAATAATAACCGGCATAAAATAGAGTCCTCTGAAAAAGATTCTACCTTTATACTCTCCATTTAAAAACAGTGCCAAAACCATACTTACAACAAGTATAAAAGGAACCGAAATCAGCATACTTTTGATTGCATCTAAAACGTTATTAAGATACTTCGGGTCAGTCACAAGGATTTTGTGGTAATTTGCACCCTTAACAAATTCGGTTACAATTCCGTCAGCATCAAGTGAAAGATTAGAAAAGCTTAACCAAATTGAATGAAAAATCGGAAAGATAAAAAACAAAATCATCCCGACTATCCACGGAGAAATAAACATTAGTCCATAACGCTCTTTGAGCTCTTTAATACTGTTGTGTTTTCTTTTTGAACTCATATTTATCCCTCCAATACAATGTATTTACCGGCAGGAATGGATTTATCCCCCAAGTTCAAATCCTGATCGGTATAGTTGACCGCAATCTTAACACCATTGTCAAATTCGGTTATCCTTATTCCGTTTTCTTCCACGGTATGATTTATTATGCTAGCACCTTTAACCTTTTGTGTAACGGTAGAAGTTTCTTTAACCGTTTGCACAATTCTTTCCTTTAATCCGTCAAACCTTGAAACCGGAATAGCGGAATGTTTGGTTTGAGCTAAACTGTTATCATAATTGTTTGATAATGTAAAGGTAGGTGCAATACCAGCCTCGATACATTTAAGAACGGCATTGTCATAATCTGCCATAAGGTTAACCGACATACCACTCATTGGTATATATCCCTTAAATACCATCTGATAAAACGGAACATCTAAAAGTGCTATATCATACTGAGATGAGACGGTAGGTGTTTCGGTTATAAAGCTTGAAAGACCCGCCGCATAAATATTTGCATTGTTTGAAATAACCGTTGTATCCTTTGTTAGACTCTTGTATGCTTTTGTAACATACTCAGAAAGCGAGCCCGAAACTCCGCAACCCTCTGTGCTGTAATCGGAGTAAGCAACATTAGCAGCAGAGCTTAGTGATACACCGTCAAAACCGTACTTCTTTACCGCTTCGCCGGCCTTTAAAGCAGCTGCGACAAGCTTATCCCTTGAAAGCAGTACGTATTTTGCTTTGCCCTCGGCAACACGGCTTACATTACTGTAAAAACCAAGATATACCGTCTGTCCGTCATATGACCTTGCCGAATCCTTTGATGGTGAAAAACCATTCCCGCCTTCATCGAAGCCTACAATATCAAAATCCATAAACAGTTTAACTTTATTATTTTTACAAAACTCTGCTAAACTGTTTATATCTTTTTTATTACCAAGCTCATTGGCAATCTTAAATCCCCCGCCTAGCTTACCTACATCAATACCACTTTCGCCGAAACCCAAAAGCTCAAGCAAAATTTCGCCGCCAATATTCTTGGATAAATACTCGGCTATTTCCTTAGCTTCTTCGATCGTGGTAAGCTTTGAAAGCTTGGTTGAAGGAATTCCAAAGTGGAAGGTTTTTTGCTCCGTAGCACCAATCAATCTGAAAACGCCCGAAACGTCTGACTCTTCTTGCTTTTTAAGCTTATTACTGTTTATAAGATAATCTCTGTAAACACTTGCCATACCGCTATAGGAAGCATTTTCCTTACCTAAAGTTCGGTATTCTACAGTAAGCGGTTCTTGGACAATATAATCATCAAAAACCGGTATTTGAGCTAAACTCATCATAAATCCAGAAGGACGTTTTATAATGTTATATCCCCTTATTTTAAAGAAAGGATAAACGCAAGAATACTTTTTGGCATTTGAACCGATATCCCAATTTATATATGCCCTTTCAGCAGATGAAGTGATAATAGCCAACACACCGGTTTCCCCACGCTTTTGACCAAATATCGGCATATTCATTTTTTCCTCAAATGAGGTAAGTGTAAATTCATTTACGGTAATATCTTCGCCGTAAACCCTTTTACCGCCCTGACGTCCGATATGGTCGATAATTTGTGGGTTTATAACAGCACCGCTACCATCAGGAATTAGGAAATAACTGTCCGTACTATCGTTACTAAGTGAACACAGGAATGGGGCTACCCCAACGCCTGTTACAAAAGATTCGCCGTTGTCATGAATTTCCTTTGGATCAACTGATATCTCAAAGCTGTCACTCTTTAATCTGTATTCAACCGGCACAGAAATTTCCTGTAAAGAAAAAACATAGGTTATTTTAATACCGTTCTCGATTTTTTCTGAGAAAATTTTACCATCTCTAATAGCATCCGATGCCGCGAACAGCTTTTCCTCCGAAAGGGTTTCGGGGTTGTAGTAATCAACAATAAGCGGAGATTCTATCTGAATATTATTCATAATCTCATAGCCGTCTGCATCATACTTAATTTCCATTGCCTCTATCGGCATTGTACTGTAAACAGCGCCATTTTTTTTATCGGTTATAACCACCTGACTGTAAAAGCTATTCCAGCTCATTGTAAAGCGGTCATTCTCGGTTATAATACCCTCATTAGGTATTTCACTACCCTGCTTTAGCTCAGAATAAGGCTTTGTCTTTACTAAAGAAGCCTTTACGCTATCATTATTTGAACAACCGGTAAACAGAGATATTATAATTACAATGCTTAAAAGAATACTGAGTGTTCTTAAAACTTTTTTCATTATATATCCCCCTTTACCTATATGTAATTTCAATAAATATCGTACTTAACCAAGTGAGCACTTGCTGAATGAGCATAAACACAAGGAAAACCAAGAAAACAATTATTATCATTCCTATTACGCTGAAAATTGCCGTACCGACAAATTTCCCAAACTCATAATCGTGTACACGCATAATTCCGATTATCAACATAAATAATGAATAAATAGTGCATACTGTAAGCAAAATTCCTAAGAATGCTCCTTCATCCGGAATTAATAGATGTGTTAATACAAGATTACACAAACGAGCACCGATTATCGGGATTAAGCTATAGCATGTAACAATGTATATTTCCCTAAGATTTCCGATACCGCCGGCCAGTGTACACACAAGCCAGTTTGACAAAGACCAAAGTAAAACCAAGCCCACTGTACTTAAAAGTACATATATTGCGTTATAATTTTCGCTGTCAAAAATAGTAAAGGCAAATCCGCCTGCGGTATCGTTGAGAACCGTAATCACGTAAAACAGTACCAATAAAACGGTCGAAACAATCAAAGAACCTTCGCCCTTTTCTTTCAGGAGTCTGAACGCCTCAACCGGATGCGCCACACTCGAAAGAGCAACTTTGAGCTTAGTGTTTTTAATCAAAATAATTTCTTTTTTACGCTTAATGTAAACAAGCAATGAAACTGCTACTATTAAAACCACTAATGCTATTGCTATAAGATAGAAATTTTTCTCAATAAGCTCGGTACGTCTTAATTCAAAAGCATCTGCATAAGTTTCACGGTCAACACCGAGCCTTGCATATTCCATTGCTTTAATATTGTCGCCCGAATCATAGTAAGCTTTAGCGACGCCTCTATAAGCTAACTGACAGTTTGAATCCTCGGTTATAACCGCTTCCCAGTTTTTAAGAGCTGCGGCGAAATCACCTGATAAGGTAATTTTCTGTGCATCAGAAACATTTTTACCGAATTTAGTCATTCCAAAAACGGTAAGTGTATTCTTTTTAGCATCTGTCACCAAAACGTCACCGTTATTAACTGCTATTGCCGAGGGAAGTGAAAAAGTACCCTTTTGTTCGCTGATACCTGCACTTCCGCCAAACACAGAAAACAAATTGCTCTTGCTGTCATACCAGAAAATTCTGCCGTAAGTGGTGTCGAGTACATAAACGAAACCATCTTTATCAACATCAATATTATTAAGACTCTGTGAAAGAGTTGCAAAAAGATAGTTGCCAACCTTGCTATCTGCAAAGTTTTTATCCGAGCCACCGAGCACATCTTTACCGCCGGGATTGAGCACACAAATCTGTCCTGTCTGGATAAGTGATTTTCCGCCCTTACCGGTTGTGGTGTATATAAAATCCTCAGGCCCTACCACAATATCAGTAAATGCATAGGGAAGAGAAATTTCATCTGCTGCACGCTTAATATCATTAGATGTGAGTCTGTCCCACAGTTTTTTTATTACGTCGCTTGCCGTAGCTTTAACGGTATTTGCACCAAAGAAACCTAAAAACTCCATCTGCGGTGAATAAAGAATAGCACCGTTATAGCTACCGTCACTTGCAATATATGTATAGCCCTTTGAGTCAACCGCAACCTTTACAGGTCTGTATTTAAAATCGGTAGGGATAAGCTCGGATTCGGGCAGGAGCAATAATTTACTCACCTTTCCCTTTTTATCCATACAGATAACCCTTTGGTTTTCTGTATCGGCTATATATATAACACCGTTATTATCTACGAAAATTCCTTGAGCATCGGTAAATTCAAGCTTGCAGCCTTTATATTTAATGTTCTGCAATGTGAATTTTAGATTATAGCTTGAATCTAAAACAAATATTTTTGAATTACCGCTGTCAAGTATATATACATTTCCCTTTTCATCGGTTGTTACATCGTTTAGTCGACTATTTTCGTCTGCTCCGAGAAATTCTGCCGAAACTATCTTTTCGACCTCATACATCGGTTTGGAGTAAACCGGTGTCTTTTCACTTGTGTTGTAATCTACCCAATAGGTATAGCTCTGGTACGGCACCTCGCCTGTTTGAGTCGAACCTGTTTCCTGCTGTACCGCAGAAACATTAAATGACATTATAAGCAATAACAATATTGTGAATACAGAGGTTATAAACTTAAATTTTTTCATAGCTATCACCCCTTGATACCGGCACTACCCATTGTTTCTTTAATACTTCCCTGTGAGATTAAATAAACTAAAATGGGTGGTATCATCATAATTACTGAAACTGCCATTGAACTACCTGTTCTTGCAAGACCGCCTGTTGCTATTGTTCCCATTACTGTAGGTAATGTCTTTAACTGTTCGCTGAATATTGTTCCTGCAGAGCCTACATTCCAGAGTCCCAGGAATGTGAAAAGTGTAAGTGTCAGGATACAGGGTTTTATTATCGGCAGTATTATACTGCTGAAAATTCTAAACCAATCAGCACCGTCTATATGAGCCGCTTCTATAAGTGCATCAGGAACATATCCGTCCATATACTGCTTCATAAGAAATACGCCCATAGACGATGCCAAAGTCGGAAGCAGATAAACAAAGTATGTATTTATTGCACCTAAAGTAGAGTATATAATGTATTGCGGAATTGCCAATGTATATGTATTAAAAAGCAACGCAAACTGAATAACTGTAAATATAAGCGATTTATGTTTTATATCCGTCTTTGAAAGTACAAAGGCTGCCATTGCCGCAAAAATCACGCAAAGCGCAGTTCCCGCAACCGCAATAAATACACTGTTAAATACATAACGGGAAAGCGGCACTGAAAGACTCGAAATAAGGTCGGGCAAAGCGGTGTAGTTTGCTATGGTCGGTCTTTTCACCGTAAAGAGAGTCGGTGGGAATACAAGCAATTCGTCGAGCGGCTTAAACGATGTTACTACGCAGTATATCATTGGAAGTAGCGAAAAGAAGCCGGCAGCAAACAGGAATAGAAAATAAAAGAAATTTCCCGCCTTGCTTCTTGTATATCTTTTTGCCTCATTTACTCGCGGAAGATGTAATATTTTTCTCAAACTTTTCATATTCTCACCTTCCTGTTTTATTAATCAATTTATTTGTTATCCATCTGGTTCCTACCATAAGCAAGAACAGAACTACAGATAATGACGAGGCATAACCCATTTCGTATTTTACGGTACCAACATCGACAAGATATGATACTATTGTATCTGCTGCATGACCTACAGTTGGATAACCCGCAAGCTGGGTTATTATATTACTGATTGAGAATGCTGAAGCTATCTGCATAACAGCACTGAACAGCAGCATATGCTTCATCCCCGGAAGGGTTATATACCATAGCTCCTGCCAACGGTTTCTTATACCATCAATAGCGCCTGCCTCGTAAAGCTCGACATTGATATTTTGTAAACCCGAAAGGTTTGAAAGAAAAGAAATGCCGAGACTTGACCAAAGCTGAACTGCTACAACAATCGGTACTATATAATCCGAATTAGAAAGCCAGGCAATAGGCTCGGTAGTAAGTCCTAAAGAAAGCAAAAAGCTGTTTATATATCCATAGGAATCACTGGCAAAAAGTATTTGCCAGATATAAACCGCATGGCCCGCAAGTGAAGGAGCATAGAACATAAACGAAAATAGTGTTCTAGGTCCTCTGCCAAATTCATTTATAAACCACGCTAGCACAAAAGAAAGCAAAAATCCGGTAGGTCCTGTAAGTATTGCCAAAAGAATGGTATTCTTTAACACTATTGGAAAAATATCGTCGTGCAAAAACATACGGATATAGTTATCAAGTCCCGCAAAGCGAGGCATAGACACCATATCAAAATTAAAGAAGCTTAAAACCATTGAGGAAAGTACGGGCAGTACTATCATCAATGTAAAAAATGTCAAAAAAGGAGCAAGCAATACATACAACTGCCAACGGCTGCTGCTAAACAGTGACTTTTTAGTTTTTTTAGTCATTTGTCTTCCTCCTTAATAAACTCTGTCAGCATATTCTGCTATCTTACGTTTAATTTCGCTATCCGAAGTTCTGCTCCAATCGGTTATAGCCTCTTTTTCTGTGGCCTCACCGTTATAAACCGCCCAGAAAGCTTGATCGATTGAACGCGATACATAATAGCTTCCGGGGACCTCTTCGACTTCTTTCACATTTTGCCATTGTTTTAAAATAACATCTAAGCTTTCCTTATCCCAAGAAAGCTTTTTAAGTGCTTCGACAGTCGCAGTAGCTGTTCTGCCTGATTGACCGAGTACGGCCTCGCAGTTAAACGAGTAATTATACTGTGTGTCTGCAGAAACCCACCATTTAAGAAACTCCCATGCAGACTCCTTATCCTTGCTGGATTTCATTATTGCGCAGCCTGTTCCCGAGCCTGCAGCAGAACGGTCGATTGTTCCATCCTCCTTTTTGACTCCCGGCAATTCATAAACTGCCCATTTACCTTCAATTTCGGGCGCTGCTACTGCAAAGGTCAAATACTGTGTATAGGGTGCTATACCTAGAGGTATTGTACCTACCCTGAATCTTTGATAGAAGTTGGCATCAGGGTTTAATTTATATCTTGTGTAGAAATCGGTCCAGAACTTAAATGTCTTTACCGATATCGGAGAAGCAAGATTTGTCGCATTAAGCTCGCTGTTATACACGCTTTCACCGTTCTGCATAAGAAGTGTCGGGAAAATGCTAAGTCCGCCAGCCCCCGTATTAACAGTAGTTGCGGCAACTATTTTTATATGAGGCAAATATGTATTCATATTCTTTCTCTGTATAACCGATGTTGCTGAAAGATAATCTTCCCAAGTTTGCGGAATCTCTAGTCCCAATTCCTCAAATATATCTGTTCGGACAAACATTACTTTAAAGCTCTGTACATCAGGTAATGCGTACGTCTTACCTTTGTATATATATGGTTTTTCTGCGCCTTCTTGGAAATTCTTTAAAACCTGCTTATAATCATCAAAGGACGAAAGGTCATAAAGAACTCCTCGCATCGCAAGATTTACAGGCTCGGTTCTTGCCATATGCAGATATAGGTCGGGAGAATTATTTGATATGATACCCTGAACCACCGAAGCATTAACCTGCTCAACCTTCACATTAATCTTCGAATTTGGTGAGAAATTCTCTTGAATTAAGGTATTTAAAATCTTAACCTGATCTCTACCCCAGTTAACCCAAATTTTTATATTCTTTTCACTGCCGCCCTCTAACGATTCGTTGGAATAATCTCCCACAAAAGAAAGCGCAAAACGTTTGAGACTAAAGCCGATTCTTTCAAAAAATCCCGCCTTTATATCCTCAACATCTTTTTCAGGAGCAGAAACAATTATTTTATCAAGCGAAAGTGCCATATTCTTAATATCAAATAACCAGGATGACAAGGTTTGATAATAAGAGAAATATGTATCTAAATAAAGGTGTGATTCATAACGATTTTCACTCATAAGCTTTGAAACACGTGCAACATTCTTAACTGCACCGTCAAGCTCACCGTTTATATCCTTCTTGCTGTTAAGAATATTTGAAATTTCGGTAAGATCGTTATAAAAACCTTTTAGTTTTTCTTCGAATTTCGGGATTTGCTTATAAAGCTCATAATCTCTGTTAGCATCAGGAGTCTCACCCGTTATCATTACAATATCCAAATAAAGCTCACCGACATCTGCGGTAATAACGTTCAGTTTATCGTAGATATCCGCAATACCCGCAAGGGTCACATCAAGCGAAAGGGTGTGTATTCCCTCGGTCAGATAGAATAGATAATCCTCACCGTCTTCGTTTTCAATATCCTTATACTGCCATGCAGTCTTATAATCAAAACCTATTTTAGTTGCTTCTTCAAACGGAGTTTTACCGTCAATCTTAAGCCAACGATATGCGTTACCGTTTATTATGGAGTTCTGTTTAAAATTAAAGCCTAATTTATAAAGTGCAGTTTTGGGAACAACTATTTTCCAAGTGAGTTCTTTAAAAGGACTCGACCAGTTAGAACCACCTATATAATTAATAATCGAATTTGTAGCACTCTTGGGTGTGACATCAGCACTGCCATTATCCGACTTGGCGGTAAGCGAATAATCATTTCTGTAAAGTACATTCTCGGCTTCGATTACTATTTTGTCGCCCTCATACTTTTCATATTTTGAATATTCCTTAGAAACCTCGCTGTACGGTTTGATAATTTCGGGTTTTGAAAAAGCTATTCCCGCTAGTAGAAAAGCATCGCCCGTGTTTTCGATTTCTACAGTGTGCTCTCCGGCTTTTAGGTTTACTGTGTATGGTGTGAGTCTGACCCCTGTTTTATCGTAAGCCGCCGAGGTCATATATCCGTCTACTGACTTTTGAAGAGCTGCTGTCTGGTCGCCGTTTGAAAGGGTTCTGACTTTGCCTTTGTCCTCATATATTACCGGCGCTTCTAAAAACTTGGCACCCTCGAATGGATATTCGCCGTCAATTTTAACAGCATATTCTATCCTTTGCGTTGCTTCGTTTATCGTATCAAATGTAATATGTAACTCATATTCGCCGTCTGCCTGAGCTGTAACTTTATATTCAATATGCTCATTGGCATTTAATACCTTATTGATA
>JAZQIP010000058.1:0-16321 GCA_045541175.1 Acutalibacteraceae bacterium
TACAGGGGATTTTTACTTTCAAAATCTTTATTTTTTCAAGATTTGAGATATGAGATTATAGTCATTAGTAAGTATGGTATCTATTCCCATATCCAAAAAGCCTTTTGCTTCTTCAGGGTCATCCGACCAGAAAACATTGCAAAGTATACCGTTTTCGTGAGCCTTTTCGACTGTTTGCTGATTAAAATAAGGTTTAAATAACTGTATCTTAGTTGCACCGAGCTTAATTGCTCGCTCAACCATAGACAACGGGTCTTTATTACCGTCCCAACCGACACAGCATTTTAAATCAGGGGCATAGTCCATTACCTGCTTAATTATTTCATCATTGCTTGTCATAAAATAAATATGCTTTTGAGCATCATACTTGCGAACTAGCGAAACAATTTCTTCTATCATTGGGTTTTCAAAATTAGAATCCCAGATTTTAACATGGATATTCATAATAGCCCGACCGGATAATTTCTTTAGTATTTCTTCAAAGGTGGGGATTTTCATACCTTTGAATTTTTCACCATGCTTTATGCCAAAATCAAGCTCTAGAAGTTCTCTGTAAGTGTGATCATATATTTTACCGTTGCCGTTGCTCACTCTTTCAAGCGAATCATCGTGGCAAGAAACGAGCACACCGTCCTTTGTAGACCAAATATCAAATTCTATCTCTTCAGCTCCCATTGCAACCGCCGCACCGAATGCTGGCATACTGTTTTCAGGAGCTATTGTATTAAAGCCTCTGTGAGCGCAGATACGGGGATATGGCATTAAAGCTTCGGTTGCTACTACAGATGAACCGCCGTTACGGTACTGCCAAGGCTTTCTGCCGTATTCTATGTATTCATAGTGAGAAGCATCGGGATTGCCGTAGCCGGCAGGCTTATAATATTTATCCTCAGGGTCAAATTCGACTACAGCTTTTCCAAAGGCGCCTTTCATATTTTCAAGCACTTTTCCTTTTGGGGATACAACCATACTCGCTCCGCAAATATCAGAATCCTCGCCGAAGCTTACTGACGAACGGATAACATAGGCGTTGGTATTATAAGCCAAAAAGCGGCACATTATCTCAATAGCATCGTGGCTATCACTTCTTTGAAGAGAGCAACCGATAATTATATCAACATTATTTCTTGCGATATTGGCAAAAGCCTCATAAAAATAGAAGTCATAGCAAGTAAGAAAGCCGTATCTTAGACCTTCAATTTCTATAATATAAGGTTCTGAAAATTCTGAGGTATAATCGCTGTCTAGCTTTAAAACCTCCATCTCAAGAGGCGGAAGATGCTTTTTAAAATACTTGCCCGAAAGCTTACCTTGTCTGTTAAAAGCGTAAGTGGTATTTCGGTAACCTGACTCTTCCTTGGATAGTGCGTTGACAAACACCAAAGAATTACATCTTTTGGCAGTTTCAATACACTTGTTTAAAAGAGTATTTATGTATTTATCGTGGTAAAAAAGAGTTTCTTCAAGTGTTGATGTAGCGCAAGGGACATCGCTGTACTCAGGAAGAACTATAATGTCAAGACTTTCATCACAGCTATCTAGCAGATCTAATTTGTACTGAAAGTATTCATCAGAGTAGGATAAATCGCGGGAATAGGGGGGTTGAATAATACAAGCTTTCATAAAATCACACCTCATATTATATAGGATTTTTACATTGCGAATCTATTATATATATTTGTTATTTGTTTGTCAATTTTTATTTGCCCTCTAAAGAAAAGTAGGGGGGTATGCCCGTTTTACGGTGAGGAATATTTAAATCAAAAAATGCACCCGACTAGGGTGCATTTTTTGGCTTAAGAGATATTTTAGTCATCGTCACAAACAGCGCATTTTGTAATGCAAACTGCCGAAGCTATCAGCAGAGTGAAGAATGCAAGCAAAATACCTGTAATTATAGCGCCTGCAACACTTGTTGCAACAAAACCAAAAGCAAGGAGTACTAGTGATGTCAGTATTGTTCCGAGTACACCCAGTGTAAATAGTGTTCGGTTTTGGCAAAGGCATATATTACCGTTTGTATAGCGGTTATAAAGCGAAGTTCCTAAAGCTACAGCAAGATATAAAACAGCAATTCCGAAAGTAACCCAGAAAAATACAGGAGCTACTGTTATAACAGCGGCAAAGCGGAGAATTGCTGTGATTGTACCAATAATAAGAGCAGCTATTACTGCGATTGCAGTACAGCTAAAAGTGTAATTGTTATTGCAGTTATTCATTTTTTCACCCCTTAGTTATATTATGTTAAGAGGGAAGTATAGGTGAAAAAAGGACAGCAGTAAAATCTGCTGTCCTAAATTATAAATTTATTTTATTGAGCCTGTTGAGGTCTCTTTCTGAATAACATCGTGAGCGCCGCCCTCAATAATACTTGTAGAAGAAACGAGGGTGAGCTTAGCCTTTTGCTGAAGCTCCGGAATAGTAAGCGCACCGCAGTTACACATAGTAGACTTAACCTTGCTAAGAGAAAGGCTCACATTGTCCTTAAGAGTTCCTGCATAGGGAACATAGGAATCAACACCCTCTTCAAAGGAGAGCTTTTTATCTCCGCCGAGGTCGTATCTCTGCCAGTTCCTTGCTCTGTTAGAGCCTTCACCCCAATATTCCTTATAATAATTGCCGTTGATAGCAATCTTATTTGTTGGGCTTTCGTCAAAACGGGCAAAATACCGGCCAAGCATCATAAAGTCAGCACCCATTGCAAGGGCTAAGGTCATGTGATGGTCGTGAACAATACCGCCGTCCGAGCAAACAGGAACATAAACACCTGTCTTCTCAAAATACTCATCGCGAGCTGCACAAACCTCGATAAGAGCTGTAGCCTGACCTCTGCCGATACCTTTGGTCTCTCTGGTTATACAGATAGAGCCGCCGCCGATACCAACCTTAACAAAGTCTGCTCCTGCTTCTGCGAGGAAGAGGAAACCGTCTCTGTCTACAACATTGCCGGCACCTACCTTTACAGTATCACCGTATTTCTTGCGGATAAATGCAATTGTACGGGACTGCCATTCGCTAAAGCCCTCGGAAGAGTCGATACAAAGAACATCTGCACCAGCCTCAATAAGAGCGGGGACGCGCTCGGCATAGTCTCTGGTATTGATACCCGCTCCTACAACATAGCGCTTGTCCTTATCAAGCAGCTCGTTGGGGTTTTCTTTATGAGCATCGTAATCTTTACGGAAAACAAAATACTTGAGATTACCATCTTTATCAACGATAGGAAGGGAATTGAGCTTATTATCCCAGATAATATCGTTTGCCTGCTTTAAGGTGGTATCCTCATCGCCTACAACAAGAGACTCAAGAGGAGTCATAAACTCTTTAACCTTAGTAGCGGTATCCATACGGCTAACTCTGTAATCTCTGCCGGTAACTATACCTAAAAGCTTGCCGTTGGAAGTACCGTCAGAGGTGACAGCGACGGTAGAATGGCCGTTTTTAGCCTTCAATTCAAGAATATCAGCCAAAGTGCTTTCGGGAGTAACATTGGAGTCACTTACAACGAAACCTGCTTTATAAGACTTTGCTTTTGCAACCATAGCGGCCTCATCTTCTATAGACTGCGAACCGTAAATAAACGAAACACCGCCTTCGCGCGCAAGCGCTACAGCCAAACGGTCTCCCGAAACAGACTGCATTATAGCGGAGGTCATCGGTATGTTCATAGTTATAGCGGGGGTTTCACCCTTTTTGAACTTTACGAGAGGGGTTTTGAGACTTACGTTTGCTGGCACACATTCAGATGATGAATAGCCTGGAACTAGAAGATATTCGTTGAAAGTGTGCGACATTTCTTTAAAATAATATGCCATACTTTTTACTCCCTTACTTTTTTATATTTTTATTATTATAAACACATAAAAAGGTGTTGTCAACCTTTAAATTTTAATATTAACAAATTACCAAAAAACAATTGAATATTGTGAATTTTAATGGTATAATATTATGCTTGGGTAGACATATATCCGAAAATCAGACGAAAGGCATGCAAATTATGGAAAAGATTTTTAAGGCAATTAATGTTGTTTTGTCATACCTGCTTGTATTTGTTATGGTATGGCTTGTTTTTGCTGTGCCTACATATCTCAAATCGGATTTCAAGATTGATTTCTTTGAGGCGGCGGCTATAGCAGAGAATATCGAAAATCTTGAAATGAATATGACCTCTATTGTTTATGTGCAAAACGACAGCGGCGATTGGGAGGAGTACAGACGCCTGCACGGTAATGAAAACCGTATCTGGGTTGGCAGGGAAAAAATGCCTAAAAACCTTGAGGATGCTTTTATTGCTATTGAGGACGAAACCTTTTATTCGCATAAGGGTGTAAATTGGAAACGTACATTTGGTGCTATAGGAAATTATTTTTTCAAATTTGACGATACTGAGTTCGGCGGGTCAACAATAACCCAACAGCTTATAAAAAATATCACTGAGGACAAGGGAAGAAACGCTCTCAGAAAAATGAGGGAGATTGTCAGAGCGTTGCTCATAGAGGACCGACTTGAAAAGCCTCAGATACTCGAGGCTTATCTTAATACTATTGCTCTTGGTAACGGTATATGCGGGGTTCAGGTTGCATCAAATTATTATTTTAATAAGGATGTAAGCGAGCTTACCCTGACCGAATGTGCGGCTTTGGCGGCTATTACCAAAAATCCCTCTAGATATAATCCTATTACCGATATGGAGGAGAATAAAACCCGCCGAAATACTGTAATGAATAAAATGCTGGAATTGGGTCTTATAACGGCTCAGGAATATTCAAAAGCATATAATAAAGACATTACTCTTGATACCTCTCAGGAAATAAATCTCGAATCGGATATCAATAATTATTTCATAGATGCGCTTATTGAGCAGATAATTGCAGATTTCACAGTGAAATATAAATGCAGTGAGCAATTGGCATCTTCTATGCTTTATAACGGCGGATATAAGATTTATTCGACTATGGATATCAAGGTTCAGGATGCTATGGAAGCGGTTTATACAAATACCGATAAATATTTTTACCTTAAGGGAAAGAATTTAGAGGGCGAGACGGTCAATGTTCAGTCGGCTATGACTATTATGGACTATGAGGGACATATTGTAGGTCTGGTAGGCGGAGCAGGAGAAAAGACTGTTAACCGCGGTCTTAACAGGGCTACCTCAGCTCCCCGTCAGCCGGGCTCTACGATGAAGCCAATAGGTGTTTATGCTCTTGCTATTGAAAACGACCTTGTTCATTATACCTCAAAGGTTATAGATGCACCCATAAAAAGCTATTATCCAGACGGCAGAAGCGGTCCTAGAGAATGGTACGGAAAATATAAGGGTGCTATAACCATTGACTATGCTATAAGAAAATCTGCTAATACTATACCTGTAAAATTATTGCAGGATATCGGCGTGGATGTCTCTTATGAATTTTTGACCGAAAAGCTGGGGCTTAAATATCTTACCGATGTAGATAAAAACCTGTCATCTTTGGCGCTTGGCGGCTGTGAATACGGTATGACCACTACCGAATCTGCCGCAGCTTATGCTATATTCGGAAATCAAGGGTATTATCATGAGCCTACAACTTATTATAAGGTTGAGAGGTTTGACGGCGAGGTTATCCTCGATTACGACGAATCAGGCGAGCAGGTAATAAGCGGTGCTACTGCTACAATAATGAATCATTTGTTGCAGGGTGTTGTTTACGGCAGTGAGGGTACAGGCAGAGGTATTAGCTGGTATAATACTATGAAAGCATATGCAAAGACGGGTACTTCCAGCGAATCAAATGACCTTTGGATGGTTGCAGGAACACCTTATTATGTAGGCTCAGTATGGTACGGCTTTGATATGCAGCAGCAGGTGAGGAGCACTTCTGCCGCAGCAACTGTATGGCGTGAGGTTATGAGAGCGGTTCATACCGGTCTTGAAAAGAAAACCTTTGAGGATAGTGAGGATGTTTACAGAAGAGGCAGCGGATATTATAAGGATGATACCAAGCCGAATAATTTAACAACTCTCACAGGCTCATCTGACGAGGACGAAGAAGATTCCTCAAGCAAGAAAGATAAGGATAAAGATAAAAAGAAAGATAAAAATTCTTCTAAAACCTCTTCAAGTACATCATCTAAAAAAGAGAATAATAAAGATAAAGACGATAAAAAAGAAAATTCTTCTGAGAATACTACTACCGAAACCAATAAGCCTACCGATTCTTCGAAAGAAGAGAATACTCAAAATACCCCGTCTAGTAGCGGTGTAGCTTCATCCGAAGAACAAGCACCATCTGTACCCGAGGCATCCTCAGATCCTCAGGCCCCATCTAAAGAGGAATCTAGTACAGAAGATAGTTCTTCAAAAGATGAATCAAAAGAAGAAGGTTCTTCTTCAGAAGATGTGTCGGCTCAAAGTATTAATCAATAAAATGCTATAATAAAAAAGTCATTCTAAGCGCGTCTTAGAATGACTTTTTTATATCTTGCTTTAATTTATGGGTTACACCGCTTGCAGGGTGAATAGCCGTCAGCTATAAGCTTTTGGCGGTTAGAATAGTAAATTTTGTTTTCGTCCTTTGTATTCACTATTGAGGAACAGCTTAGTTTGTGAAAAACCTTGCTGTTTTTATTGGCGCAGTATTTTATATTACTGTCAGGATTAACTGTGCCGACTGAGGTATCTTCACCTGAAATGATTTCGGGCATAGTTTCGGGTTTGGACGAAGAAACTCTATAACCGTTCACTCTGTCATCTGTCGGTAAATTTATAGTAACCTGTGTTCTTGACTCGGTTTCCTGAGTATTATGACAGCCTATTTGACATAATAAAAGCAAGAGACAAATAAGCAAAATTGAAACTTTTTTCATAGGGCTCACCATACTGTTATAATTATATAAAAAAGTATAGCAAATTCTAGCAAAAACCGCAAGTTTTTCATTGAAAAAACGACTTTTATGTGTTACAATATTTACAAATTAATTTATTGGGTGATTTTTAATTGTTTGAACAAACGGTTGATATCGAAAGAATTGAGCAAATAGTTAATCTATTTGGCAATTTTGATGAGAATATTAAGCGAATAGAAAAGCGCTACGGTGTTGCAATCACCTCGCATGGCAGTATTATTAAGGTTCGAGGTGAGGTTGAGGGAGTCACCCTTGCTTGCCGTACTATAAAGGGGCTTATTTCTATGATTAATAAGGGCGAAAGCATAACCGACCAGAATATAAATTATGTAGCGAGCCTAGTTGAGGACGGCGAGGATTCGAGGATATCGGATATCACTGATGTCAACTGTATTTGCATAACCTCAAAGGGAAAGCCGGTAAAGCCTAAGACCCTAGGTCAAAAGCATTATATAGAGGCTATAAAAAAGAATACTATAACTATCGGTGTCGGCCCTGCAGGAACAGGAAAAACCTATCTTGCTGTAGCTCAGGCGGTTAATGCTTTCAGAGCAAAAGAGGTAAACCGCATTATTTTAACAAGACCTGCGGTAGAGGCAGGGGAAAAGCTTGGCTTTCTTCCCGGAGATTTGCAGCAGAAGGTAGATCCTTATCTTAGACCGCTTTATGATGCGCTTTTTGATATGCTGGGAGCAGAAAACTTCCAAAAATGTCAGGAAAGAGGAGATATCGAGGTAGCTCCCTTAGCTTATATGCGAGGCAGGACCTTGGATGATAGCTTTATTATTCTTGATGAGGCCCAAAATACCACCTGCGAGCAGATGAAAATGTTTTTGACAAGACTTGGATTTAATTCTAAGGCGGTTGTGACAGGTGATATAACCCAGATTGACCTTCCCGACGGTAAAAAATCGGGACTTAAGGATGCAGTAAGGATTTTAAAAAATATTGACGATATAGCCATTGTAAAACTGACAGGCAAGGATGTTGTAAGACACAGGCTGGTTCAGGAAATTATAAAAGCCTATGAAAGAGGAGCGGAAAAGAAATGAGTGTAAAAGTAAACATCACATCAAAGCAAAAGACCGTAAAACTGCCGACAGGCACCCGTTTGCTTATTCGTAAGGCGTGTAATGCGACCTTGACCTTAGAGGGATTTGAACGCCCTGCCGAGGTTGATGTTACGGTTGTTAACGATGAAATGATAAAAGAAATGAATACGCAGTTCAGAAATATTGATTCTGCTACCGATGTGCTTTCTTTCCCGCTTGGACAGGACGGTCAGTATGACGAAAATCCTGAGACAGGCGCTGTGATGCTTGGGGATATCGTAATTTCTGCTGAGCACGCTATGGCTCAGGCTGAGCTATATGGCCACGGTATTGAGCGAGAGGTTGCTTTCTTGACAGTTCATTCAATGCTTCATCTTTTGGGATATGACCATGAAGCCGGCGGTCTTGAGCAGACAATTATGCGCGAAAAGGAAGAAAAGGTGCTTGATGCATTAGGTCTTGCAATCAATAAGGTGTAAAGATGAAACAAAAATCTGCTTTTATAACTATAATCGGCAGACCGAATGTCGGAAAATCTTCCCTTATGAATAAGGTTTTGGGACAAAAGGTCGCTATTGTTTCAAATAAGCCTCAGACTACCCGTACTAAAATTATGGGTATTTATACTAAAGAGGAAACCCAGCTTGTTTTTATAGATACCCCCGGCTTTCATAAGCCGAGAAACGAGCTCGATAAGAATATGAATAAGGCTGTAGGGGATGGAATGGCTGATGTGGAAGCTGCTGTTTTAGTGGTTGAAGCTGTGACCAAATTCAAAAGCGAGGACGGTACTCTTCCGCCTGCAGAGCTTGAGCTTATAAAAGAACTTAAAAAGAGAAAGCTTAAAGCAATACTTGTTATCAATAAAATCGACCTTTTGCAGAAAAAGGAAGAGCTTTTAAATCTCATAATCCGTTATAATGAGCAGTTTGAGTTTGAGACGGTTATACCGCTTTCTGCTAAAACAGGTGACGGTGTTGATATAATGCTTAAAGAGCTTTCAAAGTTTGCAAAGCCTTCACCGCACTATTTTGATGATGATGATGTGACCGACCAACCCGAAAAGGTTATGGTTGCAGAAATGATTCGCGAAAAACTGCTTATAACCCTCGATAAAGAGGTGCCTCACGGTATTGCTATCGACCTTGAGCGATTTGTCGAAAGAGATACGGTTTCGGGCGAGCCTATTGTCGAAGTAGAGGCTACTGTTATCTGCGAAAAGGAATCGCATAAGGGTATTATTATCGGAAAAGGCGGAGCTGTGCTTAAAAAAATCGGCTCAATGGCTAGGCGTGATATCGAAGAATTTTTCGGCATTAAGGCTAATGTTAAGCTTTGGGTTAAGGTCAAAGAGGATTGGCGAAACCGTCAGGGACTTATCCATACCTTCGGGCTTGACTAATATTTCCTTTTATATTTTCATCATTTAAGCATAAACTTTTTTTGAAGGATGTGTGGTTTATGTTTGAGGATGAAAATTGGATTAAATTTGTTATGAGCGGCAGTGTTGCCGATTATCTCAAATATGTAAATTCCTGCAAGGAGAATAAAATACGTGACTCAGCAACAAACACGATTCACTACAGAGGCTCTGGTAATAAAGGAAATGAATATAGGGGAGAGTGACCGTTTGGTTACTCTCTTTACGCGTGATTATGGTATTATCAAAGCCTTTGCTTCTGGGGCTAAGGCTATCAAATCTAAAAAAGGTGCCGCAACCTCTTTGCTTACATATTCTAGCTTTACCATACTCAATAAAAAGGGAAGTTACAGAATTTATGAGGCTGTACCGATTTCGCAGTTTTTTGCCCTTGGGAGCGATATAGAGGTGCTCAGCCTTTCGCAGTATTTCTGCGAACTGGCTTATGAATTTGCAGAGGAAGGGAAACCGAATTTAGAGCTTTTGAGGCTGATATTGAATTCATTGCATTTCTTGACTAAAGAAAAGCGCTATCCTCCGCTTATAAAGGCTATAACCGAGCTCAGATGCGCTGTGATTTCGGGATATAGCCCTGACCTTGTTGCCTGTCAGAACTGCGGCGAGTTTGAGGCAGATGTTATGTATTTTAATACCGATGAGGGATATATCTGCTGTAACGAATGTAAAGGTGAAATTTCGGGTATGCCGATAAGCCGCACAGACCTTTCGGCTATGAGGCATATTGTTTATTCTGAGTTTTCAAAGCTTTATTCTTTTGATATACCGAATGAGAGCGCCGATAGAATTTCTGAGGTTACGCAAAGATACATAACTGTGCAGACTGAGCATAAATTTTCTGCCTTGGATTTTTATTTATCTATTAAGGAGTAGTTATGAGCTATAATATCGCAAGATATGTAAAAACTCTTGAGCTTGATAAAATTCTAGAGCTTTTGGCAAATGAGGCTACTGTCAGTGATGCGGCAGAGCTTGCACGAGCTCTGATTCCAAGCTGTGATTTTAATAAAACTGATGAGCTGCTTTCAAAAACCGATGCGGCTTATACTTTTATGTCTAGATATAGTGCTCCATCTTTTGGAGCTGTTTGCAATGTGTCCTCAGCACTTGCCCGCGCTAATGCAGGAGCGGTGCTTTCTATGAGAGAGCTTCTTGATATTGCAGAGGTTTTAAGGGTTATAAGGTCGCTTAAGAATTGGCGTGAGGACTGCACAGGTATGAAAGATACTGCTATCGATGGCTATTTTGACACACTTGTCGCAAACAAATATCTCGAAGAAAAAATAACCTTCGCAATCAAAAGCGAGGAAGAAATTTCGGATAATGCTTCACCCGCACTTTATGATATACGAAGAAAAATTACTGCAAGGACAGCTAAAATTCGAGATATTCTTGAAAAAATAGTTCACGGTCCGTCTGCTAAATATTTGCAAGAAGCAATCGTTACCCAAAGGGACGGCAGATATGTTGTACCGCTGAAAGCCGAAAATAAAGGGCAGATAAGCGGAATTGTGCACGATACCTCTGCTACAGGCTCTACTGTATTTATAGAGCCGATGAGTGTTGTTGAAACCAATAATGAAATCAGGGTTTTGCGTCTTCGTGAGCAGGAAGAAATTGAAAGAATTCTGGCAGAGCTATCTGCTGAGGCGGGAGGATTTGCGGATAGTATTGTTATATCATATAATGCGCTTGTGGAGCTTAATTTGATTTTTGCAAAAGCAAAGCTTGCATATAAGCTTAAAGCTATTAAGCCTGAAATTAATCAAAACGGTAATATATATCTAAAAAATGCACGTCATCCGCTTATAAACTATAAAGCGGTAGTTCCTATAACAGCAGAGCTTGGAAAGAGTTATAATACTTTGGTTATTACAGGTCCGAACACAGGCGGTAAAACGGTTACTCTTAAAACAATAGGCTTACTAACCCTTATGGCTATGTGCGGATTGTTTGTTCCTTGTGATGATGGCAGTAAAATTGCCGTTTTCAGTAAGGTTTTTGCCGATATAGGTGATGAGCAAAGTATCGAGCAGTCTCTTTCTACTTTCTCATCTCATATGGTTAACATAATCTCTATTTTAGAAAATGCAGACGATGATTCACTGGTACTCTTTGATGAATTATGTGCTGGTACTGACCCTGTAGAGGGTGCCGCACTGGCAAAGGCTATTTTAATGCGTCTGGCGGCTTATGGAAGTAAGGTTGCGGCTACAACCCATTATCCCGAGCTTAAATCTTATGCTATTGATACCGACGGTGTTGAAAATGCTTCCTGCGAGTTTGATGTTGCAACCCTTAAGCCTACCTATAGGCTGATTACAGGTATGCCAGGCAGGTCTAATGCTTTTGCAATCTCAAAAAGATTAGGGCTGTCTGGCGATATAATTGATAATGCAAAATCTCAGGTATCGGAAGAGGATTTGAGGTTTGAAAGGGTAGTAGCGGCGCTCGAAAAAGCTCGAAAAGAGGCAGAGGAGGAGCATAGAAAAGCATCTGCACTTCGCTCTCAGCTTGAAAGTCAAGAAAGAAAGGCGGCAGAGCGAGAGCACGAGCTTGAGGTTAATCGCCAAAAGCTTATGGATAAAACCCGTGAAACTGCAAATCAGATAATTGAAACCGCAAGATATAAGTCGGGCTTGCTCTTAAACGAGCTTGAGGAAATGAAGAAGGAAATGACCTCGCAAAATGCTATAGATATGGCAGGCAGAGCAAGAGCGCAGTTTAAATCAACCCTTAAAGAGCTAGAAGATACTGCTGACCCTGTAATAAAGAAAACTGCTACGGGCGAGGCTGTAACCGATATAAGTAAGGGCGATATAGTTATCGTCGCTGATATCGGCAGAGATGCGACGGTTATTGATGTGAAACCGGATAAAAAACAGGCCTTTGTTATGTCTGGCTCTATAAAAATGTGGGTAAGCTTTGATAATCTTCGCAAAAAAAAGAACAATTCTCAGTCTACCGAGCTTAAAAAGACCCGCCGTGTTACAGGGATAACATCCCGCGCAAACAGAGAGGTTTCGGGTGAGGTAGATATAAGAGGTATGGCATCGGATGAAGCTATATTGGAGCTTGACCGATATATTGATAATGCTCTTATATCGGGACTTGAAAGTATCCGTATAATTCACGGAAAGGGTACGGGTGTACTCAGAAAAAGCGTTCAGGCGCATCTTCGCTCTCATAAGGCTATATCAAGCTTCAGACTTGGCACCTTTGGTGAGGGTGAAAACGGTGTTACAATAGCAGAATTTAAATGATAATTAAGCACTGATAAAGTGTATCAAGATAGGATAGGTGAATATTATGAGAATTTATGAAAATCCTCAAAAAACCAGTGAAAACAGAATGAAACCTCGTAGCTACTATATTCCGAAAGGCGTTTCAGAATATAAGCTCTTAAACGGCGAGTGGGATTTTGCTTATTTTGAGAGGGATATTGATGTTCCTGAAAAAATCAGCAAATGGGATAAAATACCTGTACCGTCATGTTGGCAGCTTTATGGATATGATAATCCGAATTATACCAATATAAACTACCCTTATCCGTGCGACCCGCCCTATGTTCCCGATGATAATCCTTGCGGTATATATAGACGCGAGTTTGAGCTTGCAGAAAAATGGGGAAAGGTTTACTTTGTATTTGAGGGTGTTGCCTCCTGTGCCTTTCTTTACATAAACGATAAATATGTAGGCTTTACACAGGGGTCGCATCTTCAGGCAGAGTTTGATATCACTGATTATGCTGTATCGGGTGTAAATACTGTTACAGTCAAGGTACTTAAATGGTGCTGCGGCAGTTATCTAGAGGATCAGGATTTCTTCCGTTTTAACGGTATTTTCAGAGATGTTTATATTCTGCAAAGACCTGAAAACCATATTGAAGATGTTGAGATTATACCTAACGATAAAGCTATTGATATAAAGCTTGATGGTGTTGCTGGTCTTGAAATTTTCGAGGGCGAAAAATTGCTTATAAGTACCGAGGTTGATGGTAGCTTTTCTTATTCACCAAAAGAACCTATCCTTTGGAATGCTGAAAAACCGTTTCTCTATACAGTAAAGCTTACCCGTGCAGGGGAGAGCATTACCTTTAAGACAGGTCTTAGAAAAATCGAAATATCTTCTAAATATGAGCTTTTGATAAACGGTGTTTCTGTGAAGCTTTTTGGTATTAACCATCACGATACTAGCAAATTCAGAGGCTGGTGCCAGAGTGACGAAGAGCTGCGTCAGGATTTGGAGCTTATGAAAGAGCTTAATATAAACTGTATCAGAACCTCTCACTATCCGCCTACACCTAAGTTTATTGAAATGTGCGACGAAATGGGCTTCTATGTGGTTTGCGAGACCGATATCGAAACCCACGGCTTTTTAAGAAGACTTCCTAACGTTTCTTATAGCTTTGATATGCAATCCAATGCCTGGCCTGCTACAATGGCAGATTGGAAGTTAGAGCACGTAGAGCGTATGGAGCGTATGGTTGAAACCTTTAAAAATTATCCAAGCGTTATCATGTGGTCTACAGGAAACGAAAGCGGTCATGGATGTAATCATGTTGAAATGATTAAATGGACTAAGAATCGCGATAATACAAGGCTTGTTCACTGTGAGGACGCTTCTCGTAAAAATCAGATACATAATGCCGATGTATATTCAAGGATGTATCCTTCACTTGGTGATGCCGAAAGATTTGCAAAGACCGATGATATAAATATGCCGGTATTCTTTTGCGAGTATTCTCATGCTATGGGTAACGGTCCCGGAGATGTTTATTACTATGCTGAGCTTTTTGACAAGTACCCAAAGCTTATAGGCGGCTGTATCTGGGAATGGGCAGACCATGTGGTTACAGTAGACGGTGTTGAGAAATACGGCGGAGATTTTGAGGGTGAACTGACTAACGACGGTAATTTCTGCTGTGACGGACTTGTTTTTGCTGACCGTTCTTTAAAGGCAGGCTCTTATGAAGCAAAAGCGGCATATCAGCCTATGAAAACAAGTTTTGAAAATAATATACTCACCGTTTATAACCGCCTTAGTTTTACAAATCTTAGTGAATATGAGTTCTCTTATGTTATTGAGGTTGACGGAGAAGTTAAGTTATCAAAAACGGTTGAATTAAATCTTGAACCGCTTAATTCTTGTGAGATAAAAATTGATTATTGTGAGCTTGAATGCAAGTATGGTGCATATTTAAAGGCTACTCTTTCTAAAAACGGCAAATGCTGTGCTGAAACTCAGCATTCGCTTCCTTGCAAGGTGATTGCGGCTGAAAAGAGCGAAAAGTGCGAGCTAGTCGAGGATAATTTGAATATATATGCAAAAGGTGAAAGATTTGCTTATACCTTCTCAAAGCATTACGGTGCATTTACAAGCATTGTGATTGACGGTGAGGAACAGCTCAGCGGAAAACCTGTTATTTCAGCTTTCAGAGCGCCTACAGATAATGACCGCAATATTAAATCAAAATGGGCAAATTTAAATATCTGGGAGGGAGAAAACCTCGACTGTCCTTTCTCGAAGATATACAATTGCAAAACTGAAAACGGCAATATAATTGTTGACGGTTCTGTTGCCGGTGTTTCAAGATGTCCGCTTTTAAGATATAACCTTATTATTGAAATTTCAAAGGACGGAAAAATCGATTTTGATCTTGACGGTGACATAAGAAAGGATGCGTTCTGGCTACCGAGAATTGGTTTTGAATTTGTTCTGCCTGCAAGCTCTAAAGAATTTACATATTACGGTAGAGGTCCTATCGAAAGCTATTGCGATATGAAAAATAGTGCGCCTATCGGACTTTATAAAAGTAATACCGATAAGGAATATGTTAAATATGTAAGACCTCAGGAACACGGAAATCACAATGATACCAAAATGCTCAAAATTGGAAAGCTTGTGTTTACAGCAGAAAATTCATTTGAGTTCAATGCTTCTAATTACAGCACCTCAGCGATTTATAAAGCAGAGCATACTGATGAACTGAAAGCTGACGGAAAAACCCACCTTAGAATTGACTATAAGGTTTCGGGTATAGGCTCTAATTCCTGCGGACCTGCACTTGATGAAAAGTACAGATTATCCGAAAAGAAAATTAACTTTCAGTTTTCAATTAGCTTTTAATTATTAACTGATATAAAGCGACCCCGCAAGGCGTATGCCCTGCGGGGTTTTAAAAAGGTCAGAATTAAGATTTGAAATCTTATTTCATGCTGTTTTCGTAAGATTCGATCATCTTTTTAACCATCTGACCGCCGATAGAACCAGCCTGCTTTGAAGTAAGGTCGCCGTTGTAACCCTGCTTAAGGTTTACACCAACCTCCCTTGATGTTTCCGAGTGTTATTAAGAAACCCCTTAAAATAGCGGATTTTGGAAATTTTCCAAAATTTAGGAGGTTGAAGGCTCCAACAAAAAGCCACAAAATACATTTATGAATTGAACCACTATCCCCGAGATACATATACGAACTCGCGGTACAAGACAATAGTAAAATCCTACGGTTTTCACCGTAGGATTTTACCAATTAAAGAAACATGGTCATGTATAGCGGTAAGAACAAAATTCCGTTCTCTTCTTTTAAGTCACCGGTGTGTAAAACATAAGGAATATGTGTCTGCTCGGCAAATTTGGTTTTGAATTTTTGTAAAGATTTGAGAGTGTAGTTTTTACCCGACTTAACTTCTATGGGTGAAATATTGTGACGATTGCTAATCTTACTTTTAGAAACCAAGAAATCTATTTCCATGCGAGAATTTGCATCCTCACGCGAGGAATTGGAGTAGAAGAATAATTTATGGTTACTCGCAACAAGCATTTGAGCTACAATATTCTCAACAACCATACCCATATTAACTTCAAGTTTGTCAAGTAAGAGTTTTTTGTAAATCTCTTCACTGACAATACCGTTTTCATCAAAGGTATGACTGATAAGAAGAC
>JAZQIP010000059.1:0-23373 GCA_045541175.1 Acutalibacteraceae bacterium
GGCTACGATCCGACTTGTCCCCACGCTTATCTTCGCAAATACGGCATTTGCCGTATATGCTTCAGAGAGCTCGCTTACAAGGGCGAGATCCCCGGAGTGAAGAAGGCTAGCTGGTAAGGCGCAAAGTGTTACACTAAGGAGGTTTACGGTAATGCAAATCACCGATACAATAGCTGATATGCTTACAAGAATTCGTAACGCATCTTCAGCAAAACATGATTCGGTAGATGTTCCCGCATCCAAGGTTAAGAAGGCAATCGCTCAGATTCTTCTTGATGAGGGATACATCAGCAGCTTCACCGTTGAAGAAGACGGTAAGCAGGGCATAATTCATATTACTTTGAAATATGGCCAGAACAAATCGCAGATCATCACCGGTATTCGCAGAGTATCAAAGCCCGGTCTGCGTATCTACACAAATGTAGAAGATATGCCTAAGGTTATGAAAGGCCTCGGCATCGCAATCCTTTCCACCTCTAAGGGTATTATGACAGACAAAGACGCTCGCAAAGCCAATGTTGGCGGCGAAGTTTTGGCTTTCGTTTGGTAAGGAGGTAATTTAGGATGTCAAGAATAGGAAAGAAACCTATCGCAATTCCTGCAGGCGTGGATGTTAAAATCAACGGTTCTGAGGTTACAGTAAAGGGTCCTAAGGGTGAATTAAAGAATACCTTCAATGCTGATATCAATATCGCTATCGAAGGCAACGAAATCATCGTTACCCGTCCTACTGATAATAAGGAACACCGTTCACTTCACGGTCTTACCCGTACTCTCATCGCTAACATGGTTGAGGGTGTTACCAATGGCTTCACTAAAGAGCTTGAGGTTAACGGCGTAGGTTACCGTGTACAGAAGCAGGGTAAAAATCTTGTAATGAACCTTGGATATTCTCACCAGGTTATCATGGAAGAAATCCCCGGTATTACAATTGAAGCTCCCACTCCTAACAAAATTGTTATCAGTGGTGCAGATAAGCAAATGGTTGGCCAATTTGCAGCAGAAGTTCGTGAGAAACGTCCTCCCGAGCCTTATAAGGGCAAAGGTATCAAGTACGTTGACGAGTACATCCGCCGTAAAGAAGGTAAAGCAGCCAAGGGTGCTAAGAAATAATAAAGGAGTGTATATAAAATGGTTAGTAAACCTAACAGCAATGCGGCAAGACTTAAGCGTCACCAGCGTGTTCGTGCTAAGATCAGCGGTACAGCAGCTTGCCCCAGACTTGATGTATTCCGCTCCAACAGCAACATTTACGCCCAGCTTATCGACGATGTAAACGGTGTTACTCTTGCAGCAGCTTCTTCCAACGAAAAGGATTTTGACGGAAACGGCAGCAACAAAGAGGGCGCTCGTAAGGTTGGACAGTTAATTGCTAAGCGTGCCGCTGAAAAGGGCATCACCGAGGTTGTCTTTGACCGCGGCGGATACATTTATCACGGCCGTGTCAAGGAGCTTGCCGAAGGTGCCCGCGAGGGCGGCCTCAAGTTCTAAAAGGGAGGAATACTTTTGGCTACAAATATTGACGCATCAACATTAGATTTAAAAGAGCGCGTAGTTGCCATCAACCGTGTTTCTAAGACCGTTAAGGGCGGACGTATTATGAAATTCTCTGCTCTCGTTGTAGTTGGCGATGGTAACGGTATCGTAGGTTACGGTATGGGTAAGGCCGGCGAAGTTCCGGATGCTATCCGTAAGGGCATCGAAGACGCCAAGAAAAATCTTATTAAGGTATCCTTAAAGGGTACAACTATTCCGCACGAAATCATCGGCGAGTTCGGTGCAGGTAAGGTTCTCTTAAAGCCTGCTGCTCCTGGTACCGGTGTTATCGCTGGCGGTGCAGTTCGTGCCGTTGTTGAGACTGTTGGAATTTCCGACATCCGTACAAAGGCTTTACGTTCAAACAATCCTTGCAATGTAGTTCGCGCTACTGTTGCAGGTCTTGCAGCTCTCCGCAGCGCTGAAGAAGTTGCTGCTGTTCGCGGTAAGACTGTTAAGGAAATAGTAGGTTAAGGAGGAGCAGCATTATGGCAACAAAAAAGGCTGCCTGCCTTAAGGTAAAGCTCGTTAAGAGCACAATCGGTTCTAAAAAGGACCAGATCGCAACTGCTACTGCTCTCGGTCTTCATAAGGTTGGCGATGAAAAGATTCAGCCTGATAATGCACAGACCAGAGGCAAGATCAACAAGGTAAGCCACCTCGTTGAGGTTACTGAAGTTAAGGCTTAATGCCTTAAGACTTAAGTCACTTTTGTGTGACAATGCGGTTAAACCGCGAATCAAGCAAGGAGGTGCGAACAATGAAAATGCATGAATTAGCTCCGGCTTTAGGCTCTACTAAAGAGGCTAAGCGCATAGGCAGAGGCCATGGCTCAGGTAACGGCAAAACCGCCGGTAAGGGTCACAAGGGTCAGAAAGCCCGTGCAGGTCACGGTATGAGACCGGGCTTTGAAGGCGGTCAAATGCCCCTTCAGAGACGCGTTCCGAAGCGTGGCTTCAATAATATTTTTGCCGAGGAATGGGCAGCCATCAATGTTTCCGCTTTGGAAGTGTTCGAGGACGGTACTGTAGTTGATGCAGCTGCTTTGACCGCAAAGGGTATAATCAAGAAGGCAGACCTTCCTATCAAGGTTTTGGGCAATGGCAAGCTCACAAAGAAGCTTGAGGTTAAGCTCAACGCTTATTCTGCTTCTGCTGCCGAAAAGATTACTGCTGCCGGCGGAAAGGCTGAGGTGATCTAATGTTAGAGACATTAAGAAACGCCTGGAAGATTAAAGACCTTAGAAATAAGATTCTATTTACAATCTTCATCATATTGGTTTTCCGTATTGGTGCAGTTATTCCTGTTCCCTATATCGACGTTGCGGCTTTACAGTCTGCAAGCGAGCAGGGAGTAACTAATGAATTTTTCAGCTATCTTTCAATTCTGACCGGTGGCGGTCTTGAATACGGCGCAATCTTCGCTATGTCGGTTACCCCGTACATTAACTCTTCAATTATAGTTCAGCTTCTCTGTGTTGCCATTCCGGTACTTGAGCGCTGGCAGAAGGAAGGCGAAGAGGGTCAGAAGAAGTTAGCTCAGCTTACACGTTATGCAACCGTTGTGCTTGCTCTTATTCAGGGTATTGCTTACTTCATTTATTTGAACAACAGCGGTTACCTCAGTGTAAAGGGCGGTGCTACAGTATTTGCAGCATTTGTTATAGTGCTCGCATTTACCGCAGGTTCTGCACTTGTTATGTGGCTGGGTGAGCAGATCGATACCAAGGGTATCGGAAACGGTATTTCAATACTGCTTTTCGCAGGTATTATTTCCCGCGGTCCGCAGGCACTCAATGCCCTTATCTCCTATTGGAAGCTTAAGCAGTATGTTGCTGTTATAGGTATTCTCATCGGCTTCTTGGCTGTTATCGCATTTGTTGTATGGATGACTGCTGCAGAACGCAGAATTCCTGTTCAGTACGCTAAGCGTGTTGTAGGAAACAAGATGTACGGCGGACAGAACACCCATATTCCGATTAAGGTTAATATGTCAGGTGTTATGCCTATCATCTTTGCATCATCTATTTTGATGCTCCCCACTATGATTTTGGGCTTTATGAAGGATACAGATTCTTTCTGGTACAAGGCTTTGTCCTTGTTCAGTGTTCAGGGTCTCTTCTATGCAGTTGTTTATTTCATCCTCATTATCGGATTTGCATATTTCTATGCAACCATCCAGTTCAATCCGGTTGAAATGGCTAACAATCTGCGTAAAAACGGCGGTGCAATCCCCGGTATCAGACCCGGTAAGCCCACATCTGATTTTATTTCCAAGATTTTGTCAAGAATAACCTTGATGGGAGCTATCTTCCTCAGTGTTATCGCTATTCTTCCTATCGTTATCGGTTCTGTAGGCGGAATCAATATTTCGCTCGGCGGTACTTCGGTATTGATTATGGTTGGTGTAGCTCTTGATACAGTCAGAAATCTTGAGTCCCAGATGATGATGCGTCATTATAAGGGATTCCTTGATTAAAGATAAGGTGTAATTGTATGAAGCTCATTCTTTTGGGAGCGCCCGGTGCCGGTAAAGGCACTCAGGCAGAGATAATCTCTGAAAAATACAATATTCCGACCATTTCCACCGGCAACATTATTCGTGCTGCGCTTAAAAACGGTACGGAAATGGGACTTAAGGCTAAATCTTACATTGATGCGGGAAATCTCGTTCCTGATGATGTTGTTATAGGCATCATCAAGGAGCGTCTCGCCGAGGATGATTGTCAGAATGGCTATATCCTTGACGGTTTCCCCCGTACAATTCCGCAGGCAGAGGCGCTTGACGAATTAGGCTTTGCAATTGATGCTGCCCTCTCAATTGAGGTTGCTGACAGTGAGATAGTAAAGCGTATGTCAGGCAGACGCGTTTGTGAGAAGTGCGGAGCAAGCTATCACACAGAGTATAAGAAACCTGCAAAAGAGGGCGTATGCAATCTTTGTGACGGTGCTCTGGTTATCCGTAAGGATGATGAACCTGAAACTGTTAAAAACAGACTTGAGGTTTATCATGAACAGACCGAGCCGCTTAAGAGTTATTACGATAACTGCGGCAAGCTTTTGTGTGTTGAGGGACAGGATAAGGTGGAGGATACCACAGCTCTTGTTCTCGCTGCACTTTCGGAGATTTAGTATATGATAGTGCTTAAGAACGGCCGCGAGCTTGCGATTATGAAGGAAGCTTGCAGAATATCGGCCGGAGCATTACAAGTAGCAGGCAAGGCTGTTGAGCCGGGAGTTACTACTGCCGAGCTTGATAAACTGGCTGAGGATTATATCCGCAGTCAGGGCGGAGTGCCCAACTTCAAAAATTATGAAGGCTATCCCGCCACAGCCTGTATATCTATAAACAACGAGGTAATTCACGGCATTCCGTCTGCAAAGCGTAAAATTTGCGCCGGTGATATAGTAAGTATTGACCTTGGCGCTAAGTTTGACGGATATCATGGTGATAATGCTGCCACTTTCGCCTGCGGAGATGTTTCCGCAGAAGCGAAGCGGCTGATGGATACCACACGCGAGAGCCTTTACGAAGGTATTCGCGCGGCGGTAATTGGCGGCAGAATCGGAGATATCGGTCACGCGGTGCAGAGTTATGTTGAGGCTCGTGGGTATTCAGTGGTAAGACAATTTGTCGGCCACGGTATCGGTACCCACCTGCACGAAGCTCCGGAGGTTCCAAATTTCGGAACAGCCGGTAGGGGAATCCGATTGATGCCCGGTATGACACTCGCTATCGAACCGATGATAAATGCGGGAACGAGTGAAGTGAGTATCCAACCGGACGGATGGACTGTTTTAACTAAAGACGGTTCACTTTCCGCTCATTTTGAGCATACGGTGGTAATTACTGCCGACGGTCCTAAAATAATGACCCTTTTATGAGGTGAGTTATGGAAGGAAGGATTGTATGTTCTAAAGCGGGAAGAGATAAGGACTACTTTATGGTAGTTTTAAGTGTTGAAGATGGTTTTGTCCTCGTCTGTGACGGCAAGGAAAGACCGCTTGAACGCCCAAAACGAAAAAACATAAAGCACATAAGTCTTACAAATACCGTTTTGGATAAAGACAGCTATAAAACCAATAAATCTTTGAGAAAAGCGCTAGCGGTTTACAGAGATTCCGCGGTGAAAGGGAGGAACCAAAATGTCTAAGCAGGACATGATAGAGCTTGAAGGCGTCGTTGTTGAGGCTATGCCTAACGCAATGTTCAAGGTAGAAATTCAAGGCGGACATCAGATACTCGCCCATATTTCAGGTAAGCTTCGTATGAATTTCATCAGAATCTTACCAGGAGATAAGGTAACAGTTGAGATGTCACCGTATGATTTGTCTAAAGGACGCATTACTTGGCGTTCCAAGTAATCGCTCAAAATTTTAAGGAGGTATAATCCGAATGAAAGTCAGACCTTCTGTTAAAAAGATATGCGAAAAATGCAAGATAATCAAGCGTAAAGGCAAGATTATGGTTATCTGCGAAAACCCCAAGCACAAACAGCGTCAGGGTTAATTGCATTTTGGCAAGTGGCGGATAAATTCCGCCAGTCAAGAAAAAAATGGAGGTGCTTTGATTAATGGCACGTATTGCTGGTGTTGACCTGCCGAACGAGAAGCGAGTTGAAATCGGACTCACTTACATTTTCGGAATCGGTCTTACTACATCGAAAAAAATCCTTGCTGATACCGGTATAAATCCCGATACCAGAGTTAAGGACCTTACCGAAGACGATATTTCAAAGCTTCGTGAGTATATCGACCACAACCTTCAGGTAGAGGGTGACCGTCGCCGTACCATCGCATTTGATATCAAGAGACTTATCGAAATCGGAAGCTATAGAGGCCTTCGTCACCGCAAGGGTCTTCCTGTTAGGGGACAGCGCTCTAAGACGAATGCTCGTACTCGCAAGGGTCCGAAGAAGACTATAGCTAACAAGAAGAAATAAGTAGGAGGAAGATAATATGGCTACTGCTAAAAAAGCGACTGCTACAAGACGCCGTCGTGAAAAGAAAAATATTGAACGTGGTGCTGCCCATATCCAGTCTACCTTCAACAATACCATCGTAACTATCACCGATACACAGGGTAATGCTCTTTCATGGGCTAGTGCTGGTGAGTTAGGATTCAGAGGCTCAAGAAAATCCACTCCTTTCGCAGCGCAGAATGCAGCTGAGACTGCTGCTAAGGCTGCTATGGAGCATGGTCTTAAGACTGTTGAAGTTTATGTTAAGGGCCCCGGCGCCGGACGTGAAGCTGCTATCAGAGCTTTACAGACTGCAGGTCTTGAGGTTAGCATGATTAAAGATGTTACCCCTATTCCTCACAATGGCTGCCGTCCTCCCAAGAGAAGACGCGTTTAATCAATTACTTTATTGCTTTGCAGATTTTATCTGCAGTTAAAAATTTGGAGGTGTAATAGATGGCAAGATATACCGGTGCAGTTTGCAGACTTTGCCGCCGCGAGGGTCAGAAGTTGTTCCTCAAGGGTGAGCGCTGCTATTCTGATAAGTGTTCTGTTGGTATCAGAGCTTATGCTCCCGGCCAGCACGGACAGGGTAGAAAGAAGTCATCCGAATACGGTTTGCAGCTTCGTGCTAAGCAGACCGCAAGACGCTTTTACGGCGTTCAGGAGAATCAGTTCCATCATTATTTCGAGATTGCTGAGAGAAAGCAGGGTATCACCGGTGATAACCTTTTAAGAATTCTCGAAAGCCGTCTTGACAATGTTGTTTACAGAGTAGGCTTTGCTTCTTCTCGTGCAGAAGCAAGACAGCTCGTTGGTCACGGTCATTTTGAGGTTAACGGCAAGCGTGTAGATATCGCTTCCTATCTCCTCAAAGCAGGCGATGTTATCACCGTTTGTGAAAAGGCTCGTGGTCTTGATAAGATTAAGGCAGTTATCGAAGCTAACAGCGCACGTCCCGTTCCCCAGTGGATTGATGTTGACCGTGAGGCTTTCTCAGCTAAGGTAATTAATCTTCCTAACAGAGACCAGATTGAGGCTCCTGTTGAAGAGCAGCTTATCGTCGAGTTCTATTCTAAGTAATATTCTGTTATTACTATGTTATCGCTTGCCGTGCAAAGCGGTATACTCAAAATATTATTGCACGGAGAAACGGAGCTTTTAAATGATAGAGATTGAAAAGCCCAGAATTGATACCGTTGAAATGACTGCTGACGGCACATACGGTAAATTCGTTATGGAGCCATTAGAGCGTGGCTATGCTACAACTCTTGGTAATAGTATGAGAAGAGTTCTTCTTTCTATACTCCCCGGTGTAGCAGTTACCTCTGTTAAAATCGACGGTGTAGTGCATGAGTTTTCTACCATCCCCGGTGTTAAGGAAGATGTTACAGAAATCATCCTTAATATCAAGGGCTTGATTGCAAAGCTTCATGCTGATACGGCAAAGAAGATTTACATTGAGGCTGAGGGTCCCTGTGAGGTTACTGCAGCTTCTATCAAAGCCGATTCCGAGGTTGAAATCCTCAATCCCGATATGCATATCGCAACTCTTGCTGCAGGAGCTACTCTTAATATGGAGATGACTCTTGACAGAGGCCGCGGTTATGTTCCGGCTGAGCAGAATAAGTCAGCTCAGACTGTAATCGGCGTTATTCCGGTTGACTCAATTTACACTCCGGTACTCAAGGCTAACTTCTTGGTTGATAATACCCGTGTTGGTAATGTTACCGATAAGGGTAAGCTTACCCTTGAAGTTTGGACCGACGGTTCTATCAGAGCTAATGAGGCAGTTTCTATGTCTGCTAAGGTTTTGATGGAGCATTTCGAGCTCTTCCTTGACCTCACCGAAGGTGTAAGCGAGGTTGAAAGCATAATGGCTGAAAAGCATGACAGCGAGAAAGAAAAGGTTCTTGATCTTACTATCGATGAGCTCGACCTTTCAGTTCGTAGCTTTAACTGCTTGAAGCGTGCCGGAATTAATACGGTTGAAGATCTTATCAACAAGTCCGAAGAGGATATGATGAAGGTAAGAAATTTGGGCCGTAAGTCCCTTGAAGAGGTTATTGCAAAGCTTAATTCCTTTGGCTTTACCCTCAAAAAGGAAAATGATTAACAATATCACTGTTTAAGGAGTGAATAGAAATGCCAGGTACCCGTAAACTCGGAAGAACCAGCGATCACAGAACCGCTATGCTCAGAGCAATGGTAACCTATCTGCTTGAAAACGGCAAGATTGAAACAACCGTTACCCGTGCTAAAGAAGTTAGAGCAATGACGGAGAAGTATATTACACTCGCTAAGACAAATACCTTAGCCAGCAAGCGTCAGGCTTGGGCATTCATTACTAAGGAGGATGTTGTAGCAAAGCTTTACAACGAAATCGCTCCTAAGTATGCAGAGGTTAACGGTGGTTACTGCCGTATAACCAAGATAGGCCCCCGCCGCGGTGATGCTGCTGAGATGGCTATTATCGAGTTAATATAACTTATTTAGTACTCACATTATGACAGCGTTTTATGGGATCGTTCTGCAGAGATCTTGCGCTGATGATGTGTGTACTAAAACCAGAACAAACGAAAACCACCGAAGAATTTTCTTCGGTGGTTTTTTGCTTAAAGAAGCTGTCTAACTAAAACGCAAGACAGCTTCTTTTTTATATCTTAAAAGTTTTTTGAGAACTTTTATATTCTGAGGGAAGTTTTCCGATGTATTTTTTAAAGGTCTTGGTGAAAAAAGACATATTATTAAATCCGCATATCCGCGCGGCTTCGTTTACGGGAGTACCGTTTGAAATCAGTTCTATTGCCTTTTCACATCTGAAATTGTTTAGAAATTCAACCACAGTTTGACCCGTAAGCTTCTTAAATCCCCTTGAAAGACTGTATTTATCCAAATAAACGTTTTTTGAAAGGGTTTCAAGGGTTAATTTTTGGGCATAGTTTTCTCTTATATATATCATTGTTTGCTTAACAGCCTCGAAGGAGTTATGTGTCTTGGGAAGCGGAACTTCGGAAACGGTATGATTTTGCCGCAATTCTATAAGTATTCTAAGAACAGTCATCTGAAGCTTTGCTGACCGACAGGGGGAAGATTCATCATTAAAACACTCGATAATTTGGTTAAATAATTCAAGCATTTTTTCACTTTTAAAATGAGTTTCAAACACCAGTTGCGTATGATCAATATCGGCATTTTTGCAAAACTTAGAATCAATGATAAGACAGGTATAATTAAGATTACTTTCACTACCTGTATAATGAACAATATTTGAATTTATAACAATAAAATCATTCTTTTCAATATTATTTTTGCTACCGCCCAGCAAAACATAACCCTCTCCGTCACGGCAGAGCTCTATTTCAAGATTTTCGTGCCAGTTTGACTGAAGACTACGGCAGTTAGGGCTTCTTTTTAAGTCAGTATAAAGCCTGAATGGAATATTGTCGTCAAAAACATTGTAATGTTCGTAACGAGTATCGAGCATATTATCTCCTCCTTTTTGCAAGAAAGTGTTATTTTTAATCAATATATGGCATTGAAATCGCTGTTAAAAATCCATATATTATTAGTATAGCATCTTTTTACAAAAAAGCAACAAAAGAAGGAATGATGTTATGGAGTGTACTGAAATCTTATCCTGGTTTTTCGGGATAGGAGCCATGATTTCGCTTTTTCTTACATACCAACAAAAACAAAGAAAGAAGCTTTTAATGTGTAAATTATGTGCTGATTTATGTTGGGGTGCTCATTATTTGTGCCTTGGAGCATACGGCGGGGTAATACCTAATTTTATAGGAATTTTCCGCGAGATTATTTTTATTAGTCGTGAAAAAAGAAAGTGGGCAAACCATATCCTTTGGCTGATATTATTCATTTGTTTGATTTTTTCTTTAGGCATAACAACTTTGAGTAGCTCTATTAACATTTTGCCCATAATAGCTTCGATAGCGGTTACTGTTTCCCTATGGTTTAAAAAGCCAAAATTAACTAAAACAGTTCTGCTACCTGTTACTGTAATGTTTTTGGTATATGACGTTTTTGTATGTTCTTGTATAGGTGTGGTAAATGAAAGTCTTTCGATACTTTCATTATTGATATCACTGTTTAGAATCCAAAGAAAAAATATACCAAACTAAAATATAAAATAAATCAGGAGGACTAAAAATGTTAAGAAAATCGATTTTGCACATACGCATTATTGCGCTTTTTTGCGCAGTAGCACTGCTTGTTTCAGGGATTCCAATCACATCTGTCACAGCTAGCAGCATTGATTCAAGCGATAGTACGTCTACATCAAAGGTTGACTTTTCTCTGGATTTTGAACACGAATATAAATATTCAAACGGCGATATCTATTATTCGCAAAGCTCCGCTGAAAATTGGTCGGCAAACAATGCCCGAGGCAGTCATGCAAAAATGATAACTGAGAATGACGGCAACCAAGCTATTCGACTCACCTATGATACACAATGGTCTGAAAACTATAACGCAAATGCGGTAATGAACATATATGACCCTGAAACGATGTCTAAATTCATAGGAGATACAGGCAAAAAATATATAATACGCTTTTCTTACAAAATAGAAGAAACCGACGGTCAGCAAATGCAGTTTTATTTAGCATCTTCAAACAGATGCGGAGGGAGTAATTCATCCGATAAAAACACACGTGCTGCTTTTGCCAATACCGATATGGGACCGAAGGCGGTTGTTAATAACAGCACCACCTCTTTTACTGCTATAACAGATATAATAACCGAAGTTACTGATGGATATGTAACTGCTTCGGTTATTTATACAGCACAAGGGCCTCTTGAAAGCAACGGAAATAGTTTTGACTCTTACCCGATTATTATTCTTCAAACTAACAACAAATCAGAGGACGAAACTAACACAGGCGACAGACCGTTTGCATCTGCTTTAATAGACAATATTTCGATTACAGATTATTACACTGAGTATTTATTGGATTTTGAAAAAGAATACACCGATACAAGTGATGAAACATATTACTCGTCTGCCACCGCTGAAAATTGGTCAGCAAACAATGCTCGAGGCAGTCATGCAGAAATGATAACCGAGAATGATGGAAACCAGGCGGTCCGACTTACCTATGATACGCAGAATTCAAATGAGAATTACAACGCTAACGCGGTAATGAATATATATGACCCTGAAACCAAGTCAAAATTCATAGGAGAAACGGGCAAGAAATATTTAATTACTTTCTCCTATAAGATTGAAGAAACCGACGGTAAGCGAATGCAGCTCTACTTAGCGCCTTCAAACAGATGCGGAGGAAGTAATTCATCTGATAATAACACACGAGCTGCTTTTGCAAATACCGATATGGGACCGAAGGCGGTTGTCAATAACAGCACAACTTCTTTTACTGCTATAACAGATGCAATAACCGAAACAACAGACGGATATGTGACCACTTCGGTTATCTATACAGCACAAGGACACCTTACAAGCAACGGAAAAACTTTTGCTTCTTATCCAATTATTATTCTTCAAACCAACGGTAAAACAAAGGACGCTACCCATACAGGCAACAGAGCTTACGCCTCGGTTTTGATTGATAATATCACGGTATCTGAGGTGAAATTTATCGATTACACCTTGGATTTTGAAGAGGAATACAAGGATTCTTTAGATGCTGTTTATTACGATTCTTCAATTTCGGTAAATATGACAAGCGACAGCACCCGAGCAAGCCATACCGAAATAGTTACAGAAGAAGACGGCAATAACGCTATGAGGCTTACTTATGATACAGGCAGAGAAGAAAACTACAAGGACAATGCTGCTATTAATATTTATGAGCCGAATACAAAAACAAAATTCAGCGGTACAGCAGGAGAACAGTATACCATAACATTCTCCTATAAGGTGGAAAATACAGACGGATATGAAATGCAACTATATCTTGTGAACTGTGGCAGATCGCATATGCATGATACCGACTGTAATTTAAACAATGCGGCAATGCAAGCAACAGAATTTAATTATATACCGCTTACAGATAAACTAACTCAAGAAACAGACGGATATATAACCGTTTCCGAACAATTTATTGCAAACGGTCTTGATTACCCTATTATAGTGCTTTCAACAAATAATAGCACAACTGTATCAAATCATACAGAAACAAATTTTGCTTCGCTTTTAATCGATAATATATCGGTTAAAAAAGATAAACAATTATATACAATGTGCTACGGATATAACGGTGTTGACACGCTTATTAAAATTTACGATACCACCGTTTTTGGAGATTTATCCGTGCCATCGAGAGCAGGTTATCTGTTCGATGGTTGGTATAAAGATGCCGAATACAGCCAAAAAGCCGCTAACAATGAGCTTGTGAGCGAATGTAAAGAAATCTACGCAAAATGGTTAGGAGACGGCAACTCAATGACACCTACACAAATTACCGATGCTATAATAATAGATACGGTAAAGGGTATTAAAAAATCTGATATATCGGCAGATTTTACCGATATAAGTTATGTTCAAAACAGTATGCTTGAGCAAGTCGCAAGTGCAACAGTTACAAGTAGTGACAGCACTGCATGGTATGGAGCATATGTGATATCAGGCGAGGATACGGTTTTAGACACTAATCAGGTATTCAGCATCAGTAACATTGACCTAAAAATAAATCCTAATGCAAATTCGGTTATTTTCTATGCAGAGCTTCCTGAGTTTGTAAAATCAGGTGCCGATTGGGCGCTGGCAATCAGCAACCTCTCAGTAGTTCAAAACGGAGCTACATATAAAGCTGCACTTATCGGTGACGAAAACACTTTTTCATACCTTGCTGAAGGCTCTGATGAATGGATTGCCGCAAATATTAAATCTGACGGTGTGCTTTCACTACCGTCAAGTTTCAAGGGATATATTCGTCTTGATTTTTCAGCCATATCATTTGACGGTGATGTTGACCTTACCGCAGAATACACATTAAATACAATGTCATTGGCTCTTAATTCAGTTGGTGGTGAATGCGGAGACTTTTTATTCGGCGGTATATTCTATGCGCCAGCTAACAACAGTAACAGCACAGTTATGAAGGTTGCAGATATATCCTACGAGCTTTCCCGTTCCTCAAATGCTGTAATTGTCAATCCCAATTCCGCCGATAACAGTAAAGATGGTGTATTTTCGGTTCGCTATTCGGGAACTGCAGGTGTGCCAGACTCAAAGATTGTTGAAACGGAGTCCTCTGCATATTGGGCTGAGACTCCTATAGCCATAACATCAAGCTCAGGCAATACTCTCACAACAACCGGATATATGAATACATATCGCATTTCCTCAATGAGGCTCCTTATGCAGCCGAGTGTTGACTCGTTTATGATTTATGTTGAAGTGCCTGAATACACATCAAATCTATGTGCAGTAAAAATACTTGAGCCTGTAATAATGCAGTCACAACTTGAGAGGACCATAAATTTCTCCAATAGTATCTATCAATACCTGGATATAAACGACGGTGCTTGGAAGATAGCCAGAGCAGGTTCGGACGGAGAACTAAATGCCATAACATCAGGATTTAAGGGTTACATCAAATTTGATATAAAGCAGATGAAGAATTTCATCGATATCACAGGAATTGATTTTACTAAGCCCTATTATTTAGACGGTATCGAGATAGCCTTCAACCATATAGGCGGCAAAAATGGAAATCTTGTTATAGGAGCATTCTACTCTATAATCAAGAACAGCGATTCAACCATACTCCAAAATGGTATAACGCACCAAACTCTTTGCGCAAATATTTTAGGCGGTGATATTTCCTTAGACGGCAAATTTTCGGCAGATGATCTTACATATATGAGAAAAGCACTAATAGGATTTGAGCTTGATACTGTGAAAAAACTACGTGTAAATTCTGATGAAAATCCTGAATTTGATATAAGGGACCTTGTAAGGCTAAAAAAGATTATTTTAGGAACAAATGAACCTATTGTCGGAGATAAAAGCAATGGTGTAACCTATAAAGAAATCTTTACTCCCGACGTGACTACTACCAACTCAGCTATAGTTTACGGAAGAAATGCTGTTACAAATTACTCGAAAATAATTGATGCAGACACAACACTTAACAGTGAACAAAAGGCTATTGATTTTGCAAACGAAATAAACAGCAGCAAGATAGCAGATTTTGAAAAGACAGGTATAGATAAAATGTGCCATGTTTCTACATTTGTTTATGCAAACGATAATATCTATATGTCGTATTATGCTAACACTCAATCTGCTGTGGAAAACCCGAGCTATCAGGTGGCAAGATTGGCTTATTGTTCAGAACCTGATCCCGAAGACAAGGTGATAATCGATATTCAAGCTGTAGGTGACGATTTATATGGTCAAAAGGTTGTTGGGGTTTATGATACAATACTCATGCAAAAACAGGGCGATGATACCAATCTGTATATTCTTTGGACAGCTAATATAAACGGACAGTATTACCGACTGTACCGCACATTTAATATGCTCACAGAAGAACTTGGAGAGATAAATGTTAACCGATTTAAAGTTGGAAATACAGTAAACGATTTCAGTACTTCGGGCATAAAAAATGCTCTTACATCAAATGATATCGGCTATAAATATATGTTTGCGGATATCGGTATCATGCAGAAACTTTCAACCCGTGTTGAGAACGGAGAAACCTATTATTATACAGGTGCCTACAGCGGTGAATTTACTTGCATAATAAAGAGTAAGGATCTGGTTACATGGGAATATGTTGCGCAACCCAATATCGGCGAGAACGGTACGGGCTTTGAAAACCAGACAAAATGGGAAAATGCTGTTTATGTAGTGGATGATAAGTGCTATTACTTTGTAAGGCAGTGGGATCCTGAATATGACAGTGAAGGCAATTTGACTGTTGGAACCCCATATGACATCCTTACCTATTATGACCTTAACACAGGCGAATGGGAAACACCGGTTCTCGTTGGAGACAGCCAATCCCGTTCTGATTTTATAATGTATAATGGTGAGTTATATCTTTTCCATGCTCCGACAGACAGAAACCATATCGGTATATTAAAAATTGATACCGAAGATCTTACCAAAACAAGAGTGGTATTACAAGCAGATATGCGGGGAAGCTGTTTCTATCCCTTTGTTCAGTACAACAGCGCTGGTGAGTTGTGTATGTCATACACAGTAAACCGAACTAATATAAGGCTCGCAAAATTCACTCTTAGTAAATATCTTAATTAATAACACTGACCTTTAAAATATTTCAAAAGGGGCTGTCTCACTATACCTTAGTGAGACAACCCCGTATTTTTATTATCTGAATACCATGAAAGTAAATCCGCAAGATTTTCTGATTTTACATAGCTTGCATCTGTGGTTAAAAGCTGTAGCATACGTTTGTCGTCTTGGGATGGCGCTTTTTTAGATGACATCATTTTAATAAGCATATCAATCATAAATTTATTTATTCCTTTAAGCTTTGCGCGGTTTATACCGCCCTGAACTGTAAAAAGCGGGATATCTTCGGGCAATGAAATTGATTTTCTAACCTCTTTAAGTAAACATCCTGTGTCGCAAAGACCTACACCGCAAACGACTGATATTTTAAAATATTTAGCCGCCTTTTTGTATCCCTTTAAACTATTTGCGAAAAGCCAGCCCAGGTATATAATTTCGCTACCTTTATCCAGTTGATTTATTGCATCTTCAAGGGTGAAAAGCGAAAGTCCTGTCTTTTCGGCAAGCATTTTTGCATATTGAGCGGTGTGACCTGTATTAGATGTGTAAACAATAGCTTTCATATAAAACCGTCCTCGTATCAATCTAAAAAACAGTATATCATTTTATAAAAAATTTCTCAACCTAATAATTGAATAATCGGTTTATTAATGTAAAAACTGAAATAAAAGGAGAGATATTATGGATGGTAATAAGCTGGTTATGAATACTTTAGACCAAATACCGACACCGAATTCTGATGCAAAGCGAATAGTAGGTCTTGTAAAAGAAAAGGGTAGGATAAAAGGATACAAATTATCTGATAATAGTATCGTAAGTAAGCCGGATGCAGTTGCAATGGCAAAACAGGGTGCAATTTCGGGCGTAGGTGTTGCGCATAGAGGAGATACGGAATATCTTAAATCTATTCCTGATGATAAAGAAAATAATAATTTGGGAAGTCTGCCGACTGTATAAAAGGTGCCGAGTAAAGAAATTTGCTCGGCATTTTAATTTTTGTTGTTGTAATTTTTGTAAAGGTATTATATAATAAATTAAAATAAAATCCAAATGGGGCAGTGAGAAATATGGAAAAATATGTACCTGTTGTTGTAATTAAAGAAATCGGTGAAACCGATAAGATTTTAACCGCTTTAAAGGGCGTTGGAATCAACTGCGCGGAAATTACTTTCCGTACCGCCTGTGCAGCAGAAGCTATTGAATATGCCTGCAAAAATTATCCTGATATGAGTATCGGTGCAGGAACTGTTATCAATGCAGAGCAGTGTGAGGCGGCATTAAAAGCCGGAGCGCAGTTTATTGTATCTCCCGGTCTTTCTGTGGCAGTCGCAAAGATTTGTAAGGAAAATAATATTCCCTATTATCCCGGCTGTGTAACTCCTACCGAAATTATGCAGGCATTAGAGCTTGGTATTACCACAGTTAAATTCTTCCCTGCAAATGTTTACGGCGGACTTAAGGCACTTAAAGCATTGTCAGCACCGTTCCCGCAGGTGAAATTTATTCCTACCGGCGGTGTAGACAGGAGCAATATTGATGAATTTTTAGCATTTGATAAAATCGAGGCTATAGGCGGCAGTTTCTTTGTTAAAGAAGCGCGTGAGAAAATGGAGGGTAAATAAAATGGCAAGAATAGTAACTTTTGGAGAATTGATGTTAAGACTCGCTCCTAACGGATATTACAGATTCTTTCAGAATGACCAGATGCAGGCTACCTTTGGCGGCGGTGAGGCTAATGTTGCAGTAAGCCTTGCAAACTATGGAATGGATAGTGTTTATGTGACAAAGCTTCCAAAGCACGCTATCGGTCAGGCAGCTGTTGATAGCCTTCGTTATTTTGGTGTAGACACCTCTAAAATCGTTCGCGGCGGTGAGAGAGTTGGTATTTATTTCCTCGAAAAGGGTGCTTCTCAGAGAGGCTCGGTTTGTGTATACGACCGTAAATACTCTGCAATCCAACAGGCAAGTACAGAAGATTTTAATTGGGATAGTATTTTCGAGGGTGCAGATTGGTTCCACTTTACAGGAATTACTCCTGCTCTCGGTGCGAATGTTGTTGAAATCTGTAAAGAAGCTTGTATTGCGGCTAAAAAGCGCGGAGTTAAGATTTCTTGCGACCTTAATTACAGAGGAAAACTCTGGACCAGAGAAGAAGCAAATAAGGCTATGACCGAACTTTGCAAATATGTTGATGTTTGTATTTCTAACGAAGAGGATGCAAAGGATGTATTTGGAATTGAGGCTGAGGGCACTGATATCTACGGTGGCAAGCTTAACCACGAGGGTTACAAGAGCGTTGCAAAGCAGCTTGCAGATAAATTTGGTTTTGAAAAGGTAGCTATTACACTCAGAACATCAATTTCCGCTAATGATAACGACTGGGCAGGTATGCTTTATGACGGTGAGGATTATTATTTCTCAAAAACATATCATTTGCATATAGTTGACCGTGTCGGCGGAGGCGATTCCTTCGGCGGCGGTCTTATCTATTCAATACTTTCGGGCAAAAGCTCAAAGGATACTATTGAATTTGCAGTTGCGGCATCTGCTCTTAAGCACACCGTTGAGGGTGACTATAACAGAGTATCGGTTGCAGAAGTTGAAAAGCTTGCCGGCGGCGACGGTTCAGGCCGAGTTCAAAGATAATTTAATATAAGAATTTAAGTTCCCCGAGTTTTCGGGGAACTTTTTTTACCGCTTAAATAGCTAAAAGTGCCGAACGCTTTAAATCGGTTGAAATTTTAAAGACAGTAATATATTATTTTATTGCAAGGAGGAATTTTATGAAATTCAAATTCTTTATCGATAAAGACCGACCAGAAGAGGTGATAGTTTACGCAAAAGAAAAAACTTGGCTTGTGGAAGCTATAGAGCAATTGGTAGAGGACGATTCTGCTCAGCTTACGGGCTATAAGGAAAGTGAGGTAAAAACATTGAAACTTTCCGAAATATATTGCTTCACGGTTGAAGATAATAGGCTTTTTGCTTTGACAAAGACTGAAAAGTGGAGGCTGAAAAGCAGATTATATCAGATAGAAGAAAAGATGTCAAATAGCTTTATAAAAATAAATAAATCCTGCATAGTTAGTATAAATAAAATAGAGAAATTCGATGCGGCTATTTCGGGTGCGTTAATGGTTGTACTTAAAAACGGTTACAGTGACTATGTATCAAGACGAAATGTTAAAAATTTAAAAGAAAGGTTAGGGATTTGATTATGAATAAATATTTAAAAGAATTTTTGCACAGAGGACTTATTTTTGGCGGGTTTGGTCCGATTGTGGTGGGTATAGTATATATGGCATTGCAGTCATCCTTAGAAAATTTTTCGTTAAGTGGCACAGAGGTCTGCCTTGCGATAGTTTCTACCTATATATTGGCTTTTTTGCAGGCGGGAGCATCGATTTTCAACTCGATTGAGGAATGGCCTCTTTCAAAATCACTGCTTTGCCATGTTGCAACGATTTATATAGCATATATCCTCTGCTATTTGCTTAACACCTGGATACCGTTCAGGGTGGAGATTATACTTATATTTACTTTGATTTTTGCGGCAATATATTTAGTAATATGGTTTACTGTTTATCTGATAGTTAAAAATACTCAAAAGCAACTGAATAATTGTCTTAAATAAATGGAATCCCAAGCAACTTTTGTTGCTTGGGATTCTTGGTTATTCATAACTTTTATAGTATAGCATACAGTGGCAAAAGCCTTCAAATTCGGGGTCGGCAATCTGCTCTTTAAATTCCTTGCAGATGCATTTTGTATCCTCGCTTTTTTCTAATCTGCAGGGACAGTATCCACCCTTGGCTTTAAGCCCAGCTTTAACTGTTTTGACAACCTCTTTATCAGGGTTTAAGGTGATTTTAGGCTTCATATTTGTGCTCCTTTATTTAAAATACCTTTATTTAAGTATAGAAAAGTCTCAGGTTTTTGTCAAGTGTGAGTTGGTTGGTAAATTTTTGTGTTCGAATCCCTACATATTATTTATAATTCGTCGGTAAGGCCGACACCAGAATTATTCATTATTCATCAGCGTAAGCGACTTCATTATTCAATATTCATTGAAAATCCTGTCGAGTGAATGATGAATATTGAACAATGAAAAACGAATAATACAAAACAAAAATCCCATCGACAAAAGTCGACAGGATTTTCGTTTTGGCGGAGAGAAGGGGATTCGAACCCCTGAACGGGTATTAGCCGTTACACGATTTCCAATCGTGCGCCTTAGACCAGCTCAGCCATCTCTCCACGCGACCTTAGTATTATACTTGATTAGGACATAAAAATCAAGTATAATTTTGCAATTTAATATAAATTTGTAAGTTTTAATTGATTATGTCGATGAATTGTAATATAATTAACTGAAAGAAGGGCTTCGGGAGGAAGATTATGAAAAAGCTTATTATAAATATTTTCAAAACTTTCTTGTTTTTTGATTTGTCTTTAATTATCATAGATAAACTGCCTGTAATTTCGGGGAAAAATACAGCGCTTGTATTTTTAAAGAATACTCTACTTTCTTTTTTTGTCGTTGCGGTTTTATCCCTGATTTTTGTATTGGCGGTCGAAAAGAATAAATTCAAAATCTCTTTTAAAAAGTTTTTTAAAAAAATCTATCAAGGCGCAATTTGCGGAGTATTTTTACCCGCAATAGGGACTTTGGCAGCTTTTGTATTTAAAAAGGTGAGTTTTGGAAAGTTTTCTCTGCCTGACGGTTTGATTTTTTGGCTGATAGCTTTGCTTTTATGGTCGGTTATGACCGAGATTCTTTTAAGAGGTTATCTGTTTACCCTTTATAAAAAGCACTACGGTTTTACGGTTTCCGCTATTGTCACAACGCTGTTATCTTTATCTCTTGATATAACCTTGTTTTCCCACAGCAAGCTTTATATTGCAAATATGATTCTTTTTAATATAATGCTTTGCTTTATTCTGGAGCATACGGGCTCAGTTATAGCCATTGTTTCGGCGCGCTTTGTATTTTTCCTATTAAATACCGTTTTGTTGGGCTTTGCATATCCTCTGGACGGATATCCGTCGTTATTACAGCCGATTTTCAGCGGTAATAAGCTTTTAAACGGTGGAGAATACGGAATACTTGGCAGTATATTAACGCTTGTGATTTTATCGCTTGTGACAGCATACAGTATATATAAAAGATACAATGTTTTGGAAAATTCAAAGAAACTTATAAAAAATTCTAAGTTACTTATCAGAGATGCAAAGCGTCTTTTTGCAGACTTAAAAGAGAAAATTAAAAACAGAGTAAAAGCTTAGTTGCAAAAAATTCAACAGCGGAGTGATTATCACTCCGCTGTTTTTGATATTGTTGGTGAAATTCCAAAATGGTATTTAAAAGCTCGGCTGAAAGCATAGATTGAAGAAAATCCTAAATTTTCCGAAACTTCTGTTACAGAAGAATGCTTAAGCAATTCTTTTGCTGCTTGCATACGCTTTTGATTTCGATAAGCTATAATTCCAATGCCGTATTTTTTGTGAAAACAATGATCTAAATAACATTTGCTGTAATTGAATTGTTTGGCAAAGTCGTCTAATTTAACCGTCAGGCCTTGACCGGCGTCAATATAGTCTTTTACCTGTTTTTCTACAGGATATAAATGATAATCCTGTTTGAAAATATTTGCAAAATTGTCATAGAGCAGCATTTCAATTAGTTGAAGAAGCTTAGCCTTGCCCAACAAAGCGGAACGATGTGTTTTATGGACGATTTCATAAAACAATTGTAATGCTTGTTGATTATCAGAGAAATACACAAAAGGTGTTTTGGGATATTTAAAAAATATATCCTCGCGAATCCAATTTTTTTCATTTTCTGTCAAAGCGCTGAAATCCTTAAAGGAAATCGGAACCTGTTTGCTATTACTGAGATGCGATATATCAAAATGAATATGCGGTTGGGTAAGATTACTTTTAATTTCTGAAAAACTGTGCGGTATACCGGGACGAATAAATATAAATTGTCCTGCCTTGCAGGGATAAGCTATATCGTCATAGTAAAATACAAATTCTCCATCAGCGATATATATCAACTCATAATCGAAGATGATTCGGCGTTTGATTTCGTGATTCGCAGGAAGAATAGAATCCATTGCAACGCGGATGTATGGGTTAATCATAGAGATATCTAACATATTTTCACTCCAAAAGAAATGTTAAATCAAAGACAAGATTTATCATTTACATAGTAACAAATTTCAGATATGATATCAACATAATTTTTTTGGAGGTATAAAAATGTTAAATAACCTTACTACAAAAAAGAATATTAAAACTTTTTCAGTATCCCCCGAAAATTTGACCGGTGAAAAAGGAAAGGGCGGAATGGCTATAGAGGGAAGTGCTGCCCATGCTGCCAGAGAGCTTGGTCAAGGTTGGAAAGTGAATCCGTTTCTTGTGGCACGTTCAGGCGAAAAGCTGATTTTGGCTGATATAAAAGGGCAAGGCTCTATTAAGCATATTTGGATTACTGACAATGCAAAAGCTGGAAGACTTTTGATTTTGCGAATATATTTTGACGGACAGAAGAATCCTAGTGTTGAAGCGCCTCTCTCGGATTTTTTTGCTAATGCCGAGCATACTGAATATCGCCAGCTTTCAAGTCTTGCAATGTGCGTAAATCCCGGTCGCGGTCTTAATTGCTATTTTGAAATGCCATATTTCAAAGGATTTAAGATTGAAGTTGAAAATATCGGTGCAGATAACTGTAATATATATTATCAAATAGATTGCGAAGAAAAAACTTTGCCACAAGACTCGCTTTATTTTCATGCGCAATTCAGGAGAGTTAATCCATTGCCATATAAAGAGCCGTATGTGATTTTAGATAATATTAAAGGTAATGGGCACTTTGTCGGTACTTATATACATTGGGGTGTTAAATCAAATAGATGGTGGGGAGAAGGAGAGATTAAGTTTTATATAGACGGAGATACCGATTTCCCAAGTATTTGCGGAACAGGAACAGAAGATTATTTTTGCGGCGCATACAATTTTGATGTTAATGGACAATATATCGAATACACTACTCCATACTCAGGCATGTATAAGGTGAGACAGACAGACGATACTTATAAATCACAAAGATATTTCAATATGTATCGTTGGCATATCACCGACCCGATTTATTTCAAAGAAAACCTTAAAGTGACCATACAGGCACTAGGATGGAGGAGCGAGGGCAGATACCTACCGCTTCAGGATGATATTTCTTCGGTAGCATATTGGTATTCCGATACATTAGAGGATAATTATCCACAGATTCCTTCAAAAAACGAATTAGAAATAATATAAAAAATACAAGTTTTGAAATAATTTACCGGTAAAGATTTTCTTTCATATAGAAAGGTGCAAAAATAAGATTTATATATAACAAAAGCGAGGTGAAATTTACCTCGCTTTTGTTATAATGATTATAGAATGTCGAAACGATCAAAAGTGTTTCGACGAGCCGATTTTATCGGCTCAAGCAAAATTAAATTGCGGAAATTTAATTTTGCCTATATTCATTGCAATGGATATAGACAAATTTTCAAAGAAAATTTGTGACCAAATCGAAGATTTGGTGCCGAAATAGTGTAATTATACACTATTTCGACTTTCTA
>JAZQIP010000060.1:0-52710 GCA_045541175.1 Acutalibacteraceae bacterium
TGGATGCCAAGCTACATTGCAGATACATATCATTTAGGAACAGCAGTTTCTATACTTACAGGAGTTGTTCTCCCTTTATTTAGCATTATATGCACACAAATTTCTTCAAGCCTTTACAGAAAAAGAATAAACAATCCCGTAACTTGTTCGGTAATTATGTTTTTAATAGGTACAGTTGTTGCTATTATACTTTATTGCTATTCGGGTAGCAGTGCAATAATATCAATAATATGCTCAGCCGTATTAACCGGTGCAATGCATGGTGTATCTTCTATGCTTACCGCTATGGTACCGCCTTTTTTCAAAAAATACGGTAATGTTTCTACCGTAACTGGCATTTTGAACGCTTGTGCTTATGTTGGAAGCGGAATTTCTACATTTATAATTGCTTTGTTGTCCGAGAATATTGGTTGGCAAATCAATCTGCTTATATGGTGTATCATCGCCATTGTAGGAAGTTTGTTATGCTTTTGTTGTATAAAACCGTGGGGGCATTTTATGCGAGAAAAATGATCTTTCACAGTTTAAATTGCGGGTACTCCTTATATCAGGCTGTAATATAAAAATTCTATATAGGTAAATTAAACTAAAAATCTCTATTCTTTGTTTCATAGCGGTGGAATTTTTTCACCGCTATATTGATTTGTTTTCATTTAATATTTATTGATATGCATACAAAATACTCCTTAATTAAGAATTTGTGCTTCTTTCTTAAGGAGTATTTTTACGACCACATAACATCCCATAGATAGAATTGGAATTAACGGATTTAGTGGAAATAAGATGATTAAAAAGTATTTTGTTTGTAGCAGAAAGTGCCCAAAATGCCTATAAATACTTAGAAAAAAGTTATAGGGCGGGTTGTGGCACTGGAGACCGTGGGTTCAAATTCCATTTTTATAATTATAAATAGTTACACCCAAATATTATATCTTATACTTGCATTATTGACTTAATAAAACAAAATAGATATAATTTATAAAAAATCAGTTAAGGAAGTATTGTATGTCAAGCACCGAAATCAAGAAAAGAAAAAGGGCGGTAAAAATTGCCGATGCTGTAAGTAGTATCAACGGTGTGCCTGTATCAGACTTTGCTAAGGAACTTTCCGACAAATGGGTTCAAGGTAATATTTCCAATTCTCAAATGATAGAAATTCTTATTAATGCTCACAAACGCATGTAATATCAAATTATATACAAAATATAGTCAAATTAGAGAAAATACTTGACTGGCACAATATTGGCACAGTTTAGCTATTGACATCGTTGCTTTATCGTGTTAGTTTATAAATGTAATTAAATTTTGTGCACATCGGCGTTTTTGTGAAGAACAAAACGAATAGTAACCAAAACGGTATTATAATCAAAAACGTTATTCCATCGAACAAAGGCTTGAGTAAATGGTGATTTTACCATCTGCGTTTAATTAACAAGTTGTCCTAGCAATAAACCACCCGAATACTTTAGGATCTACGTTCTATCAGGCCTTTTTAAAACATATCATAAAACAGTATTTTAATATGGTGATGATATGCTTTTTAAAAGAAAAATATATGTAGTTTTATCTCTGCTTTTTTGCGCGGTTATTGCTCTTGTCACCGCAAACAGCAACGCTTTATCCCCCGTTTCAGCAAAGCATTATGCAAAGCCTCAAATTATCCTCGACGCAGGACACGGCGGGATTGACGGCGGTGCCGTTGCAAAGGACGGAACTGTCGAAAAGGATATAAATTTAAGCATTAGCCAGGCTCTGGAGCAGATGCTCAAAAGTTCAGGCTTTGAGGTTATAATGACCCGCTCTGCCGATATTTCAACCGACGATAGCACTGCTGAAAATAACAAATTTCATAAAAAAGGTGATTTGCAAAACAGACTCGCCTTAATGGATAAATATCCCGACAGTTTGTTTGTAAGTATTCATCTCAATAAATTCACAACCTCTGCCGCAAGTGGCTCGCAGGTATTTTACAGCGGTAACACCGAGCAATCGAAACAGCTTGGCGAATATATTCAAAGCAGTATTATAAAGCTTTTACAGCCTGCCAATACCCGAGTCAATAAAAAAGCGACCTCTTCTACCTATATTTTATATAACGCTACCGTTCCTGCGGTTTTGGTGGAATGCGGCTTTTTAAGTAATGGAGCAGAGCTTGAAAATCTAAAAAACGAAGAATATCAGCAAAAAATGGCTTTTTGTATTTATTGCGGAATAAAGGAATTTTTCACTAATATGAAGGAGATTTAAATATGCCCCAAAAATCAAAAACAGTTTATATTTGCAGTGAATGCGGATATGAATCCTCAAAATGGATAGGTAAATGTAGCGGTTGCGGTGCTTGGAACACTATGGAAGAGCAGATATCCGCTCCTACTATCAAAACCGTCGGCTATTCTTCTTCAGCCGCACCCGCAAAAGCAAAGCCTCTCAGCGAAATCAGTTTTTCTGACGAGGAGCGTACTGTTACAGGTATTACTGAACTTGACCGTGTACTAGGCGGCGGTATCGTTAAAGGCTCGGTGGTACTTCTCAGCGGTGACCCCGGAATCGGCAAATCTACAATACTTTTGCAGATTTGCAATGCTCTTCAGTCTAAACAGAATATACTCTATGTTTCGGGCGAGGAATCTGCAATGCAGATTAAAATGCGTGCCGGCAGGCTCGGGGTTGCAAGCGATAATGTATCCATAATGACCGAGACCGAGGTGCAATCTATCTGCGAGTACATTATGGCAGAAAAGCCCGACCTAGTTATGATAGATTCTATTCAGACTATGCACCTGAATGAGCTTACATCCTCTGCAGGAAGCATAGTTCAGGTCAGAGAATGCACCAATATGCTGCTTAGAACAGGCAAAAGCCTTTCTATCCCGATTTTCATCGTAGGCCATGTTAATAAAGGTGGCGATATTGCAGGTCCAAAGGTTATGGAGCATATCGTTGATACCGTACTTTATTTTGAGGGCGAAAGAAATCAGTCCTACAGAATACTCAGAGGAATTAAAAACCGTTTTGGCTCTACTAACGAAATCGGTGTTTTTGAAATGACTGATGCAGGCCTTAAAGAGGTCGAAAATCCCTCTGCGATGTTGCTGTCGGGCAGAATGAGCGATGTTTCGGGTGGATGTATCACCTGTGTTATCGAGGGTACTCGACCGATACTCGCTGAGGTTCAGGGACTTGTGACCGCGACAGGCTTCGGAAACGCCAGAAGAACTGCCACAGGCTTCGATTATAACCGCCTGAATCTTTTGCTTGCAGTTTTAGAAAAAAGACTTGGTCTTTTCTATTCGAATCTTGATACTTATGTAAATATCGTCGGCGGAATGAGACTTGATGAGCCTGCCGCAGATTTAGCGGTAGCGCTGAGCCTTGTTTCAGGGCTTTGGGACAAGCCTATTGACGAAAAGCTGATAGCCTTCGGCGAAATAGGTCTTTCAGGTGAACTAAGGTCCGTACCGAGAGCGCAATCGCGAATAAACGAAGCGGCACGCCTCGGATTTACAAAATGCATAATGCCAAAGGCTTGCCTCAAGCAAATCTCCTCCTGCCCCGACTCAATAGAGCTTATCGGAGTGAGAAGTCTTGCTCAGGCAATCAATATCATAAAGTGATTTCGGTATAAAATACGGGCAGTCACTTTCAAAAAATTTAGGCACACTGCATTTTTCTAAAGCGCAGTAGCCATCCACCTGAAAAGCGCATAAATCAGCGCACTGAATAATTCCCATAATACTCTTCCTCATTTTTAGCGAAGCCGTTTGTTTTCGGCTTCGCTTTTTTACCGCATTAATAAGTATTTATTCTTAAATATAAATTATTCAAATAATTGCGAAGAAAATAAAGCAAAGTCCTTTTTATGGGACAGTGAAACGATTAAAATAAAAAATGTCAAAAAACTCTTGACAAACCCAACTTTACGGGTTATAATACAGATAACGAACATTTGTTCGGGAGGTAAAAATTATGACATTATTAACAGCTTTACAAACTATTTTCGAACTTGCTTTAGTTGCCGCAGTATTCTGGGGTATATTCAATGAGCACAAGCTTATCGCCTTTGAAAAGCGCATAATTTCTAATATAAGACGCCGCAGACTCAGAGTTGTAAAAAACAGCTCTGCTTGCTACAGCCTCAATTTAAACCACAACTAAATTTCACTTTTATACATAATACCTCGGGCAGTTCTTAAATTTTAAGAACTGCCCGAGGTATTTTATTTAATATTAAATTTTAATCAACCTGATTATTTGAGCCTACGGTAATGGTAGTAGAATAATATCTTCCGCTTCTGTAAAGCTTGACTGTAACATTCTCTCCTGGAACACTCTTTTCCATCAACTGCTCAAGCATCTGATATTCATCGATTTCTGTTCCTTTATACTCGGTTATAATATCGCCTCGGCGAATACCGGCATTCGCAGCAGGACTTCCGTCTGCGACGCTGAGTATAACCGCACCTGTGGGATAACCGTAATACTCAAGAACACTCGAAGTATATTTTTCACTTATAGAAATTCCAATATACGGCTCGGGAGAATTTTCTTTCGAAATTATATTATCGCAAATTTTCACAACCGTATTAACAGGGATTGCAAAGCCCATTCCCTCGTATTCCTCGGAAACTATTTTTGAAGAATTGATACCGACCAATTGTCCCTTAGCATTAACTAATGCGCCGCCCGAATTTCCGGGGTTTATAGCAGCATCGGTCTGAATAAGCTCGATTTCGGAATTAGAGGAAACAACACGGTTTAGTCCGCTTATAACACCGTATGTCACGCTGTCCATAAACTCAAGTCCACCCGGATTTCCCACAGTTATGACATACTGTCCGACCTTAAGGTCGTCAGAATTCGCAATTTCAGCGGCGGCAAGTCCCTTGGCATCAATTTTTATAACAGCAAGATCTGAGGAAATATTATATCCCACAACCGTTGCAGGATAGGACTTACTGCCCTCGGTATCAACAAAAACCTCAATCTTAGATGCAGACTGATTTGCAATAGCATCAGCTATTACATGATAGTTGGTTATAATATAACCGTCTTTTTTATAAACAACACCACTGCCCTCGCCTTTTGCCTCACTGCTACCACCAAAAAAGCTGATGACAGAGGTGGTAGTCCTTATTCCTACAACACTCGGTGTCACCTTAACGGCAACTGCCTCAACCACCGATTCGGCAGTTTCATCAATATTAATGTTGACATTAGTACTGCCGTCTTTCGACTTTTCTACCACAACTGTCTCATTTTTATCAGCAAGCAAAAATGTCGTCGCAGCGCCGCCAAGACAGCCTATAACCGCCGCTAATATAACCGCTGTTATAATAACACCTGCACCGTATTTTCGAGGTGTTTTTGGTTTTTTTACCTTAGGCGGTTTATAACCATAGGGCGCACCGTAAGGATTATACCCACTATTATTAAAACTATTTTGTGTACTGCCAGTACCCTGAGTATAGCTATTAAAATTTTGCTGAGTCTGCTCAGCCTTTTCAGGCTCCTGAGGTTTAGTCGGCACCTCATCCTGAATAATCTCGCTTTTAGCCTTTGTATAAAAACCGCCCTCAGGGGTAACGGTATAACCGTTTTGAACGGTTGACTGATTTTCAGAGGATGTGTCCTGAGACTCACCTTCACGGTTAATATTATTTAAATCGTCCATTTAAAACACTCCTTTTGAGTTGGTAACCCAATTCTAAGGTTATTTTATTGCAATCGTTAATCAAATATGTGAATTTTCGGTAAACAAGTTTTTATTTTTAGATAACTCGGCTTATTTTGAAAGATATATAATCAGTACCGAAACATCTGCAGGGCTAACTCCCGAAATACGAGAGGCCTGCCCGATATTTGAAGGTCTTATTTTATTGAGCTTTTCAACCGCCTCCAGCCTTAGCCCATAAACATCGTTGTAATCAATATCTTCGGGAATCAGCTTGTTTTCAAGGCGCAGCATTTCGTTTACCTGAGCTTGCTGTCGGGATATATATCCCTCATATTTTATTTCGGTTTCAACCTTTTCTCTGACGCTCCGCTCTAGAGAGGGGCGTTCTTTATCAAACGGTGCTAACATATCATACCCGAGCTGAGGTCTTTTTATAAGCTCGGAAAGCCTCATCCCCGTAGTCATAGGAGCAGTGCCGTTTTGCTCTAACAATTCATTTAGTTCCTTACTCGGCGGTAAGAATATAGAGCTAACACGCTCAATTTCCTTTTCCTTCTGCTCTTTTCTTTTGCAAAAAGCAGCATAGGTTTCTTCGCTTATAAGCCCCAACTTATAGCCCAAAGGCATCATTCTCTCGTCAGCATTATCCTGTCTGAGAAGCAGTCTGTACTCGCTTCTTGAGGTCATCATTCTATATGGGTCCATACAACCTTTAGTCACAAGGTCATCAATAAGAGTGCCTATATAAGAAGATGCTCTCGATAACACAAACGGCTCTTTGCCCTGAACCTTTAAAGCGGCGTTTATTCCTGCAATCAACCCTTGCGCGGCGGCTTCTTCATAACCCGAAGAGCCGTTAAACTGACCCGCACCGTAAAGTCCCGGAAATTCTTTCATTTCAAGGGTTGCTTTAAGTGCCAACGGGTCAACACAATCATATTCAATCGCATAAGCATTACGCATTATCTTTATATTTTTTAGGCAAGGTATAGTTTTATAAAGTTCAATTTGCACCTCTTCGGGAAGAGACGAGGACAATCCCTGCAAATACATTTCTTCAGTATCCTCACCGCAAGGCTCAATAAAAAACTGATGTCTTTTTTTATCAGCAAACCGAACTATTTTATCTTCAATACTCGGGCAATACCTCGGGCCTACACCCTCAATATCCCCTGCATATAGAGGCGAACGGTTTATATTTTCGAGTATAACCCTCTTTGTTTCGTCATTTGTATAAGCAATATGGCAAACAACCTTGTTTTCAGGGTCTTTTTCAGTGCTGTAGCTAAAGGGTACGGTCTGTTCGTCTCCCTCTTGTACCTCAAGCTCAGAAAAGTCAATACTATCTCTTGCAACTCTTGCAGGTGTACCTGTTTTAAATCGCCTTAGCGGAACTCCGAGTTTTTTAAGCGACTGTGCTAAGCGATTGGCAGGGAAACTGCCGTCAGGACCTGCAGAATAGTTCACTTCACCTACATATATTCTGCCACCCAAAAATGTACCGGTTGCTATAATAACAGTTTTAGCCTTAAAATCAGCGCCCAAAGAAGAAACGCAGTGCCAGATATCATCTTCCTTATAAATATCAACTATTTCGCACTGCTTGACATCAAGTCCCTCTTGCAGCTCTACAGCGTGCTTCATATATCCGCTGTAAGCGCGTCTGTCAACCTGAGCTCTGAGTGAATGAACAGCAGGGCCTTTACCGAGATTTAGCATTCTGCTTTGCAAGCTATGTTTATCTGCCGCCTTGCCCATCTCTCCGCCCAAGGCATCAAGCTCGCGGACAAGATGGCCCTTAGCAGTTCCGCCTATAGACGGATTGCAGGGCATATTTCCTACCCAATCAAGCGTTACGGTAAACATAACCGTTTTACATTTAAGTCTCGCCGCTGAAAGAGCAGCCTCTATACCTGCGTGACCGCCGCCTATAACGGCTACCTCATAAAATCCCGCATCGTAACTTTTAATTTCCAAAAAACTTCCCTCTCTTTAGTTCGACTTGGATTTAAAATCCCCAAAATCATAAAAACTTCCGTTTTTAGTAACAAGCGTTGCAGATTTATTCACCAAAATATCCGCAAAAATCTCTTGCGGCACCTCTAGTTCTTTAGCAACACCATCAACAGAAAAAGTAACAAAAAATATATTCTTATGTGTAGGTATCTTTTTACCTTTTGAGTATATGATATCGGTTCTTTTAGCTAAAACCCTTGCCTTTTCAAAACGAAGCGGTGACTTTTCAATTGGCTTTTCTAGCTCTTCCAAAGCCGCTCTCCGCCTTTTAATTGCTTTGACATAGGTTTTGATTAAAACAAATAGCATAAATCCCGATATAAAAATTGCACTAATCAAATCTGTATCAATACCAAAAATCATTTTCAGCCTCATTATTTATTTAATAACTTTTGCTGACGGATATCACTGCCTAAAAACAACTTTCCTGTATAATTCCCCATAATTCGGGAAGCAACTCTGGCATCATATTTTGAGGTTATTTCCGCCATAGAAAGGTTAGTGTTAATTATTGTAGGCTTTCTTGATAAAAGTCTTGTATTAATAATATTATAAAGCACAGATTTAGTAAACGAGGTTACCATTTCCGCTCCCAAATCGTCAATAGCTAAAAGGTCGCAATTAAGTATTGATTCGTAGCTACCTCTGCCCTCACCTGCGAACTTTTCAGCCTCTATCGCTGAAAAAAGGTTTTCGGCAGAGCCGTAAATCGGCATATATCCCTTTTCAATAACACCCGATACAATCGCCATTGTAAGATGGGTTTTACCAAGACCCACTCCGCCCATAAACAAAAGATTTTCTGAGGTTTTGGGACTGAAATTAATAACATATTCTTTACAAAGCTTTAAAATCGGTGTCATCCTCTTTTTCGGGCTGACGCTTCCCTTTTCAGCTTTATCCGAATAGTATTTTAAATCAAAATTATCAAAACGGCAGTCATTCAGCGGCATTTCCTTTGAAAGCTCATTTGCCATAACAGACGCCGCTTCTCTTTTTATGCAATCGCATATTTTACCCGAAACATATCCTGTATCAGAGCAGATATTACATTCATAATCTATTTCGCCAACATCTGCCGCTTTAAGAAGCTGAGCCTTTTCATTCGACAATACCTTTGACTGCTTTTTTAATGTCTCTAGCTTTTTGGTGTCACCCGAAAGTGCAGTAATAGCGAGGCTTGCTCCGACAGCCGATAGCTGACGGTCAATTTCCGAAAGCTTTGGATTGGCATTATAAGCTGCGCTAATAAGCATTTCCCTTTGAGCCTTTTTTTCTTTTAATCGGCGAGACTTGTTTTCAAAAGCTTTTTTATATGTAATCTCTTTTGTAATCATATTTTTCACTCGTCCTCTGAATCAAGCATTTTTTGATATAATCCTAAATCAAAAGTCACCATATCTGTTTTTTCCTGGGTTTCCTGTTTTTGCTCTATATCCGAAGGCTTTTTGTATCCCTTTTCATTCCAGCTCTCAATAATTTTCGCAACATAGGAAAAAGAAAATTTTGATTTCGCATCAACACAAGCCTCATAAGCGGCAACCAGCAATTCCTTTGATATTTTCCATTCCTCTATCCATTTGACCGATAGCTCTTCTTCCTTTTTGCTCGGCTTTCTGCTATCTATCCCGAAAGCTTTTGATACAATTCCCCAAGCCTGCTGGCTAAGTGCCATTTTTCTGAGTTCCTCATCCGCAAGGGCTATATTGTCAACCCCTTTGTTTATCCAATCAACCGCAACCGATTCAATAAAACGGATATTAGCCTTATTATGCTGAACGGCATACTGAATAATAAGCAAAATAAGTGAAACATCAAGTCCTTCGTCATCATAAAGCCAGACTAAAGTGCTGGTTTCGTTGCTTTTAAGATTTCTACCAAGCTTTAGCTGAGCCTCTCTCAAAAGATACCTTATTTTCGGGTCCTCGTTTCCCCTCTTTGCAACATCGGTTCTTGATGGCTTTATATTCTGCTTTACAGCTTTTACCTTTTCTTCTTTTTCAACCACAGGCTTTTCCTTTTCAACGAGAATCCCCGTATCCGCCCAATAAAGCAAAGCTTCTTTCACATCATAAAACGAAACATCGGTATTATCCGAAATATCTTGGAGAGAAAAATCCTCTGCCATATTACGAAGTATATAAAGCAAAACCTTGATATGCTCTGCCTTTGCAAATTTAAGATAACGGTCTGTCACAGCCGACGGCACAGTAAACACCGCACTAAATGAAGCTGGGTTTATATAATAATCCATATTTCGTCTCCAAAGTTATAATCATATTTATTATATCAATTTCTTTGTCAGTTGTAAATAGCAATAAATTTTATTTTATTATTTTAGTGTGCCTTTCCTTGACAAAAAACATATTATGTTATAAAATTATTGTTGGTAAAATAAGTATAATTCATAGGAGGAATACATAATGTCTATTTTAGTTACCGGCGGCGCCGGATATATCGGCAGCCATACCTGTATAGAAATGCAGAATGCAGGTTATGATGTAATTGTTATTGATAATCTTGATAACAGTAGCGATGAATCATTAAAGAGAGTTGAAAAAATCACAGGAAAGCCTGTAAAATTCTATAAAGAGGATGTTCGCGACAGAGACGCTCTTAGAAAGATTTTTACAGAAAATAAAATCGAGGCTGTAATCCATTTTGCAGGTCTTAAAGCTGTAGGCGAATCGGTAAGAGAGCCGATGATGTATTATAATAATAACCTTATCAGCACAATCGCCCTTATCGAGACTATGAACGAGTTTGGCGTTAAGAAAATAGTATTTTCTTCTTCTGCTACGGTTTATGGTGTTGCTACAGAGATGCCTCTTAAAGAGGGTATGCCTCTCGGCGCTATCAACCCCTATGGCAGAACCAAATATTTCATTGAAGAAATCCTTCGAGACCTTTATGTTGCAGATAAGGATTGGTGTATCGCCCTTCTTCGTTACTTTAATCCTATCGGTGCTCATAAAAGCGGTCTTATCGGCGAGGACCCCAAGGGTATCCCGAACAATCTTATGCCCTATATCAGTCAGGTAGCAGTTGGCAAGCTTGAAAAGCTTCATGTTTTCGGTAATGACTATAATACCGTTGACGGTACAGGCGTTAGAGATTATATCCATGTTGTAGACCTGGCTCAGGGCCATGTTAAGGCTATTGACTGGGCACTCGAGAATACAGGATGTGAGCCATTCAACCTCGGTACAGGCAACGGCACCAGCGTTTTACAGCTCAGAGACGCTTTCGTTAAGGCAAGCGGTATTGATGTACCTTATGTAATCGACCCTCGCCGTCCCGGAGACCCTGACGAAGTATATGCCGATGCTAAAAAAGCAAAGGATATACTTGGCTGGGAAGCGCAGTACGGTATTAAAGAAATGTGCGAGGACACTTGGCGCTGGCAAAGCAGCAACCCCAAGGGATACGAAAAATAACAGTTTAAAAAGGACGGCTCTCGCCGTCCTATATATTTCCGCCTGTGGCGCAGCTGGATAACGCAGCAGATTCCGATTCTGAAGAACGGGGGTTCGAATCCCTTCGGGCGGGCCAAAACGAAAATCCTGTCGATTATTGTCGGCAGGATTTTCGTTTTGTATTATTCACTATTCATTATTCAATATTCATCATTCATTTAAACAGATTTTCGTAATGAATAATGAAATCGCTTACGCTGATGAATAATGAATAATTGATTTATACTATTGTTTCTGCTATAATATGGGAAAAGGCGGTGCGATATATGAAACGGTTGTTGTCAGTTATTCTATCACTAAGTTTACTGTTGGCTCTTACAGGCTGTCTTGCTGAAGAAATTTCTCTTTTTTATGACGAAACAGCTGAAAAAGACGGATTTACTATAGCAATAAACGAAACCGCAAATTGTTGTTTTGTTGGCGGTTTCAACTGCAAAGAATATAACGATAATGAAGAAATCGTTATCCCCGATGAATATGAAGGCAAGCCTATAACTCAAATCGGCGGATATTACGGAAGAGGCGTTCCCACTCCTTTTTATATCTCGGTTTGGGATATATATGTAAATGTTCCTGAGGACTCGGAGTATCACACTCTATATTCAAGTGATATACGCAACTTTGATATAAATGCAGACTATACTGTTCAGGACATTGTATTCACCCTCTCCTTAGGAAAAAATATAAAATCAATTAAGAATGTTTATATGGTTCACTATTATCCCCATATAAACGAGGATAACAGTATAACCTTTTATCATCCTGTTGTTAAAATTAATTGTTCCGAAGATAATAAATATTTTTATTCCAAAGACGGCAAGCTATATGATAAAAATACAAATGCACTGATTGAAGATTTTGCATACGCAAACTAAGAGTTTTATTATATATTTTTGCAAAACTGAAGCCCGCGAAATTTCGCGGGCTTTATATATTAATATAATTATATTATATTTTTACATATTTTATTTAACAAGCGCGCTGAAAGCTGCAATATCCTCTTCTCGCATTATTTTTATATTATTGATACTGCTTTCAATAAAGTTTATATCATATCCAAGGTTATACAGCAACATCGTACAGCAGGATTCATTTAAAGGTAAATCGTGCTTTTGAGCGAGTGCAAAAATCTCCTTCAAAAGCGAAAAGCGGTGAGCCTCCGGCGACTGCATAGCTATTATTGAATTCCTATCAATATACTCCGCCATACCGTCCGAAACATCAAACTGAACATAATCGGTCATTGAATGACAAATGGTTGCACTTCCCTTTTCGACGCTCGCCTGCAAAAGTCGGGATATCATCTCTGTGCTGACCATCGGTCTTGTCGCTTCCTGAATAATTATTAGGTCATCAAGACTGTATCTATCCTCTATATAATCAAGCGCATTTTTAAGCGAATTCATACCGCTACTTCCTGCGGGAATGATGCCTTTAAGCTTGGTTATACCATACTGCTTGGCATAGGCTTTGACAATATTCTCCCACCCTTTTAAACAAACAATATAGATATCATCAATCGAGGGGTGAGCCTGATACGCATCCATACAGTACACAATAATCGGCTTTCCATGAACATTTATAAACTGACTAGGTATATTCTGTCTGTTTCTGCCCGATTTTCCGCCCGCCAAAATAATCGCAATATTCTTATTTTTATTAAAATCCAAAATATCAGCAACAATACTTGCCGGCGAATTAGAAATTGCATATCCTGAAATCAATTCTTCTACAGTTGTATCTAGAACTGCGGCAAATTTCTGAAGTTTCTTCTGCGATACATCATTTTCACCCGATTCAATTTTTGCAATAGTTGACCTTGTTTTATATCCCATAGCATCAGCCAATTCCTGCTGAGACATTTTAAGCTCGAATCGTCTTTTCTTTATATTAGCTCCAACTGACATAAAATCACCCTAAAAGATTTGATATGAGTATTATAAATCAACATAAGGTGATTTTCAAGTGTAAATTTAAAATTTTCGTTTTATTTGTTGACTTTTTGTTGATTTCGAGTATAATGTGAATGTTGTGTAAGAGTAGAAATGCGCTTGCACAAAAATATGTTAAATAAATTTTGAAAGGAATTTAAATTATGAAGGCAGTAATTTTCAACTCAGGTCTTGGCAACCGTATGGGAGAGTTCACTAAGAACAACCATAAGTCTATGGCTCAGCTCAAAAACGGAGAAACAATTTTCCATCGTCAGATTCGTATTCTCAGTGCTGAGGGTATAAAGGATTTCATCATCACTACCGGTCCTTTCGAAGAGCAGCTCAAGGCTACAGCAGCTGATTTCCCCGAGCTTAACTTCACCTTCGTTCGTAACGATATTTATGATAAGACCAACTACATCTATTCTATGTACTTGGCTCGTGAGCTTATGGATGACGATATGCTCTTCTTCCACGGAGACCTCGTTTTCAACCGCAAGCTTGTTCACGATGTTCTTAACTGTGAAGATAAGAATACCGCAACTGTAAACTTCAAGAAGGCTCTTCCTGAGAAGGATTTCAAGGGCAGAGTTAAGGACGGCAAGGTTGTAGAAGTTTCTATCAATATATTTGATAAGGACTGCTTTGCATTCCAGCCTTTCTACAAGATGGAAAAAGCTACCGCTTCTGCTTGGATTGGCAAGGTTGTTGAGTTTATCCACAAGGGCGAAGATAAGTGCTATGCTGAAAATGCACTTAACGAAATCTTCCCTGCTCTCAATGTAAGAGCTTATTCCTATGAGAACTACTACATTGATGAGATAGACAATCTCGATGATCACGCTCGCGTTACAGCAGAAATTCTCCCCTTCGATGAAGAAGATGCTAAAATTTTCGGTTAATTAATAATATTAGGAGAAAATAATATGTCAGAATTAAAAGAAAAATTTATGTACGGCTATAATAGCGAACAGTTCAAGAAATTCAAGAAATATGCTTGGCTTATGCTTTTAAGCTTTGGTTTCACCTATCTGTTCTTCTATAACGGCCGTCAAAACATTAACCTCGTTATGGACCTTATGAAGGAGCACTTCTCCTCTGACCTTGGTACCATCGGTGTTGTTTCTTCTGCACTTTTCTGGTGCTATGCATTCGGTCAGCTCGTTAGCGGACGTTTAGGTTCCTACTTTGGCTATAAAAAGCTTATGATTTTCGGCGTTGTTGCTTCCGCTATACTAAATGTAGCAATCTCCTTTATGAACAATCTTTGGGTTATTGCTATTCTTTGGGGTGCAAACGGTTTCTGCCAAGCAATGGTTTGGGCAAACGGCGTAGGCGTTCTTAACAAATGGTGGCCTAAAGAAAAACGCGGTTTCGCATCAGGTCTTGCTACCTCTTTCTCAGGTGTTGCTCAGGTTGTAACATACTTGACTATCAACCTTTGCCTTGCTCTTAATCCTGATTGGGGTTGGCGTGCAGGTTTCCGTTTACCGATGATTCCGATGGTTCTTATCCTTATCGCTTTCATAGCATTCTTTAAGGAAAAGCCTGAAGATGTTGATTTGCCCGCTTTTGAAGAGGCAGATAAAGGTCTTGAAGAAAAAGATGCAGCAATAGCAGAAACTATTGCGAAGAAAGGCTTCTTCTATCCTTACAAGCTCCTCTTTAGCGAACCTAAGGTTATCATATTCTGCTTGATTTCTGCTATTGCAGGTATCGGACGTTATGGACTTCTCACTTGGGTTCCCACATACTTTATGGACGAAATGAACCTTTCTGTTAAGGACGGTATCTTCTCCTCCATTCTCCTTCCTATCGGTCAGGCATGCGCAATGTTCGTATTCCCCTTCATTACTGATAAGGTTTTCAAAGGCAAGCGTGAGCCGATGCTCATCTTAGCTGCAATAGTTGCTTGTGCAGGTCTTGTATGCTTCCCGTTCTTTAAGACACAGGCTCCTGCAACAATTATGTTGTTCGTAGTTGGCGTATTCTCAATGGTAACTGGTGTTATCTGGGCAATTGCAGGCGATATGGGCGGTCGTGCTCTTTCTTCAACTGTTGTTGGTGTTCTTGACTGGGCAGTATATATGGGTGCCGCTATTCAGGCTTCTGTATTCGGTTTCGTTCAGGAGAAATTCGGCTGGTCTGCAATATTTATTACAATCGGCTGTCTCTACATCATTTTGTTAGTGTTAACTCTCGTTGCACGCAATATGAAAATGAAGAAACTTTAATTAAAAGTTTATATGCAAAGAGGATTGAGCTAAAGCTCAATCCTCTTTTTTTGATATAAATAATATTTTAATCGAGATATACCCCGTCTTTTATAAGCTGTTCTCGGAGCTTTGCGACATCTAAAGCAGCAGGGGTTGTCTTATTTTTTATAGACATTGCAGCCGCAGTACCCGCCGCCTGACCTGTTAAAATACAGGTGCCTTGTATACGGGTGCTTGAATGGGCTATATGGTCAACCGAAATGCATCTCCCGCAAGCTAAGAGATTATCAAATTCCTTAGCCAGCAAACAGCCGTACGGAATATCATAGAAATCACCCTTGAGCTTTCCGCCTATAGCTGCAGATTTGCCGTTCGGATCGTGAATATCAATTATATAAGAGCCTCTGGCTATACTTTCAGGACTTGCTATACAGCGTATTGCCTCATTACCCGAAAGCACATATCTTCCCTTAAGTCTTCGGGTTTCTCTTATTCCTAAGGTATTCGCAGACTGGATATAATAACTGTTTTCAAAGCCTGGGATAAATGTTTGCAGAAAATCTACTATAGCCACAAGCTGTAACTGTGCCTTAATCTCACCCTCATTAAGGCTATCAGCATCAGCGCCATTAATACCCGTCACTCTCGACATATTAATAACCGCCATATCTTCTCTTGGACCTCGGGATACAAGCACTCTGCCCTGAGGCATAGGGATTCTTTCGTCTGTGATTTCGAAGCCGCAGGTTCCTGCGAATTTCCACTTTTCAAAGCGCTCCTTAGTTATACCTAAATCTCCGAATACGAGCCTTTTATTATTAAGCGGAAATACCTTACTTAAATCAACACCGCCCATAATAAAGAATATTGAAACCGGCTGCATAACGCCATCCTTAGAATAAGCGGTATACTTTTCATCAGAAAAATGCCTTTTATCCATCTGATTATCTGCAAGCGCCGAAAAAACACCCTTTTCGCTACCCTTTACATAATCAGCTCCTGACATAACAATAAGGTCTGCATCTCCTGAAGCATCAATGAAATTCTCAGCTTTTATTCTCTTAAAGCCTGATTTAGTCAGAATATTTACAGCCTTTACTCTATTATCCTCAATCTCTGCCGAAACAAGGCTTGAATGAAACAAGACCTCTACCCCTGCCTCAACCAATTTTTTAAGCAGTACATACTTTGTAATATGAGGCGAGCCCAAAGAAAAATGACGAAGCTCGGGGTCGGAATTGAAGCAGTATTTTTCTCCGCCCTCGGCAATATCGTTGCACAGCTCCTCTAAAATACCACCAAATCTTTTGCCATTGCGAGTTTTAACCGCATCCAAAGGCGTCACCAGACCCAAGCCTGCCTGACCTCCCAGAACGCCGTCCCTTTCAACTAAAACGGTCTTAGCACCAAGTCTCGCACTAGAAAGCGCCGCAGCACATCCTGCAACACCTCCGCCGATTACTACCGTATCTGCGCTTATTTCAGCACTAATTTTGAAAACTAAATTATTTTCCATCATTTTTCCTCCTCAAAAAGAGTACAGCCTAGACACAAAAAATGCTGTATTTTTTTATCCATAAGCTCGACAGAACAGTTAAAATATTCTGCCAAACAGGATTTACATAAAAAGTCCTTAGGCTCCATATCAATGAGCTTTTTATTCAGTCCAACCTCATTAAAAGACAGTACAGCACTGCATTTTTTACATACTGCCATTTTATTTAATCCTTGGGGTTATCTTGTAAAGCTTACAGCAATGTGGCTCAATTTTAACATTTATAGTAGCGTTTTTAGGTGTAATCTCTTCCCCTGTCCATAAATCCTTAACAGTATAATCCATCGGAATATCAGCCGAAAGCCCCAATACTTCCTCGGTCACAAATCTCAATGCCTTGGTATCTGAGAAGTTGAAGAAGCCTACTGCTAAAGCACCGTCCTCAAGAATTTTAACATAAGTATATGTATCCTCAGCATCGCCCATACCATCACTGCTATCTATCAGGAACGGACGGTTAAGCTCACTGTCCTGATTAATAGCTATAACATCCTTATTAAAGAGAATATTCTTGGTATCCTCATCCATTTTGCGGATATCACAACCAATCATAAGAGGTGAGCCCATCAAAGCCCAGAATGTGAAATGAGTGCGGTATTCTTCCTCGGTACAGCCTGTAATAGCGCAGAAGCCCTTACCTTTCATTCCTACGATAAGCATATCAAGGTCGGCAAAGCAATTTATCCAGTTGCGGTTTCCAATTTCAATTGATTTTTTAGCAAGGTCTTTTATATACTGCCAGGAATCCTTTATATCGCCCGTAGCTCTCCACATATTAACACCTGTGGTATCTATCCAATCCTCGGTGTTATCGTGTCCCCAAGAGCAGGCAGAAAACAGAATATCTCTGCCCGAATTTTTGAGCGCTATTGCCATTTTACGATACAAATCACGTCCGGGAACATTTTTAGGTCTGTAGCAATAATCATATTTAAGGAAGTCCACACCCCACTCAGCAAAGGTCTTTGCATCGAGATATTCGTGCTTAAAGCTTCCGGGATATTCAGCGCAGGTCATAGTACCTATGCAGGAATAAATACCGAATTTAAGTCCTTTTGAATGAACATAGTCTGCAACAGCCTTCATTCCGTTGGGGAACTTTTCCTTGTCTGCAACAAGTCTGCCATTTTCATCGCGCTCTTTTTCAGACCAACAATCATCTATTACAAGATATTCGTAGCCCAAATCCTTAAGACCGCTTTCTACCATAACATCTGCCATCTGCTTAATCAAATCCTCGCTGATAGCATTGCCGAATGTATTCCAAGTGTTAAATCCCATAGGTGGCTTTTTTACTGTCATTTTTATATCTCCCTTATTTCGAATATGCAAATATCTCCTGCTGCTGCAGATATTTCAATTTCTTTTTGTGAAATAGCTTTAACCTCACCATGGCATTTTTCAGAAAAACTAAATTCATCTTTCAATTTTATTACACAGTGGACATCATTATCAGAATAGTTTACAGCGGTAATTTTATAAACACCGTCGCCGACAGAATGCTCTGTAAGTCCGATAAAGGGCGAGCTTTTTTCCGCTATAGTGCAATCAGTATGCTTTTTGATAATATCGTAAAGCTTATAATACTCTTTTCCTGCCTCGCAGGCAAAAGCATTCACCTCATCAATAAGGAACAATTCAGGTGCGAATTTAAGGAAATATATTAATCCTTTGCCGTATTTTCTAACCGTCATCGCAGGATTATTATCCTCATCATACGCCAGAATCTCGCAGTCTGTAGGCTCAAGCTTTAAATATCTGCTTGCTTTAAAAGAAAGACTATCTTTTGTATCACCAAAACAAACCTTTTGATTTGCAGTACACTCACTGTTGCCCAAAATCTTACAGCCTGTGATTTCAGCAAATCCTGAAACAAACGCATCATTAAAGGATACATAGAGTACTGCTCCCTCTTCCTCAACTCTGCGCAAAATTTCTTTTTGAGTTCTGTTCGGCATCGCCTGATTACAGAGAGACGGAAGCATATAAACCTTTGATTGAGGTATTTCATATTTGCCGTCGGCAAAGCTTATGTCAAAGCCTGATTGCTTTGAAAGAATGAAGCTAGAATATGCTACTGCCCAATTATCCTGATCGGGAGTGAGTATACAAACCGCGTGTCTGTTGCGATTTGGCAGGGTATTATACTTAGCTGTAAAATCAGCCATATTTTTCATAACCTCTGCCACAGGCTTAAAGGTAAAATCGCTTCTTAAAAGTCCAAGCTCGCGCTCAAGACCACACCAATCATAGGGCGGGAATTCAAGCTGAGTTTGTTCGTGAGCGCACCACCATAAAACACCTGTAGAATTATTCGCCCACAATGAATTGATATTAGCCTTTAAATATTCAGCAGCTACCGGCTCACATCCGAGCATATTGCCGAGAGTTCCGATTTCCTCGCAAAGGCAGGGCTTTCCTCCCAAATCCGAGTAAAAAGTACTCTCAGCCGAAGAATGGAGTCGGCTTTTCATAGAATTAAGATCATCGGTAAAGCAATGAGGAACAAATGCGGGATATGGATGTACTGTCATAACATCGCAAATTTCACCTATATCGGAAGGAGAAATAAAACCATCCATACTAAGTCCGTGCAAACCTGCAATAACAGGACGGGTATTATCGACACTCTTTATAGTGTTAACCAAAGTACTAAGCCAGACATAATACTCATCACCTTGGGTTTTATCACCATCAATCCAGCATAAAACATTAGTTTCATTTCCTGCTTCCCAGGCAACGATATTTTCATACTTTTTGAATCTTTCAACAAAGTATTTAACAAAGCGAATCTCCCATTTAACCGCTGTTTTATCGGTTATAGGATTGCGGTTATAAAAAGCGGGCGGGAAAAACATTCTGCCGCTCATCCAACCGTTTATAAGGCAAACCATCAGCTTCATACCATATTTGTCGGCAAGCTGTACAAAGCGCTCAAAACGCTCTATCATAACAGGGTCCACCCCTGCTACTCCCTCAGGTGATTTATCAAGAGCCTTATCGTTTATACGCATTTCCGAGCTACTACCTGCAACCAGGCGGGTTATAGGCTGGAAATCCTCCCATAAAGGGAAAACACGCAAAACCTTGTTAGAGCATTCGCTGAGCTTTTTTAAATCGTTTTCTACGACCGATTCATCCCAATTGCGCCACATATAGGTTCCCGCATGGGATGCCCAATAATTACATCCAATTGAAAATTCCTTTTCTACCATTGAAACCACCCTTTACCAAAGATTGATTTTATATTAAAACAAATAAATTTCAAAGTCAACCATTATTTGATTTTTTATAAACTATGGGCTTCAGGCTATTGCCTGAAGCCCATAAGTCATAATATATATTATTTAATTTTCTTTTTCCTTATCAAAACAAGGGTTAAAGCACCTGTACCTGCAGCAACTACCGCAACAGATACGGCTATAATTATAGGAAGGAAATTAAAGCCTTTTTCCACTGAAATCGGTGTCACAACAGGGATTTCAGGTGATTTCAGCTGTAAAACGGTTGGCTCTGCAGCAGCTTCTCCCAAATAATCGTCTATCACAACAAGTCTGAAATCAGAGAAAATCGCACTTCCTGCCGCCTCATTGCAAGCAAGGAGAATTCTCACCTTTTTGCAGTTTTCAGCAAGCTTGAATTTAATATTGAATTTTGTAACTGCCTCTGAGGTCGATGACAAAAATTCATTGCAAAGTCTTCTCTCTACAACATTTCCGTAAACATCTATCATTTCGAGTATTGCTGCGGCACCGCCGTTTTCACTGACAACACTATCTGCCGAAACATTACCCGAAAGAATATATTCAGAGCCAAAAAGCAAATCCTCAATATCCTGATAGTAATACGAAGAGCAAATACCTGCATTATTTACAATTGCAGTATTGTTCTCGTGGCTAAAAGAAGCAAAGCTCCAATCATCGGTTTCTTTTTCCCAATAAAGAAGATTTCCGTCTATATCAGCCTCGTCAAAGCTTCCGTTCTTTAAAAGATTGGTCTCCTTATACTCTATCTTGCGGATATCGACATCATCCCAATAAACAACACCTGTCGCTTGAGAAAGAGCCATAGCAAAGACAACTCTCGTGCAACCCTCAGGGAATCTGCCCCTGACAATAAGCTGAGTCCAACCGTTAGTACCAACAAGCAATTCACTGCGATAAACCTTGATGTTCGTATTTCCGCCAGGCTTTTTAAACTGCATTGAAATGCAAGCTCCGCCATTTCCTGCTGAAAGAGGTACAATATCCTCGGTTTTTACCCAAACCGAGAACTGATACCAGCCTGAGGTTTCAACAGAAGTAGTATCCCAAGAAAGCTGAGCCGAGCTTTCAAGCACCTTCGATGTGACTTTAGCAGACTGGGCACCTGAGTGCGGATCTCCCACCTCGCAGGTATTTTTAGAATTATTTGTCCACCAATACCAGCCCGGGAAGCTACCATCCTGTCCATTCTCAAACGAGAAGTTTGAAGCGAGATTGAGCGGGTCATGCTCTGGCATCTTTACTGCCTTGCCGATAACCGAAATAGTCATATCATCAAATACAACATCACCCTTAAGGCAGTCGGTCATCAGATTGACTCGGACATCACTGGCTCCTTTTGGAATCTGATAATCAACATAAAGCTTGGTCCAATCGTCTAAGGTTCGTTTCGGTGCAGATGAGCTTGACTGTGCTTTTCCGTCCTTATCCTTATAGGTCACCTGAAGTTTAATTCCGCCGCCATCATAAGCAACATCCACTTCGTCCAGAGTTTTTGCCCATACGGTTATGCGGTAGCGTTTAGTGTGATCCCAGTTATTGATATTCTGGTACAGCCTTGCAACTGCATTCCTATTAGTAGATGTCATCATAACAGCACGCTTGCCGTCGTGAGCATTAGATGATGCAACTATCTCAACAGCGGGGCCTGTATTCTTATTCCAATCGTCAAAGGAATTTCCTTTGCCCTCTTCAAAAGAAAGATTATACAGGTCTTCATAAACAATTGGCTCATCAACCTGAGTGCCGTCATAAATTTCAAGCTTTGCATCATCCAGATAAATTATGCCTCGCATATACTGCATAACAAAGCTTACTCTCGGAGCAACTCCCTCAGGAATCTTAGAACCGTCCACTATAAGCGATAGCTGTCTGAAACGGCAACTTGATGTAATCATTTCTGATTTTACTGTATAATCCCCTGCGGAAAGCTGAATATAAGCGCCGCCCCAAGCAGGTACATAAAAATCAGTATCATCGTCCGAAGTGCCGCTTACAAAGAATGAAACCTTATACTTCTTAGTTCTGTCCAGAACTACACTCTGCGAAAGACTCATTATATGGTCAGTATTGGTATCGCGCAAAACTGCCGCCTTGCCTGTTCTTCCGCTATCTTGAGTTACAGAATTTTTGGTATTGCCGCCATTATTAAAGCTCCATTCGGCGAAAACACCGTCATAATATTCTTCAAAGCCGCCGTTTGCAAACTGTCCGTCTTTTTTCTCAATGGCATCGCCTACAACACTGAGTTCAACCTTATCTACAAGCACCTTACCCTTAAGGCAATCAAAGGTGATTACAGCCTTAACATCCGTAGCAGCTTTCGGTATCTGGAAATAGTGCTTAAGCTTAGTCCAATCGGACATTTCCCTTATAACCGATGAGCCTGTGTTTACATTACTGCCGTCAAGTTTGTAGCTAACCGACAACTTAACACCCGCTCCGGTATAGGAAAAATCAAGCTTGCTAAGGCTTTTCACCCAAACACTCAAACAATATCTCTTATTATAATCTATATTATTTATTGACTGACTAAGACTTGCAACCGCATTTCTATTGGTAGATACAGCCTTGACCGCGCGCTTTTTATGATAAGCATCCTTTGAAGAAACCAGAGATATATTCGGACCTGCCGATTTCATCCAATATTCAAAGGTATTGCCCTCGCCCTCTTCGAACGAAAGATTATATAAATCTTTTAATTTGTCTTCCTGTTCGTCTTTTTCTTCGGTACTGCCCTCACCCGTATACTCAGTAATTTCAGCATCATCAAGATAAATGATACCTCTCATATACTTCATAACGAATTTCACAGTTCCCATAGCACCCTCGGGTATCTTAGAGCCATCTACTATAACAGATACCTTTTTATAGGGTGCTGCTGAAGTCACAAGCTCTGAAGTGACTGAATAATCGCCTGCCGCAAATTCTACATAAGCGCCTCCCCATGACGGTACATAAAAGCTTGTGTCGTCATCATAAGTTCCCTTAACATAGAAAGAAATCTGATATTTCTTTGTCCTATTAAGAGTAACCTTTTGGGAAATACTCATTATATGGTCAGTATTAGTATCGCGCAAGACTGCGGCTTTGCCTGTTCTTCCGCCACCTTGAGTTGCTGAATTTTTCGAATTTCCGCCATCTGAAAAGCTCCATTCTACAAACTCTCCGTCGAAATACTCTTCAAAGCCTCCGTTTGCAAACTTACCTTCGGCCTTTTCAACAGCACTTCCTACTTCATCCAGCTCTACATTATCAACAAGTATCTCACCCTTTATACAGTCAAAGGTGATTTTAACCTTTATATCTGTAGCACCGCTCGGTATCTGGAAATAGTGCTTAAGCTTGGTCCAATCGCTCATTTCCTTTATAACAGACGAAGTGGTTGAAACAGTTTCGTCTCCTAACTTATAGTTGACCGACAGCTTAACACCCGCTCCCGTATAAGCAAAATCAAGCTTTCCAAGGCTTTTCACCCAAACGCTTATACAATAACGCTTTTCGTTATCTATATTATTAATATTCTGATTAAGGCTGGCAACAGCATCTCTGCTCGTAGAAACCACCTTAACAGCGCGTTTTTTATGTTTTGCATCACTTGATGCTTCTAATGTGATATTAGGTCCTGCAGATTTGGTCCAATACTCAAAGGTATTACCTTTTCCCTCTTCAAACGAGGGATTATACAAATCGTCAAGCTTTTCTTCAAGCTCAGAATCCTCACCCGTATACTCGGCAATTTCAGCATCGTCTAGATATATAATACCTCTCATATACTTCATAACGAATTTAACCGTACCGTCAGTACCCTCAGGTATCATAGAGCCGTCTACTACTACAGACACCTTTTTATAAGGTGAGGCAGATGTTATAAGGTCAGAGGTGACTGTATAATCCCCTGCCGCAAATTCCACATAAGCGCCGCCCCATGACGGTACATAAAAGCTTGTATCGTCATCATAAGTTCCCTTGACGTAGAAAGAAATCCGATATTTCTTTGTTCTGTCAAGAGTAACCTTTTGAGAAAGGCTTACTATTTGGTCAGTATTGGTATCACGCAAAACTGCCGCCTTGCCTGTTCTGCCGATTTCTTGGGTGGCTGAATTTTTCGAATTTCCTCCATTTGCAAAATTCCAGCCTACAAACTCGCCCTTATAGTAGGTTTCAAAGCCGCCGTTTGTGAACTGCCCATCCTGATAAACTAGAGCATCTCCTATCGGGGTAACCTTAATATCATCTATCAGCACCTTGCCTGCAAGGCAATCAAGAATAACCACCGCCTTAACATCGGTTGCACCCTCGGGAATCTGGAATACTTTTGTTATCTCGGTCCAATTTTCTATGGTTTCATACCCTGATGATGAAATATTTGAAGTCACACCATTCAGCTTATATGAAACTCTGAGCTTTAAACCGCCACCATCATAAGAACGGTCGCCCTCACCAATAGTTTTAGCGAACATGCTTATTTCGTAAAGTTTGGAAGCATCATAATTTTTAAAAGGCTGAGCAATATACGGAACGCCGTTTCGATTAGAAGATTCTATCAGCAATGAATATTTTCCGCCGTGAGCATCAGTCGAATATGTTATAGAAGCGCTACCAAAATTACCCTCGGTCCAGTTTACCGCCTTACCCGAAGAAAATGCCTCAAAATCATAGTTATCAAGATACTCTCCCTCTGCCGCCTCTTCGGATGGCTTATCCTCAGGTTTTGAGGGTTGTGAAGGCTCGGGTCCGGGCTCGTTTTCGCTTACAAAATCTGCCTTAACAGTATAATCAGCTATCTGCGACAAAACACAACTATAAATTTTATCCGAAGCAACACTTTCGTATACCGTTGCGTTATGACCGCTAACCGTTTTTGAAACAGCCACAGTCTGCTTTTTAGAGGTTATATCTGTTTCGGTTTCCCCGTCGGTGTAATAAAGTCTTTTAAGCTTATAACCCGAATCAGGTGTTGCCAAAACCTGCAAACTATCACCTTTAACCGCTGTTGTACGGTTGATTTTAATGGTACCGTTCTGTGCAGTATCAGCCGAAATGGTTATCGGAACAGCTTCAAGCCTTAAATCTGCAAGCAGAATATCACACTGCATACTGTAAACCTGAATACCTACGGCAAACTGATTAAGGTCCCACCAGGTACTGCCGCCATGAACTGATTCATCAAGAATAAATTCAAGTTTCTGCCAATCTTCCTTTGTTTGCACCAAAGCTGTCGAAACATTATTGGTAGTGCCATGGTGGAAATAAAGCTTTACTGCACCGAATTTCGAATTATTATCAAAAATTCCTGTAGCCGAGCTATTCTCAAGCTTTATCCAAAGCGAAAACTTATAAGTCCCTGTTTTACTGAAAGAATTTCCGTCAAAAAGCATTCTTGCTCTGCGGTTTTCATTCTCTTTGTTTACAGAAAGCCTTAAAGCATTTTTCTGAGCACCCTCTATTGTTACAACTTCCTTACTATGTGAATTGTACCAAGCAGAAGAAGTGCTTTCTATAAGAAAATTCTCAAATGTATTTGTTGCAGAATCATAGCTTTCCAAATCACCGTTTGGAATAAGGTTTTCTGAAACAACATCCTGCTTTAAATCAAGCTCATCGGGATTATAAACCGTAACAGACGGCATTTTTACCGAAAGAGTACATCTAGAATAATTGGAAACAACTGCAAAGAACTTATCCCAAGCATTTTCAGTAACGTCACCGCCGTACATTATGAAAGATGCCTCAGTCCAAGCTGAATTTTTACTTAAAGAACCCCTATTAACATAGTTGTTATTATATTTATAGGCGAAAAATACACCGTTGTTAATATTGAACTGTCCCGACGGGGGATTCTCCAATTTATAAATAATACTGAATTTATAATATTTATCAGTATCTAAATTCAAATTCACTGTACTGCTGAGTGCATAAGGCAAATCGGTAGTAGAGGTAGCAATTTTAACGATATTATAACCGTCTGCCCCCTGCTCTACCGTTGCTATTGAGGGCAATTTCCAGCCGTCAATTGTATAGGCACTTCCGTCATACGAGTAATTAAACTGCGGATTATGCAGCAGGTTGCCTTCCTGATTAGAAAATGTTCCTGTAGCCGATACTAAACCCAAAGTCATAACCGAGGGTATGAGCATACAAAGGCATAAAACAATACTAAGCAGTTTTTTCACAGAAGCAGCCTCCTTTTCTAAGGTTATAGGGCTGAGAATAACCGTCTTTGCGGTCATTCTCAGCTTATGATTTTAATTTATTGAATTTCCTAAATTTATTCTTTCATTAAGTAATACCTGCTTATCCTTGGTCCAATCTCTGAAAGAGGTTGCCACAGCAGAGGTATCTACCTTTTCATCAGAATTAAGAGCCTCTATTGCACAGCAAAGCTCATAATCCTCAAAGCCGTCTCTTAAAGCCTTAGCTCTAACAGACGAGAGATATGATTTTTCAAAGCCTGCCAGCTCGCTCGGATAGAAGAGCACACCGTCGGCATTGAAGGTTTCCTTTGCGCCTGCCGCAAAAGTAAGAGCATCTGTCTTATAATTATCAACTCTCCAATAAAGGAAACCGCTTATATCCATAGCATAATTTATAAATCCGGGCTGTATTCTATAGCATAGCAACGGATAATCTAAAAGCATTTTAGGTGAAAACTTATCCTGAGAAAGACAGTTATAGCTCCAGATATCATCACCCTTTTGACGGGCTAGTGCGATATTTTCGGTAAAGCGGCTATCATCAAACTGCTTAGGCAGCATAACCCAGATATCTACCGCAGATCTGCCGCTTCCAAGCCCGTCATCCATGAGCTCTGCTACAGGAGGCATTGTCACAAGCTGTTTTGCGCCTGCAGTATGCAGAGATTTCGCATATTCTATAACATCACCGTAAATATCTGTAATACCGTATATTTCATCAAAGCTATATGCAAAAAGGTTAAGCTTATCAAAATATTTTTCAAGCTTAGTTTTAACAGCCTCTGCAGTCGGTGCAGGATTAAGTACCGTACCCGTAGTTATATCCGCTCCCGACCAGAAGCCAATAGTAGAATTGTTATAACCGTAAGTATTGTAGAGATATTCCTGATTTTCGGCTAAAGTTGCATCAGATGAAGCAACTGCGCTGAGGAAAATTCTGTTTTTGGCGGTTTCTTCAAGCTTTGCCATAGTTCGGGTTGTATTCCCTCCGAAATAAGAGCCTTGATTTTGAACTGCACTAAGTGTAATATCCCAAACATTCACCTTGATACTGTTTGTCACCACACCCTTTTGGGTAGTGACATAATAATTAAGTGTATATTCCCCTGCAGGAAAATCGGCAGGGATATGAATATCAACAAAATACGGTTGAGCCGCCCCTTTGGTAAGCTCAAAGGGGAAAGCTCTTTTTATGTTGTCCTGAATAGTAATATCCTCTTCTTTAACAGCAGGAATAAGTACATCTGCCAGCTTTTCCTCAGGATTTGCCAATGTAATACCGGATACTACGGTTCCGCTGCTGTTTTTCTCAAAGGATACAAATTCTTCGCGGTAAACAGTAACCAAGCCTGTTGACGGAACGGTTTTTTCTTCACCAATAAAATCGCTAAAGGTTATGTTTTTTATAACCGTTCCCTCTTTTTCGGACTCAACTGCTAGCTGAAAGGATTCATATTCGTTTTTAGCGGCATACAGCGTAGTATCGGCTGTATCACCGGATGCCGCTACTGAAAATTTTCAGTTAAGGTTGTAAGCGAATCCACACTTGCTACTGCTACCTCTTCCTCAACCGGAAGACCCAAAAGAATTCTTCTGATAACTACAAGATAGTCACCGCTTATTGTCTCCTCTGTAAGGTCAAGGTTTTCCGCAATGATTTCTACATTTTCACCTGCAGAATGCTTTTTAAGTCTTACAAGGTCTAAAATACTGTTAACTCTGTCTCCGTTTACATCACCGTAGAGATAATAAATATAATCTGCTTTTATAGTTATATTTTCATCTATCGGCATTGCAAATTCATATATCATATCAGAAGCAACACTTGTATATACAGTACCGTTATGAATTTTTCCCCATGGGTCTGTTGCTTCTCGTTCAGTAAATACCGACTGTTTTTTGGCTGTTATTTCAGTCTCGGTCACACCATCGGTATAGTAAAGTCTCTTAAGGGTAAACCCATCATCAACAGAAACCTTTACCTGAACAGTATTTCCGCTCTTTGCGGTATTACGGTTAACCTCAATAAATCCACCAGAGCGCTCTTCACTGCCGCCTGCAATTTCTTCAACACGGAGGTCTGCAACATAAAGGTCGCAAACCATATCGTAAACCTGAATACCGAAAGCAAACTCGTGCAAATCCCACCAGGTTTCATTCTTATGAACACTTTCATCAACGATAAATTCTAACTTCTGCCAGCCGTCCTTTGTCTGAACAAAATCGGTAGAAACATTATTTTTTGTACCATGGTGGAAATAAAGCCTTACAGCACCTATTTTTGAATCATTATTAAAAGTGCCTGTAGTTGAATTATTTTCAAGCTTTACCCATGCTGAGAATTTATATGTTCTGTTCTTCTTGATTTTATTACCGTCAATAAGTACCTTTGCGCGTCTGTTCACACTTTCCTTATTAATGGTAACCTTTACCGCGTTCATTTCCTTATTGCCGATAGTTACAAGCTCACGGGTATGACCGCCGTACCAAGCGCCGCCTTTTTCAATTATAAAATCTGCGAAAGTATTTGTTTCCTCATCATAATTGCTGAGGTCGCCGCCTGTGAGCATATTTTCAGCATTTTCTACTGCTATATTGCCGATGGTTTCTTTAAGGCACATATCTGCAAGATAAATATCGCAGGTCATACCGTAAACATTAAGACCTACACCAAATTTATTGCTGCCGTCTATCCACCAGTTGGACCCGTTATGGACAGTACTGTCTATAACAAATTCTATCTTCTGCCAGCCTGCTTTTTCTTCATACTCAGTTGAAGCTCGGTTTGTCACATTTGCATGATAGAACATTGGATGTATACGCCCGTATTTTCCGTTGTTAGAAAAACTGTCGGTTGAAGAACTGTTTTCTAGCTTCATCCAAGCGGTAAATGTATAACTCTTGGTTTTATCCATTTTTTTATAATCGAAAGTCATTCTGATTTTTCTTTCGTTATTTTCATGGGTAACAGTTACTTTTAATGCATTCTTTTCCTCACCGTTAATTTCTACTTTTTCTACAGTATGACCAACATAGAAAGGTGCATTATCAATCATAAGATTCTCTACTGTATTTGTCTCAGCATCATAAACGCTGAAATCGCCATTTGTAAGAAGATTTTCACTGGCTTCGGTGTCGGTATATTCTAAAGCATCGGGGTCATATTCTACAACACTTGGATTTTTAACCGACAATTTACAACAAGAAAAATTAGAGGTTATATTAAAGGATCTAGTCCAAGCACCTGAAGATACATCTCCACCATACATAACAAAGGAAGCCTCGGTCCACTCGCTTGTCTTTGAAAAATTCACTCTGTTTACAACTGTATTATTATATCTGTAGCCGAAATATACTTTGTTAGTTATATTGAAGCCACCGGAAGCAGGGTCTTCAAGCTTATACATAATACTGAATTTATAGTATTTAGTAGCATTTAAAGCTAAATCCTTATTAGTACGAACACTATATTCACTATTGGTATTCGTTGTTTCAATGGTTACAACATTGCTACCGTCAGTATCGGTCGAAACTGTAGCTTTAGAGCTAATATCCCAGCCGCTTGCAACATATTTACCTGCGGTCTCATCATAATAATAGCCATCAAAATTTGGATTAGTTAAAAGATTTGTAGCTGTATCAGCGGAAGCTGTAAAGCTGATACCTGCCAAAACTGTTAATGCGGAGAAAAGAACTGCTATGCTTAAAAGAATACTTAATATTTTTTTCATTTTTAGTTCCTCCATTAAAATTTATTTTGAAAATGCTTCGCCCAAGGCAAAACGTTTTTCCAACAAAACCTTTGATTCCTGCGTCCAGTTACTGAAATCGGTAGCGATAGAATTAATATAATCTTTCACATCTCCACCCGCCTCTTCAATAGCGGCGCAAAGCTCATAATCCTCAAATCCGTCTCTTATAGCCTTAGCTCTGAGAGATGGTACAAATGAATTATCTATCCCTACATCCGAGCCGGGGTAAAACAGTATACCATCTCCGTTGTAGGTCATATCAAGCGATGTCCACGGATCTCCTACGGTATTCCAGTTATCAATTACCCAGAATAAAAATCCGTCGGCATCAAGGGAATAATTTATAAACCCGGGTTGGATACGGTGGTCGATAAGTGGATAATCAAGCAGATATTTCGGTGAGTAATTATCCTGAACCAAGCAATTATATGTCCAGATTTCGCAATCCTTTTCTCTTGCTTTATTGATTATCTCGGTATTTGAATCAAACTGCTTTGGAAGCATTACCCATATATCAACGGCGGATTTACCGTCAGTACCGTTTAAAAGCTCTTCGGCAGGCGGCATTGTTATAAGCTGTTTTGTGCCTCCCTTATGCAGGGCAACACCATATTCCTTAATAGTGTCATAAAGGTTTGTAGCACCGCCGATTTCATCGGCTGTATATGCAAAAAGATTAAGCTTATCATAATGCTTTGCAATAACCTCTTTAACCTTTTCGACCTCAGGTGCCGCTTTCATTTTATCGGTGTTATCTATATCAACATTTCCCCAAAAACCGATATTTGTATTATTGTAGCCATACTTTTCATAAAGCTTCTTTTCATCATCGGCACTTGATACCTGAATAAACATTCGGTTCTTTGCGGCTTCCTCTGCTTTTTGAGGTGTCGCACTTGACCAGCTTCCAAAAAAGCTACCCTGAGTCTGTATCTCGCTTAATGCAATATTCCAAACCTTTAAGGTAAACTCGCCGCCCTGAATCCCCTTGTCGGATTCAAATTTGAAAACGCCTTTATAAATACCTGCCTTTGCGTCTCTTGGGATTTCAATATCAACAAAGAAAGGCTGGCAAGCGGTATTAGAAAGCTCGTACGGCAATGCATAAAAACGCCAATCATCACCCAAAGGCTCACCCGTTTCGGGATTATTAAGCGGAATAAGTGCATCGGGGATTTCGCCCGTTGTTTCCTGAATAACCTTGCCCGATGACGGTGACTGCACATCGCAGTTTATATAATGCTCTCTGTAAAGTGTTATACAGTCCTTAGAAGAAATCACATTTCCCTCTTCGCTCACAAGGTCGCTCACACTAAATCCCGTAAGCTTTACAGTCGCTTCGCTATCAGTATAAGCCACTACCTGAAAGGACTCATATTCACCCTTAGCACCGCCAAGCTCAATAGTAAATTTTCCGTTTGAATTGCGGTTTTTACGAACTCTGTCAAGCGAGTCGGTAACCCAAAAGCCAAAATCGTTGCTAACAGCTACTTCGTTTGCCGCAGCCTGATTAACCGTTTCCTGCCAGGACGGTACAGCCAATTTTTCTGTATTTTTGCAAGCGGATAATGAAAAAGGAACTGCCAAGGCAAGCAAAATCGCTAAAATTCTTTTAATCTTCATTTTTGCTACCTACACAAAATGCTTTGCCGAGCTTTTGCCTGTTTAAAAGCAATACCTCAGGGTCGTCGGTCCAGCTTTTGAAGTCCTTTCCTATAATATTTGAATAATGCTCTGCAAGAGCACCTTTACCCATACAGGATATCTTGTGGCAAAGCTCATAATCCTCAAAGCCGTCCCTGACAGCTTTTGCTCTGAGCGAGGGAACAAAGCTATTATCGAGGCCAACATCCTCACCCGGATAGAAAAGCATACCGTCTCTCACCCAGGTATCACCGTATTTGTCGGGCTTAACAGTTATATCTCCCCAAGGGTCTTCAAGCTTAGCATAGCCGTCTATAAGCCAATAAAGAAAGCCTTCCGCCTTAAGGGAATAGTTAATAAATCCCGGCTGCAATCGGTAACACAAAACTGAAAAATCCATCAACCATTTTGGTGAGTAATTATCCTGAATAAGGCAGTTATAGGTCCATAATGAATCTCCCTTTGCTACCGCTTTATCAATATTCCTTTTATACTCATAATACTGCTTTGGAAGTACAACCCAAATATCAACTGCGCTCTGCCCTGTTCCAAGACCGTCATCCAAAAGCTCATTTACAGGCGGCATTACTATAAGCTGCTTTGCCCCTGCCTTATGAAGAGCCTGACCGTATTTTATAATCTCGGGATAAAGGTCTTTTCTAAAACCGATTTCATCTGCTGTATAAGCAAATCTCTCTGTTTTATCAGAATATTTTTCAAGTTTTTCTTTAACTGCTTCAACCTCGGGCGCAGGATTCATATTAGGTCTTTCAATATCCGCTCCCGACCAAAAACCTATGTGAGAGGTGTTATATCCATACTTTTCATAAAGCATTTCCTGCTCCTCTTTCGAAGAGGCTTTAATAAAGATTCGATGACGCGCCGCCTCTTCGGTCTTTAAAGAAGAGGCTTCGGTCCAACTACCGAAAAAGCTTTTCTGAACCTGCTCTATGGGAAGCTCAATTTCCCATATTTCTAAAGTGACTTCACCTTTAAAATCACCCTTATCGGTCACAACCGTATACTCAGACTTATAAATACCGCCTTTTGCACCGCGCGGTATTTTAACATCAATGAAATACGGCTGAACATCATTTTCAGGCATATTATGAGGGAAAGCATAAAATCTGGCACTGCAGCCTAAAGGCTTTCGGGTAGTAGGGTCAAGCGCTGGAATGAGCGCATCCGGAACCGAACCTACAAGTTCCTGCTCTAGTACACCCTCAACACCCTTATGATGGCTATTTCGGTCAAAAGATATATAGTGCTCTCGGTAGATGTCAATATTATCGCACAGCTTTTCTCCGCTGTCCCTCGCAAAATCGCTGAAAATAATATTTTCTACCGTCAGAGGCTCACTACCTGAATTAATAACTATCTGAAAGGACTCATATTCACCCTTAGCACCACAAAGACTGAAATTCTTTCTGTCCTCAGGTTTTCTGTTTTTTCTTACTCGGTCAAGTGAATGAGTAGTCCAAATGCTGAAATTCTGCATTGAGTCACCTCCCAAAATAATCGAGATTTACAAACTGCCCTGTTTCGGCAGATTCTCTCGCCTTAAGGCACATATAAGCACTTAAAAGTCCCTGTTCAAGCGGTGTTTTTGAGGTTTCAAGTCCTTGCATCACTGCTATAAAGTTCTCAACCAACTTTAAATCTCCGCCGCCATGCCTACCGGCTGTTTCAACATGATATTTCATTTCGCCCGGAATATAATTCTTACGAACTATGATATCGCTTGTATGCCAATCAAACTCAAGCGTTCCGCCCTCGCCCGCAAATATTGCACCTCGTTTTCCGGCGTGCTTGTTTCTTACAAAGAAATTCTGCGTATAAACTGCGTGCATACCGCTTGCAAATCGGATAATTGCAGTACCGCTGTCCTCATTGCCTGTATCGGTTGCAAAACAGCAATAAGGTCCGTGAACGAAATCGCCTGTAGTATTCACAATCTGATAAGGACCTTCCTTGCAGGTATATTTCTTTTCGCAGTCCTCGCATTTAAGGCCCGCGGGCATATCGCCTTTCATAACCTGCTTAGATTTCATAGCGCAGATTTCAACCGCATCCTGCTCTAAAATATGATTTATATAGTCAAAATCGTGGGTAGCCTTTTGCATAAAGAGACCGCCCGTCTCATTTTCGTCTCTGTACCACTCATGGTAATAATCTCCGCCATAGGTCACATAGTTAAATGCCGCAACATGCTGAATAGGGCCGAGCTCTAATTCCTTTATAAGCTTTTTAACCTCAGTAACCATCGGGGTAATTCTAAGCGGGAATGAAACAACCACCTCGCCGCCGTATTTTTCATAAGCTTCTTTAAGTGAATTCCAATCCTCGTATGTAGTAGATACAGGCTTTTCTAAAAACAACGGAATTTTCTTTTCCAAAACCTTAACCGCAAGCTTAGTATGAAGCGAGCAACGGGTTCCGATTATAATGCCATCGAATTTGCATTCTTCGAGCATTTTATCAACATCAGTATAAAAAACTGTTTTACTAGCATCAATTTCAGCCTTTTCGAGCTTTTCCTTTAATTGCTCAACGGGCTTCGGGTCGCATATTGCTGAAAGATTAATTTTTATTTCGGGGTAAAGCTTATACATAAGCTCAAACACACCGCTGGCTCTGAGTCCATAGCCTATAATTCCAACATTTAATTCTTTCATTCGAACCACCTCTCTAGCCTACAATTCCTGTACGGTCAATACTTTCAACAAAAAACTTCTGCAACGGAAGATAAATAACCAACGGCGGAATAAGGAAAAGTAATGCCGCCGCCTGCAAAGCGAGGTTTGCTTTATAGGGGTCGCTCATAACGAGCTGATGAGCAATAGTCATAGAGGTCAGCGCATCAGGTACACCCATTAGCGACATTGCAAGAGTTTTTTGATTTGTTATAAAAATACCCGAAATATATGTATCGTTATAATACCATACTATTGAGAATATAAGCACCGTAACTACAACGGGCAGAGCATTTGGAAGCATTATTCTAAAATAGGTTTTCAGTGCTCCGCAACCGTCTATTGCGGCGGCCTCCTCCAGGTCCTTCGGCAAACCCTTAAAGAACTGATTAAATATAAATATAAATAAAGCTCCTCTTATACCGCATCCAAACATTGCAGGCAGATAAAGGCTCCAGCCTGTATTAAGCAAAGATACAGTAAGGTCCGTTCCCGTAATAAGCCCTACCAGCTTGCCGAGTCCGAAGAAATCGAAATTCCTGTAATAGATAAAGGTCGGTGTCGTTATAACCTGAGGGGGAACTATTATGAGAAATATCAGCAAAGCGAATAATATTTTCTTCCCCGGAAAATTAAAACGGGAAAAACCGTATCCTGCAATACTGCAGGCAAAAAGCTGAAATATCACCGAGGGCACGGTCATTTTAAGAGTGTTTAAAAAGCTTTCGCCGAAATTCATTGCTTTAATTGCATTTTTAAAGTTTTCCAAGGTGGGATTTTTAGAAAACCATATAATCGTTGCATCGAAATATTCTTCCGAATGCTTGATACTGAAAGTTATAAGATTAAATATCGGGAAAAGGATAATAAAGCTAAGTCCTATTAGTATCAGCATTCTCAGAAATGAAATCGAACACGCTCCGGCAGAGCGTTTAAGCTTATATTTCTGAGCGTCAGTAAGCTTAACTGTTCGCATTAAAATCCCTCCCTTATCATCCGTTCATATAGAATATCTTTTTGCCTAGTATCAGATAAACAATACCGATTATCACAAGAATTATCACAAAGAATATCCAAGCCATCGCCGAAGCATTTGCAAACTGCATACCATTAAGGCTGGTATAGATACTCCTCATTAGCACATTAGTAGTATCGGTAAAGGAATCAATAATTGTATAAATAATATTAAGAATAATAGTCGGCGATATCATCGGCAAAGTTATCTTCCAGAAATACTGCCATTCGGTTATTCCTTCCATCTGAGCCACCTCTCTAAGCGAGCCCGAAACGGTCTGCAAGGAAGCCAGAAACAGAAGAATCTGTATTCCCGAATACCAAACCATATTAAATATTTCAGAAACATAGCCTAAAATCGCATTTAAAATTTCTTCTGAAACACCAAACTGCATTAAAACTATTTTTACTGCATCTATGGTCATCATAGCGGTTGTTCCTGAGGAATCAGAAGAAATAGAGGTAGCAAGCATTGCCGAATTTGCCGCACCGTTTATTATGCTTATAACATATCCCGATGCTATTATAATCGGCAAAAAGAAGGTTCCTCTAAAAAACAGTCTGCCTTTAAACGAGGTATTGAGCAGCAACGCAATAAAAAGACTGAAAACCAATACCAATGGAACCTTATAAAGCGTCTGCCCGATTGCTGTCACCAAATTACGGGTAAAATTGGGGTCCTCGTTGAATAAATACATATAATTTTTAAGTCCCGAAAAATCAAGACGAAGACCTGTAACCGTTATACTGACATCGGAAAAGGAATAAATAAGCGATGAAATAATTGGTCTTACTGAAAAGGTTATAGCTCCGATAATCCAAGGCAAAACAAACAGAAAGCCTGTCAGTTTCTTCTTTGATTCAAAAGAAAACGCCTTTTTACGCATTATCCGAGCACCTCCTCATTTTCTAATACTGCAAAGCTTCCTGCTTTTACAGTTAAATCTCCAATAACATAATCTTTTTTAGAATAATTAAATACAGCACTTGCATTGCTGTAGCGACTTAAATAAACATCCGTATCAAGTCTGGTATGGCTATTAAGAGTTGAGCCTACCTTTGAATAAAACTCATCAGCTATCCGCTTTTTTTCGGATATTTCAGTCTTTAAAAGTCTGTATTCGCAGTTATAAAGCTCTGCACGGTCGGTTTCAAAAATAATATCACCGTTTTCACCTATAAGGCTGTAGCAAAGACCACCGCCATATTCAAGAGTTTTCATAACCCCTATACTTGCATTGAGCGACAGATTTATAGGCTCTCCCGAATAGCCAAGATAGTTTGAAACTGCGAGCTGATAAAAAGGAATACTGTAATCCTCAATATCATAATGAGCAAATTCGCCGCCGAGATAAAGCGCAAAATCAAGATAAGGAACTACATAAGCCGCAGGCTGCTGAGCCGAAAGCTCAAGTCCTTTTTTATCTGCGCTGTCAAAAAGCTTTGATATATAATCTGCTGTCTGCTGCCTCTTGGAATAATTATCTCCAAAATCAGAATAAAGCACTGTTTTACTAAGCGCCGCACCAAAACCGATATTGTAATTCAGCGATTCTTCAATAATATTTTCGCAAAAAGCATTTAGCTTTGCAGGTGAAATAAACGAAAAAGCTGATGCGGTTTTATCCTGCTTTAAGGTATTGAGTGATATTGGGTAGGCTTCAATTGTTTTTCGGTTTATCCTTCTCGCCGAAAAGCTGTTTGAAGGTCTGATCTCAAAAATATCAGACATACTGAAAAACGGTATATTCTTTTTATCTAGAGCTCTTGCAAGCTTTTCGAGACCTTCCCGTCCTCCCGATTTTTTAAACGGAGAAAACTCTCTTTTGAAATCGCCCGAAAGCTCCGATTCATTCCAGCCGTTAAGAAAAACAGCTATATTATCCTCACCGTCGGCAGAAAGCTCATCAACCGCTTTTTCTATCGCATCATAGCTAAAGGTTGAAAGCTTTTCGGTAGTTTTAACACCGAAAATATTCTTATTCCGTCTTGCTGAGCAATACATATTAAGGTAGAGTTGTACCGCTTTTTCGGCTTTTTTCTCCATACCGTAATTCCCTGCCAGATACTCGCCGTATTTCTTAGCCATAGCAGTATAATCACAGCCGTCTTTTCCAAGAAGTATATACTTTACCCCAACCGAATTAAGAGCTTGCTCTCTTTCGTCAAATAAAATTGAATTTTTATTTGCATAGCCTGTACTGGTTGCTGAAATTCCTACAACTGCCCTATCCCTTACAGCAAAAGAAGCATAAGCAATATTATAATTATTCATACCGCCTGCTACCGAAGCATTCACATAAGAATGAGCATCGCCTTTATTTATCACAGCAACAAATCCATGCTCACCGTTTTTAATTCCGAATACAGGGATATATGCACGGGTGTTTTCTATACTGTAGTCATTAATGGCAACATCCTGTCCGTACATTGGAAGTGTAAATGAAGGATATTCGTGCTTACCGTTAGTAAACTCTATAACCGCACCGCTTCCGTCAGGAACTACTGCATAACCCTCGTCTTCCATAGTTCCTGCACCAAAATGCGAAAGCAGTGAAGCATCAGTTAAGATATAGTCCCCCTCTTCTTTAACATCTGCGGTCAAAATCTGTATTTCAAATCCCTGATTATCAAGAGTAACAAGTACGGGTACAGAAATCTTTGTTGCTGAAAAGGTATAAACAGATAAAAATCCGTTATCTGCATAATAGCACTTATGTCCTCCTAGGATTACACTATCAAGAAAGCTAAGTGCCTCCCCTGTGATACGGTTGATAGTATCACCAAAGGTTATCTTAATTACCGACCTTGCCTGATTTTTAACAGGGTCATTTGAAACAGTATCCTCATCTATACCTGCAGGGGTTGAATAATAGATATATCCGTCCAATAGGCTTTTCACCGAAAACTGACCGTTTTCAGGGTTTACACTTAAGGAATAGCTATCGTTTTTAGCAACCTCAACAGGCTCTTTGCCTGTTAACTGCTTAGTATAATTTTGAGCAGAAGGGATATTTTTATATATTTTTTTAAGCTGAAGAGACTCATTTTTACAGCCCGCAGCTGAAAAAGCCAAGACCAAAACCAATAAAGCAGTAATCAGTCTTTTCATAAATTGTCCCTCCTTATAATACTCTGTATGAAAGCTCTGCTATAACAAGCTCAATAAAGGAAACCATCTGCTGAACAAGGCTGAAAATCATAAACAGCAAAAACGCTACAAGAACTAACCCCAAAAGAGTACAGAAAAGAGAAATAAGGGTTTTTCCGGCTGTGTACTGATGGATTTCCTTATAAGTAAAAAACAAAAGTAACAACGACCATAACAGACATATACCATTGATGACAGAGATTATCATCCCCTCTTCAACGCACAAAACATAGGTAAGCAAGGTCGAAATATACTGTGAAAGCATAAAGGGTAAAAGCGAATAAGCCAGACAGCAAAATATCTCTTTATAAAAAGCCTCGCTGTCAAACAAAACGCAAAGCGCCCAGTTTGCAACTGTGAACAAAAAGAATAGCATTAATGCGCCAATGCCTATAACAAACAGATTTCCCGCACCCTCATCAAATGTATTGAAACGGAAACTGCTGTACCGAGTTTTCAGCATCATTCCGATTGCAGTAAGTAAATATATAACCACTGCAACCGCTATCGAACAAAACCGCTTTTCTCTTATTTCCAAAGAACCGTCAAGCGGATGCGAGGCAATATAAAAGGCAAATTTGAATTTTTCTTTTTTAGTATGGTGATAAGCGGCCTTATCCTTTAATCTGCAAATTGCAGAATATGCAGGCGAACGCTTACTGCATATAACAGCCGTCACCACCGCAAAAATGCAAATCCCCGACAAGAAATAGACAAAATATTTATGCAGCCACACAGACCTTATCTCGCGGAAAGTCTTTGATTCCCACTGCTTATCGTTTGCCTTTATAAAATACTGCGAGGCTTCATCATAATCGCCTGCGAAGTAAAGGTTTTTTCCTATTCCGACATAGGCGGTCTCGTATCCTGAATGTTGCTTTAAAACATCCTGCCAAGGCTCAATTGATGCTTCAAACTCACCAAGATTATAATAAACAGTCGCCTGTCTTACACTCTTACCGAAATCGGTCATAACGAATCGCGTATACGAGCCCTTTGTTTTATCAAGAACATATATTTCATCATTATTTACCGCAAGCGCAGTAGGTTCTGTAAACGCACCCCATCTGCTTCCTGAAAGACCGAAAACAAACAATAGGTTGCCTTCCTTATCATACTGAAGAAGCTTTTTGCCCGAGCTGTCTATACAGGTTATAAATCCGTTTTCATCGCTTGCTACATCGTTATATGTATTCTTTATGGTTTTATCCTTTTCTTTGAAAGAATCACTGCTTATAACATTACTGCCTTTGGAGTTGAGTTTTCTCACACTGCCGCCGTCCTCGCCTGAGGCAGTACAAACATAAACAAAATCGCTGTTATCAATATCGATATTTGTATAAGCTACCGGCAAATAGCGGTCAAGCTGACTTCTCTGCTCGTAATTAAGAAACTTTCGCCAAGCATAATCAGCAATAAGCGAAACTGTTACCTCAATTTCATTACATCCGAAAAAGCCTACAAACTCGCCGTTCACATTATACATAACTGCGCCGTAGTAAACACCCTCGCATAAAACATAGGTATTTCCTCTGCTGTCCACCGAAACCTTTTTAGGCGAAAACTTCATATCCTGAGGATAAAGACTATCATCAGGCTTAGTTAAAACAAGCTGTATATCCCCATTAAAATCCGAAACCAAAACACGGGAATTGCCTGTATCCGCAATATAAAGCAGGTCGTTTTTAAGGAAAATGCCGCTCGGCTCTAAAAGTTCTGTCTGCTCTGCGCCGTTTTTAAAAGACTTAAATTCAGCTATGAATTTTCCGTTTGAATCCAGCTTCACAATTCGGTTTCTTCCACTGTCAGCAATATAAATACAGTTTTCATAAACATAAATATCTGTAGGGGAAGAAAATACTCCGCACCCTGCTTCACTTCCTGTAACAACGCTGTCAACCGTATAAGCATCAGGCAATGCGGTAACCTCACCGTCGGTATTATAATTGTAGGTATTATAGCTTGAAGCCTGTGCAGGAACGGTTATAATCGAGAGTATTACGCAAAGGCACAAAAGAATTTTCAAAATTTTATTCATTCTCATAGTCCTAATCCTTTATTCCCGAATATGCCATAGTTGTGATTACATTACTCTGTGTAATCAAGAATGTTACAATCGGGGGTATCATCAGTAATACAGAAGCTGCTGCCGCCGCACCCATTCTTGCCATACCCGAAGCGGTTATCTGGTTGAGTGCCGCAGGAAGAGTTTTCAATTCCTCTTCATAAATATAGCTGCCGCCCGTATTATTCCAAAGCCCCTGAAAAGCAAATATTATAAGCGTAAGCCAAGCAGGTCTTACTATCGGCATTGCAATCCTGAACCAAATCGTCATCTGACCCGCTCCGTCAATTCTCGCTGATTCTATGAGAGAGGTCGGCATCTGCTCCATAAACTGCTTCATCAAAAACAGCCCCATACTGCTGCCGACAGTCGGTAAAATAAGAGACAGATGAGAATTTATAAGGTTGAGCTTTGCCATTACGATATATGTAGGTATAGCTGTTACACCGCCTGTAAAAAGCAGCGACCAAACAACAATATTGAATATAGCCTTCGAACCGGGGAACTTGAACTTTGCCAAAGGAAATGCCGCCATCGAGGCGAAAATAACCTGCCCGAAGGTACCGATAACAGTTATAAAAATACTGTTAAACAAATACCTTGTAAACGGAATCCAGGAACTGTTTGCTACCTGAAAAAGCTGTGAAAAATTGCTGAGAGTCGGGTTCACAACAAAAAATCTCGGTGGGAAACGGAATAATTCTTCGCTCGGCTTTAAAGACTGCAAAATCGAATATACAAAGGGCAAAAACATAAAGCTTCCGAAAAGCAGAAGAATAAATATAATAAACGCTGTACCGCCTACAGAGCCGTTTATGTTTTTACGCATTATATTCACTTTAGGTAATTTAAACCTTTTACTGCTCATAATAACCTTTTTTCTCCATTAAAAGTTAAATATCGGTATGCTTTTTAAGTATCTTTCTGATAAGCTGATTGCAAAGCACCATTGCAATAGTCAAAACGGTCGCAATAGCACAGGCATAGCCCATTTCGTATCTTAGTGTGCCGTAATCCTTTATATGCGAAATAACGGTATGCGCCGCATAATCAGTCGATGGGAATCCTACAAGCGCCTCGCAAACTGCACCTGCTGAAAAAGAAGACGCAATCTGCATAACCGCACCGAAAAGCAACTGCGGTCCCATACAGGGAAGAGTTATATAAATCAGCTCCTGAACACGGCTTTTTATACCGTCAAGAGCGGCGGCTTCATAAAGCGATTCATCAACGCCCTGAAAACCTGCTATAAACGAAAGGAACGAGGTTCCTAAAGAAAGCCATAGGGAAACTATAATACATATTGGCAAAATATATCTTGAATCCGATAACCAAAAAACAGGCTCACTCGCTAAACCCAATTCCATCAAAAAGCTGTTTGCCAGACCGTAGCTATCGCCCGAGAAAATATAAGTCCATATAACATAAACATTTCCCGATATTGACGGCGCATAGAAAACAAAGGTCAAAAACGAGCGCACAGCAGGCTTGAACATATTAACAAGCCAAGCAAATAATAAACACAAAAAATAGCTTGTCGGTCCTGTGATAACGGCAAAAATCAATGTGTTTTTAACCGCTATAAGGAAAACCTCATCATCAAGAAAAAGTCTTATATAATTGTCCCATCCGACAAAATGGGAAATAGAAAGCATATTAAAATCCGTAAAGCTAAGAGCTATTGCCGCTACCACGGGAATCACGGTAAACAGTATAAACACCGACATAAAGGGCAGCAACATCAAATAGTTGGATATATTCTGTTTTACAAGCGAAAGCGTTTTAACGCCGTTTTTATTTCTCAACTCGGCTGCACCTCCTAATCAACATTCAACTCTTTATTTTTACGGGCAATTTCCTTATTTATATCTCTAACATAAAGAAGCAAAGTTTCTCTGACATTTGCTTTCTGATAAACAACCTTTCTGAAAGCATTGTTAAAAGAACGAGAAATGTAATAGCTTGAGGGTATTACCGGCACTTCCTTTATTACCGCAAACTGAGAATTTAAAAACTCAAGCTCAGAGGAAGACCAACCCAAAAATTTCAGCGCTTCTTTATTTGCAGGGGTGTATTTTCCTGCAACACCCAAAACCATTTCAACCTGCTTGCCGTAATGCGCCTGCACCTCGGCATCGGTAAACCAATCTATAAACCTAATAGCGGCGTCTTTATTTTCGGTAGCCTCAAAAAGCACAAGTGAGGTTCCTGTTCCTTTAAGATAGCTTTCATTAGCTTCGTTTTTGACAGGAATCGGTGCCATAGCCCAAAGCCCTTTTATATCGGGCGCCGCATATTCAAGTTCGGCATAAGCCGCATAGTATTCAACCGCCATTGGCATTTCGCCTGTTCTGAAGCGGTTATAGAAATTATAGGTTACGGGGAATGACCAGCTAGTATAAAACTCGGTCATCTGGCGGAAAGCCTCAACACCCTCATTAGAATCAATAGTGCAGGTATTAAGGTCATCAGAATAATATGAACCGCCGTTTTGGAACAGCAAAGCCTCAAATATAGTCGAAGGCATACCGATATCCATCATATTATTCTGCAAAATCGAAGTAACAGTATAAAATTCGTCCCAAGTTTTTGGACATTTAAGACCGAGTTCTTCAAAAATATCTGTACGGTAAAACAGTGCGAAAAAATTATATGTAAGAGGCAGTCCGTAGGTAGCACCGCCGTATTTATAAGGAACTAAAAGCTCACTTTGATATTTTGCGGCTATATCCTTATAACCGTCCATTTTGCTCAAGTCGCACAAAACATCGCGCACACCTAGGAATACCGCTGTAGTTTCAGGAACAAACAGCGCAACATCAGGGCCGGTTCCTGCCAAGGTTGCCTCAACAAGACCTGTTGAAACAACACTGATTTTTGCCGATATCCCTGTATCGGGAGAAAATTCATTTTCTATAAGATTCTTAACAACCTGCGCTTGCTCTCTGCCATTCATAACCCAGATATTAAGGTCCTCTGCCTCGGTTTCAGAGACATCATCATAATCAATTACAAAAGAACCTAAAAATACCTTTAGCTGAAAACCGAGCTTTGCAAAGAATCCGGATTTCTCAGAATAATGCTCAGTATTTTCTGCATAAATCTGAATACTGTCAATCGAAAGCGGCTGTTCATTGAGAGAAATCACCCAAGAACCGAATGCACTCACATTATCCTTAAATGAAGAAATTTTATCCTCGATTGTATCAGGATTCTCAATAAATCCCTCAATCTGGATAATAAGCGAATCCATTACCGAAAAGCCTGTGCCGCGTCTACCTCCCGAAATTTTGACAAACCTTTCGAGACTCTTCTTTAACTTTTGGCAAACCTCTTCAAACTCGCTTATTAAAGACGGAATCTGATTTTTTAAATCATAATCCATATATTTATCAGGCGAAGAGCCTGTGACCATAAAGATTTGCTTATAAATACCGTTAAGACGGTTAAGCTCATCATTAAGCTCTAAATTAAGTTCTGCAACCACTCCTGCTGTAACCTCAACAGTAAGTGTATGTTCACCCTCTTCTAACCAGAAAAGGTAAGGATTTTCGTCGCCCAGCACCTTGATATACCAAGAATCATCATAAGCAAACTCTATTTTTCCTGCCTCTTCAAAAGGAAGAGAGCCGTCAATAAGAATACGACGGCTGGTGAAAAGACCGTCAGACAGGTTTTGTCTCACCCTGAGGGCTATTTGATAAAAGCCTGAGCTTTCAACGCTGAAATTATAGCTCGCCCATTGATTTATGTATTTAAAGTTTTCACCGCTTAAGGTATTGAGCTTTAACTGATAGGGTGAATTTTTTTCATTATTGCCGTGGGTAGTATCAGGGCCGCTACGGTCAGTTTCAGCAATAACCGATTGGTCGGACTTTAATGCAGGTTTTTCTGCTTCAATCATAATACTGCCCGAAGGGCTGTTTTTCTTAGCCTTATTGCTCTCAAGATATTCCTGATATGAGACAATATTTTCAGGCTCTTTTATAAATATTTCATTTATTGCAAGCTCGCCTTTTTTAACCTCAAGGCAAAAGGTATGCTCGCCTGCATCAATATAATATAAATACGGTTCAGTATAAAGCGCAGAAGCACTGCGAAGCAGAGTTGAATGAAGCTCTGTGCTCTCAGCCGCAGAGGATAAAATATCATTTCCTTTTGCGTCCTGCTTGATTTCAGTACCTATAAAGGCAGAATAAAACTCTGTTTCTGCCGCCTCTTTGAAAGGCACTTTACCATCGATACTCAGGGCAACCGAATATCTGTCATACATACCGTAAGGCATAAACTTAAGACCGATATTATAAAGTCCTGCAGTTTCAACCTTAACCTTAAACTCAACACTGCTACCCGAAGAAACAAGCTTTACCTCAACATCGTTTACGGTATTATCATACTCAGGTCTTGCGGTATAACTGCCAGAACCGTTTTCAGAGGGGGCTGACTTTAAATAATCGTTATAATCGGTTGAAACCGAAGAATAGGCTTTTGTATCTGCTTTTTTACTAACATCAGTATCTGCACTAACGCTCACGGCACAAAACTGTGCCGCGGCGATTGCAAAAACCGATATTAAAGCCAAAGACCTTTTTAATAATGACATTAAAGTCACCCCGTTTTTTAAAAAATTACTGCATTGATTTGTTAGCAGAATCTACTGCACTTTGAATTCTGGTCAAATATTTATCTCTTACACTCGACCATGTTTCTTTTCTTTCAAGAACATCTCTGTAAAGGCAGGTAATAGCACTGGAAATATCCGAAGAAGCAAAATCACTGCCCATAGGAATTAGGGTTATATCCTGATAAGAGCCGGGCTGTGCATTCACATCATAGGTGAGCACATGTGCCGAATCTTCATTCCAGCCCTCATCAAGGAAAGACTTCTTACTACGGTTCAGGTTCTCATCATTTGCATAGTTGAGATATCTATAGCAGCTTAGAACTGCCGCCGCACCGACAGGGTTGCCTGCGGCACTGATAGCATAACCTGCTGTAATACCGCTCATATAGTATTTATCAGTATCCTCATGCTTAGGAACAGGAATAAGCGAAATTGTACCTGCTTTCATAGCAGCAAGTCTTGTTGTATTGTTGCGAACACCCCAATAGCCGTCAAAATTGAAAAGGCTTGTAGCAGTCGATACTGCGTCCTCAACAGGTACATAATATCCCTTTGAACTTCTGCTGAGCAGGTCGGAAGCAAATGTACCGAATTTCTCATAGTTGCCATCGGTAAGAGGTGAAAGTGAAACCTTACCGTCGGTGATAGTTGTAAAACCTGTACCGAGAGAGCACATATAGCACTGTCCAAGATAGCTTAAATCTATACCGTATACATCAATAACACCGTCGCCGTTAGTATCGCCGCTGAGCTTATCTATGTATTCAAGCATCTTTTTCCAGGTCCATTCACCCTTTTTATAAAGCTCCATCGGGTCGGTCAAGCCTGCCTGCTTAATAAGGTCCACATTATATGTCATCGTAGTGGGTGCATAAACATTGGTAACACAAGCATAGCTCTTATCGCCTATAGAATAATAATTGATATAATCAACCATATCTTTCCAGAGCATATCCTCTGTATTTATAAGAGTTTTAACATCCACAAAAACACCGTCTGCACTAAGTCTCGGGAACCAAGCAGAGGTTTTATGTGTTTCAACGAATGAGGGTGGTGTTCCTGCCGCAATCAAGGTATTGGTAAGCTTAGTCTGCTCGGTGGTAGCCGCAATAATAGGCTTGAAATCTATGCCGTAATTTTCGCTTGCAAGCTTTCTTACCTCAGCCCATATAGATGTACTTCCCTCTGCTGCAAAATCTCCTGCAACAAAAGTAACCTCTTTATCGGTCACATTATATTCAGGTAGCTTAAGCTCATCAGTGCTTGCAACTGGAACATTTGCGGTATCTGTACCTTTTTGCTCCGAGCCGGCGCCACTGTCATTACAGCCTGTCATTGCAAAAATCATTAGCAATGCTAAAAACGCAGAAATTAATTTTTTCATTTTTCATCGCTCCTGTTTAATGAATTTAATATTGAATGGTACATAAGATTTCTCATATGCTCCCAATCAGCAAATTTTGTAGAGGACATTTTTTCAAAGCTCACAAGATTTTCTGTTTTTTCGTAAAACTCAGTAAAATTACGCTTTTTAATAAGCAAATCATAAATTTCCTCAATAGTTTGAATATCTCCGTTTTTGCGCAGTATTTTAAGCAAAACAAAATCTTCTATACTTCGCTTTAATGCTTTATATCTCAAAGTGAGTAACGGTGACATATCACCCGCAGGATAAACAAAATTCGTATCCCCTGCCGCAAACATTGAAAACCTTATATCATCGCGCGGTTTTTCGGGCCAAGCAGTATAGCTCCAACGCAAAAATCCTGAAAGACCGAAAAACTCGGTTAAAAGCGCTATATATCGGGTCTCAAGCAGATTGCTTCTGAGATAGTTATTAGGTTCTGCCGGTGCACAGCAAGTATACCATACAAAATGGCTCTTTTTATCTCTGGATAATGCGCCGACAAAATCATCGTTTTCCTGACAAAAGCATAATAACGAAGGCGCAAAATCTGATATACGGTCATTGAACTTGGGGTAAAACTCATAGTGACCCAGTGCTACCTTATACCTGAATTTGGGACAAAGCTCACTCAATCGTTCAAGACTTACTTCAAAACTGTTCGTATCCCAAGGCTCGTCTGCGGTAATCCTTACAATATCAAGCCAACCGTTTGAAACGAAAAAACGATAAAGACTTTTTATGTAGTCCTCAATATCCTTTACCTTTTTCATATACCCGTAAAGTCCGTTTGGCTTTTTATACCTGATACGAAGGGCATCATAATAATTAGTAAAATTATAATAACCCTCGTTAATAGACTGCCAAATATTTAGTATTCCAAATACTTCAATTTCTCTGTCTATACCGTAAGAAATACAAAGCTTTATATATCTTTCAAGCACCGAATAGTCATACTCAAAAGAACCATCTTCCCTTTGGAAAACCCGAACCATAGAGTATTCAAATAAATTCGCTTTTGTATCCTCATTGAGGTAACAGTGCTGTCCGCACCAAGGTATTTCAGATACGACCACTGTAATCGCACTTTGACCTAAATCAGCCAAGGTTTTGATATATTTTTCAATTATTTCAAAATGCCAGTCGCTCCAAAGCTCAACTTCAGCCTTTCTGGCGATATTCGAATTATGCTGCCATAAGTCGAGGTAAAAATAATCCCTTGTATTTTCGGGAATACAAACATCCTTTACATTTACTGTATAGCTTATCTCGCCAATCGACTCTTCTGTTTCAAACATCCTTGAGCTGTAAAGCCTGAATTTCCCCTTATAAATACCTGCTGGAAAATCAGAGGGAATCTCAAATTCAACATATATACTGTGCGGCATATTAGGATTTACCTGAACTACGCCTTGATTAAGCAATACATCACCATAATAAAACGGATTATCATCTCGCATCATACCGATGTGATTGAGTCGCACAGAAAGCGCTCCATCATGAACAAATCGGATATTATAAACATCCTGATATTCCGAAAACCAGGCCTCTTCGCCAATATTTACAGCCGTTCGGCAATCACAGGATAAAACCATCTGAAAAGCAGCCGTTGAGTTTTTACAGGTATCAATAGTAATTCTTCGGCTTTGAGGGGAAAAGTTGCTGTCCTTTCCATCCTCGCTCACTCTTAACTTGAAGGACTCATTCTCGGCCCCTATCATTAAATTCATACAATCCACCACTCTTATTGTTAAACTAAACAATACTAAAACACACTAATCTATTACATATGTTTATTTTAACAGAAAAACAAGTACCAATCAATCAAAAGATTTTCGCTGTTTCTTGCACAAATTATACTTTTATACTAGAACATTTTTTAAATATTAATGGAATATCAAAGAAATTATGCATTAATAATGAAAATATTTTTACATTTCGCAAAAAAAGAGTTGCATTTTTTATAAACAATAGTTATACTGTTCATAGAACATTTTTTACTTTTGGGGATGAAAATATATGAATGTTAAATTTGAAAACACTATACCAAATGTTGAAGAGCCTAAAATAAGCTGTTTTGGCGGTCACAATCCTCCTTCATTATTCACCCACGAGCATATCCACGATGAAATTGAACTACTGTATGTAAGAAACGGCAGTGCAGTTGCTGAAATCCTCGCAGACCGCATTCCGCTTTCGAGAGGAAGTATTTTACTTATAAACCGCTTACTTAATCATAACTACAGCAATATTTCCAAGGATTTCGACTGTATTATTCTTCAGTTCAAACCTCAAAATGTCTTCGATAATAAAATCGTTGACCTCAAATATCTGGTCCCCTTTTACCGTACCGCAAGCTTTAGCTATTATCTGAACAACCTTATAGATGATGCCGCGAACGAAATTGCACTATGTCTCAATGAAATTCTCAAAAACTGTACTACTCAATCCGAATCCGGTAAAGATTTAATTTTAAATTCATTGCTTTTAAAGCTACTTTATATATCGCATAAATATGATATTTACAGTCTCGGAACCGACAAACTCACCGAAAAAGAAAAAACCATAAGACGAATACTCAATCTCCAAAAGTATATCAATTCCCATTATGCCGAAGCGCTATCCGTAAGCTTTGCCTGCGAATATGTAAAGCTCGATTATCACTATTTTTCCCGACTTTTTAAGCAACAAACAGGAAAGAATTTTATTGACTACTTAAATTCAGTAAGAATACTCAATGCCCAGCAGTTACTAACCTCTTCTAACCAAAGTATATCTTTTATTTCGCAAAGCGTGGGCTTTCAGAACCCTTCATATTTCAACCGAGTTTTCAAGGCTGTCTGCGGCGTCACTCCAAAAGAATATCGCCTGATGAACTAAGTTTTTAAAATGATACCATCATTAACCCCCTACATTCAACCTGTAACTTTTTCCAAAAAAACAAGAGATTTCAAAACGAAATCTCTTGTTTTTTATTGTAAACTCAATTAAGAGCCGAAAATCCTGCAATTTAAACCGCATTTATAATTTTTGTAATATTAGCATTTTGAGTATTAACTATTATCGTTTTCCCTCACTTTAATATAGCTCTCATCCTTAAACTTTACCTTTATTTATAAGAGCTCTGTTTTGCTGACGAGAAATCTACATCGCCTAAGTATTTAACGCTGTCAAGCCCTAAATAATCGCATAAATCCTTCATTTCAGCAACTGTATTTATATTAACATCAATACCGTTTTTCATACGGTCTGCATAAGCTAATATTTCTTTTTCACCGTGGGTATATATACGCTCGGCACCCTCAGCCTTAGGCGCATCGCGAAGCTCCTGCAAAAATACAGAGAAGCGTTCCTTCATCCCCTCAGCATCTCCGAATACTGCAGGGTCGACCGCCATAAATCCATGGCAAGTTCCACCCTTGCCGCCGATATGAGTATGATTAGAGGTGAGTCCGCCTGAAAAAATTGAACAGAAAATTTCACAAAGCATACCGTAACCATAACCCTTATGACCGCCCAAAGGTTCGGTATCACCGCCAAGAGGCACTATACCGCCACCGTTCTTGCCGACAATATTTTTAAGCACTCTCGACGCATCGGTACAAGGCTTTCCGTTCTCATCAAGTGCCCATCCGTCAGGCAGAGGTTTAGAAAGCTTATTATATATTTCGAGTTTACCTCTTGTTACAACCGTTGTAGAAGAATCAAAGAAGAAAGGATAAGGCTCTGCAGGCATAGAAATAGCAATCGGGTTTGAGCCTAGCATTGCAAGACGCGAATATGTAGGCACCATAATAGCCTCTGAATTGGTCATAGCAAAGCCAATAAGACCCTGGTCGCAAGCCATTTTTGCATAATAACCCGCAATTCCGAAATGATTGGAATTTTTAACGCTTACTATCGCCATACCGCTCTTTTTAGCCTTTTCAATAGCAAGCCTCATTGCCTCTATTGAAATCAACTGTCCCATACCGTCGTGACCATCAATAACAGCCGAAACAGGGGTTTCGAAAACTATCTCAGGCTTTGCATCAACATGGATAAGCCCTTTTTCAATTCCTTTATGGTAACGAACAAGTCTCTGCATACCATGAGACTCGATACCATAAACATCGGATAAAAGAAGTACATCGGTAATGCTTCTAGCTTCGCTGTCAGTAAAACCGAACTTAACAAAGGCATCACAACAAAATGTCTTTAACTGCTCATAAGAATATCTGATATAACTCATTGTAAAACTCCCTTTGACAATATTTTCTTAAATCTATTATATTTCTTTATCATAATAAAATCAACTACTTATATTTCAATAATTATCGGCAATATTCCCTTATCTGTTATATCTATCACCGCATAGGAAGCTTTCGATTCTCTCGGACTTGAGCAAGAACCGGGATTAACTATATACAAGCCATCTTCATATAATATTTTAGAAATATGTGTATGTCCGTAAAGCGCTATATGACAGCCGTTTTGCCGAGCCGCCTCAGCAAGCCTCTGTATACCGTACTTCACATTGAAAGTATGCCCATGAGTATAAAGTATCTTAGTGCCGTTTATAATTTCAACCCCGACACACGGAAGCATTGAGCCAAAATCACAGTTTCCGCAGACCGTATAAAATGTTTTATCAGGATATAAATATTCAAAATCCTCAATATCAGCTACATTATCCCCTAAAAAGAAAACGTATTTAGCCTCAGGCTGAGCTGCCAGAATTTTATCAATAACGCCTGTTCTTTTATGCGAATCTGAAATCACAACAATTCTCATATATACACCTATTCTATTAAACCCAATATTTTCATATTATATATTAAAACAGATATCGGAGGAAATTGCAATGGATAATAATAAAAAGCTTATAGATGATATCATAACCGCAAATCCTGAGATTGATAGGCAAACCGCTCAAAAAGCAATTGAAAGCAAAAGTGCAGATGCCCTACTTTCAAAACTATCATCAAAGGACAAGGAAAAGTTAAACTCTATTCTTAGTGATAAGGATGCTTTAAAAGCTGCTCTTTCAAGCCCTCAGGCTAAAATGTTGCTAAAAATGTTATCTGGCGGAGGAAAAAATGGATGATTTAAGCCGCAAGCTTGCGGATATGCTCAATGACCCTGATACCTTAAATCAGGTGCGGCAAATGGCAGAAAATATTTTAGGTGAAGAAGAAAAGCCTAAAAATACTGCACCGGATATAACCAGTATACTTGGTGATACAGATATAAGCTCTATAATATCTATAATCAGCCGTCTCAATTCCTCTGAAAGCGATACTAAAACTCAGCTTCTTTATGCTCTAAAGCCACATTTAAGCGAGCCGAGACGCGAAAAGGTTGATACAGCCATTAAAATTCTCAAAGCAATAGAAATTTTACCTCTCTTAAAGGAAAGCGGCATATTAAAGCTCTAGGGTAGTGTGATAAATGACACAAAGTGAATTTACCAACCGCAGACAGGCGGCGATTGAAAATATGCGACAAATGAACGCGCGCTCTGTATATAAAAGTACGAATCATACGCCATCTGAAAACAAACAGCCTCAAAAATCTACACCGATTGAAAAAAACAAAACAGAAAACAGACCAATTCCTCAAAACAACAGCCTAAACATACCGATTCTAAGCAACCTGCTAAAAGACAGCGATGCCACACTTATAATCGGATTATTACTGATTTTATTAAGCGAAAATTGCGATAAAAAGCTTCTTTTCGCTCTAGTATATATTTTAATGTAGATTAAAAACAAAAAAGCAGAAACGAAATCGTTTCTGCTTTAGATTCTATATAGGCTCACACCCTGAAAACTGAACAAGTATGAAAATTGAGGATCGAAAAATAGGTCAAGCCCTCGGTCTATTAGTACAGCCTAGCACACATGTCACCATGCTTACACCTGCTGCCTATCAACCCGGTAGTCTTCCGGGGACCTTACTAGCTTATGCTATGGGAAATCTTATCTTGAGGTTGGCTTCACGCTTAGATGCTTTCAGCGTTTATCCAATCCGTACTTAGCTGCCCAGCTAT
>JAZQIP010000061.1:0-3332 GCA_045541175.1 Acutalibacteraceae bacterium
AAGTCTGACTCAACTTACGATGAGCTTATACGTACAGAAAAAACATTTATACCAAACGATTTAATTCATAATGACCTTGAAATACTCGTAACAGATTAGTGTGAAAGGATGCTGTAATTATGAAAAACTGCAGTCAATTTAAAATTAATAGCAGTGAATTAAACTATGATGTAATTGTGGCGGGCGGTGGTCCTGCAGGCTGCTGCGCTGCAATAGCTGCGGCAAGACAGGGTATGAAAACCCTGCTTATTGAGGCCACCTCTGCTCTTGGAGGTATGGGAACAATGGGTATGGTCTCGGCTATGTCGCCCTTTACTGACGGTGAAAAACTTTTATATAAATCTATTCCTGTGGAAATACTAAGCTGTTACAAGAAGCGTACAGGTATTCCCGAAAGCAAATGGGATTGGATTAAAATTTCACCCGAGGACCTTAAAAGAGTATATGACGATTTGCTGATAGAAAGTGGAGCTGATGTAATTTTTCAGTCCACAGTTTGCGGTGCCGATACACAGGATGGTAAAATTAAAAGCATTATTGTAGCTAATAAAAGCGGTCTTACTGCATACGAAGCTAAAGTCTATATTGACTGTACGGGTGACGGTGATTTATCTGCTCACAGCGGTGTAGAATTTGAAAAGGGTGATGACGGCGAGGTTCAGTCCTCAAGCCTGTGCTTTTCTATAAGCAATATGCATACCGATAAAATTAATATTAAAATCAACAGCAATTTTAATGACGGTATCTGGCCCATAATAATAGCCGACAAAAAATATCCCCTTATTTGCCGTCACTTTATTCCTGTCACCTTTGGCGATACGCTTATAATTAACGGCGGACATATTTTTGATATTGATTCTACCGATATTAAAAGTGTGAGCAATGCATATTTCTTAGGCAGAAAAACCGCAGAGCAGTATCACAAAGCGCTTATTGAATATATGCCCGAAGCATTTGGCGACTCCTATTTAGTTGAGACCGCTCCCCTTTTGGGTATTCGTGAGTCACGCCGTATTAAAGGCGAATACACCCTTACCGTAGAGGATTATTTTGCACGAAAAAGCTTTGATGATGAAATTGCAAGAAACTCTTATTGGCTTGACTGCCACCCGTCGGGTAAAAATAAAGGTTCTTTTAAGTCAAATCCCGAGGACGGCTATAAAAAGGGTGATAGCCACGGAATACCGTTCAGATGCCTAGTTCCACTTGGAGTAGACAATTTACTTGTAGCAGGTCGCTGTATGTCGGTTGAGAGAATCGTTCTTGCAAGCACACGTGTTATGCCAAATTGCCTTGCCACAGGCGAAGCGGCGGGTATTGGAGCGGCTTTAGCTGTAAAGAAAAAAACCAATGTACGAAATATAAACGGCGCAGATATCCGCAAAATCATAGAAAGCAATTAAAAACAAATGACATTCTCACAAGTAAAGCTGAGAATGTCATTTGTTTTTAGGCTGCAATATAATAAATTAATTATTATCCTGTAATACCCACACGGTCGATGCTTTGCACAAACTTTCTTTGTAGGAATAAATACAAAATAAGCATTGGCAAAATAAACATCAGACAAGCCGCCGCTTTAGCCGATATAGCCCTTGGACCGCCCCATACATTTGCGATAGTTAACAGGTTGTCTATGTCATAAATCTTAACTGCAAGTGGGAAATTATCAGATAAATACATAATTGCAAGATAATAGTCATTCCAGTGCCAGATAAGCGCAAACAGCGTTACGGTTGTATACACGACCGATGAGGACGGAACAGCAATTGAAAAAAATGTTCTGAAAAGTCCTGCACCGTCTATCCAAGCAGCTTCCTCTAACTCTTTAGGAAGTCCTCTGAAAAATTGTACATAGATATAAATAAGTATTCCTGACCTGAGTCCTACGCCGAATATTGACGGCAGATAAAAGGTCCATGGCGTATCCAATATATTAGGACGGATATCTATACCTGTAAGCTTATCAAAAAGACCGAATATTCCTAAAATATCAAGCTGAGAATAATTGGTCATCATAGGAACTATTATCATTTGAGCAGGAACTAAAATTGTTAAAATAAGAATAAAATTAAAGAATTTCTTGCCCTTAAAATCAAATCTTGCAAGTCCGTAGGCGATAAATGAGCATATAAGTATTTCAATTACTGCGCTTACGACCTCGTATTTTAAGGTGGATACAAGAGCAGAAATGTAATCAAGCACCTCAACCGCAAAACCAAAGTATTCAAATGTAATTTTTTTGGGGATATAAATAATACTCGGGTCTGAAAAAGCGGCAGGTGTCTTTATAGAAGAAGAAATCATATATATTATTGGATAAATAACTATGTATCCAATAGCTATAAGAAGCGCAAATCTAAAAACCGAATATGCTGTAGTTGCCGTATGGTTAATAAGCTTTTTACGGCTTACAGCTTTTACATTTAATGTCATTAAATCTGCCCCCTTATTCCCATTTTCTCATACATAGCCTATTATAAAGACCAAGTATAACAGCCATAATAACACCTATGACTGCAAAATAGCTCCAAAGCATTGCAGAGCCTTCACCGTAATTCTGTGTTCGCATAAAAGCATAAGCCTGACGCATTACCGAATTGTTTTGCGCTGTCATAAGCTCCACCATAGTAAATACTCCAACAAGCACTATAACACGGGAAAGCATTGGTAAGGTAATAAACCAGAATTCCTCCCATTTAGTAGCACCCTCTACCTTGGATACCTCATATAAAAGGGGCGGTATTGTCTGCATACCCGAAATGAACAGAACAGTCTGTATTCCGCAATTCCAAATCATATTCATTATACCGTCAATTATAGTCACAAAGTATTCGCCGATTTTTGAAGGCAGACCTAAGCTTGTTACTATTTCATCTACATCGAACATAGCCATTGCAACACTTTCGTCCGTCTCAATATTTGCAACACCGTCCGAAACAGAGGACAAAACAACACTTAATACTGCGCCACTTGCAATAATTACAGGCAGAAAATAAAGCGCGCGGAAGAATATTCTGCCCTTGAATTTTTGATTAAGCATAATCGCTAATATAATGCTTATTATCAAAATAACGGGGAACGAGTAAAGAAACTGAATTACAGCCGCAGCTATATAATCAAGATAATCTGCATTCTGTGCAAATATATATTTATAATTTTCAAAACCTACAAATTCTGTTTGTAAGCCGCCTGTAGCCAACTTAACATCCGAAAAGGTATATATAACAGACTGTATTATAGGCAAACCGAAAAACAGTACAAGACCTACAATCCACGGAGAAATACAAATCCAGCCATAGCGTGACTTTAAAGCTTCTATTCCACGATTT
>JAZQIP010000062.1:0-3028 GCA_045541175.1 Acutalibacteraceae bacterium
AGAAACGTTTAAATCCGTAATTAACCTTTTAAAATGGACTGATACATTCAAAAACAAAAATCTCAAAGAGATTAAAAATCAGTTGGACAAATACGGTGAAAAAGTAGTCTGGCTTTACAATAAAAATGATGTAAACAAAATAATAAACAGTTAAGGAGTATAAAACTATGGGAAAAATCGTTGCGCTTGGCGGCGGCAGCTTTGAATACGGCGAAATGTGGCCGCTGCTTCGTCATATCCGTTCACTGTGTGAAAAGGAAAACCCGAAGTGGCTCTTTTTGCCGACCGCTTCTTTTGATGATCCCGGCGATACGCCGATATTCCTTTCTGCTTTCAAAGAGGTAGGCGGTGAGGGAGAAGCACTCTATCTCACCGATGAAAGCCTTACTTATGATGAAATAAGAGCAAAAATCCTCGGCAGCGATATTGTCTATGTAGACGGCGGCAACCTCAAATTTCTTATGGATACATGGAACAAAACCGGTGCAACCGAAATTTTCCGTGAGGCTTATGAAAAGGGAATTATTCTCTCGGGCTTAAGCTCGGGTGCAATGTGCTGGTTTGATTGGGGCTGGGACGATTGCCTTGAAGGCGGCGTGTTCACCTTTGTCGAGTGCGTAGGTCTGCTGCCGTATTGCAACTGTCCGCATTACGAAAGCGCAAGCTGGCAGAATTTTAAGCACGAAATCAAAAACCTTGGCTCTCACGACGGCTTGGCAATTGATAACGACGTTGCCGTAACCTTTATCGACGGCAAAATAGTAAACGTCCTCTCCGTAGAAGAGGGCAAAAAAGCCTGGATTCTGCCCAAAGAAAAAGCATTTGCTGAGGAAGAATTAAAATGAAAAGGCTGAAACTGTCGCCCGGTAACAATACCCCAAAATTTAAACTGCTTTTCTTTGATGAAAAGATGGCTGCAGTAAATATTGTGGCTTGTGTTATTTGCTTGCTGCTTTTATTTGCCTATGAATTTATGATATCCAACTCTCCAAATACGGATATTACATTGCTTGAAAAAGCATTGGAATACAGTTTAATGTTGTGGGGTGCAATTGCCGTAATATTCCTTTTTTCGTGGGGTTGGATTACTGACCAAATGAGGCGGTTTGCAATCAAAAAGCGTATCCGAGGTATAGTGGTAGCGGCAAATATATGCAATGTTCTTGTTTTGATGTTTAGCGAAATAATAAGACCGGCAATATTTGATTAAAAAACATTATCGGAGATATAGAAATGAACGAGCAACAGGAGGGATGTTATGGGTATTATCAGATTATTGCTTTCAATCGTATGTTATATTCCGATTAATAAAGTGTTAAAGAAATCGACAAAATTGAAGATAAAAGCAAAACGCATAATTGCTGTTGCTTTATTGTTTGTATTAGTTCTCGGTTTTGGTTTGCTTCCTGTTGAAGATTTGTTTGTTACTTTTTCAACGCCTCAATCCGCATACAGGTACCAGCGGTCTTATACTTACGATGTGGATTTGGTTGTTGAAGGCGAAAGTACGGTTTTGGTGGTAGGAAGCCACTGTTTAGGCCGTGCAGACAATGAGTTTGTTCTTTCGGCTTTTGAAAAGAAGGAAGGCGGTTATAAACTCGGCTTTACTTTTGAATTTAAGCCCGTTGACTTAGGTCAGTTGGATAATAAATACGTATATCACGTTTACAAGCATACGGCCTCGGACGATTATTATATCCACGTGATGTCTACATTTGCTGTCAAAACGGATGTTGCAGACATAAGCGGTAAACCGTTTTCTTGTATACAAAAGGATGACCGATATTATTATTACGGATATGCTCACCGTATGGAAGAGGGCTACAGCCTGATTATTGACGGCAAAGAATACAATATTGACATTACAGAGGTATAAATATGTTTGACGATAAAAGATTTGAAAAAACCTATTCGCAGGGCACATTGAACGTCACCGAAGTATGGGTTGACAGACAAACGGGCGTGAATTACGTTTTCCACGCCTCGGGCAACGCAGGCGGTATGACAGTCCTTCTCGACCGTGACGGCAAACCCGTAATCACACCGATAGAAAACGGATGATTGTAGGGGCGATTCACGAATCGCCCGTTCTTAACCTACATATCAATTATACGGCGGGCAATTCGTGAATTGCCCCTACAAAAGGATATTTCTTTAGAATACTATTGACATTTACCTTAGGTAAATAGTTATAATCGGCACGAAAGGGGGCTGAAAGCCTTATGAAAATGAAAGAGGTTTTACAGCAAACAGGTCTTACCGACCGTGCCGTGCGTCTTTATATCGACAGCGGACTGGTTTCGCCCGATATTGAAGAAAACTACAGCGGAAGAAAAAATATCGAGTTTTCCGAAAACGATATCGACCGCCTTAAAAACATAGCCCTGCTTCGCAAAATCGGTTTTTCCATACCCGATATAAAGGGGATAGCCGAGGGCGGAGAAAACACAAAATCAATAATCGAAGCCTTTATTCAGCAAAAGCAGGAAAACGTTGAAAACGATACCCTTGTCCTCGAAAAATTAAAAAGTCTATCTTTAGATACTCAAATTACTATGGATAGCCTTTGCACTCAGCTTTCCTCTGCTGCCGAAAACAAGCAAGTCCCGCAGGAGGACTTACAGCTTTCAAAAGCAGAAAAAATGCGTAGGGAAGATTATTTGGCATTTGCCGCTGTTGGCTTGATTTCTCCGATTATAATTGCCGGTGGCAGTATTATGATTCATGAGCTGAGCCATAAGCATTTAATATATGATGTTGAGTGGCTTTCTCTTATGCTTTACCTTTATGGCGGATGGCTTTTTATTATTGCTTTTTCGCTGATAATGCTGTTTATAAATAAGCCAAAATTTGTATCGGAAAAGGAACGGAAGGCACGAAAACATTTATCACGGCTGTTGCTGCTTCTCAATACTTTATTTGCATTCTGGGCGTTGGGCGGTAGTTTCTATGGACTTGTTTTTTCAACTTATAGTGATGAATATACTACTGACCCGAATGATTATCTGGTGCTTGACAGTTGTTATGA
>JAZQIP010000063.1:0-20058 GCA_045541175.1 Acutalibacteraceae bacterium
CGCAATGATGATATACAAAACTTCGTTTTGATGATATGCAATTCCTGTGGAATTGATGATATACAATGCTTCGCATTGATTTATCGCCGCTTTTATGCTATAATACACCCAAATCTGCGATTTGGTGGAATTGTTACATAAAATAATTGAGTATTAGCTTTAAATAAAAAATATAAAGGGATGTATATTATGCGTAGAATTGAATTTGACGCTATTAACAATAGGTATATATTTAGAGGAAATGTATTTTTTCTTGCTTTTAGTGCGGTTACCCTATTTATGGCGACTTCGGGTATTCGTATGATTTTTGGAAGCTTACCGCTTGAAGACGGCTACACAGGCGGTGATATTTTCGGTATTATTTTTTTGAGTGTGTGGACGGCATTGGTCCTTACGGGCTTATTTATCGGACTTACAAATGCCACAAAGAAAGTGATTATAAGTACCGAAGGTGTCACTTGTAAAACGCTGTTCTCCAAAAGAGAGTATTTGTGGAGTGAAATTGAAGACTGGGGCATTTCCTACAGTGGTTACACAAGGGGAGAGGGAAACACCTACGATTTTTATTTTTCAAAAAATCAGCAACGCACCAAAAACGAGTGCAGAAAGCGGTTAAAGGGTAAAATGATAAAAACCTTTGTGTTTGAAAGCGAGTATGATCGGGTGGCTGAGGATGTTATCCCGTTTTGTAGTAGCAGAACATTCATACAGCCATTTATTGGCGTAAATAAGTATCATTTTTGGGGCTAAAGCGAAAATTATCGGTTTTTAACTATATTTCATTTGTGTTATTAAGTTCAAACTATCCAAAAATCCCGTTCTCGTAAGAGGGCGGGATTTTTACTTATTACACCTAAAACTTCTTATGAAATTTTAGGTGTAATAAGTAATAGATAATAAATTTAATGCTGTTTTACAGCAACATTTATTGCGCTTTATACAAAAAAGTGCTATAATATAAATAAATGAACCATATTAATCTATAAAATAAAGATTAAAGGAGCAAGCGATGAGAATTTTAGTTTGTATTAAACAAGTCCCGGGGTCTACAAATGTTGAAGTTGATCCGGTTACAGGCGTTTTAAAGAGGGACGGGATTCAAAGCAAGATGAATCCGTATGACCTTTATGCGATAGAGACGGCACTTAATTTAACCGAGAAGTTCGGCGGAACTGTCGAGGTAATAACTATGGGACCGCCGCAGGCTAAAACTGTAATAAGCGAAGCTATCTGTATGGGGGTAAAACAAGGTACAGTGCTTTCGGACCGCAGATTTGCGGGTGCAGACGTTCTTGCAACGGCATATACGGTGTCCCAGGGAATAAAAAAGTCAGGCGATTTTGACCTTATTATTTGTGGCAAACAGACCACAGATGGTGATACTGCTCAAGTTGGAGCGGAGGTCGCCGAGTTTTTGGAGTTGCCTAATGTAGCTAATGTTTTGTCGGTTAAGGATATGGATCAAGACAAAATAGTTGTTACTGCTTCTCAGGATGACAAGGTGGTTGAAATGAGTGTCAAATTACCGTGTCTGCTTTCGGTTGACGGCGATATAAACACCCCGCGTCTTCCCTCGTACAAGGCGAGAAAGAACATAACTGACGATATGATTAAATTCTTATCGCTTGATGATTTTGATGACCAAAACGTTAACAATTACGGTCTTTCCGGTTCTGCAACGCAGGTAGAAAGAATTTTTCCGCCTGAAAAGAACAATGAGAAGCATTCGATTGAGGGTACACCGCAAGAGCAAGCCGATGAACTGTATGCACTCGTTCGTCGCATAAAATTGGTGTAGGAGGATATTATGGGCAGTTTGATAATAAATCACAATTTAGTCAATGAAGAAAAAGCCAAGTCTTTGATATCCGTATGCCCCTTTGGTGCGATATCTTATGATGGCAAGTTGGATATTTCATCCGGTTGTAAAATGTGTAAATTATGCGTCAAGAAGAGTGACGGTATTATTACATATCAAGAAGATGTAAAAGTTAAAATAGATAAGGAGCTTTGGAAGGGTATTTGTGTGTATGTTGACCATTTAGCAGGCCGCATACATAGAGTTACATACGAGTTGATAGGAAAAGCTATCGAGCTTTCAAAGGTCACAAAACAGCCTGTTTATGCTCTTATTATCGGCTCGGATTTGGACGGAAGTGTTGATAAACTGCTGCACTACGGTGTTGATAAGGTTTTTGTTTATGATAATCCGCATTTTAAGGATTTTACCATCGAGCCTTATACAGCGGCTTTCTGCGATTTTATTGATAAGGTTAAGCCGTCGTCGGTTTTGGTTGGTGCTACAAATTTAGGGCGGCAGTTAGCACCCCGTGTTGCTGCCAGAAGACGCGCGGGACTAACGGCGGATTGCACCGTTCTTGAAATGAAGGAAAACTCTGACCTTGTTCAGATAAGACCGGCGTTTGGCGGAAATATTATGGCGCAAATTATTTCGCCTGATACAAGGCCGCAGTTTTGTACCGTTAGATATAAAGTGTTTAATGAGCCGAAACCTCAAAAGGAAGCGTCAGGCGAGATTATAAAGCTTGATATTGATGAAGGGAAATTAAATTCGAATATAGAGGTTCTTTCATATATAGACAAGCCAAAGGATATTGATATATCAGAGTCTGAGGTTATTGTTGCAATTGGAAGAGGTGCTATGGGCGAAAATACAAGACAAATGGCGGCCGAGCTTGCAAGTTTGCTTGGAGGAAACTTGGCTTGCACAAGACCGCTTGTAGAGGGCGGTATATTAGATGCCAAGCGTCAAATTGGTTTATCCGGAAGAACGGTAAAGCCAAAGTTTATCATCTGCCTTGGAATTTCGGGTGCTGTTCAATTTGTGGCAGGTATGAAGTCAACCGATTGTATTGTCGCAATCAATAGTGATAGCACCGCATCAATTTTTGATGTTGCACATTATGGCGTTGTTGGGGACGTTAATGAAATTGTTCCTCAGTTGATTGCTAAAATCAAGGAGGGTCGTGCAAGTGTATAATAAATTAACATTAGACGATATTAGAAAACTTATAGAAATTGTTGGAAAAGAAAATGTTTTAGTCGATGAAGACATTAGCTTAGATTATGCTCATGATGAACTGGGAACGGTTACAAAAATGCCCGATGCTGTGGTAAGAGTAACCTCAACAGAGCAGGTTTCAAAAATAATGTCATTGGCTTGGGAAAGGGTTATCCCCGTAACTGTACGCGGAAGCGGTACAGGGCTTGTGGGTGCCGCTGTTCCCGTTTGCGGTGGCATTTTGCTCGAAACTACAAAAATGAACAAGATAATTGAACTTGACAGCGATAATATGACAGTTACAGTACAACCCGGCGTGCTTTTAATGGAGCTGGCCGCATTTGTTGAGGAAAACGACTTTTTGTATCCCCCGGACCCTGGTGAAAAGTCTGCTACTATCGGTGGCAATATTTCTACTAATGCAGGCGGGATGAGGGCAGTGAAGTACGGCGTAACCCGCGATTATGTCAGAGCGCTTACAATTGTCATGCCAAACGGCGAAATAGTAAAACTCGGTGCAAATGTTGCAAAAAACAGCTCAGGGTATAGCTTAAAGGATTTGGTTATAGGCTCTGAGGGAACTTTATGTATAATAACCGAGGCAGTTTTGTCTGTGGTTCCGCTACCTAAAGTTTCGGTCAGCCTTTTAGTACCTTTTTTGGATATGAAAAGTGCAATCGAAGCAGTGCCGAAAATTTTTAGAGCAAAGGTGACTCCTACTGCAATTGAATATATGTCGCGTGATACCATTTTATTTGCAGAAGACTTTTTAGGCAAAAAATTCCCGGATAAGAAAAACGAGGCTTATATTCTTTTGACATTTGACGGAAACACAGAAACACAGGTCAATGAAGATTTAAAAATCGTTGCCGAGCTTTGCCTTGAAATTGGTGCGGTTGATGCCTATATTGTTGATACCGAAGAAAGAAAAAAGGCTGTCTGGTCGGCGCGCGGAGCATTCCTTGAAGCGATAAAAGCTTCTACAACCGAAATGGACGAATGTGATGTTGTTGTGCCGGTTAATAAGATTGATGAGTTTATACGCTTTACACATGATTTGGCAGAGCAGAAGGGTGTGAGAATTCCAAGCTTTGGCCATGCAGGTGATGGTAACTTGCATATTTATATCTGCAAAGATAACCTTTCAAACACTGAATGGGAAGACGTTTTAAAAGACTGTTTTGATGAAATGTATAAAAAAGCAGAGGAATTGGGCGGATTGATTTCGGGTGAACACGGTATCGGATATGCTAAAAAGGACTATTTAAGAAAACAGTTTGGAGACCTGCAAATCAATATTATGAAGGGCATTAAGAAGGTTTTTGATGAGAAAAACATTTTAAACCCTGAAAAAGTGTGCTTTTAAACAAGGTTTATTTATGCCCGAGGCGGCGAGAATATCATGAAAAACTTTTTATTATAATTTTGTATTTGTTTGGTTTAAATATATTCTTGACAAACTATGTTTTTGTGGTATAATGCAGTTGGTAGAGATTTTAGAGTATACTTATTCATACGGGATAGGTATACTCTTTTTTTATCAAAAAAATGGAGGTAATAAAAATGGCAAAAACAAATATTGTAGATTGGAAAACTATTACTAACTTTGTAATAGACGCTTTTGTTGGCTACGGAATTCCAAGGGAAGATGCTGAAATATGCGCAGATGTACTTTTGGAATCTGATAAGCGCGGTATAGAGTCGCATGGTGTAAACCGCTTTAAGCCGGTTTATCTTGATAGAATTAAAGCCGGAATTCAAAATGCGGTTACTGAAATGGAAATTATTAAAGAAACTCCCACCACTGCCGTTATTGACGGTCATCACGGTATGGGTCAGGTTATAGGCCACAAGGCTATGAGCATGGCTATAGCAAAGGCTAAGGAATACGGTATGGGTATGGTTGTTGTACGTAACTCCTGCCATTACGGTATTGCCGGTTATTACACCACAATGGCTACAAAAGCCGGTTGTATCGGTATGACAGGCACAAATGCCCGCCCCTCAGTTGCACCTACCCACGGTGTTGAGGGTATGTTTGGTACTAACCCCTTTACCATAGGCGTTCCTACTGATGAGGCTTTTGACTTTAACTTTGACTGTGCAACCTCTATTACTCAAAACGGTAAAATAGAGTATTATGAGCGCATAGGTGAGGATGTTCATCCCGGTACCGTTATTGCAGATGACGGCTCAGCTGTTGAAGGTGATTCAGGCGTAGCGCTTAAGAAAATCAGAAACGGCACAGCAGCCCTTACAACCCTTGGCGGAATTGGTGAGGCTCTTGGCGGATACAAGGGCTACGGCTTTGCTTTGGCTGTTGAATTTTTCTCTTCAATTCTTCAAGACGGTGCTTACGGTAAGGCTCTCGACGGTAAGGATGAAAACGGAAATATCCGACCTTATCAGCTTGGCCACTGGTTCATAGCTATTGATACCGACCATTTTATGGGTGAAGATATTGCCCGCAAAAAGGCAGGAGAGATTACCCGCAGTATGCGTGCTTCTAAGAAAGCTCCCGGTGCAGATAGAATTTACACCGCAGGTGAAAAGGAATATGAAATTGGTATTGCTCGTAAAGACGGTGTGCCAATAAACGAGTCAGTTCAAAAAGAGATTATCGCTGTTCGCGATGACCTTGGTCTTACTCAGTACAAATTCCCTTGGGAGGATTAATAAATGGATGTAAGAGCAGAATCACTAAAAAAACACTATGAATGGAATGGCAAAATTGAGGTTATCTCACGTGCCCCCATTAATACAAGAGAGGATTTATCCTTAGCATACACCCCCGGTGTAGCTGAGCCTTGCCTTGAGATTAGCAAGGATATAAATAAGTCTTATGAGCTTACTCGCCGCTCAAACCTTGTTGCAGTTGTTACAGACGGTACTGCGATTTTGGGTCTTGGCGATATCGGCCCTGAGGCAGGTATGCCAGTTATGGAGGGCAAGTGCGCACTCTTTAAGGCATTTGCCGATGTTGATGCATTCCCGCTTTGCATTAAGTCTAAGGATGTTGATGAAATAGTTCGTACTATATATCTTCTTTCAGGCTCTTTTGGCGGAATAAACCTTGAGGATATTTCAGCACCCCGCTGCTTTGAAATAGAGCAAAAGCTCAAAGAAATTTGCGATATTCCGATTTTCCACGATGACCAACATGGTACAGCTATTGTTGTTGCCGCTGCCCTTATTAATGCTTTAAAGCTCGTTAAAAAGCAAATTGGCAGTGTTAAGGTGGTTATTAACGGTGCAGGCTCGGCGGGTATTGCTATTGGTAAGCATCTTATGAATATGGGTGTTAAGCACCTGACATATTGCGACCGCTTTGGTATTATTTGTGAAGGCGATGAAAATAACAACCCTGCACAGGAAGAGGTTGCAAAGGTTACTAATCTGGAGCATAAAAAAGGCACTCTTGCCGATGCTCTTAAAGGTGCCGATGTATTTATAGGTGTTTCTGCGCCTAACCTTGTTACTCCTGAAATGGTAAAATCCATGGCGGCTGATTCTATTTTATTCCCCATGGCAAACCCCACACCCGAAATAATGCCTGATATTGCAAAGGAAGCCGGAGCAAGGGTTGTTGGTACAGGTCGTTCAGACTTCCCCAACCAAATAAACAATGTACTTGCTTTCCCGGGTATTTTCCGCGGTGCGCTTGACTGCAGAGCTTCTTGCATAAATGAGGAAATGAAGGTTGCGACCTCTTATGCGCTTGCGTCACTTATTCCTGATGATGAAATTAATGAGGAAAATATTATTGCCCCCGCTCTTGATAAGAGGGTAGCTCAAGTAGTAGCTGAGGCTGTAGTTAAAACCGCAAAGGAAACAGGCGTAGCACGAATTTAAATATTTTAGCTAAGGTTAGTTAGCATACAAAATCCCCATTCTAAAGAATGGGGATTTTTATTCGCAATTATGATATACATAGCTTCGCCGTGATTTGTTTCGTGAACAATTGCACCTTTACTGCCGATATGTTATAATATATACCAAAGTTTTGGTCAGGTGGTATGGCAATGAATTTATGGCATTGTGTATTTCTTATTTTAATAGGTATGGGTGCCGGCTTTGTTCAGCGTGTCAGCGGTTTTGGGCTTGGTATATTTGCTATGGTGTTTTTGCCTCATTTTATGCCGTCACATACAGCTGCTGCGGCGATATCTTCGCTTTTTGCCTGTGTGACAGCAACCTATAATGCCCTCCGTTACAGAAAAAATGTTGAATATAAAACCGCTTTGCCTATGATTTGTGCCGCATTGATTTCTATTCCTATTGCTGTTCATTTTTCTTCGGTGGTATCAGGGAATATTTTTAAAATACTACTTGGAATTGTATTAATAGTTTTGAGCCTGTATTTCATTTTCTTTAATAAGCGCATTAAAATCAGACCTGATTTCAAAAACGGAATTCTAGCAGGTGCTTTGGGTGGCACCTTGGGCGGTCTGTTTTCTACAGGCGGTCCGCCGGCGGTGCTGTATCTTAGTAGCGCTACATCGGATAACATAGCATATTTTGCGACTATTCAATTCTATTTTTGTTTTACTAATCTATATGCAACGACAGTACGCGTTGTAAACGGAATTATCACTACTAATATATTGGTTTACGCTGCTATTGGCATGGTCGGATGTATGATAGGAGATTTTGTTGGCAGAATTGTGTTTGATAAATTGGATTCTGATAAATTAAAGCTTATTATATATATTGGTATGATAATAAGCGGAATAGTGATGTTTTTTTGATTGATATTTTTAAGATGGCGTGATATGATTATATTGTATGTAATCATAAGCTTTAAAAATCAAGGTGGGAGAAATGTATGAAAAGATTTATAGGCATAGTTTTATCACTGGCAATGGTGATAAGTATCGTGTTTTCTGTGAATCCGACGGTATATGCGGCTGATGTAAATGTTATCTCTAAGAAAAATCCTGCGGTTGTTATAAGAGTATCTTTTGCTACCTGCGGATTCAGTGATAATTGGGGCGGTGTTCATGTGGCGACGCCTATAAAGGATGCAGAGGGCTATGTACTTTATGATGTCATTGTTTGGGAAGATAGGATTAATTTATATAAATTCCCGAATAATGTTGAGCATAATGAGGAACAGGGCTTTGATTTTTCCTGCGATGTTACAACTAAGAGCGGACTTAAAAAGTATGTGAAATGGCGAGAGTCTTTTTGCCTGAAAAGTGTTGACTGTAAGAATACTGACAATATTTCAAAATGCAGTTCAACTATGAAAAGCGCTTTTATTAAATTTTTTAAGACGGTAAAGAAAAAGTCGCCTTCAAAGAATATGATTCTCAAATACGCGGGTCACGGAAATATAGGTCTTTGCGGATGTATGAATGTTGAGGACACAAAGGCAACCTTAAATGAGGCTGTTTCTATTTTTGGCAGAAAGTTTGCGCTTATAGATTTCGGAACAAACTGCCAGACCTCTAATACAAATTTCCTTAATGTTTATTATCCTTTCACCAATTATATGCTGGCCTCCCAATTTGACTATGGCGGTTATTCTATGGACGAATGGGATTACAGTATTTTTGAAAAATACAATTCTGATTCTCAGTATCATAATATGTTTGAAGTTGGGGAATCGGTAAGAAAAGCCAGCGAAAATATTGTTGACATAACAGCGAAATACTGGAAATACTGCAAGAAAAATCTTAAGGCAAAGAAATATAAGCAATCAATGACACTGTTCGATATGCGGGAATATGAGAGCTTTATGAAGGAATATTCCAAAATGCATAAAAAGCTTTCGGATACCTCTGGTAAGGATATGTATTCACTTATCAAAAAGCACGGCAGTACAAAGCTTAAGAATATGTATGATGACCTTGTGATTTATTATAAGGATAACAATAGCAAAACCAACTATTTTAAATGGGACAGCAAGGCTTACGGTGTGAATGTATATAATGTATTATCTACCATTAAGCTTTCTAAAACATCTTATACCTATAACGGTACAGTTCAAAAACCCTCTGCAAAGGTGACAATGTATAATGGAGCTTCTCTTATAAAGGGTGTTGATTATACCGTTTCCTACCCAAGCGGAAGAAAGAATGTAGGAGAGTATAAGGTTAAGATAACTGTAAAGGGTGCATTTGGTAGTACAGTATATAAAACCTTTACCATAAAACCTAAGCCGACGACTATCAAAAAGCTTACTGCAAAGAATGATGCTTTTAAAGTGTCTTGGGATAAAAAGACCACCCAAAGTACGGGATATCAGATAAGATACAGTCTCAAATCTTCATTTTCTTCATATAAAGACGTTCTTGTTACTAAGGATACGACGACTTCTAAAACCGTCAAAAATTTAAAATCAAAGAAAAAATATTATGTTAAGATAAGAACCTATAAAACCGTAGACGGAGAGAAGATATATTCTTCGTGGTCAAAGGTAAAAACGGTTAAAACAAAATAATTTAAAGGGGCTTTAAAAAAACTAAATTGCCTCAAAATCTGGTAATAACTGGCGAATGATACACAAAAAATGCGGAAGAAGTTTTATTTTAACTTCTTCCGCATTTTTAAGTTTTACAGTTGATTTAATATGCCAATTTATATGTCATTGCGAGGAAGGAAATGACGAAGCAATCCGACTCTCTTAAATATTGGTAGCACTAATGCTGCCGGATATCATCAATGAGGCTATGTCAAAAAACGGATTGCCGCGCCTACGGCTCGCAATGACAAAAAGAATTTTTCGTTTGCTATACTGTAATTTGTTTTTTACTGCCTCTTTGTTTAATCTTTGATATATTCTATAATGTCCTCAATTTTACAGTTGAGTGCAGAACAGATTTTGTCGAGGGTTTTAGTTTCAATGTTTTCATTAGCTTTAAGTCTTCGAACTGTTTTACTGTCTATTCCACATTTTTCTCTTAGCTTATATGTGGAAAATCCTTTAGCCTTCATTGTTTCCCAAAGTTTAGTGTAAACTATCATACTTCCCCCTCCTTGACATTTCTTATTATGGGGGTTATAATCCTAAATATTAAGGGGATATAATCCCCATATAAAGAAGGGTTAAAACGATGAATTGCACATTTTTTGGGCACAAAGAGGTTTTCGATGAAATAACACCGATTATTTTTTCTGTTTTAATTGATTTGATTGAAAACAGGGATGTTAAATTGTTTTTTGTGGGGAATCAGGGGAATTTTGACCGTATTGTACTTAGCGTTTTGAAGGAATTGAAAACAAAGTATAGTCAAATAGATTATTTTGTTGTATTAGCGTATTTGCCTAGCAAGGAAAAAGAATTCGATAATGTTGATTATAATAAAACATTATATCCTGACGGATTAGAATACGCTCCTTTCAAATATGCGATTTGCAATCGCAATAAGTGGATGATAAATAACTCGGACTATGTTGTGACTTATGTGAGACATTGCTTTGGCGGTGCATCAAAATTTAAAGAGCTAGCACAAAAGAAGGGCAAAACTGTGATTGAGATTTCAGAAAAAATGATACAGATGTAAAATAAAAAAAGCTCCCTAACGGGAGCTTTAAAACTTAATTCTTTTGTGCTTTGGCGGCGTCTCTTGCGCTGACCTTTTCTTCGGGCTTGATTTCGCCTGCTTTTAGCAGAGATATCTTTGTAAGGAAAGGACCTACAAGCTCGTATATAAGAACTGAGAAAAGGGTTATATTTGCAACTATCTTGCCCTCTGGACCCAGCTGCTCCGCCTTGAGCGCCATACCGAGTGCAACGCCTGCTTGCGGCAAGAGGGTAATACCTAAATATTTAATTATATTATCATCGCATTTAACTGCCTTTGCGCTTACGGAAGCACCGCTGTATTTACCGAGCGAACGGAAGATTATGTAAACCGCGCCTACTAAAACAATTATCGGGTCTTTAAATACCGCAAGCTCAAGCTCTGCACCGCTGAGGACAAAGAAAAGTATGAATAACGGTGCTGTCCAACGGTCCAGACGGTCCATAAGCTCTTCTGAAAAGTCGCATATATTGCAGAATATTGTACCAAGCATCATACAGGTAAGCAAAGAAGAGAATGCAATGTGCACGCTGCCTATTTCAAATTCAAGCATAGAAAGTGCTACTGTGAGCAATACAAAGGTTACCGACATTGAAAGACGTTTTGAGCGGGAATGGAAAAATCTTTCAAAGAAGGTTATAAGAAGTCCCATAACGGCTCCGAGCAACAGAGATAAAATAACCTCGAGCACAGGCTCTAAAACAACCGAAATCATATCTATATGTCCCGACATCAGCGCTTTTGCAACACCGAATGAAACGGCGAACAAAATAAGGCCTACTGCATCGTCGAGGGCAACTATAGGAAGTAATATATCGGTGAGCGGACCTTTAGCTTTATATTGACGGACAACCATAAGCGTCGCTGCGGGTGCGGTTGCCGAGGCTATCGCACCGAGAATTATAGCTGAGGGTAATGGAAGCTTATCGGGAATAATGAAGTGAAGACCGATAAGAGCGGCATCAACCAAAAGGGTTGCTACAACCGCCTGAAAAATACCGATGATAGTCGCCTGTTTTCCGTTGGTTTTGAGCTGAGAAAGTCTAAACTCGTTTCCTATCGAAAAAGCAATAAAGCCGAGTGCTATATCGCAAAGTATACTGTAAGACTCAATATCTTCCATACTTATAAAGCCGAGTCCTTTGATACCAAAAGCGCCGAGCAAATAAGGACCTATTAAAATACCTGCGACAAGATAAGCGGTAACAGCCGGCAATTTAACGAGCTTTGCCAAACGGGAAAGCATAAGTCCCGCAAATAAAGCGATGGATAAACTGAGTAATAATTGCATAAAAATTCCTCCTTAGAAACAACGATAGTCATTATATACCTTTTAAATTCAAAATACAACTTTTTTTATCAACAAATTATTAATATATTTTCGCTGAATTTTCGTTTATTTTTTTACGGCAGTAATTATAGCGGATTTTACCAACCTTTATCACATATCACCTGCCTGCTATATTGAATAAGCGGTATTTTAATGGTATACTTAAAATATCTTAAAATACTAAAAATGGGGTGTTTTTATGAAGTGTATAACCAATTGCCGACTGGTACTTGAGGACAAAGTGCTTGAGGGAATGGCAGTAGTATTTGATGAAAAAATCAAAGAAATTATTCCCGAGGCTCAGGTAAGCGGCAAAGACTGTGAGGTAATTGATGCTAATGGCAAATATGTAGCTCCGGGTCTTGTTGATATCCATATTCACGGTTATCTTGGCGAGGATGCTTCCGACGGTAGCGCCGAGGGCTTGAAGGTTATGGCGTCAGGTATCGCTAAAAATGGTGTAACCTCTTGGTGCCCGACAACTATGACCATAGCTATGGATGAAATCAAAACCGCTTTTGATACAGCCAGAAAGGTTAAGGCTGAAGCCGAGCCTTACGGTGCTAAAATACTCGGAATCAACTGCGAAGGTCCGTTCGTAAACCCCGCTAAGAAGGGCGCTCAGCCTGAGGAATATATATTACCGCCCGACGGTGACTTTATTATTGAAAATGCGGATATAGTAAAGCTGTTTACCGTTGCTCCCGAAATGGAAGGCGGAGAAGAGTGCATAAAAAAGGTTTATGAGGATGGCAGAGTGCTCGTATCTATGGGTCATACCAATGCTTCCTTTGATGAGGCGAACAAAGGTATTGCGGCAGGTGTCCGCCATACTACACATCTTTTCAATGCTATGACCTCTTTATTGCATAGAAATCCCGGTGTTGTCGGAGCGGCACTTTCGGATGAGAGAGTGAGCTGTGAGCTTATTGCCGATACTTTCCACGTAAATGCAGGTCTTTATAAGATGGTACATAAATTAAAGGGAAATAAGCTTTGCCTTATTACCGACTGTATGCGTGCAGGCGGTATGCCTGACGGAAATTATACTCTTGGAGGTCAGCCTGTTATAAAGACTGGTATTCAGTGCCTTTTAGAGGACGGTACTATTGCAGGAAGTGTTTTAAAGCTCAATGAGGGTGTCAGAAACCTTTATAAAAACACCGAGCTTTCGGTTGCCGAGGCGGTTGCCTGTGCAAGTATCAACCCTGCAAGAGCTGTTGGAGAGGATAAAAATATCGGCTCGATAGAGGTTGGCAAGTGTGCTGATATTATAATATGTGATGATGATTTTAATGTTGAAAAAACATTTATAAACGGAAAAGAATGGAAGGAGTAATTCAAAATGATTAAAGCAATTCTTGACCCCCAGTTTCAGCCTATGGCTAAGGTAGTTGCCGAGTTTAAGGCAAATGTTGCAAAGGTTGGCGGAGCTCCGCTTACAATTGCGGTAGAAAGAAATAAGGGATATATTTCTACTTATTCCTTGGATATCTATGCCGACGGTACAGGCAAGGACGAGGAAAATTACGGTATTGTTGAGCGTATTGTCAAAACATTACTCTGGCTTCACGGTGGATATAAGGTGACCGTTGCAGGTTCTAAGTATATCTATGAAAAGCTTGCCGCTGCTTATAAAGAGGGCGGAGATAGAGAATTTGATGCAAACTTTATGGCTCGTGTTTACGAAAAGCCCTTTGAGGTTTTATATGTAGAAAATGCTGCAGATGCTCCTAAAGCTTTTCAGGCAGCAGATTCTATCGGCCGCCATCTTGACGGTTGCCGTATAGGCTTTGATGCAGGCGGTTCGGATAGAAAGGTAAGTGCCGTTATAGACGGTGAAACAGTTTATTCCGAAGAGGTTGTATGGTTCCCTAAGCTCCAAACCGACCCCGAATACCATTATCAGGGAATTTTAGATGCTATGAAGACCGCTGCTTCTAAAATGCCCAGAGTTGATGCAATAGGCGTTTCTTCTGCAGGTGTTTATATTGATAATAAGATAATGGTAGCCTCTCTTTTCATAAAGGTTCCTGATGATGAATTTGAGAAAAAGGTTAAGACAATGTATCTTGATGTTGCAAAGGAAATCGGCGATGTTCCGATTGAGGTTGCAAATGACGGTGATGTTACAGCTTTGGCAGGTGCTATGGACCTTAATGATACCAACGTTTTAGGAGTTGCTATGGGCACAAGCGAGGCGGCAGGCTATGTTGACGGCGACGGTAATATCACAGGCTGGCTTAATGAGCTTGCATTCGTTCCTGTAGATTTCTGCAAGGACGCTATGGTTGACGAATGGAGCGGAGATTACGGCTGCGGTGTTAAATATTTCTCGCAGGACAGCGTAATTAAGCTTGCTCCCGCAGCAGGTATCGAGCTTGACGGAAGTCTTTCTCCTGCTGAAAAGTTAAAGGTTGTGCAGAATCTTATGGCTGAGGGTGACGAGAGAGCCGCTAAGATTTATGATACAATAGGTGTTTATTTCGGTAATGCGATTGCTTATTACGCAATGTTCTATGATATTAAGCATGTTATCATTATGGGCCGTGTTACAAGCGGTGAGGGCGGTACTATTGTTCTTGCCCGTGCAAATGAGGTGCTTGAGAAAGAATATCCTGAGCTTGCGAAGAAAATCAGTCTTCATATTCCTGATGAGAAGAGCCGCCGCGTAGGTCAATCGGTAGCTGCAGCAAGTCTTCCCGCAATTAAATAATTATTCGGTCGGTTGCATTTGATAAAAATGCAACCGATTTTATTTATTTTTACCTCTCTTTCCCTTGACTTTGCAAGGCTGTTATGATAAAATACATTGGATAGGAAAGTGGTATGTTTTTGAAAGGCGGTTTATCAATGAAGGTTACCCTTAAAGGCGTTAATATTTATAAGGAAAAAGCTTTTGAGATGGGTGATTTATCCCTTGATATAAGCCCTAGTATTTCTATTTCTGAAAATCAAGGTGCCTTTGTTTCTAAATTTAATAATTGCTTTGTTTTTCCGGCCTTTTGTGATGTTCATGTTCATCTCAGGGAGCCGGGTTTTTCATATAAGGAGACTATAAGGTCAGGTACAGCTGCGGCAGCAAGAGGCGGTTATACCCATGTGTGCGCTATGCCGAACTTAAATCCCGTACCCGATAGTGTAGAAAATCTTGAAATACAAAGGAAGCTTATTGAAAACGGTGCATTAATTAATGTTTATCCTTATGCCGCTATAACAGTAGGGCAAAAAGGTGAAGAGCTCGCTGATTTTGACGGACTTTATAAAAATGCGATAGCCTTTTCGGATGATGGCAGGGGTGTGCAGTCGCAAGAGCTTATGCGAAAGGCTATGATAAAAGCCAAAGAGCTCGATAAAATAATAGTTGCCCACTGTGAGGATAATAGCCTGCTTTTTGGCGGCTATATTCATGACGGCGAATATGCAAGGCTTCACGGTCATAGGGGGATCTGCTCTGAAAGTGAATGGAAGCCGATTGAAAGAGATTTAGCTCTTGCAAAGGAAATCGGCTGTAAATACCATGTTTGCCATATTTCCTGTAAGGAAAGTGTTGAGCTTATAAGAAAGGCTAAGGCTGAGGGTGTAGATGTCACTTGCGAAACAGCTCCGCACTATCTTGTTATGAATGATATGATGCTAAAAGAGCACGGCAGATTTAAAATGAATCCGCCTATTCGTTCTGAAGAGGACAGGCTGGCTCTTATAGAAGGACTAAAAGACGGTACAATAGATATGATAGCTACCGATCACGCACCTCACTCTGCCGAAGAAAAAGGCAAAGGTCTCGAAAAGAGTTTGATGGGTGTTGTAGGTTTAGAAACAGCCTTTTCGGTTATGTATACAAAGCTTGTTAAAGAGGGGATAATAACCCTTGAAAAGCTGATAGAGGTAATGGCAATAAATCCGCGAAAGCGATTTGGTATTACTGATAACGGGGATGTATGTGTGTTCGATTTGGATACCGAGTATACTGTTAACCCTGATGAATTTTTTTCAATGGGCAGGGCAACTCCTTTTGAGGGAGACAGGCTTTTTAGTGTTTGCAAAATGACCGTCTCAGACGGTAAAATAGTTTATATTGAAGATTAATATATTTGGAGGACTTGAAAATGGGAAAAAGGACAGATATTAAGAAGATTTTGATTATAGGCTCAGGTCCTATTGTTATAGGTCAGGCCGCTGAGTTTGACTATGCGGGAACTCAGGCTTGCTTGGCTTTAAAAGAGGAAGGCTATGAGGTAGTACTTTGCAACTCAAACCCTGCTACTATTATGACCGATACCTCAATCGCTGATAAGGTTTATATGGAGCCGCTAACCCTTGAATATATAGCTAAGATTCTCCGCTATGAGAGACCTGATGCGATAGTTCCGGGAATCGGCGGTCAAACAGGTCTTAACCTTGCAATGCAGCTTGAGGAAAAGGGTATTCTTAAGGAATGCGGTGTAGAGCTTCTTGGAACAAGCAGCGAAAGTATCGAACGAGCTGAGGACAGAGAGCTTTTTAAAGAGCTTTGCCAGTCTATCGGCGAGCCTACTATCCCCTCTGAAATTACCTACAATATTGAAGAGGCTAAAGAAGCTGCAAAGAAAATTGGCTATCCTGTAGTTCTTCGTCCTGCATTCACCTTGGGTGGTACAGGCGGTGGTTTTGCTTACAATGAGGAAGAACTTATTGAGGTTGGTCTTAATGCTTTTAAATTATCTCCTGTTCATCAGGTTCTTATTGAAAAGAGTGTTAAGGGATATAAGGAAATCGAGTTTGAGGTTATGCGCGACTCTAATGACCATGCTATAACTATCTGCGGCATGGAAAATATCGACCCTGTAGGTGTTCATACCGGTGACTCGTTGGTTGTTGCTCCTATTATGACCTTAAATGACCATGATTTAAAAATGCTTAATGACAGCGCAATCAAGATTATCAAGGAACTCAAAATCGAGGGCGGCTGTAATGTTCAGTTTGCGCTCAATCCTGATTCGAGCGAATATTATCTTATCGAGGTAAACCCCAGAGTTTCCCGCTCTTCGGCACTTGCGTCTAAGGCAAGCGGCTACCCGATTGCCCGCGTTACCGCTAAGATTGCAGTAGGTATGGCGCTTGAGGACATTAAGATTGCTAATACAAATGCGGCATTTGAGCCTAAGCTTGACTATGTAATTACAAAGCTTCCCCGTTTCCCGTTCGATAAATTTACAACAGCCTCCAATATCCTCGGTACTCAGATGAAAGCAACAGGCGAGGTTATGGGAATTGGCTCAACATTGGAAGAGAGTCTTTTAAAGGGCACTCGTTCGCTTGAAATCGGTGTAAATCACCTTTATCACAATAAGTTTGATAATATGAGCGATGATGAGCTTCGTGCATATATCGGTGAGTTTAGAGACGATAACCTTTTTGCTATTGCCGAGCTTCTTTACCGCGGTGCTACTGTTGAAGAAATTCATAATATTACAAAAATCACTTCATTCTTCCTAGAGGCTATTAAGCGCATTATTGATATGGAGATAAGCCTTAAAAAATCTCCGTTTGACCTTAATGTTCTAAAAGGCGCAAAGCAGATGGGCTTTTCGGATAAGTATGTTGCAAGAATGTGGGAATGCGATGAGCTTGAGGTTTATTCTTTCCGCAAAGAAAATAAACTTCTGCCCGTATTCCGTATGGTTGATACATGTCATACAGGCGCATATATTCCTTATTTCTATTCTTCATATACGGGCGATAATGCTTCCGTTTTGACAGACAGAAAGAAAATTGTTGTTTTAGGTGCAGGACCTATCCGTATAGGTCAGGGTGTTGAGTTTGACTATTCGACTGTTCATGCTGTTACAACAATTAAGGACTCGGGCTATGAGGCTATTATTATAAACAATAACCCCGAAACCGTTTCTACCGACTATACCTGCTCTGATAAACTTTATTTTGAACCCCTCACTCCAGAGGATGTTATGGATATTATTGATTTTGAAAATCCGGAGGGTGTTATTGCATCTCTCGGCGGTCAGACTGCTATCAATCTTGCAGAGCCGCTTATGAAGCGTGGAGTTAAGATTATCGGTACAGATTGCGAAGCTATTGAGAGAGCTGAAAACCGCGATAGCTTTGAAAAGGTTTTAAAAGCACTTGATATTCCTCAGCCTGAGGGTCACGCTGTTACAAATATTGAAGCAGGTGTTAAAGCGGCGGCTGAAATAGGTTATCCTGTGCTTGTTCGTCCGTCTTTCGTATTGGGCGGCAGAGCTATGCAGATAGTTGCTGACGAGGCTCAGCTTAGACATTACCTTAAGACTGCTGTTGAAATTGATGAGGACAAGCCGGTTCTCGTTGATAAATATATCTTCGGTAAAGAGGTAGAGGTTGATGCAATCTGTGATGGCAGAGATGTTTTTGTGCCGGGTATTATGGAACTTGTAGAGCGTACAGGTATCCACTCGGGAGACAGTATAAGCGTTTATCCGACATTCAGTATTTCTGATAAGGTTAAGGGAATTATCTTGCAGTATGCAAAGAAGTTGGGATTAGGTATAGGCATTGTAGGTCTTTACAATATTCAGTTCATCGTTGATAAGGACGATAATGTATTCATAATCGAGGTTAACCCCCGTTCGTCACGTACAGTACCATTCCTTTCTAAGGCTACGGGTTACAGCCTTGCTGATATCGCGACTGAGGTTATACTCGGCAAATCTCTTAAAGAGCAGGGGATATTTGATGTTTATCCCGAAGAGAAAAAACGTTTCTATGTAAAGGTGCCGGTATTCTCGTTTAATAAAATCCGCGGTCTTGATGCTTACCTCTCACCTGAAATGAAGTCAACAGGTGAAGCTATCGGTTATGACGATAAACTTAATCGAGCTCTCTATAAGGCATTGCAGGCAAGCGGTATGAAAGTTCAGAATTATGGTACTATTCTTGCAACTATTGCCGACTGCGACAAGGAAGAAGCACTTCCGCTTATCCGCCGTTTCTATAATTTGGGCTTTAATATTGAGGCAACTCAAGGCACTGCCGAATTCTTAAAGGCAAACGGAATCCGTACTCATGTACTCAAGAAAATCGGTGAAAACAGCGATGAAATACCTGAGGCTATTCATCAGGGTCATATTGCTTATATTATAAACACACGCGATATCAATTCCTCAGGTCCTGTAACTGACGGTTTTGAAATTCGTCGCTGTGCTACAGAAAACAATGTTACTTTGTTTACTTCTCTTGATACCGTTAAGGTTTTACTTGATGTATTAGAGGAAACAACTATTACTATTTCAACAATAGATGCATAGAATATAAAATTTCCGCTTTGCCTCTCTTTGTTGAGAGAGGTGCTGAACGGAGAGAAGCGGAGGGAGAGAAATATATATGATGAAACAGGGAATTTATAAAATCCTTTATAACTTTGAGCTTGCGCCCAAGGTTTTCAGAATGGTGCTTGAGGGTGATACCTCGGCATTGCTCGCTCCGGGGCAGTTTGTAAATGTAAAAATAGACGGTCTTTATCTTCGCCGCCCTATTTCGGTTTGCGAGTATGATAAAAAAACTATTGTGCTGATTTACAAGGTTGTAGGAGAAGGCACGGAAATAATGAGCAAAATGCAGGCAGGAGAGGAGCTTGATTTGCTTGTAGGGTTAGGAAACGGCTTTAACCCCGAAATTGATTGCAAAAATCCGCTTGTTATCGGTGGTGGCGTTGGTATTCCTCCCCTTTATGGTCTTTGCAAGGAGCTTATCGCTCTCGGCAAAAAGCCTACAGTTATTTTAGGCTTTAATACTAAAAGCGAAATCTTTTATGAAGAGGTTTTTAGGCTCCTAGGTGCTGACGTGTATGTAACAACTGTGGACGGTTCTTACGGTACAAAGGGTTTTGTTACTGATGTTATGAAAAATATAGATTACGATTATTTCTATACCTGCGGACCGATGCCAATGTTTAAGGCTATTGAGTCGGTGGCTAAAACCAGCGGTCAGTATAGCTTTGAAGAAAGAATGGGCTGTGGATTTGGTGCTTGTATGGGTTGTACCTGTAAAACAAAGTATTCAAACAAGCGAATCTGCAAGGACGGACCGGTACTTGAAAGGGAGGAAATAGTATGGTAAACACTAAGGTTACTCTATCCGGTATAGAGCTTGATAATCCTATTATTCCCGCAAGCGGTACATTTGGTTTCGGCTATGAGTTC
>JAZQIP010000064.1:0-10787 GCA_045541175.1 Acutalibacteraceae bacterium
TATCTCTTATAATTGCCGCTTCTTCATATTTTTCTTCACTGACAAGACGACTCAATTCAAGCCTTAAAGAATCTACAGTTTCTTTACTATCAACCACCATAATCGGTGCTTTATTCGGTACTACACCTACGTGCTTTGTACTGCCGTGAACACGCTTTAAATATGGCATTAAATCATTTTCAAAGGTTTTATAGCACTGTGCACATCCAACCTTTCCGCTTTTGGCAATATCCGAAAAAGTCGCACCGCATACAGGACATTTAACCGTATTAGAAGGAATACCCGTATTTAAAAATTCACCGAACATAGATGCTAACATTCCTGCAAGTGAATTATGCCCTGTAGAGTTATATCCGCTTTCATTTGCACAACTACTGCAAAGATTATACTCCCTTACAACACCGTTAACAACTGAACGAATGTGGGTTGTAGCTTCATTGATTCCGCATTTTTCGCATTTCATAAAACATTCTTCCTTTCTAAATCAATGTTAAAAGCATTTGTTTTAAAATTGCCGCACGCAATACATCCTTATATATTGGAGGTATATTTTGCATTACGCTCTCCCCGACTGCAGCTGCAATCAGTCTTGCAGTCTCCCTTGAAATTAGTCCTGCTTCAAGACAATTTTCAATTACAATTCGTGTAGTCATACTATCAATTCTGATTCCGATTGAATTTATTATATGCATAAAAGCAGAGGTATGATTCAAAACAACACGTTTTATTCTTATATATCCGCCGCCACCGCGTCTGCTTTCAATAATATAACCGTGTTCGGGGGTAAATCGAGATGATAATACATAGTTTATCTGACTTGGGGCACAGCCTATAAGTCCTGCAAATTCATTTCTTTGTATTTCGGCAACATTTTCTTCCGATTCATTTAACATTCTTATTATTTCTTTGGTAATTAAATCACTCATTCTCATATTTTTACACCTCTTTTTGACCTTTCCTGACTTTTATTATACACAAAAGTCAGGAAAAGTCAATAATAATTTTTGAACATAAAAAACCGACTTGTAAAAACAAGTCGGTTTTCTGGTGGAGCTTTAGCACAAAATCCTAATCTTTCGGTCGAGTCGCTAAACTTAAATTAGCATAAGACTTTAAGACGGATTGGGTGCCGAGCCCCTCGGCTGGTGGAGCATACCGCACAACACCCGAACTCCTGTCCCGTGGTACAAGTTTAGGATTTGTACGAACCTTGGACGGATTGGATGTGGCAGCCTGCCACTGGTGGAGCTGATGGGAGTCGAACCCACGACCTCCTGAATGCGAACCAGGCACTCTACCAACTGAGCTACAACCCCAAATTCAGCGGTAAAAAACTACCGCTATATTTTATATTCCCCAATACTTTCTGTCAAGACTTCTGAAAGAAATCGCAGAAAAAATATGCTCTTTTTCAATAATTTCACTACCTGCAAGATCTGCAACTGTCCGCGCAACCTTTAAAATCCTGTCGTATGCTCGGGCAGACATTCCGAGTCTCTCAAAAGAAAGAGCTAAATATTTAGATGCATCTTCTGTTAAAACACAATACTTTTTAAGCATTGAAGGGGTGAGTCTTGCATTGCAGGTAATATCAGTCCCTTTATAACGCTCGGTCTGGATTTTGCGAGCTCGATTTACCCTTTTTCTAATCTCTGCCGAGGTTTCTTCCCTATCGTTTGAGCTTAATGCCGAATAATCAACAGGCGGTACTTCAACGTGCAAATCGATACGATCGAGCATCGGTCCTGATATTTTATTAAGATATCTATGAACGCTGTTTTGAGAACAGGTGCATTGCTTTGTAGGGTGACCAAAAAATCCGCAGGGGCAAGGATTCATTGCGGCTACAAGCATTATTGAGCTTGGATATGTAAGCGAGCCGAAAACTCTCGAAATAGTAACCTTTCCGTCCTCAAGAGGCTGTCTCAAAGCTTCCATAACATCTCTTTTAAACTCGGGAAGCTCATCAAGAAATAAAACTCCATTATGAGCAAGAGAAATCTCTCCCGGTTTAGGCACAGTACCTCCACCAGCAATACCTGCTGTCGAAACTGTATGGTGCGGTGCTCTGAACGGTCTTTCGGTGACAAAAGGCTTTTCTTTTGAAAGCGCTCCTGCAACCGAATGAATCTTGGTGGTCTCTATAGATTCCTCAAAGGTCATTTCAGGCAAAATTCCCGGAAGACGCTTAGCGAGCATGCTTTTTCCCGAGCCAGGGGGGCCTACCATGAGCAAATTATGACCGCCAGCCGCAGCTACCTCTAATGCCTTTTTGGCAGCAATCTGTCCCTTGACCTCACTAAAATCAGGAATAGCTATGTTCATCTGCTCAGAAAAATCATTAACAGGAGCTTTTTCAATTAAAGAAACCCCGTTCAAATGGTCTAAAAGCTCTTTTAAATTATCAACAGGATAAATATCAATACCATCAATAACTGCCGCCTCTGCCGCATTTTGCTTCGGCACAAATATACTTTTAAAACCATTTTGCTGAGCGGTAATAGTTATAGCAAGCACACCGTTGACACTTCTGATTTTTCCGTCTAGTGCTACCTCGCCGATGATAATAGCATCATCAAGGTTTGCCTTAAGCTGGTCGGATGCTTTTAAAATTGCCAAAAGCACAGGCAAATCATATAGCGAACCTTCCTTTTTACGGTCTGCAGGTGCTAAATTGACTGTTATATGCCCGACAGGAAACCTAAAACCACAATTTTTTATTGCGGCTCTGACTCTATCACGCGATTCCTTTACCGCAACATCAGGCAAACCCACAATATCAAAAGCAGGAAGTCCACCCGATACATCAGCTTCAATTTCAATCATATAAGAATCTATACCGAAAATACCGATGCCTTTGAGTCTTGAAAACATTAAACTTCCCTGCCTTTTAAGCTAAACTATTTTATTAGTTGGATTGCCATTTAAAAACGCGGTTATATTATCAGCCGCAATTTTAACAACTCTCTCCCTTGTAGTGAGAGGTGCCCAAGCGGTATGAGGTGTTATGATAAGATTCTTCGCTTTTGCTAGTACACATTCTTTATCCATAGGCTCTTTTTTTAGCACATCAACCGCCGCACCTGAGAGCTTGCCGCTTTCAAGCGCATCAAAAAGCGCCTGCTCATCAACCGTACCGCCTCTAGAGGTATTAATAAAGAAAGCGCCCTGCTTCATTTTCTCAAAAGCAGTTTTATTCATCATATCAGCACTTTGCTCATTCAACGGACAATGAATAGTAACTATATCGGATTTTCTGAGCAAAGTGTCCAAATCGACAAACTCTGCTTCACTTTCATTTTTAATCGTTCTTGTATTAACCAAAACCCTCATTCCAAAGCCCTCTGCGGCTTTTTTTACTGCTCTGCCAATACTGCCAAAGCCTATAATTCCAAGGGTTTTACCATAGATTTCATCACCTGTAAAAACGAGAGGCGAAAATACCTCGGCATTCTTCCAACCGCCGTTGTGAACAAAATCATTATACTGAGGTATCTTAGTATAATGAACTAAAATATAACCCAAAACCTGCTGGGCAACAGCATTAGTAGAATAGCTGCCTGCGTTGGCAACAGTTATGCCTTTTTCTTTTGCGGCAGAAATATCAATATTGTTATAACCAGTAGCAAAAAGACCGACATAACGAAGCTTTTTTGCATTCTCCATTATTTCTCGGTCAATCACTGTTTTATTGCATATAATTATATCCGCATCAGCCGATTCCTTAATAAGGTCAGTACGGCTTATATTTTCATAATAAACCGCATCACCAAAGCTTTTAAAAATTTCAAGTGAAAGGTCATTATTGGCCTTGACAGTTGCGCAATCAGTTAGCAGTATCTTCATCTATGCGAGTTACCTTTCTTTTACTACCGTCAGGCTCGACAATATATGTGTTCTCGAGTTGAGAAACAAGAGATGCTTTAAATCCGTCAATATACTCTCTCCTGAGTATTGCTTGTTCTTTAAGCTCTTCTTCGCTAAGTCCTTCGGTCTTTTTCTTACGGGCAAGAAAATTTATACGGTCAATTTTTTCCTGAGTCATAAAATTCTCCTAAATCTCGTTTCTACCTTCTAAAGCTCTGGCAAGGGTAAATTCATCTGCATATTCAAGGTCGCTGCCAACAGGTATACCGTATGCCAGACGGGTAACCTTAACCCCCATTGGTTTTACAAGTCTTGATATATAGCTTGCAGTTGCCTCACCCTCAACTGTGGGGTTAGTTGCCATTATTATTTCTTTAACCTCACCCGAGCCAAGACGCGCCATAAGCTCTTTAATTCTTAATTGGTCTGGTCCTATATGGTCAAGCGGAGAAATAACGCCGTGAAGCACATGATAAACTCCACCAAACTCACGGGTACGCTCAAATGCCATAACATCCTTAGGCTCTGCAACAACGCATATCACAGAGCGGTCACGCATTTCATCTCCACAGATTGAACATACCTCTAAATCGGTAAAAGCCTGACAAACCTTGCAAAAATGAATTTTTTTGCGCGCATTAACAAGCGCCTCGGCAAATTTTTCCGCTCTTTCGGGCGGTTGCTCTAAAATGCTGTAGGCAAGTCTTTGAGCAGTTTTTTTACCGACACCGGGCAATCTTTCAAACTGAGAAATCAGTTCATTTAAGGGTATAATATTATTAGCCATAATTTTAGAACATACCCGGCATATTAAGACCGCCGGTTATAGCTCCCATTTCCTCCTCAGAGGTCTTTATAGCGTTTGAAATAGCTTCGTTAACAGCCAAAGTTACGAAATCCTCGAGCATTTCAATGTCCTCTGGGTCAACAGCATCAGGATTAATCTTTATGCTTTTGATGAGATGGGTTCCATCAACAGTAACCTCAACCATACCGCCGCCTGAGGTTGCGGTATACTCTCTTTGCTCAAGGTCCTCTTGCAATGCCGCCATATCAGCCTGCATCTTCTGAGCCTGTTTCAACATTTGATTCATATTTCCGGGACCGCCGGAATTGGGAATTCTAACCTTCATTTTTATATTCTCCTCTTAGTTTATTTCAAATTTTTTGAGTCTGTCAGCAAGAGCCGCCAGCGGGTCACTTTCATCGGTATTTTTAGGAGGTGTATAAGGACCAAGCTTATAGGTCTGACCTAAAATTTCCTGAGTGGCTTTTCTAATACTGTTTTTATACAAAGGATTACCTGTATTAATAAGAGATTTGAACTGACTGTTAGGCGCATCTATAAGCAGATAATCACCCTTGATATATGCATTTGAATCTCTCATAACACTCGCTATCAAAGGACAGTAAACTGTCACCTTTTTAAGAATTTCTCCCCATTCAAAAACAGGAGTCACTCCGTCCTGCAAAGGAACCGGTTTAGAAACAGGCACACTCTCTTCAGGTATTTCCTCTTCCGAGGGTGCCGCCGCTTCAAATTCATCAGTTGGGGGCGGAATTTCATCATCATCAATATCATTAGGTTCTGGCTTTGGCTCTGTTTCTTTTTTTGCAGGGGCAGTTTGAATCGGTGCGTTTTTAATTACAACTCCACCCTTTTCCAAAGCGCTGATTCTTCGCTCTAATGCCGCAATATCGCCCGAAAGAGATAAATCGCACATTCTGATAACGGTCATTTCCATCTCACAGCGTCTATTAGAGCTTTGCATTGCCGCAAAAGCCGACTGCAAAACAGAAAGACAATACATTATATCTTTAATATCGTAATCTGCTGCTTGCTCTTCTAGAGCTTTCAAGCGTTTTGTAGAACAAACTATCGGCTTATCAGCAGATTTAACTGTTTTCACTATCATAAGGTCGCGATAATGAGAAGTAAGTTCGGATAAAAGCCTTAGCATATCTACCGAGGAATTATGAAGCCTGTCAATCAGCATAAGCGCATTTTCGGTATTTTTAGCTTTAATCGCATCGGCAAGCTCTAATAAATAATCACTGCCCGCCATAGCGCAAACACTTTCTACAACAGCCTCATCTATGTTTTTACTGCTTGATGCGCAAAGGTCAAGAATTGATAAAGCATCACGCATACCGCCATCAGCCGCAGCAGCAATTAAAGACGCAGCATCATCGGTGACAGTAAGTCCCTCTTTATCAGCAATATACTGGATTCTTTCGCAAATTTTTGCAGAATCAATTCTTCTGAAATCAAAACGCTGGCAACGCGAAAGAATGGTTGCAGGCAATTTATGAACTTCGGTAGTTGCAAGAATGAAAATTACATGAGCCGGCGGTTCTTCAAGTGTTTTTAGTAAAGCATTGAAAGCGCTGATAGTCAGCATATGAACCTCGTCTATGATATAAACGCGGTATTTAGAGTTTGCAGGCGCAAAGCTTATCATATCTCTAAGCTCTCTTATGCTGTCAACACTATTATTCGAAGCAGCGTCTATTTCAACTACATCTGTATTTTCACCCGAGGTAATATTGCGGCAGTTCTCGCATTCCATACAAGGGTCGCCATTATTCGGAGATAAGCAATTGACCGCCTTTGCTAAGATTTTAGCACAGCTTGTTTTTCCCGTGCCTCTTGTTCCTGTAAAAAGATAAGCATGCACAGTTTTTCCGTCTGCCAGCTCATTTTTTAAGGTTTCGGTAATATGCTCCTGTCCTACAACATCAGAAAAGGTTGAAGGTCTGTATTTTCTGTAAAGCGCCTGATAAGCCATTTTGCACCTCTGTTCTTAAAAAACTATAAAAATTGCGTACTATAGTGTACGAATGAACCGATTTACTGCGGCGCACAGGAAAAACCACTTAATGCTGCTCGGTTCCCCGCCTGACATGGTTCGTAGCGTCCTATCGCACAGGACCCGCCCATTCGCACACTACGGTACGCAATCAATTGACTTACCTATTTTAACACATTTTTTTATTTTTTACAATACCTAAGATATAAAATGTTGAAAAAAATTCATAATACTGTTATAATTATACTGTATTATGATATTCAGTGCAAAAAACACTGTTTGCAAGGTTGTGAAAAAACTATGATAACCGAAAAGTGGGATATACTTGACGAAAATGGTATCCCTACAGGAAAAACCACACTCAGAGGCCATTCCTTTTTAAAAAATGGCGAGTATCATCTTGTGGTTCATATATGGATAATTTCCCCCGACGGCAGATTTCTTATACAAAGAAGGTCGGATGAAAAAAAATTAATGCCGGGCGAATGGGCGGCTACAGGCGGAGCAGCAGTTTCAGGTGAGGATTCCTTCACCGCCGCTTCAAGGGAACTATTTGAAGAGCTGGGTATAAGTACAGATAAGCAAAGCCTTAAAAATATCCTTCGTATAAAAAGACGTAATTCATTTTTGGATGTTTATTTAACCATTTGCGATACCCCTGCAAAAAATCTTACTCTTCAGCAATCCGAGGTTGCCGAGGCTAAATGGGTAACAAAAGAAGAACTGTGCGCAATGATTAAAAATGAAAAATTCCATAACTATGGAAACGAATATTTCGAGCAGGTTCTTCAAAAAATCAATGATTACAGAGGTTCATTTATATGAGTTTAGAAATAAACGGCGATAGCTGTAGCAGATGTCACGCATATTTATTTGCGGAAGATGATATTGTTTATTGTCCTGTGTGCGGTGCACCGCACCACCGCGATTGTTATAATGCTTTAGGGCACTGCGCTTTAGAGCAGCTTCACGGAACGCCCCAGCAATACTCCCGAGAAAACAATCAAAAAATCGAAAAAGAAAACACTGAAAATACTGCAACCGACTCCGCAAAAAGTATTAATAGTGAAGACACTGTTTGTAAAATGTGCGGCGAAAGCTATAATTCTTCTTATCCTAGATGTCCTGAATGCGGAGCACCGAATTATTCAAGAATCAGCGGCTATGAGAATTTTGATTTTTTAGGCGGTGTTCCTGCTGATTATAAATTATCAAAAAATGTAACCGCAGATAATGCAAAAAGATTTGTTGCAAATAATCCTCAACGATATATTCCAAAATTTGCAGCACTAAACGGCAAAAACCGCACTTCTTGGAACTGGATGGCTTTCCTATTTCCCTGCCCTTGGATGCTTTCGCGCAAAATGTATAAAAACGGAATAGTTGCAGGCGTGTTGTCCGTTTTGGCAACCCTTCTCACCTACCCGCTAAGTAAAGCGATTTATGCCCTGGGTATTACCGCATCAAACTACAGCGAGCTTGCAAGTGTTTTAACAAAAAATATAAGCTCTATCGGAGCTTCGGTTTTAGCATTCGCTTTTTTAGGGCTTGCCTTCGAGCTTGCGATCAGATTTATAAGCGGTTTTTTTGGTGATTATCTCTATAAAAAATATACAATAGAGTCTATTGAAAAAATCAATGCCGAAAGCGAAGATGCAGACTACGATTACCGCAAAAAAGGTGGCGTCAGCCTGATTTTCTTTATGATTGGTCTGCTTGCTGTTCAGTATTTACCAAGTATATTAGTAATGTTTATTTAGGAGATTTTAAAATGGATAAAAATTATTGCCCAAATTGCTCTACCGAAAACGAAGTAGAATATATTTACTGTAAGAATTGCGGCACTCAGCTCAAATTTGACAAAGAGCCTGCCTCGACCGAAAATAAACAGTATTCTCAAACCGCACCTGAGCAGCAGCCCGATTTCAAAAATAAAAGCTATAGTCAGTCAAACGGATATGACGGCATTGATTTTAACGGTATTACTGCAGATGAAATGACTGACTACATAGGCAAAAATTCAAATAATATACTACCGAAATTTGCAAAAATGCAGATTACTATGTCCAAAATTTCCTGGTGCTGGCCTGTCGCCATTTTGAGTATTCTATTAGGCCCTTTAGGTGCGGCAATCTGGTTTTTTCACAGAAAAATGTATAAACACGCTACTATATTAACCGTAATAGGAGCATTGATTACAATTATTGTTAGTATTTTTTCTCCCTCTTACTCCGAAGAGGTTATAGAAGCTTTGGAAAACGCTTTAATTGCCTCGGATATCGAATCTGTTATCTCAATATTCAGCAATATTCCAACTTCCGAGGTTATTATCACCTATGTTGTAAGCTTGGTTGAGGATATAGCTAATTTGCTCACCTGTATTATCTGCGGTATCTATGGTTATCATTGGTATAAAGAGCATTGTATATCAAAAATTTATGAATACCGTCAATTGCAAACCGATGCCCGTTATTATCGTTTCGGTTTGACCTCTGTTGGCGGAACATCGGGCGGTATGCTTGCACTCGGTATAATTCTTTACTGCACAATCAATACCGTAGCATCCGCTATTGCTTCTATTGTAAATATTATTATTTGATTATGAAATACTCATCTCTTTTTCTCGACCTTGACAATACTCTGCTCGATTTTAATAAAGCGGAATTTGCCGCAGCCCAAAAGGTATTTAAAAAATATAATTTGCCTTATGACAATGTGGCAATTGAGCTGTATTCAAAAATCAACCGCAGCTATTGGGAAAAGTTCGAGCGCGGTGAAATTGCCAAAACTGAGATTTTCGAAGGAAGATTCAAAACCTTGGCTCAGCATTACGGAAAAATTATTGATACTAAAGCCGTTGCTGACGATTATTGTGGATTTTTAGCTGAGGGGTATTTCACTGTTGATGGAGCTTTCGAAATTCTCGATTATTTGAAAGAAAAGGGCTATAAGCTTTATGCTACTACAAACGGCTTTTCCTTTACACAGCATAATCGCATCAAACACTCTGGTTTAAGTCCTTATTTTGATAAGGTTTTTATCTCTGAGGATACAGGACATCAAAAACCCGAAAAAGGATATTTTGATTATGTTATTTCAAATATTCCTGAAAAAGATAAAAGCCGTATGCTGATTATTGGCGACAGTCAAAGCTCTGATATATTAGGCGGAATAAATTCAAATATTGATACCTGCTGGTATAACACTGATGGCAGTTCTGCAAAGTATACAAGCCAATATGAAATTTCTTCGCTTTCGCAACTTAAAAATATACTTTAATTATAAATTATGACCTTGACTTTTGCGGTATTTGTGCTATAATTATCCTGTTGTAAAAAACAACATTTTTAATTTGTGGAATCAGTTGAAAAGTAAGATTTATCTGAAAGTAAACTCTACCTCGGTTGCTCTCACCGTGTAAAATTTAGAGAGCAAAAACTTAATATGCGGATGTGGCGGAATAGGCAGACGCGCTAGATTCAGGTTCTAGTGAGAGCAATCTCATGTGGGTTCAAGTCCCTTCATCCGCACCAGTTAAAGAAGAACTAACCGTTTGGTTGGTTCTTTTTTCGTTTTCAGTGAATAGTATTGTATTATAAAAAAACATATTTTTTGGAAAGTATCTTGCTGTTTTTGTGTTCAAAACAAACTTTTTTACACAAAATATTGTGCTAATGGCATAATTGTAACAATGCGTTACATAATATTGTTCATTTTCTAGTATTATATTATATGAGATATGGCAGTCTGCAAACGATTGTTTGATTCTCCTCAGGATTGCATGTATCCGGAATAATTTAACTTTTTTGGGGGTTAATATCAATGAAAACTGCAATGAAACACATCAATGCAATTTTTGCTGGCGTTATGGTTATTTCTTTGTTCCTGCCTTTCATTACCGTTTCTTTTATGGGAATATCTAAGAGCGCCAACTATTTCGATGCATTCGACGGCGGCAGAACTATTTTCCTTATTCTGCTTCTTGTTGGTATTGCTGCTTTAGCTGCTGCCAATTATGTTAAGCAGGTTGCTGCTTATGCTAAGTACATCAACATTGCTGCTCCTGCAGTAACTTTAATTTCTGCTTTCCTTTCTGTTAGCAATGCTACC
>JAZQIP010000065.1:0-29477 GCA_045541175.1 Acutalibacteraceae bacterium
CGACCAAAAATCCTCATTCGTAAGAATGGGGATTTTACTTTTTAACTTTTCAAAAAACCAAACGACATATTTTTTGTTGCAATTAATCTGATTTTCTGCTATTATAGATATATTATTTTGAATAAATATCTTATTAAAAGATGAGGAAGTTATAGTTATGGATAAAAATACTATACAAATTTTAATTGCCATGGTTATATATATGGCAATAGTTATCGGAATCGGTATACTTTATGCAAGGAGGGCAAATAAGAACTCTGAGGAATATTTCCTTGGCGGACGTTCGCTTGGCCCTTGGGTTACGGCAATGAGTGCCGAAGCATCTGATATGAGCGGATGGCTTTTGATGGGCCTGCCCGGTGTTGCTTATTGGTGCGGTCTTGCAGATGCTGCATGGACTGCAATCGGACTTGCAATAGGTACATATATTAATTGGTTGATTGTTTCTAAAAGGTTAAGAAGATATAGCGTAAGAGCAAACAATTCTATCACTTTGCCGGAATTTTTCTCTAACAGATTCAGAGAAAAGAGAAAGACCATTATGTTTATTGCAGGTGCTTTTATTTTAATTTTCTTTACCGTTTATGCGGCTAGCTGTTTCGTTACTTGTGGTAAGTTGTTCTCTGCTCTTTTTGGCACACCTTACATAGCAATGATGATTATTGGAGCAATTTTTGTATTGTTATATACTCTTTTGGGCGGATTTCTTGCTGAAAGTGTTTCTGACTTTATGCAGGCAATCGTAATGATTATTGCGCTTACTGTGATTGTTGTAATAGGAACAATACAGGCTGGCGGCATTGGTACTGTTTTGGATAATGCAAGAGAAATCCCCGGATTTTTAGAATTTTTCGGTTTAGCTACCCCGACCTTAGATGCTAACGGCCAGCAGTTAATAGAGGCGGGCAAGCCTGTGTTCGGAGAAGCTTCTGATTACAGCTTCTTGACCATTTGCTCTATGTTGGCATGGGGCTTGGGATACTTTGGTATGCCTCAGGTATTGCTTCGCTTTATGGCAATCCGCAAAGAAGAGGAACTCAAGCGTTCTCGTCGTATTGCAACCGTATGGGTTGTTATTTCGTTGACAGTTGCGGTATTTATCGGCATTGTAGGGCGCGAGCTTTTCCCGATTGCTCATTTGACTAAATCCACCGCCGAAAACATTTTCATCACTTTGGCGACCAGCTCTTTGCCGGCTATTTTGGCAGGATTTGTTATGGCAGGTATTTTAGCGGCTACTATCAGCTCTTCTGACTCTTATCTGCTTATTGCCGCTTCGGCATTCTCTAAAAATATTTTCCAAGGTATCTTTAAGAAAAATGCATCTGACAAGCAGGTTATGATTGTTTCGCGTATCACCCTTTTGGTGTTGGCTTTGATTGGCATCATTATCGCTTTGGATGAAGACAGTGTAATATTCCAGATTGTGTCCTTCGCATGGGCAGGCTTTGGTGCTACCTTTGGACCGCTTATGCTCTTCTCCTTGTTCTGGAAGCGCATCAATAAAGCAGGTGCTATTGCAGGTATGTTCAGCGGCGCAGGTATGGTATTCCTTTGGAAATTGGTTATCAGTAAGCTGGGCGGTATTTTTGCAATTTACGAGTTATTGCCGGCATTCATATTCTCTTCGCTTTGCATAATAGTAGTTTCATTACTGACAAAAGAGCCCTCTAAAGAAATCCAAGAGGATTTTGAGGCGGTTCGTAGTAAAGAAATAGAGATGGCATAAGTAATATAGCATCTTTCATAATAGTTTAAGTACAAAAGACAGAATTCAACTTTTTAGTTTGGTTCTGTCTTTTATTTTTATTGAATTCGGATATTTATCAGACTTGCCTTGCATATTTTATTTTAGAAAATATTGAACAAGCCTGTTGGCTGTGTTATAATATCATTATGGAACCTAATGGTAAAACATTAGGCTCATACAAGAGCGATAAGCCTTGTTTTTACAATATTAAGATTACGGGATGAGGGGATTACAATGAGCCAGTGCACAAAAAGCAGAATTTTAGAAATCGACCCTTATTTAGAGCCATTTGAAAAGGATATTGATTTGAGAAAAGCGCTTTTTCAAAATAAAAGGAAAGAGCTTTTAGGAGACTGCAAGAAGCTGAAAAGCTTTGCCAACGGGTATAAGTATTTCGGATTTCACCGTACTCGCACCGGCTGGGTTTACAGAGAGTGGGCACCTGCCGCTGATGAGATGTATCTTACAGGCGATTTTAATAATTGGGATATTGAAAGCTGTCCTATGACAAAACTTGAAAACGGCGTTTTTGAGGTGCATCTCAAGGGTAAAAATGCGCTTAAAATCGGGCAAAAGGTTCAGGCTATAGTTATAAACTCAGGTAATATACTGCGACGCATTCCTCTTTATGCAACGCGGGTTGTACAAGACCCGCAGACCTATTTATGGTGCGCTGAGATTGAGGATACCTATGAAAAATTCCCTTGGAGCGACAAGGGCTTTAAGCCCGAAAAAACACCCTTTATTTATGAATGTCATATAGGTATGGCGCAGGAAAAGGGGGCAGTTGGTACATATAAAGAGTTTACCGAAAATATCCTGCCGAGAATCAAGGAGCTGGGATACAATACTATTCAGATAATGGCTATTATGGAGCATCCTTATTATGGTTCATTTGGCTATCAGGTTTCAAACTTTTTTGCCGCCTCTTCTCGTTTTGGTAGCAGTCGCGATTTGAAAGAGCTTATAGATACTGCCCATAAAATGGGAATTGCAGTTTTGCTTGATGTTGTTCATTCGCATGCAGTAAAAAACACCAACGAGGGCTTGAATGAGTTCGACGGTACGGTTTATCAGTTCTTCCACGAGGGCGAAAAAGGAAATCATATTGCCTGGGGGACTAAGCTTTTTAATTACGCTAAAAACGAGGTACTGCATTTCCTGCTTTCCAATCTTAAATATTGGATGGAAGTTTTCCATTTTGACGGATTTAGGTTTGACGGTGTGACCTCAATGCTGTACCACGACCACGGTCTTGAAAGCGCATTCACGAATTACAGTATGTATTTTTCGATGAACACCGATACCGATGCGGTTACATATTTACAGCTTGCAAACGAGTTGATTCACGAAATAAATCCTTGTGCGGTGACAATAGCAGAGGATATGTCGGGTATGCCGGGAATGTGTATACCTATACAGGACGGGGGAATAGGATTTGATTACCGTCTGTCGATGGGTGTGCCAGATTTATGGATAAAGACTATCAAGGAATACTCCGATGATGATTGGGATATAGGTAAGCTTTGGTATGAGCTCACCTCTTGCCGCGAGCAGGAAAAAAATATAGGTTACTGCGAGTCCCATGATCAGGCTTTGGTCGGGGATAAGACTATAATGTTCAGACTCTGCGATGCACATATGTATACCGGGATGAATAAATTCGGCGGCAATCCTATAATAGACAGAGGAATTGCGCTTCATAAGATGATACGCCTTATTACCGCATCCTTGGCAGGAAAAGGTTATCTTAATTTTATGGGTAATGAATTCGGCCATCCTGAGTGGATAGATTTTCCACGCGAGGGCAACGGCTGGAGTTATCATTATTGCCGCAGGCAGTGGAGTCTGGTGGATAATACCGACCTTAGATACAGAGAGCTTAATGCTTTTGATAAAGCTATGATAAAACTGCTCAAGGATGAGAAAATACTTGATTTGCCTGCTGAAAACAGATGGCTTCATCAGGACGATAAAATTCTCATCTATACTAAGGATGATACGGTATTTATATTTAATTTCCATCCGACAAAATCATTTGACGGGTATTTTGTTCCTGTAGGAAAAGAGGGTACATATAAAGTAGTTCTTTCCTCTGATGACGGTGAGTTCGGCGGCTTTGAGCGTGTTGATACTTCTGCAAAGTACCAAACTTTTACCACGCCTATCGGCTGGAATGGTTTTAAATGCTATCTGCCAAACAGAAGTGCCATTGTTTTAAAAAAAGTAAAGTAAAAGAATAATCCACCTTATGAGAATTTTCATAAGGTGGATTTATTGTTATTCTAAATACAAAATCTATGTGCACCGATAGTGGTGATTATTTTACGGCTGAGTATCCATTTATTGGTGGATTTAACAGGATTATAATAATAAATCGCACCGCCGCTGGGGTCTAACCCGTTTATAGCGTCCTGAGCGGCACTGTATGCCGAATCTGCTATCGCCTCATAAAACTGTCCGTCATCGAGGCAGGAAAAAGCACCTTTCTGATAAACCACACCCGAAAGCGAATCGGGAAAAGATGGGTGCTCTATTCGGTTGAGCACAACCGCTCCGACCGCTACTTGTCCGAGATATGGCTCGCCTCTTGCCTCTGCTGAAATAATTCTTGCCAGCAATTCGTAATCGGATGAAGAATATCCACCGTAGCCTCCTCCCGAAGAAAGCCCCAGCGCTTTTAGTGTTTTAGGACCTGCTATGCCGTCTGGATTGAGTCCGTTTGCTTTTTGAAATGCTACTACTGCATTTTTGGTTTTAGTTCCGAAAATACCGTCTACATTTCCTGTATAATAGCCCTTGGTTTTGAGCACAGACTGTATCTGACGCACTTCCTCGGAGCGAGAACCTATTTTTGAAAGTGCTGAGGCTGCCACTGTAAAACTGCAAATAAGTGCTAAAAGAATAATAAAAATTCTTATGTTCTTTTTCATTTAAACTCTACCGCCTTTTTTTATATTTTCTTTCAATAAGGGAAAATTATACTAAACTTGCTAAAACTCTTAAAAAGTTATTTTTTTCTACAGCACGGTTTGACAAAATCCAAATAGCTTGTCCATATATAATGGTTGCGGTATGAAATATAAACGGCGGTGGAAAATTTGAAAGATATGGTTAAAATCGGTAGTAAGACAGAAAATTTCAGTATCAGGGAAATGACCTTTGCAACCTTTGTACATATTATTGCGCTGATATGCGGGGTTATGGCATCGAGGGCGGTGGTTTTGCAAAGGCTTCTTCCGTTCGGGTTATCTCTGGTAGCAGGAAGCTCGCTGACCTTTACTCCTGCGGCGACTATAGGGGCTTTTTTGGGGTATTTTCTACCTGCTGTAGGCAACGGAGGTTTCAGGTATATAGCGGCAGTTTTTGCAATTCTTGCAATAAAGCTTCTTTTGGGTGCTTATAAAAAACTGGTGGAAAACCCGTATTTTTTAGCCTTTATTTCCTTGCTTGCAAGCGGATTTACCTCTGCGGTAGCTTTGAAAGCTTATGAAACAAATATAATAGATGTTCTCGCAGAGGCATTGCTTACAGCGGCTGGTGCATATTTTACAGCTCGCAGCTTTGCGGTTTTTGAGAGTGTGAAGTCCTCGCTTTCGGCAGAAGAGCTTTCTTCACTGCTTATTTTTGCAAATATACTGCTTATAGGACTTGGCGGATTTGAGCTTAATGGGATAAATCTCGGGCGTATTCTTGCGGCAACACTTATATTAACAGCCGCAAAATACGGTGGAATACTTGCAGGTGCTATCAGCTCAACCGCGGCGGCTTTAAGCTTTACCCTCGGCGGAACAAACAGCAATATCGGGGTGAGCTTTGCCTTTGCGGGACTGCTTGCAGGTATATTTTGCACTCTCGGGAAATATGCTCAGGTGACAGTTTTGATTATTTTCAGCTTTATTGGCTCGGTTTCCTCGGGGGATATTATGTTGATGTCAAGAACGGTTATTGAAACCGCTCTCGGTGCGGCAATATTTTTAGTTCTTCCAAGAAAGGCGGGAATATATCTTGGGAAAATATTTTCGGCTCAATCTAAGGTTGCAGTGCCTACGGGGCTTAAAAAGTCCCTGACCTTAAGGCTCGAACTTGCTTCAAATGCTTTAAGAGATGTATCAGAGACGGTTGAGCAGGTTTCTAAAGAGCTATCTAAAATTAATGCTCCCGATTTCGGCACAGTTATCTCGGCGGTGGAAAAGGATGCTTGCGCAAGCTGTAAGCTGAGAGTTCATTGTTGGGAAAATAAAAGAGACGATACTGTAAAAGCGATTCTCGAAATGACAAAGGCAATAAAGCAGGGGGAATGCTCACCTGAAAGCTTCGCTACTGATGAATTTAAGGGCAGATGCCTGAGAGCATCCAGAGTTGGAAATGCGGCATATAGAAGATATTCTGATTATGCCTCTCGCATAGCCGCTGAAAACCGAATAGATGAGGTGCGCTCGGTAGTTTCAGACCAATTCAACGGCATTTCCGATATGCTTTATGATTTGAGTGTTGATTTCAAAAACGATGAGCAATTTGATAATACTGCGGCAGAAAAATCTGCAAGTGCTCTTAAAAATCTCGATATACGGGTGGACGAGGCTTGCAGCCGTATAGATAAGTTCGGCAGAATGACCTTGGAATTCAGGCTCAAAAAAACACCCGAGCTTATAATTAATAAGCTTCAGGTGATGAAAGCCCTATCTATAGCCTGCGAACGGGATTTTGATATTCCGCGCGTAAGCGAAGTGGGCGGAGATGTCTTTATAGTTATAAATGAGCACGCGGCACTTAGTATTGATATAGGGGTCGAGCAAATTTCTGCAGATGGTTCTAATATGTGCGGAGATGCATATAAATATTTTTATGACGGCAGAGGCCATTTTATTATGGTTCTGAGTGACGGCATGGGTACAGGCGGCAGAGCTGCGGTAGACGGCGCAATGGCATCAGGACTTATGAGCAGACTTATAAAGGCAGGCTTTGGATATGACTGCTCTTTAAGAATACTCAATTCGTCTATGCTTTTTAAATCGACCGATGAGTCTCTTGCGACGGTAGATATTGCAAGCATTGATTTATTTACGGGTCAAACCGAGCTTTATAAAGCGGGAGCGGCACCTACCATAGTCCGCAGAGCAGGCAAAACAGGAAAGGCTGAAAGCACATCCTTGCCTGCAGGCATACTCAGGGATATCGGCTTTGATAAGGCGTCTATCAAGTGTAAGTCGGGGGATATAGTAGTTCTCTTGTCCGACGGTGCTACGGGAAACGGCACTGATTGGATTCGCGCCGAGATAGAGGCTTTTAAGGACGGTAAGGCTCAGGAACTGGCAGAAAGAATTTGTGAGTCCGCTAAAAGGCGCAGAAACGATAATCACGAGGATGATATTACTGTTATGACAGCGGTTATCGGCAAAGCGGTGTAAATTAATATTTATCTGCGATAAACATTTAATAAATGATGAATAATTTTGAGGTCGGGCAAGATGCATTAATTTATTGACAGCACAAGAGCGGCCTGATATCATCAGAGAGGCTATGTTAAAAAAAGGCGACCGTAAAGGTCGCCTTTTGTGCTTTATGTATTATTGAATTTACTGAAGTTTGCTTTCTTTTTTAGCATTATTAGCTGCAGAGGAAACGATAGCAGCAAGCGGAATTAGAGCTAAAACGTTGGGGATAACCATAAGATAGTTGAAGAAGTCGGTAAGCTCCCAAACCAAATCGTTAGAAAGAAGAGTGCCGAGGAAGATGAACACGATTGCTATTGCAGAGTAGATAAATGTAGCAACCTTGTTGTTCTTGAATAAATACTGAACATTGATTTTGCCGAAGAAGTTCCAACCGATAATGGTTGAGAAAGCAAAGAATAAAAGGCAAATTGCAACAAATATATTACCTATTGTAGCACCAAGCTCAGCACCGAAAACAGTACCCATCGCTGTGCCGATAGCCACTTGCATTGCGCTTGTCTTTGAAACTATAGCGGCAGCGCCCTGAGTTGCAACAGAGTAAGCATCGCCGGTAAGACCTGCTAAGATACCATCGCCTGCATAGAGGGTAGAAATTACAACCAAAGCGGTCATAGTAAGAACAATAAAGGTGTCGATAAACACGCCTATCATAGCAACAACACCCTGGTCATGCGGCTTTTCAACATTAGCCTGAGCGTGAGCATGAGGGGTAGAACCCATACCTGCTTCGTTTGAGAAGAGACCTCTCTTTGCACCCTGGCTGATAGCTGTTTTAATTGCATAACCGATACCGCCGCCGATTAAAGCATCGGGGGTGAAAGCATACTTGAATATCATACCGAAGGTTTCGGGAACATATTTAATTCTTACAGCAAGTACAAATACACCGCCGAGAAGGAATAGAACAGCCATTATGGGAACTAATTTCTCGGTAACAGAAGCGAGACGGCTAATACCGCCGATAAAGATAAACGCAGAAACAACTGCTAAAATAATACCAACAACCCAACCATCGATACCGAAAGCGGTGTTGCAGGATTCGGCAATAGAGTTTGACTGAACCATAGAGCCCATAAAGCCGAGAGCTAAAATAATAGCAACTGCGAAGAAACCTGCAAGGAACTTACCGAAAGCGCCTTTATATGCTTTCTTTATGTAGTAAACAGGGCCGCCGTGAACCTCGCCGTTTTCATCGGTTATTCTTGTATCCTGAGCGAGAACTGCCTCGGCATAAATTGTTGCCATACCGAGGAAAGCTATAATCCACATCCAGAAAATAGCACCGGGACCGCCAACGAGAATAGCGCCTGAAGCACCAACGATATTACCTGTACCAACCTGAGCGGCAATTGCGGTAGCAAGTGCCTGGAAGGAAGAAAGTCCACCCTCACTTTTGCCGCCGAACAGCTTAATGCCGCCGAAAACCTTCTTCATACCCTGACCGAAATAACGAACCTGAACGAATTTGGTTTTAATGGTGAAGAAAAGACCTGTGCCTATGAGCAGGATTATAAGAATATAATCCGATAGATAGGCGTTGATGTTCTGCACTATTGGCAGTAAGATTTCTGTTAATTTTTCCATTATATATTCTCCTTTAAAAAAATTACAAAAAATTAAGACCGTTTCAAAACGGTCTCAGCACAAAATAGACAAAATCCTTATAATCAGGATTTGTTAGCCTTTGTCCTTTTGCCTGAGAGATTAGCACTTTCGCGCTTTGCACCTTCGGCATCCGATTTAACGGAATTCTCCAAAGTTCTATCCGCTTACAGTCTTTATTCCAAAAGGAACGCCTGAGAGTGTTACTCCTTCGGCAGCTAAGCTTTTCCTGCAAGCATCACATAGAAATATTAAAATGACCCAAACATATTAACACATTATAAATCATAATGCAACAAAAATTTTTAAAAATGTTGAAAAAAGGCGGAATTATGGTAAAATAATACCTGAAAAGTGTTAAAAGGAGAGTAAAATGAGCGGTTTTAAGTATATTCTTTTTGATTTGGACGGGACCTTGACCGACCCGGCTATCGGGATTACAAATTCGGTTAAATATGCGCTTAATAAATTCGGTATCGAGGTAGAGGACCGAGCTGAGCTTTACAAGTTTATAGGTCCGCCGCTGATAGATGCTTTTATTGAGTTTTATGGCTTTGAGCACGAAAAGGCGGTAAAGGCGCTTGAATATTACCGTGAGTATTTTTCGGTTAAAGGCATATTTGAAAACCGAATTTATGACGGCGCTGATAAAATGCTCCAAAAATTGAAGGAAAACGGCAAAAAGGTTATTCTCACCACTTCAAAGCCAGAGCCTTTTGCAAAGCAGATAATTGAATATTTTAAAATTGATAAGTATTTTGATTTTGTAGCAGGGGCGACTATGGATGAGACCCGAAACGAAAAACCGCAGGTTATTGAATACGCGCTTAAAGAGTGCAAAATTTTCGATACCGAAAATGCCTTAATGGTAGGGGACAGGAAATATGATATTGATGGAGCACATATATTTAATATAAAGGCGGTCGGTGTGCTGTTTGGGTACGGTAGCAAAAAAGAACTGGAAAACGCAAAAGCGGATTTTCTTGCAAAGGATATAAAAGAGCTTGAAGATATAATTATATAGTGAAACGGTGCGACTCTTTCGCACCGTTTTGTATTTTTCGCAAATTTTTCCATATACTAACCGCGGTGATAATATGTCGGGACAAACAAGTGATTATAAGGATATATCCCTTTCGGGAAATTTGCAAAAGGATATAGCTCTTTTTAAAGAGATTTTTAAAAAGGATGCGGTGCTGAGAGTAAAGCAGATAAAATCAAGGAACACATATAATATAGACTGCGCTCTTATATATATGGATGGTATGATAAATTCAAGTCAGCTTAATGAGTCGGTTATTAGGCCTTTGCTGACGGTAGAAACACCGAGTGCCTGCGACAGTCTTGCTGAGTATATCGAAAAGCAGGTGCTTTTTTCCCGAGATGCAAAACGGCTCAGTGCGGTTGACAAAATAATAGAGGGACTTTTATACGGAGAGGCAGTGCTTTTAATAGACGGCAGCCGCGAGGCGGTAAATATTGACGCCAAGGGCTGGCGCACAAGGGGTATAAGTGAGCCTCAGGATGAGCGTGTTTTACAGGGTCCTCGCGAGGGCTTTGATGAGGCGGCGCTTTTGAATCTTGCAATGCTAAGGCGAAAACTGCAAACCCCCGACCTTTGTATTGAAATGCAAAGGATTGGCAGGAGAACGGGAACGCTTGTGTATATATGCTATTTAGGCAGTCTAGCAGACGAGAAAACGCTTTCCGAACTGAAAAAAAGAATAAGTAAAATTGATATCGACGGTATACTTGATTCTAATTATATTGCTGAGCAGATAAGGGATAGTAAATATTCTTTTTTCAAGACCTGCGGTACTACTGAGCGTCCCGATGTTGTAGCTGGAAAGCTTTTAGAGGGCAGGATAGCACTAGTTGTTGACGGAACACCCGTTGTAGTAACACTGCCATATCTTTTTTCAGAAAGCTTTCAGTCGGACGAGGATTATTATCTTAATTTTTTAGTCAGCAGTGTAGGTAGAATGCTAAGATATATCTGCTTTTTTCTTGCTATTGGTATCCCTGCAATTTTTATTGCGCTTTCCACCTTCCACCGCTCTCTTTTGCCGACAACTCTTGCAATAGCGGTTGCAAAGCTGAGGAGCGGAGTTCCGTTTTCACCCTTTACTGAATGTATTATTATGATTTTTGTTTTCGAGATTTTAAGAGAAGCAGGAATCCGTATGCAACAGGGACTTGGGCATGCGCTGAGTATAGTAGGGGGACTTGTTGTAGGTCAGGCGGCGGTTGAGGCGAGAATAATAAGCACGCCGATGCTTATTGCCATAGCTTTAAGCGGAATTGCAGGACTTATGGTACCAAAGCTTAAAGGCGCGGTATTTTATTTAAGGCTGATTTTAGTTTTTTTGAGCGCCCTTTTAGGGCTTTACGGTTTTATTGCAGGAATGTCTGTGGTTATAATGCATATAATCTCGCTTTCCTCTTTCGGTACGGATTATACCGTTTCTTTAAGGTACGCAAATGCCCAAAGTCTTAAGGACAGCCTTTGGCGTGCTCCTTGGAGCTTTATGAAGAAAAGACCCCTTTTTAATGAGAATTTAATCCGCCAAAGGGGGAAGAAAAATTGAAAAAGGCGTTTACTTTTTTATTTTGCTTGCTGTTTTCCTTTTTGCTTTGCGGTTGTTCCTTTAAAGAGGCGGTTTCGGCTGAGGCTTCGGAATATATCGTATCGGCAATTGGCTTTGATGAGCAAAACGGACAGATAAAAATGCTGATAGAGGCGCTTATGATAAATTCCGAAGATGCCGATGCTGAAAAAAGGCTTGAGGTTATAACAGGTAGCGGCAGTACAGTTAAAGAGGCTTTGCAGGATGCTTATAAAAAAACGGCACAGCCTTTAATGCTGAGCCATTTGGGTGTTATAGCTATCGGGCAAACTGTATCTTCGGATAGATTTAATGAAATTTGCAATTTTTGTTATGAAACCGATGAAATTACACTTTCGGCACTATTTATAACTACCGGAAATTGCGAAAAACTGTTTTCCTGCGAGCCGATTTCCTCTGTTGCGGTGGGGTATGATATTATGAGTATGCAAAGTGAACAAACCGACCGTACGGGTAGTGAGTTTAAAAACCGCTTTTTTGAGGTGGAAGCTATAAAAGAAAAGCCGGTCTCGGTGTTGGCACTGCCTTTTTTTGAGGTTGAGGAAGAAAAATTTTTCTTTAATGGGATTACTATTTTAAACGAGGGCGAAAAGGGTATGCGACTTTCCGCCGAGCAAAGCAGTATATATGCTATTGCAACCAATACTCAGGGAGCGGGGAATATATTTGCTGATGTGGAATATAAAATAAAGTCCGCATATTCAAAATTCACTTTCAAGAACGGAATAGAAAACCCAACGCTTTATATTGAATTAAGGCTTGCAGGGGAGAAAGATTTAAAAGAGATTAAAAATCAAATAGAGAGCCTTTTTATAAAATCAAAGACGGCTAAAACCGATATTTTCGGTATAGGCAATATGCTTTATAATAAAAATCCTGAGGATTTTGAGAAGATAAAAGAAAATTATTATCAGGCATATCAGAATTTTCAGCTTTCGGTGGATATAAATGAAAAATAAAACTCTGTTTTTTACCCATTTTGTGTCGGTATGTGCTTTATTTATATTAGGAAATGCAGTTATAATTTTACCGCAAAAAAATGCCGACGAGTATACCTTTCTTGTCTATATGGCGGTTGCGGTTATTTCGGCTGTGCTCTGTGTTGGGGTTTTACCGCTTGTAAATTTGGTGTTTTTGCAAGATGAAATCAATAGTTTTTCGAAAAAGCTTTTGTCAATAATCTTGTATATAGCGGTTGCGGTTTTTGCTCTTTTTTGCGCAGGGGATACCTTTTATGATTTTGGAAAATTTGCAGGCGAGGTTTTATTACCTGACACCTCTAGATTTATAATTTTTTCTGTTTTTCTTTTGGCTATAGCATTTTTTTGCTCAAGGCGGCAAGAGGATAGTCTTAAATTTTTTCTGCTTTGTTTTATTTTCTGTTTTGCTTTGATTATATTTTTCTTTTTTGCAACAGCTCATAATTATAGCCCCCGTAATATATTTATTTTCCGTCTCCCAAGTTTAAAAACATTTATTTCGGGTGCAAAGCCGTATATATCAGAGCTGTTATTCCCCTCGCTTTTATTGCCGGTTTATCAGGTGCTTGTATTCAAAAAAAGCCGAAAAACCGCCCTTTTTTGCGGAGCGACTTCAGGGTTTATTATTTTGGGACTTTGTATACTGTCGTCTCTTTTGCTGTTCGGAGCAGATTTTGCAGGACGGCTCGATTATCCTTATGCAGCGGCAGTTTCTACTATCACAGTCGGCAGACTTTTTACCCGAATGGACGGTTTTTCATATTTTATTTATTTTGCGGCGTCACTCTGCAAAATAACAGTTTGCGTATTTATTATAAAATCCTGCCTTAAAAGACTTGATAGGTTATTTAAAAAATAAAGGCGGCAAAAAGGCACACTTCGTAAGGAAATTTCCAAAATTACAATTTAATAAAATTTAACAGGGCAAGGAGAAATTCTCCTTGCCCTGTTTTCTATGTTATTTAGTTTTCTTATATTTATAAGTAGACCAACCTGAATAATACTTCTTACCGTTTACTGTCTTGTAGGTACGAACACGAACATAGTAGGTCTTCTTAGCCTTTAGGTTCTTAAGGGTTACTGATGTTGTTTTGTAACTTGTAACCTTCTTAGTCTTAGTATACTTAGAAGAAAACTTTTTAGAAGTAGAGTATTGTATCTCGTAACCTGTAGTTTGTGAAGACTGTTTTTTAATGCTTACCTTTAAGCTTTTCTTACCCGCGGTAAGTTTAGAAACGGTTGTTGCCTTAGGATTGATTGTAAAGCTTAAAGTTTTAGTTCCGCTATAATTACCTTTGAATGTTACAGTAACAGTAGCTTTACCTACCTTTTTATTATCCTTATACTTGATAGTATAATTTGAAGACGAGATAAGTTTTCCTGCTGCGTCATATACCTTAACCGACGGCTTCTTTTCCTTGCCGGAATAGGTATAACTTGTAGTAGAAAGTTTAAATGTTTTTGGATAATAAATAGCGGTATTACTTGCCACCTTACCACACGAACACTCCTTTACAATGCTGCCATTCTTCGAAGTTGTAGCCTTTGTGGTTGTTGTTTTATAAGAATGAGTAATAGTTCTCATTGCTTTACATACATTACAACTTGTATCACAGAAATTTGTATAAACATGGTTAGTTACTGTTCTTGTGTAATCACAAATATTACATGTTGTGTCGCAATCATTATCGTATATATGCGGTTCAACTTCGCGAATGTCATCGCATACATTACATGTTGTATCGCAGAAATTTGTATAACTGTGGTTTGTGGTTCTTTCCCAATCGCAGTTATTGCATGTTGTATCACAATCGTTACTATATGTATGCTCTGCTTTACAGGTATTATAATGCCAAATGGCATTTTTTAAATAGTTGTTACCACTACTAATTGAAATATTTTTTCCATCGGTAGAACTTCCATAATAGAAAACATCTTTAAGACTTTCGCAATAATAAAATGCATATTCTCCAATGTTTATTACGCTATCAGGAATTGTTACACTTGTAAAACTTGAGCAATAATAAAACGCATACTCACCTATTCTTCTTACGCTATTAGGGATAATATATGAAGTTGCTTTCTTACCAGCAGGATAACATATTAGTTCTATTTTGGTTTTATTAAAAAGAACACCGTCCTGTGAAGAATATTGCTTATTATTTTCATCAACAATTATGCTTGTAAGACTTACGCAACCATAAAACGCATCATCACCAATACTTGTTACGCTATCGGGGATTGTTATGCTTGTAAGACTTGTGCATTTATAAAACGAATAATCACCTATACTCGTCACACTATCAGGAATTGTTACACTTGCAAGACTTGTGCAATTATAAAACGCATTATCAGCAACGGTTTTAACTCCTTTTTCCATAACCACAATTTCAAGGTTATCACAACTATAAAATGCAGAATTTTCAATAGTTTTCACACTAGTTGGTATCATTACACTTTTTATACTATCACAATTATAAAAAGTTGAATCATAAATTTTATTAACACCATTTGGTATTGTAATGGTTTCGAGTTTTTTACAATTATAAAAAGCAGATTCACCAATTTTAATAACATTATTTCCTATGGTTGCATTTAGAAGATTACCGCAACTATAAAATGCATATTTATCGATAACTGAAACATTATCACCGAATGATGCATTTTCAAGAGCATCGCAATCATAAAATGCATATTTATCGATAATTGAAACATTATCACCAAATGATGCATTTTCAAGATTATCGCAATCATAAAATGCATATATTCCTATTTCTGTAACACTATTTGGAGCAATATAATTTTTCTTACTGTTTCCCGCCGGGTATTGAATAATCTTTGTTTTGTTTTTGTTATATAAAACACCTTCAAGCGAAGAAAAAAATTCATTATCTTCTTCCACTAATATTTTCTCAAGTTTTTCGCATGAACGGAATACTGCATCGTAAATAATTGCGACACTATTTGGTATGGTTATATTCTCAAGACTCACGCAACCATCAAATGCTCCTTGATAAATCTCTATTAGACTATCGCCTAATTTTACATTAGCAAGATTTTTACACTCTCTAAATACAGAATTTGCAATAGTTGTCACACTATTCGGTATTATTATACTAGTTAAACTTTCGCAACACTCAAATGCCCCTGGATAAATCTTTGTTAGACTATCGCCCAATTTTACATTAGCAAGATTTTTACACCTGTAAAATGCAGAATTTCCAATGGTTTTCACACTATCCGGTATTATTATACTAGTTAAACTTTCGCAACTCTGAAACGCACCAGCACCAATGCTTGTTACGCTACTGCCGATTGTTACGCTTGTAAGGCTTTCACAGAAGCAAAACGCACTATCACCAATACTTATTACGCTATCTGGAATCGTTATACATTTAATTCGAGCATCAAAAAAAGCAGCATATCCAATATACTTAACACTATTAGGTATTATTAAATTATTTATATATTCATATTCAAAAGCTTTATCTGCTATCAGTAAAGTGCCATCTTTAATTTGATAATCTTTTGAATTATTCCAATCCGCCTTAATCAGGTAATCACCTATATATATAACATTTTCTTCCCAATAAGACTCGTTATTGTAATATGCAGTACCAATGAATGCATTTTCACCCACACTCATTAGCCCATCACCTAATATTATATTTCCAAGGTTTGAACACCCATAAAATGCATGATCTCCAATGCTCTCAACGTTATTAGGTATTGTTATGTTTTCAATGTTTTTGCAACTCCAAAAAATATAACTTGGTATAGTTTTTACTTTTGAACCAATATTAATAGTTTTTAAATTTTGACATTCACCAAAAACCGGATCACCATCGCTGTCTACTTTTGTACAATTAATAGCATTAAAACAAAGTGTTTCTAATTGGTTGCAACCATAAAAAGCACCGTTACAAATACTTTTTACGCTATCGGGGATTGTTATACTTGTAAGACTTGTGCAACGAAAAAACGCACCTTCACCAATACATGTTACGCTATCAGGGATTGTTACGCTTGTGAGACTATCGCAACCCGAAAACGCATATCCACCAATACTTGTTACACTATCACCTATTGTTACACTTGTAAGCCTTTCGCAATTATAAAACGCCTGATAACCAATACTTGTTACGCTATCGGGGATTATTATGCTTGTAAGACTTGTGCAATTATAAAACGTATGGCTATTAATACTTGTTGCGCCATCGGGAATTGTTATGCTTGTAAGTTTAGAGCAACTTGCAAACACTCCTGTACCAAAGTTTGTTACACGATCAGGGAACGTTATACTTGTAAGGCTTATGCAATAATGAAACGCCCAATCGCCAATACTCGTTACCGGATATCCACCCAAAGTTTCGGGAATTACAATATCACCACTGATCGAAGTGTCAACATCTGTAATAGTAGCTTCACCATTTGATACGGAATATGTATAATAATCGCTTGTTGCCGCACTTGCGGTTATACTAAATAACCCTATCGGCATTATTGACAAAATTAACACTATTGACAACGCTATTGATAATATTTTTTTCATAAAAGTAACCCCCTAAAGCCAAAAAGTGCGCCTACCGAAGCAGACACACAAAAAACGCAAACTCCGATAGTCGCCAAACTATATCGATACGAAAAACACATACTATGTACTCGAGCCGATGGAATTTGCATTTTTATCAAATTCAGGGCTCAAGAAAAAAGGGTATACTAACCTTATGCAATATGCGTTTTTCGATTTTAAATATCATTATAACTTGGCTAGTATATTTTACCATATTTAATTTTTATTTTCAAGACCAATGTTGAATGACACAATGTATATAAGCTTTAACTGCCCACTGACATCTTTACACAGAAAATCCGGAAAAGTGTCATAGTGGGTTACACACTTTGAAAAGGTGTGTAACAAAAAACGGCATAGCCAATAACTACACAGCTTACCCAAATCAATTATTTAATTTTGATACAAGAGCCGCACCTTGGGGCACCTTCCTTACGGAGGGTGCCCCAATAGCCGCCTTTTTATTATATAAGTACATATAAAAGAATTGCAATAAACTGCAAAACTGAGCCTAGCACTACAAAAATGTGAAATACCGAGTGCATATAGCGAACAGTTTTTTTACCCGCGATTCCGTAAAGTACCGCACCGAGGGTATAAGCAATACCGCCTGCAAGCAGCCATAAAAAGCCTTCTTTTCCGATGGCAGATATAGCGGCTTTGCCTGTAAGTATTATACACCAACCTTGCGCGAGGTAGCATATAATAGAAAAAATACTATATTTTTTAAGATCTATTGCATTAAGTGTAATGCCAAGTGCCGAAACACCCCATACCACTCCGAAAACAATCCAACCCATGGCAGTGTTGTATTCTCTTAAAGAAGTGAGAGCTATGGGAGTGTAGGTGCCCGAAATCAGGATAAAAACAGCGCAATGGTCTATGACCTGCAGAACCTTTTTTGCCATTTCGTGTTTGAGCCCATGATACACACTCGACATAGTATAAAGTATTATCATAGAAAAGCCGTATATAAATGAGCCGACTATCTGATATGCATCGTGATTCAGAAAGGATTTTATAACGCAAAGAGCGCAGATAATTATCCCCATTCCTCCGCCCACAATATGGGACACCATATTAAAAATTTCTTCGCCGCGGGTGTAATCCGGAAGGCGGCGGTCTATAAGCTTTGTTCTTTTCATTTTTTGCCTTTCGAAATGTTAAAACAGAGATTTTTTTGAGAGAAATTTGTCAAAAATCGTGACATTATACAAAATAATTTTTTTGTCGAAAAAAGTAAAATCACTTTACATAAATTCTTTTGTGAAATTATTATTGTTAACGGTTTATCCCCTTAATTCACAGGGTTATCCACCGAAATTTGGGGGAAAAACCGCATTTTTATAAGGACAAGCCCTTGAAACGGTGGATAACTTAGTGGATAAAGTGGATAACTTTTATGGTTATCTTAGTTTACATAACAACAATTTTTTGCGTTTATTTTTGCAAAAGTCGGCTCATAATAGAGGGTCCGTGCTCAACGAAAATTTTTGTAGCCTCGGCGTTTGCCTCGGTAAAGGATTCTACGCCGTTTTGAGCCTTTGAGGAATCAAAAATCAAAAAGGGAACGGGTTCGGAAGAATGAGTTTTGGTATCAAGCGGGGTTGGATGGTCGGGCATTATAAGTATGCGGTAATCCTCGCCGCAGTTGTCCAAATATTCGAGCATAATTTTTAATGAACGGCGGTCGATTTCTTCGATGGCTTTTACTTTGTTCTGGGCTTCGCCTCTGTGACCGCATTCGTCAGGTGCTTCAAAGTGAAGATAAACTAAATCTGTGCCGTTTTTAAAAGCTTTGATTCCGGCCTCGGTTTTGCCCTCAAAGTTTGTATCAAGGTAGCCTGTAGCACCCTCAACCTCGGGGGTCTGCATTTCTGAGCAGATACCGATACCTTTAAGCAGGTCAACTGCACTGACTACACATGCGCTCACGCCGTTTTTCTCTTTAAAGTTTTCGAGCATAGGTTTTTTACCCTCGCCCCAGAGCCAGATAGAGTTAGCCTCATTCTTGCCTTTCGCTCTGCGCTTTAAGTTAACAGGGTGGTCTTTTAGTATATCGTAGCTTTTTTTCATAAGGTCGATAAGCGGTGCGGCATTTTCGCTGTTGCTTAAGTATTCGCCGATAACTCTGCCGCTTATATCGTGGGGCGGGGTCATATTGCCAAGCTCGGTAGTACCGTTAGCAACTACAAGGCAATGGCGGTAGCTGACTCCGCCGTAAAATTTATATATTTCGTTGCCAAGCTTTTCTTCAACCATTTTGATAATTTCGTGCGCCTCTTCGGTAGAAATATCACCCGCACAGTAATCGACCATAGTTTTATCTTCATAGTTTTCTTCATCTGAAAGGGTAACTATATTACACCTTAAAGCAACATCGGTATCAGAAAGGTCAACGCCAATTGAAGCCGCCTCCAGAGGGGAACGGCCCGTATAGCAAACCATCGGGTCATAGCCCATAACCGAAAGGTTTGCAACATCGCTGCCAGGTTTAAGTCCTGCGGCAACCGTTCGGCACATACCTACCTCGGCGGTTTTCGCAAGCTTATCCATAAAAGGTTTATTTGCCAGTTCCATAGGTGTTTTATTATTAAGAGCAGAATTAGGGGTATCTGCCATACCATCACACAGTAAAACAAGGTATTTCATTATAATAACTCCGTTTCAAATTAAACTACATATATTATAGCAACTAACTTTTTATAAGTAAACAAAAAATACTTTAAATTTGCTCTACTTTGCGGTATTATTATAGTAGAGTTTTATATTTTAAAGGTAGAAACGATGAAAAATATTAAAAAAGCAGAGATTTTAGCCCCTGTTGGGGATAAGGAAATGCTGATAGCCGCTGTCAGAAGCGGTGCAGATGCAGTATACCTTGGGGCAAAAGATTTCTCGGCTAGAAGAAATGCTGAAAATTTTGACACAGATGAGCTTAAAGAGGCCATAGAATACTGCCATATAAGAGGGGTGAGGGTTTACCTTACCCTTAATATCCTTATAAAGGAAAACGAGCTTGAGGCAGCTTTTTCATTAGCTAAAACTGCTTATAATATGGGAATAGACGGTATTATAGTTCAGGATTTAGGACTTGCAAGACTGCTTTTTGAAAAAATTCCGAATTTAGAGCTTCACGCTTCAACCCAGATGACGGTACATTCCCCCTCGGCTTTGGTTTCGCTTAAAAAATTAGGCTTTAAGCAGGTTGTAGCCGCAAGGGAAATGTCGAAAGAAGAACTGAAAATTCTTTGCGAAAAAGCGAATGAGCTTGGAATTACGGTAGAGGTATTTGTTCACGGGGCTTTATGTATGTGTATGTCGGGACAATGTCTGCTATCGGCTTTTTTGGGTGGCAGAAGCGGCAACCGAGGCCTTTGCGCAGGGCCGTGCCGATTGCCTTTTATGGCTAAGGGTGGTACTGGCTATGATTTAAGCCTCAAGGACTTATCTTTGCTTGAATATTTGGGTGAACTTTATGAAATAGGAGTTCGCTCCTTTAAAATTGAGGGCAGAATGAAGCGCCCCGAATATGTTGCCGCCGCAACAGCCGCTTGTAGACAAGCACTTGATAGAGGTGCTGTTGAATATGAGCTTGAAAATACCTTGAAAAGTGTTTTCTCGCGTTCGGGGTTTACGGCAGGGTATTATGAAAACAAGCTCGGCAAAAGTATGTTCGGTATAAGAACCAAAGATGATGTTATGGCATCGGATACCGCTTTTCCTTATCTTCACGGGCTATACCGCGCAGAACGGCAGAGTATACCGATAAGCTTTAATGCGAAGATTATAAAGGATAAGCCGATTTCTCTGACGCTGTCTGACGGGGAAAATTCGGCCACCGCTTTCGGGGATATTCCTCAGACGGCGCAAAACCGTCCTATAGATTATGATAGTGTATATAAAAATATAACCAAATTCGGCTCGACCCCTTATTACGATGAGGGTGGCGGTATAAAGCTTGATGACGGACTTTTTGTCTCGGCGGGAGTACTTAATTCTCTAAGACGAGATGCGGTAGAAATGCTTAATCAAAAGAGAGCGGACAAAAAAATAATTTTGAGCGTTGCGACTTATGAGCAAGGAAACCGTTCCGCAAAAAAGCCTGATAAAAGCAAGCTTTATATAAGGCTTGAAAGCAAAGAACAATTGCCCGATGATTTAAGCGGTATTGATGGTATAATCTATCCTCTTGAAAAAGAGCCGATAGAGATAGATACAAAGGCTTTGCTTATAGTCGATATTCCTCGTGGAATAATAAGCGAAAAGGCAATTGTCGAAAAGCTTAAAAAATTCAAAGAAAAAGGATTTAATTCCTGTCTTTGCGGGAATTTGGCGGCAATAGAAATTGCAAAATCCGAGGGCTTTTTGATTATCGGAGATACAGGGCTTAATCTTGTAAACAGTGAAAGTATCGAAACCGCAAAATCATTGGGAGCAGGTGCCGTTTTGGTATCAAGCGAAGAATTGATTGATGATACCTCAAGGATTTATTCGCCGATAGAAAAGGGTATAATAGCTTACGGTAATATTCCGCTTATGCTCTTTAAAAATTGTCCTTTAAAAAATGGTGTTTCCTGTGATAAATGCGATAAAAAGGGTACTCTTAAAGACCGCAAGGGAATAGAGTTTCCTGTTCGTTGCAGAATGGGGTACAGCGAGCTATTAAATTCGGTGCCTATTTGGCTCGCTGACCGAAAAAAGGATACCGATAATTTTGATTTTATAGTTCTTTATTTTACAAATGAGGAAAAGCAAAGGATAGAGCAAATAATAAATGCTTATAAAAAAGCTTTGCCACCCGATGCACCTTATACCAGGGGACTGTATTACAGAGGAACGGTGTGAAATAATGTTTATCTGCGATAAACATTTAATGAATAATGAATAATGAATGATGAAGAATGAAAAATGAATAATTTCGGTGTCGAGCAACGCTCGACCTATATATTGTTCGCAAAGCTGACACATTAATTATTCACTATTCATTAATTAATGTTGATATTTTATACGGATTTCAGTATAATATAAAATAGAATAATTTGGGTTTATTTTCATATTTTAGGGGGAAGTTTTTTGGATTGCAAAAAGTTTTTCGAACAGATAAAAGGTAAAAAAATTGCTATGTGCGGTATAGGTGTCAGCCATACACAGCTTATTTTTGATTTTTTAGCCAAAGGCGCTAAGGTTTATGCTTGTGATAAGCGTAGCCGCGAGCAGCTCGGAGAGGTTGCGCGAAAGCTCGAAAATGCAGGTGCTCAGCTCAGACTCGGTGAGGATTACCTTAAAAATTTAGAGGTGGATATAATTTTCAGAACACCGGGTATGAACTTTAATCTGCCCGAGCTCGATGAGGCTCGCAAAAAGGGTATTGCGATTACGAGCGAAATGGAGGTTTTCTTCGACCTATGCCCTGCGACGATATTTGCTGTGACTGGGTCCGACGGCAAGACTACTACTACAACCCTCATCGCAAAAATGCTTGAGGCTGAGGGTAAAAAGGTATTTGTCGGCGGAAATATAGGAACCCCTTTGCTTCCCCAGATAGAGAATATAACTGCCGAGGATTTTGTTGTTGTAGAGCTTTCCTCTTTCCAGCTTATCTCTATGAGAAAAAGTCCCGATGTAGCGGTGGTTACCAATGTTGCCCCAAATCATCTTGATGTGCATAAGGATATGGACGAATATGTTGAGGCGAAGAAGAATGTTATTCTTCACCAGAATGCCTTTTCTCGCACCGTTTTAAACCGTGATAACGAAATTACCGAGGGCTTTAGAAAATTCGTAAGAGGTCAGTCTTTGGGCTTTAGTATGGAGCGCCGTCTTAATAATGGTGCTTGGCTTGATGATGAGGGCAATCTCCACATGGCATACAGAGGTATGGATGTACCGATTATGCATAAAAGCGAAATTGCAATTCTCGGCGACCATAATGTTGCAAATTATCTTACCGCTATTGCGGCTGTATGGGGTTATGTAGATGCAGACTCTATCAGAAAAGTGGCTGCGGAATTTGGCGGTGTTGAGCATAGAATTGAGTTTGTCCGCGAGGTGGACGGTGTAAAGTATTATAACGATTCAATAGCCTCCAGTCCTACAAGAACGATTGCCGGTCTTAAAGCTTTTGATAAAAAGGTTCATCTTATTGCAGGCGGCTATGATAAGCATATCCCGTTTGAGCCGATGGTACCGTATGTTATCGAAAAGGTTGAAAAGCTTTACCTTTGCGGAGATACTGCTGATAAGATAGAAAAGGCGGTCAGGGACAGTGCTGATTATAAAGGTAATCCTGAAATTATCAGGGTTGCAGATATTGCAGAGGCAGTAGTCAGAGCTAGTCAGGATGCAAAAAAAGGCGATGTTGTAACATTAAGTCCCGCCTGTGCGAGCTTTGATGCATTCCCCAACTTTGCTGCAAGAGGAAATTATTTTAAGGAATTGGTAAATAAACTGTAATGAGTATTAAGGATACACTTTTTGCTTTATCTGCTGTAGATTCGGTAGGTAATATCACTGATGCCGCAAATAAGGCTTATGAGCTATTGTCGCAGTATGCCGAGTGTGAAAAAAGCAGTAATTTGACCGTTATCGGAAAAATTATGGGTGACAGAGATTACACCCTTATGCTTGATGCGCATATTGACCAGATTGCAATGATAGTGACAAATGTAGATGATAACGGGTTTTTGACTGTGCAAAAATCGGGCGGTATTGATATTCGTGCTCTGCCCTCTCGCAGAGTGACTGTTCACGGAAAAGAGAAGATAACCGCTGTTTTTTGTTCGACTCCGCCGCACTTGTCAAGCGGAGAGACAGAATATACCGATATTTCCAAAATAAAGCTTGATACCCTGCTTGGAAGTAAGGCTAAAGAGCTTGTCAGTATCGGTGATTATGTGACCTTTAATAATGAGCCGCTTGCCCTCTCGGACGATAGGGTGACAGGTAGGTCTTTTGATGACCGCGCGGCAGTTGCCTGTCTTATTGAAATTGCTAAAAGGCTAAAAAACGAAAAGCTTCCTTTTAATGTCGCTTTTGTTTTGAGCGACGGTGAGGAGCTTGGAATGAGAGGAGTCCGTCCTGCTTCATTTAAGGTAAATCCCAATGAGGCAATTGCAGTTGATGTAAGCTTTGGAGACGGAGTGGGTATTTCGGGTGATGATACTGCAAAGCTTTCGAGCGGTGCTATGATAGGAGCATCCCCCTCGCTTGACCGCAAAGTTACAAACAAGCTTATAAAAACGGCAGAGGATAAAAATATACCATATACCGTTGAGGTTATGGCTGAGCGGACGGGTACTAATGCCGATATGATAAGCATAAGCCGTGAGGGTGTTCGCACCTGTACGGTATCTATTCCGCTTAGAAATATGCATACTGATGTTGAAATTCTTTCTCTTGAGGATTTGGAAAGCGTTTGTGACCTTATCTGCGAATATATTTTGTCGGGAGGGGTTATGAATGACTGAGCTTATTAAAAAACTTTGTTCTATTGATGGAGTTTCGGGTGATGAGTGCCGAGTAAGAGATTTTATTATACCGCAGATAGACGGATTTTGTGAGTATAAAACCGATGCGCTCGGTAATATAATTGTTTTCAAAAAGGGCAAAAACCGCTCTTCAAAGAAAATAATGCTTGATGCTCATATGGATGAAGTGGGGCTTATTATAACAAGTATCACTTCTGACGGTTTTCTTAAATTTAAAACAGTCGGCGGAATTGATACTGCCGCCTTGCTTTTTAAAAGGGTTTGTATAAACGGAAATATTTACGGTGCTATTAGCGGAAAGCCGATTCATTTGACCGATGATTCTCAGCGCAAAAAACTCCCGAGTGCCGACAGCCTTTATATAGATATAGGTGTTACCTCTAAGGATGAGGCCTTAAAGCTTGTTTCTTTGGGGGACAGGGCGGTTGTTTGCGGCGAGTTTGTTAAAACAGAGGATAAAATCCTTTCAAAGGCGCTTGATGACCGTATCGGCTGTGCGGTGCTTATCGAGCTTATAAAAAATGAAAGCGAATACGATTTTTACGCATCTTTTTCTGTTCAGGAGGAAATCGGTCTTCGCGGTGCTAAAACTGCGGCATTTGGTATAAATCCTGAATGTGCAATTGTTTTAGAAGCGACAACTGCGGCAGATATTGCCGATGTGAGCGATGAAAATACTGTTTGTAAATTAGGGCTTGGTCCCGCAGTTTCCTTTATGGATAGAGCTACTGTTTACGACCGCGAATTTTATAATGCGGCGCTAAATAGCGGTATAGCTTGCCAGCCTAAAGCGGCTGTTGCAGGGGGTAATAACTCGGGAACGGTGCATTTATCGGGCGAGGGTGTGAGAACCATTGCAATTTCTGTTCCTTGCAGATATATTCATACCGCTTCTTGTGTTGCAGATATAAATGACTGCGAAAATGCCTTAAAGCTTGCAGAGTATATGCTTTGCAAAATTGCGGGCGGAGAAATTTAATGATAACTCTTATAAGCAAACTGCCGGTATTTGATAGAATAACGGCTGAAAGCCTTAAAATCAAATGTCTTTTTGATTGTTATCAGGAAGATGACCGTGTTATGTTCTGGCAGCAGGACGATGCAAAAGCGGTTATCGCTATGACCGACGGTAATATGATAATTTATAACTGCGAGGCGGATATTGAAGAACTATGTGAGTTCGTCGATGTGATGTCGCCTGCCTGCGTTTTCAGCGACTATGAAACTCTTTGTGCTTTGAGTAGAAAGCCACAAGAGCGAATTAATATAATGAGTATCTCGTGCGATGTGGAGGGGGAAACTCTCGGGGATATGGTTTCGAGTAAAGAAATCTATGACCTTTTGGATGTCAAGGGGCTGTCTCTTCCTGAGTACCCGTATTTTGCGGTCGATTATTGCCGAAGACTTAATCGTGGCGGTGCAGATTATTTTGCGTTAAAGGATAAATGCGCTGTTATCACCTTTAAAAGCGGTGATGATGCGATAATAAACGGTATTGCCGCTAAAGAAAAGGGCTATGGTTCTGTAGCACTTAAAGCGATAATGCAAAAAAACTACGGTAGAAAGCTTTTTGTTTGCTGTCGGGACAAGGTAAAAGGATTTTACGAAAAAAACGGATTTGAACTGCAGTATTTTGCAGGATATTGGGTGAAAAATATATGAATATAAAAAACTTTTTTAATATTGATGAAAGACTGCTTAAAATGGATGGAGCTGTGCTTGGCTCTATTAAAGAGCAGTTTGCTGAAATTGATGAGATAACCGAGTATAATCAGCTCAAAGTGCTGTCTGCTTTTATAAAGAATGGAGTAAGCGAGGCGGCTATGGCAGGTTCTACGGGATATGGGTATGATGACAGAGGCAGAGAAACCCTTGAAAGGGTTATGGCGGATTGTATGGGTGCAGAGGATGCGCTTATGCGCCATAACTTTGTATCCGGAACTCATACTTTGACGGTAGCGCTTTTCGGTGTTTTAAGACCTAATGATGAGGTTGTTTGTATTACGGGTAGACCATACGATACTATAACGGGTGTTTTCGGTATTGATAGCGTGGCCGACGGTTCTCTTGCCGATTTCGGGGTAAAATATTCTCAGGTCGATTTAAAGGCGGATGGTACTCCTGATATCGATGAAATTAAGAAAACCTTAAAGGAAAAACAGCCTAAAATGGCTTATATTCAGCGTTCTCGTGGGTATAGTACCCGCCCGAGCCTTAGAATTTGCGATATAAAGCTTTTGATTGATGCCGTAAGAGAGGTTAGCCCTCAAAGTATTATTATGGTGGATAACTGCTACGGTGAGTTTGTTGAAAAGCAGGAACCTTGCGATATCGGTGCAGATATTATTGCAGGCTCGCTTATTAAAAATCCGGGTGGCGGTATTGCGCCTACAGGCGGTTATATAGCAGGTAGAGCTGACCTTATTGAAAAATGTGCAATGCGGCTTACCTGCCCCGGTGTTGGTAAAGAGGTTGGCGCTACTTTGGGACATAGCCGAGAATTGTTTATGGGACTTTTCTCTGCACCCCATGTTGTTGGTGAGGCGGTTAAAACTGCTGTTTATACTGCAGCTTTGTTTGAAAAGCTCGGATTCGCTGTCACCCCGACAAGTGTTGAAAAAAGAGGAGATATTATTCAGTGTATCACTCTTGGCTCAGCAGATGGTCTGGTGGGCTTTTGTCAAGGTATGCAAAGCGGAGCGCCGGTTGATTCTTTTGTTGTGCCTGAGCCTTGGGAAATGCCGGGGTATACAGACCCTGTAATTATGGCGGCAGGTGCATTTACTCTCGGCGCTTCAATAGAATTATCGGCAGATGGCCCGCTGAGAGAGCCTTATGCCGCTTGGATGCAGGGCGGCCTTAATTTCCATAGCGCTAAAGCAGGTGTGCTTTTGGCGGCTCAGAAGATGCTCGAAAAAGGAGCCTTAAATATATAATATATATAATATGTGTAGGAGCAAGCGATGAAAAAGATTTTTGACGGCGAGGTATATGAGGTAATGCCGCTTTCAAACGGTATTATATTTTCTTATCATAAGGATACTGTGGATAATAATGTTATAGTGGCATATAAAATGATATCTTTTGATAATGCAAGAATTACCGATGTCGCAAAGAATATGTATCTTATAACAAAGTTTGGTAGTAACTATAAAGCTGTTGCGGCTTATTGTGATAATTATATTACCGCAAAATCTATATTGCTGACAGGCGGCAAGGTGCTTTTACTTGAGAGCGACGGTACCGCTCAGCTTATCGATGCAGATGCAACCCCTATTTGGAAAGGCAGTCTTGTATACAGAGGCTGTGCACCGTCGGATATAATGCTGTATAATAATGCGCTTTGGGCGAGCTATGCCGACTGTGATGTTCTTCTCAGGTACAATCTTGCTACTATGCGCGAGGAACTGCGAATCGGCGGTAATCAGTCGCCGTTTGATAAGCCGAGAAATCTTTTCGTTGACGGCGAGGATGTATATGTCAGCAATAGCGGCTCTAATAAACTTATCCGTGTAAACCTTAATACCTATAGCGTTTTCGAGTATGAAACATTTGAAGAGCCGGTATACCAGTATGTAAAGGCTGGAGATAACGGTTTCGTGGTTTTGCAGTCGGGCTTGTACCTTATATAATATATATGTATATACAATATAATAGTAAATAAACAAGCAGGAAAGTTTTTGCTTTCCTGCTTGCTGTTTTATTGGGGCTTATTTCTTTTGTATGGCTCGAATACATCTGTGAGGCATAAAAGGTATTCTATATTGGTTTTATAAAAGTCTGAGAGTTTGATTAAAACCTCTATTGGAATATTAAGTTTACCTAATTCATAATCGGAATAGGTGGTTTGATGTATTTTTAAAAAATCGGCTATTTGTTTTTGAGATAGGTCTCTATCTTCTCGCATATCCCTAAGTCGGCTTCTCATAATAAATCCCCTCCAAGAATATTATGCCTTAAGGGAAAATGCCTTATTGACTTTTAAGGGAATTTCCCTTAAAATATTATATGAGGTGATATTAATATGAAATTATGTGTGGAGTGTTATAAAAGATTAAAGGGAAATACGTCGCAGCTCGTTTCTCTAACCAATGAAAAAGAAATATGTGAAAAGTGCGCGGTAAAAACATTTTTAGTAAATAAAGATTATCCAGGGCGCTTTATTTTCGATGATTTTGTTAACCCTTTTATCAAAAAATAAGAATGAAAAGATATAAAAATGTGGTTTTAATTAAACTTAAAACCCAATATATTGTGCCTTTAAAAAATATGAAAAAAACTTTAAAATTTTTTGAAAAAAAGTGTTGACAAAAAGGTTGTGTTGTGGTAATATAATCGAGCGCCCTGAAAAGGGGAGCGCAAAACGGACCTTGAAAATTAAACAACGAAGAAATAAGGACCCGACGATTCTTAAGAGAAATCTTATAAATCAAGGACAATTATTAATGCGTCAGCATTAAGTAAATGAGCTAACAGCTTATCTAAAGATTTTAATGCCGTAAGGTGTTGAGATATAATTATTTAGAGAGTTTGATCCTGGCTCAGGACGAACGCTGGCGGCGTGCCTAACACATGCAAGTCGAACGGAAGTTAACGCTGATTTGAAGGTAGCTTGCTACTGGATTTTCTTGTTAACTTTAGTGGCGGACGGGTGAGTAACGCGTGAGTAACCTGCCTTACAGAGGGGGACAACAGTTGGAAACGACTGCTAATACCGCATAACATAGCGACAGGGCATCCTGTTGTTATCAAAGGAGCAATCCGCTGTAAGATGGACTCGCGTCCGATTAGATAGTTGGTGGGGTAATGGCTCACCAAGTCGACGATCGGTAGCCGGACTGAGAGGTTGAACGGCCACATTGGGACTGAGACACGGCCCAGACTCCTACGGGAGGCAGCAGTGGGGGATATTGCACAATGGAGGAAACTCTGATGCAGCAACGCCGCGTGAGGGAAGAAGGTTTTCGGATTGTAAACCTCTGTTTTTAGTGAAGAA
>JAZQIP010000066.1:0-32391 GCA_045541175.1 Acutalibacteraceae bacterium
CTGCAAACGCTGTAAGCATTAACACACTTACAGAGCTTATAAGGATTGCTGCTGTGAGAATTACTGATAGTAGTTTGCGCATAGATTTACTCTCCTTTATAAAATTATTTTAATTACCAATATAACTCTCGGTAAGCCTGAAAATCAGAAACATAAGCCTCTAATCCCTCGGCATTGCCTTCAAGTGATATATTAAATGCAAAATATGCAATATTGGTTATACTTACTGCTTTTTTACCGTTATACCCATTGACCATTTCATCAAAGGGAACCTCAACATAGCCGTCAAAATCACCGTCAGGTAAAACTACGGTATATTCATACATTGAGCGGTAATATGAATAAGAGCCGAAGAAAAATCTGAGTTTTAGCTCGCTGTAGGTTTTTCCTTCGGGGCGTTTCAGCTTTAAATAAAATCTTATGCCCTCGTAGCCTTCAAGCGAACCGTCCACAGGGTCAAGCACTATTGCCTCGTCAAGTCCGTTTGCTAAAGGTTCTTTCAGCTTTTCCGCAAAGATTACCTGCCCTGCGGCCTTATTTTTAACAACTGTCATCTTAATTGCGGCATTGGCACCTTTAGCCTTATATTTTGCATCCTTGGTGACCGAAACCGCCATTCCATCCGATAACATACATTTATCAATCTGAGCCTGTGTTATATTTTCGATATCGGGTAGCTTTTTGTAATCGGTTTTAAGCTGGTCTATTGAGCCCAAAACCGTTCGGTCCACACCGTCATACGCATTATCTTTAGCATTACCCGAAATATCTGCCGTGTCCTGAGAAGCTGTTTCTACGGCACTTTGTTCACTCGGTATTGAAGAGTTTGAGGCAGATGGTTCGCTTTGCGCCGTATCAGCACCGCTGCATCCGCTGAGAAAAACCGCAATACATATGCCTAATAATAACAATCTCTTCAATATCATCACCTCCTTTAAAAATTTTGGCTTTTATCCCGTAATTCCGGAACGCTCCGCGCTTTGTATGAAAAAACGCTGAACGAACATATACATAATCAGTAGCGGTAAAATAAATATCAAACACGCCGCAAACATAACGCCGGTTTCCGATAGGTTTGTAGCATAATTGCTCAGTCCCATGGCCTCAGTAGCCAGCACTCGCAGGTCTGCCATTCTTTTGGAAAGGAAGAAATCCTGACGGTATACAATGCTCGGGAAAAAGCTATCGTTCCAGAGCCATACCATTGACATTACAAAGGTAACAACAAAGCTTGGCAAAGCATTTGGCAGCATTATCTGAAAATAAGTTCTGAATTCTCCTGCACCGTCAACCCTTGCAGCCATTTCAAGCTCATTAGGTATTCCTTTATAATTAAGCATAAAGAGTAGAATGAAGATTCCGTTTCTGGTAGAAACACCAAGAATGCTTAATATATAATAAATAAATTCTGAGGTGGTAAGATTTGCGGATAGAGTTTCGCCTGTAAACAAACCTATCAGAGAACCTATTCCAAAATAATCAAAAAACCTGAATTTAAAGAATAACGGTATTACATAGGTCTGAATTGGCACCATTACGGTCACCGCCGCCAAAATCACGAAAATTCCTGAAAGCTTGATTCTGAAACGGGCAAGACCGTAGCCTGCCATAGAACAAGTGAACATAGAAAGAACCGTACTTATAAGAACAATTCTAAGAGTTCTGAAAATAGAGGACCAATCTCCGAGCGCTGTTAAAGCATGCTTAAAATTTTCAAAGGTGATTGCACTAGGTATCCATACAATAGAGGGGTTATACATATCGGTATACGGTCTTATCGCGCGGGTAAGCATTACGATAAGCGGAAACAGCAGTACATAAGCCATACCGATCAAAAAAGCGGTTCTGAAAATGGCAAAAGCAATTTTTCCGATACGTTGCTTATTTCTTTTAGAAATATGCATTTTTATTTTCCCCTCCTTTAAAATTTTCGCATTAATCATACAGAATAGTCTACCTTTCTGCCGAAGATAAGCATAATAAGTCCTAATAGCACTAAAATAACAAGGAAATATATTGCCGCAGAGGCAGAAGCATATCCGTATTTCATATCATTGAATCGGTCAATTATACCTTTCATTACTATATTCGAAGAATCGGTAAAGGTATCAATTACAGTATAAACTGTAACGAGTATGCAGTTGGGAGTTAATACTGGAAAGGTTATTTTCCAGAAAGCATCCCATACATTTGCTCCCTCAACAGAGGCAACCTCATAATAAGTAACAGGTATTCTCTGCAGAGCACTTAAAAACAGCAATATCTGCACACCTGATTTCCAGGTCAAATCGAAAATCTGCGAGGCGGCAGTAGTTAAAAAATTGATAATACTGCTGTCAATCTGCATATTTTCGAGAATATCTGCTACCACTCCAACCTGAAATATAGCAGAATCATCGCCCCTCATACCGGTTTTGGTGAAAACATCATTCTGGATTACACTTATTACCAGTCCCGAAGCGATAATAACAGGGATAAAGAAAAGGCTTCTGGCAAAAATTCTGCCCCTGAATTTCTGGTTAAGCAAAAGCGAAATCAAAAGTGAGAATATGAGTATAATAGGTACATTTGTAAGCAAAGCCTGAATTTCTTCGGTAATGCTTCTGACGAATGTAGATTCTTCAAACAGCATATACTTGAAATTTTCCCATCCTACCCATTTCTGGACGAGTCCCGTAGCACCTATCGAGGTTTGCTTAAAAGAGAAACCTATCGAAGAAATAAAGGGCATTACGAAGAAAAAGGTCACGCCCAAAAGCCAAGGTGCTAAAAATACATATCCAAACCAACGGGATTTGCGTTCAAGAGTCATAATATTTATCTTTTTCTTAGGCTCTCTATTACCCTTCACTCGAGCGCACCTCCCGTCAAGACTGGCTTATCGTTTTTAACTACTGTATAGCCTCTTTTTTCTACAGCTACACCGTCTGTCTTTACATCGATGTCGCCGTAATTGACTAAAACTGTAGTACCATCGCTGTAAACAGTCTTTGTAACGTTTCCTGATTTTATATAATCTTTAATAGTTAAATCCTTTATATATGAATAAACTTTTGCAAATACTTTAGCATTTTTTGATGCTTCTTCAAGCTTTGCATTTGAAAGTCCGTAAAGGTTTATTAAATTAGTGTTTTGCAATACAGATGGATCCTCTGCCATAAATCCATAATGCAAATTCTGTCCGAATGCAATATGTTTTAGGAGCATATCATCGCTTGCATTATAAAGATTCATTTCATAGCCCGCATAAGGGATGTTACCCTTAAGGAGCATCTGCAAAAACGGCACATCGTAATCGAAAATATGGTGAGCGGAAGAGCAAGTCGGCAAATCAACCGCACTGTCAGCATATTTCCACATATAAAGGTTTGGCGAAGACATCATAATCGACTTTTCGCTCAAAATCTCTGCCGATTTCTGCGCCTGTAAAACTGCACCGCTCCGTTTTGTTTTGCCTATTTCATAGTCGCCTGAAATTCTTGAAGAAATATCACCCAGATAAATACCGCTGATATTAAGCTTATTTGCGCTTTTAAGTATTTTTTCAGCCGCCAAAACAAATTTTATAGGCTTTAAAAGATAATAAGGGTCAGCTGATGTATTAGGTATATTTGTATTTATTTTTTTAGGATAAATTTTTGTTGCTCCTAAATCAAGATCCTTATTTATATCAAAATATTTTGAAAAACCGCTGCCCGTAGACTTAAAGGAATAATAGTCCGCGAAGAAATAAAAATCTATATTCTTTTCGCCTGCAAATTGAGTAAACTCCTTTAAGCCCTTTTTCCCGCCGATAGCAGGAGCAGGAGTTAAATCAACCTCTATTTTGTCATCAAAATAATTTTTCGAATAATTCTTATATCCGGCAGTTATGTTTTCACAGCCATAGTCTAAAAGTTTATTGAGAATACCCTTAGCCGCTGAAAATTCAGTAAGCTTTTCGACACCGTCATACTGAATACCTACAAAAGATTTTTGCTTAGTAACACCGCCGTATAAGTCTACATAAAGCTTATTTTTGTCTTCACCTTTGACAATTGCGCCTGTTTTAATAAGCTCTTGTCTTACTATATCTGCCATATCGCCTAAAGAGGCATTATCAGACTGAGTAAAGCTATATTCTACAGTAAAGGACTTAGCATCAGTAGGCTCCTCTGAAGAATATAGCACTAAGCCTGCCGTACCCAAAGAACCGTTCATTACAGAAAGGTTTTCGGCCGCCCTGTATATAGCTTTGAAATACACAGAATTAAAATCACTTGTAACACCCGAAACCGAAGCCTCAACAAAGCTTTCAGCTCCACCCTCGGTCGCTGTTGCAACAAAAGCGCCGCCATCCTTATTCATACCGATAACGGGCAGATATATCTGCTCCTCACGGGTGGTAACGATATCATTCGGTAAACTTTCATCTATTCCGTAAACCTTTTTTGAATAAACCTCACTATCGATTTTTCCGTTATTGAGCTTTATCACCGCACCGCAACCGTCAGGAACGAACATAAATCCCTGAGATTTGGTGCTTGCAGTACCGAAATAGGGTAAAAATTCTATTGTAGAAATCAGATTTTCGCCCTCAGTAATGCCTGAATAAAGTATTGAAGCTACAAACTTTTCATCTGAAATGGTGTATGATACAGGAATAGTAAAGCCTTTATCAAACTTATATTCTACTCTGAATCCATTTTCCATTTCATAAATTTCGTATGTGCCTTTTTTTACAGAAGATGTATAAGAATTAGTTTTAACAATCTGATTAGTGTTGCCGACATAGTTTACCGCAAGCTGAGATAAAAGAGTTGTTTTCGCAACACCGACAGCCGAATCTATTTCCTCTTTTGAGGTGGGGTTAGAATCCCATACCCTGCCTGTTTTCTTGTCAGTTACCGAAATATTGCAGTTTTGAGCATCAATGCCCAAAGCAAGATTATCGTTTTCATAGGTAAGAATACTGTCTTTCTTGCAAAGAGTACCTTTTTCGTAATCTGCTAAAACCGAATTTACAGTCTGCCCTTTATCACCACAGCCGCTAACAGTAAAGACCAGGCATATTACAATTATTAAACTTAATAATCTTATAAATTTATTCATACCTGCCCCCTGTTAAAATCCTACATTGATTCGATAGAAAATCTCCTCAATAACGCTTGTTGCAAAGTTTTTAATCTGCATAAACAAATTAAACAGTAAAAACACTATAAACATAATAATCAAAACGCCCACAGCCGAAGCCAATACCGAGAATATATTCTTTTTAAAAGAATACTGGTGAAGCTCGCCGTTTCCTACAAACATTAAAAACAGAGTGTAGACCGTTCCGAATATACCCAAATAAGTGATAAAGAAACTTTCGTCCAATGTGAGTACATTTGAAAGCACAACATCTAATACAGATGTCACTAACATCGGTACTAATGCATAAGCAAAATGTATCCAGATGTTTTTAAAGCTTCCCTTTCCTTCAAAAAAGGTTGAAAACAACCAGTTTGAAAGGCAGAACATAAATGCAAGTCCTGCTGTTGTAACAAACAGCGCAAAAATACTGAATTCTTCCGGCTCATTTGTATTGAACATAAAGCCTCTGTAATTAAACTTTATAGCCTCGCTGATAAACCAGAGAAAAACAAGTACATTCGCAATTGTAACGCTACCTTTACGGTTGTACCTCATTTCGGCATAACCATCAAAAGGATGTATCAGTGTATAGAAAAGGTATGCCACCTTACCGCGTTTATCAAGCGGAGATTTTTTTACCTTAGGATGTTTCTTTCTGTAGAGCGAAAAACCTATAAATCCTAAAACTGCAGCAACTATTATTACTGACATTGCAATAGGAAATGCATCTCTCATTACCTGCGAACGATATCGCTGATATGCCGCCGAATAATCTGTTCTGGAATATCCCTTTTTGAAATATTCCATAGCGCCCTTATAATCTTTTTTAAGCTGTAAAGCTTTTCCTATACCGACATAAGCCGCCTCATAATTACCCGCTTCTGACAGCACCTCTTCCCAAGGCTCAATTGATTCCTCAAAAAGCCCTGTTTCATAAAGAGTATAGCCGTTACGAACATTAGAACCAAAACTTGTCGGAACCATAACTGTTATGCAATTACTCACAGAATCTGCAACCAATATTTTATTATTGATTGCTATTAACTGGCTGTTTTCAGAAAAAGTTCCCATCGAAGAGCCTTTACCGCCGAAGATATAAAGTAATTCGCCCTCAGAAGAGTATTGCATAATCCTATTCCAAGTCTTATCAGCAACTGTTATAAATCCGTCGCTGTCAACAGTTATCGCATTAAAGCTTGTTTTATAATATGTAGTACCGAATTTACCTAAATTAAAGTCGCCGTATTCATTACCGCTAAGTACATTAGAGCCGTTGCAATTAAGCTTTACAATATATTCATCTTCACTTGAAGACGAACCGCTCGAAACAAAAAGGAAACCCTTTTCGTCAATTGTCATATTATTATATTCTGTAGGCAAATATCTTGCAGAATTTTCAATCTGAGCATCACTCATAAATTTACGCCATAATGTATCAAGAACTACACTTGCCGTAACCTCGATTGACTTTGCTCCGAAATATGACATAAATTTGCCGTCGGTATCAAGACGGATAATACCTCGGTACTCACCCTCAGAAAGAATATAAATTCTGCCGAGATAATCGGTAAGCACTTTATAGGGTAAAAACTCGGTTTCCTTTGCCGCCTGAGTATCAGGGCCTGCATATTCATTAATTACAGCGCCATTTTTATCAGTACGGAACACCTTTTTCTTGCCCGAATCGGCGAAAAGGATTGTACCGTCATTATCTATCCATAAGCTTCTTAAAGCGCCAACCTGATAGGGTTTTCCATCTTTAGTAATCGCTATATTCTTTATAAAATCAAACTCTTTACTAAGTACCGTAACATTATTGGTTTCGGCATTGAGTATATAAAGCTTTTCATTTTTATAAACCAAATCTGCAGGCTTGTTAAAGCCGTTTGTTGAGCCGTAAAGCACCTTATCTACGCTATAAGGGTCAGGCACAGCAATTGCAGTATTCTTATGGTCATAAGTATAAGCCTTGCCTACACCCTCTTCTGCCTGCACAGGCATTACAAATACTAAACAGAGCGCTACCAATAAAAGAAATGAAAATATTCTTTTTTTCATTAAAAGCACTCCTTTGTCAGTCTTTGATACCGGAATTAACCATTGTTTGCATTACATTACTCTGAGAAATAACAAATACAAAAATAGGCGGAATTAAAAGTATAAGCGAAGCCGCCGCTCCCGCACCTGCACGTGCAATACCTGCGCTGGTTATCTGCGAAAGCGCTGTAGCTAAAGGCTTTAAAGCCTCGTTATAAATAAGTGTGCCGCCGGTCTGATTCCATACCGCCTGAAATTGGAAAATTACCATTGTGGCAATAACCGGTCTTATATTCGGAACTACTAGTTTCCAAAGAATTTTATATTCTCCCGCTCCGTCAAGCTTTCCTGATTCCAATAATTCATTAGGAAAGGAATTAAGGTTTTGGATACATAAGAATACACCCAGCGTGCTTGCAAGAGATGGCAAAAACAATGCCCAATATGTATCTATCATATGAAGAACTGCTAAAATCACATAACGGGCAATACTTGTAACCGAGGCTGTAAACATAAGCGCCGTAACGATAGTATTCTTTATAAGATTTCTACCCGGAAAATTATGCTTAGCCAGAGGATATGCCGCAAGTGTAGCAATAACTACATATATAAATGTAGACCCAACACTCATAATTGCCGTATTAAAAAGATATCTCTCAAAAGGCACCCACATTGATGACATTATCTGCACCATTTGCACAAAGTTATCTGTTGTCGGGTTTTGAACGAAAAATCTCGGCGGAAAGAGGAAAAACTCTTCCATCGGCTTGAAAGCCGAAATCACCGCATACATAAGCGGTAATGCCATAAATGCCGCCATAAGCATAAGTAATATTCCTAATGCTATTGTGGTAGGCAGTGAGCGATTTACCCGTCTGTGCCTTTTGGCTTTAATTTTTATTTTTTCTGTTTTTGGCATACTTTTAAGCCCCACCTTATTTAAGCACTTTAAAAATCAGCTTTTTGGATAAATAAACCATCATAAAAAGAACTACAGAAATTGCCGAAGCGTAGCCCATTTCATATCTCACAGTACCGTAGTCGGTCATATGGTTGATAATAGTCAGCGCAGAATACTGCACCGAGTTATAACCTCCCGACAGCGCCTGAGTTATATCTCCTACCGAGAAAGCACCCGAAATCTGCATTACCGCACCAAAAAGGAGCATATCCTTCATATTAGGCAGAGTAATATACCAAAGCTCCTGAAAACGGTTTTTAATACCGTCAACCGCTCCCGCCTCATACTGCGAATTATCCACCGACTGAAGTCCTGCAACAAACGCAAGGAATGAAACGCCGAGAGAAAGCCATAGCTGAACAATTATGATAATAATCATATTGTATTCAGGGTCGGTAAACCAAAGTATCGGTTCATTTATAATTCCCCATGACATCAATAAGCCGTTTACCAGACCGTAACTGTCATTACTGAACATATACTGCCAGATAAAGTAGACATTACCCGAAACCGACGGCGCATAGAAAAGCACCGTCATAAAAACTCTGAGTTTTGGGGGCATTTCATTTATAAGCCAAGCAAAGAAAAACGCTAAAATATAACTTAAAGGTCCTGTAACAATAGCAAAAATCAGGGTATTTTTCAAAGCAATTAAGAAAACATCATCTTCAAAAAACAGTCTCCTGTAATTCACCCAGCCTGTAAACTCAGGAAGCTCAAGCATATTAAAAGATGTAAAGCTTAAAGCTATTGCACAAAATATCGGTATCAACGTAAATACGCAAAAAACAAGACAAAAAGGGGCAATCATAGAGTAACTTACAGCAATTTCTTTTTTTACTCTTTTTGTGTATTTAAAATTATCTTTTCTTTTAAACACCATAATCTGCCTCCTTTAATTAGTTTTCTTTGGGTTAAAATCAAATTCCTCTCGCTTACGCTCAAGCTCAAAGTTTATTTCTTCGTTCCAGTAAAGCAATGCCTCACGCGGATTCTGATTATCAATTACAGCCGAAACAAATGCATTGTTTATAGCTCTTTGTGTGAAATAACTTCCGGGAAGATTTGGAATATCTGTCACAACCGAGCGTTGCTTTTCAAGAAGTTCTAATTGCTCGCTTCCCCAGGAAAGCTGACGCATAGCCTCCATATTAGCAGGATTATAACGGCCTGCCGCACCGAGTATTGACTCGATATCAGCACCGTAACGACCCTGCATATCAGCAGATAAAAACCATTTCAAGAATTTCCAAGCTGCATCAGGATTCTTGCAGTTTTTAGTTATAACTGCACTTGTTGAGCCCATAAGCTGAGTGTTATTTATATTTCCGTTCTCGTCTTTAACACCCGGAATACATACCATTTCCCACATACCATTAAGCTCAGGAGCACTGAGTTTAAGATTATTGTAAGATGTATACGAGGTTATAGCCAACGGCATTTCACCCGTTCTGAAACGATTCATAAAATCATACGATTGGGGTAAATCATAGTCGGTATAAAACTCTGAAGCCATTTTGAACGCCTCATAAGCTACCTGAGAATCCAAATCAGCTTTAAGAAAATCTTCGCTATAAATAGAACCGTTGCTTTGATAAAGCAGAGTTCTGAAAATCGAAGAATCGGTAACTACGCCTATACCCGCTGTCATATTATTTGAATTAAGTACGGGCAATACATAAAGTATGAAATCTTCCCAGGTTTCAGGTACTTCAATGCCGTATTCAGCAAAAATATCAGTTCTATAGAACATCATATTGAATGACTGAGTTATAGGCAAAGCATAACAACCGCCCTGATATTCAAAAGGAATAAAACTGCAGTCGCAAAACCAACCTTTAACCTCTTCAAAGTCCTCAAACTTTGATAAATCATATATAGAATTTCTCATCGCAAGGTTTACAGGGTCAGTTTCGCTTCTATCAAGAGCTATATCTGGGCCTCTGCCTGCTAAAATAGCCTCAATCAGACCGCCCGATACAAGCTCGACACTCACCCCAATCTTTTCCTGAGGGGTAAAAGTATCTTCTACCATATTTTTAAGTAATTGTGCTTGGTCGCGGCCGGTAGCCACCCAAACACGAAGTGTTTCTTGAGCGTCATCTCCGTTTTCAGCGCCAAGCTTGCTGTAATCGGTTGTAAACGATGCTAAAAAGCGCTTAGTTCTGTATACTACTGTCTCAAAAAAACCAGCCTTAATGCGAGGAGTTTCTCCTTTTTCGCCCACAAGCGAAATAACATCTATTTCCAATGGCTGTTCACGAAGTTTGTTAGCCCAAGTACCGAGTGAACTGATATTTGATTTAAAACGGCTGAGTCTTGAACTCTTAGTAATGCTTGCAGGGTTTTGGAGCATATCCTCTAGCTGATAATTTATTTGGTTAAGAGTTGCCGTTTCACTACCCTGGCCGTCATATTGCTTTTCAATACTATCAAGCAAATCCTTTACCGCTTTTGAATATTCGGTCAGGCTAGGAATCAAATCAGGTATTTCATCGTGAAGATTATAATCTCGATAAACATCGGGAGATGTACCCGTAATAGTAATAATCTTTCTGTAAAGAGTGTTAAGATTATAAATAATATCTTCAAGATTTGAAAGAATAGCAGAGTTACTGCCTAATACTGCTTCAAGGGCTATTGTATTTTCACCCTCGTTAAGATAAACATATCGGTCATCAAGGGTACTAAGCTGCCAGCCGATATTATATTCAAACGATAAATCTTCGGCTTCCTTAAATGGAATTTCCCCGTTAATAAGAAGCTTTCTGTGAGTAGAGATTCCGTTATAATAATTTTGTTTATAGCGAAGAGCTAATTTATATAGACCCGCTTTCGGTACCTCTACATCCCAAGCCGCAGTATCTCCAACATAGCGCCAGTTTGTTCCACCTAAAGTATTAAGCTTGATAAAACTGTAATCACTGGGATATGTAACAGGGTCGGATAAATCGCTTGAAGCTACTAAGGAACGGGAAGAAACCGTACCGAACTGCTCTGCCTGCACTAGTATTGCTTCACCGTTATACTTTTGAGCAGATGAGTATTTTTTAAGGTATTCCTCATAAGAAACCGTATCAGAATAAGTGCCTATAAGCTTCAGATTTCTTATTTTAAAAGCATCGGCAGAGTTTTTGATAGTAACCGTATGCTCACCCATACTCAGATTAATTTCAAAAGGATTTGTTGTATACCCCATGGCATCACAAGCCTCATAAGTCTGCCAACACATATCTTCAATAAGCGATGGGCGAATATCGTTAGCACCCTCTATATAAGAGGTGACCTCAGGGTCGCTTTTCCAAAGACGGCTTAAAACAAGGTTTTCTGCCTCAATAAAAGGAGAACTTCCGTCAATCAAAAGAGCCGCTTCCAATGAATTTTTTGAAGTATTTGCCGATAGATATTCAAATCTCACTCTATAAGTGCCCTCTACAGTAACGGTAAAAGTCCGCTCAAAATCCGAGCCTTTTTCAATCAGATACTCATCGCCGAGAATTTCAATATCCTGACCTGCAGGATTGGATTTTTCTGTATCGATATATTCTGCATATCCGCTATTACCGTCAGTTTTGCTTGTCGATAACTGCTCTTTTTCTGCTACAGGCAACTGGGCACTAGCTGTAAAAGGCATAGTTACAGCCACTACAGCCAATATGAGCAGAGATATTAAATTTTTATAAAACAAATTTCTCATTTTAAACTATCTCCAAGCAAAATTCAGCAAAATTTTCATTAGTCTAATCAACGGGTGTTGCCTCATAAATCGAAGTCCAGTTTCCGTCATCAGTCTGAGAAGAGGTCTGAATATTCGACGAGGGTTCTTTATCATTTGCACCTTTTATAACAAAAACCGCTATCAAAGCCGCAATAAGTATCGCCAAAGCAACTGAAATTATCAGAATATATTTTTTATTCATTTACTTCACCCTTTTTGACATAATTTAAAGCCCGATTACTACATCCTCACTGTTCCAAGAAGAAACGCAGATTTCAATTTTTCTTGATAAATCGCCCTTATTACGGATTTCCATATCAATAACTTTTTCCTCAGCTTTATCCATAAAGAAATAATTATCAGATTCGTAGCTAAGGGTTTTATCCTGTACTGCCTTTACCATTACGGGGAAAGTCGGGGCAGACGCCTTGAGTTTCACCTTAAGATGTATTCTCTCGCCGTCTTTTTTACATTCCAGAACATTTACATCTATTGCAGATTTCGTCTCACCGATTTCGTTTATCATAAAGGGTCCATTCTCAAACAAAATATTCTCTTGAGGCTTTTCCCTATAAGTATTGAAAAACTCTTTATCTGCCATTCTTTCAATGCAAAGCAATGGATAAAAGGATGAAGAAATCATATCTTCGCCCTCATACAAGCTGGTTCTTACATAAAAATGCTTTTCTGCGAAGTCTTTTTGTACCTTAACATTAACTTCAAGGGCAGTTTTCATATAATCATCAGCATTTAAACTCACATTTGATTCTTCTGCCAATACCTTATTGAATTTACTGTCAAATACTTCTGCAACCACTCTTGCCGAAAGCTTTTCTTCGGTATCGTTTATTACCTTAATTGGTAAAACAAACTCTTCATCAGGAGCGTAAATTGTATTTTCAAGCGAAGCGAAAACAATTTTAGGCTGATATGCATTTTTCACCGAGTAATAAGCGGCAACCGGCTCGCCCATACCGTCTACAAGCTGAACTGCAACAGTAGTCCAGTTGCGCTTGAATACCCAAGGCATTACGCCAACAGTTTTTGGATAATTTTCTCTGAATGACTGTATAGCAAACTGATAATACTCATAACCTGACATCTGCGTACCCTCGCAAAGGGTTTTGAGGTCAGAATTATTCAAATCAATAATATGAGAACAACGTGAACGCATTATGAGACATTTATTTCGCTTATACTCTGTCAAATGATTGCTGAAATGCGGAAATTCCTCTTCAAGATTTTCAGATGTGAGATCAACTTTTTTATACCATTCAGCTTCACCGATATTTTGCCTGAGGCTTTTAAAATTAGGGAAACTGTGCGTTCCGGTTTCTGCCATAAGCGGCAGCTCTTTGAAAAGTTTTCTAAGCCAAGACGGATCCATATTGCGGTAACCGTGATAACTTCCTCTGTCGGGAGTGGTGCGGTAAAACTTTCTTGTAGGATCCAGGTCTTCAACATTTCTTTGAATAACAAACATTGAAGCATTATTCCCTGGCGTATAAGCCGAGAATTCATTTCCGCCGCAATGAGCACTTAGAGACGGGTGGTTTCTAAGCCTGAAAAGATTATAGCAAACCTGACTCTCAAGTACCTTTTCATCCCATTTAGGGGTATTTTGATTAGCGATAAAGCTATCCTGCCATACCATAATTCCTAAACGGTCGCAAAGGTCATAAAAATAATCTTCTTCGGGCATACCGCCGCCGCTCCATACTCGGATAAGCTGTATACCGCAGTTTTTAATCTGCTCCAAAGCCCAATCATATTCCTTAGGGTCGGTATCGTAAAGGTAATCGAGCGGAGTCCAGTTCATACCCTTTAAGAATATTTTCTTTCCGTTAACCTTAAACCAAAATTTATCCCAACGCTGACGATATTTTCTGCCCTCGCTCTCGCATTGGTCAATAAGTCTAATACCTGTATTAAAACTCAAGGTATCAAGAACCATACCATCGCGCGAAATACTAATTTCAACATTATATAATTTTGCGTCTCCTAAACCCCTAGGATACCATGCAGAAATACCGCTAAGCTTAATATCACGCTTATAAAACTGACACTCTCTGAACTTCTCATTCACTCCGCAGCGGTCATAATCATAAAGCGTATAATCCTCTGCCTGACTGTATATCTTTTCTCCCGTATCAGGATCGGTAAATTCAACATTTATTGTAACCTTATCATCCGAAAGTGCACCTGTAAGACCATCAAAATAACTGAAGGTGAAATTCCAATCGGGAGCACTTAGAATACAATCAAGCTCGTTTATTTTTTCGGTAGCAATACTAAGCTCGAGTGACATTTCGGCCTTATCACCGTCAATAGACTTTGTATAAAGATAAGGTCTTGCAATATGGGTTTTAGGTAATATCTCGATTCTTACTTCACGCCAGATTCCAAAAACATTAAAGTCTCCATTACTTGATTCTTCATCTCTGGCTACATTCCAAGGGATGATTTCGGGAATTTTACAGCGCCATCCAGATGGCTCATAGCCTCTCCAAAATCTTAAATCTCCCTCTTTATCATAATTGAAAGCCTTAAGCTCAACCACTAATTCATTAGTGCCACTTTTAAGTCTTCCTGCAACATTACAAACAGGACCGCCAAACATTCCCTCATGGTCTCCAAGCAGTTCGCCGTTGAGCCATACCTTGGAATAATAACCCACCCCGTCGAAGCACAAAAAAGCATCCATATTTTTACTATCAGGTGCTTTGGTTATCTCGAATGATTTTTTATAGTACCAAACCTTGGTATCAGCCCATGTATATTCGTGGCTGTTTGCTCCATAATATGGGTCAGGCAAAATTCCTGCCTCATTAAGATTTCGGTATGTAGAAGACGGCAATGTTGCCGACATATTATATTTTACACTAGAAATTTCCTCTACAGCCTCATCGCAATAAGTAAATTCCCAACTGCCCGAAAGACTTATATGTAAATCTCCGCTTCTTTTTTCTATGTAATAAGGTTGATTCAATGTCATAATCCGCTCACCAAATTCTCCTTCAAATCGCTCCAGAACTTTCAAAAAATGCACTTTTTTTAGAGTTATCGTAAAAAAGCAAATTTTTGTGCGAAATTATCAAAAAAATTCCAAAAATTCGCAATAACTTTCCATTTGTCATAAAAAAACGCTATTTTTTGATATCTAATTCAATAATACTGACATACATTATGTTTGTCAATAAATTCCACATTGTGAAATATTGACATTTATGTAAAGTATTAGTATAATAATGCTGTATTTAATTTGTCTGAAGTAGAGCGGTGATGAATTATGATAAAATCCATAAGAAAATGTATGCAGATAATGTCAGTCATTTCTGATGGACGCGGAAAACCTGTTTCGCTATCTAAAATTTCCCAGATAACTAAAATACCTAAACCCACTTGTATACATATTATTCAGTCGTTGGTAGAGGACGGTTATTTAGAACAGATATCCCATTCAGAGGGTTATGCATTGGGCCCATCCACCTTCTATCTTACCCGCTTTGGAAAATACAATCAAAGCTTTGTAACCGTTTGCAGACCTGTAATTAAATGGCTGTACCGTCAAACAGGGTACTCTACTCTACTAGCTATAATTCAGGGCGGAAAAAAATATGTTATAGACTATGTAAACTCTGATTCGGGCTATATTTTCAATAAAGAAAATGAGGATATTTTCACCGACGACATATACCGTACTGCGACAGGAAGAATAATACTTTCCTATATGAACGAAAGTGATATAGAAAAAATATACTCGCTATACGGTCCTCCTACCCAATACGACCAATGGCATAATGTTGATTCTTTAGATAGTATTAAGAAAGAACTTGCCAAAGTCAAAGAAAAGGGATATGCCCGCACTACAAACCATGTTGAATCCACCGGTTCCCTCACCTTTGGCTACGCAATGCCGATTTTCGAGAAATATGTATGTATAGGCGCTATCGGCATTTCCGTAAGAATCACACCGGAAAAATTAGATGAGTTTAATAAAAATGAAGCTAAGATGTTGGGCTTCCTCCAAAAAGCAACAAAGGAAGTTAATAGAAGACTAAAATTCAATTCTTAGTAATTTATGGAAATTAGTTCAAAGCTTGAACTAATTGAATTTTACCATACATACGCTTGCTTGTCAAGTGTATATTGTGGATTTTGACAAAAGATATTAAGTATATAAATTTTTTTAAGGGAAGCGAATAAATTGAAAAAAACAGATTTTCAGGATGTAAAGAAAAATAACAGAAAGCTAGTGCTAAGCTGTCTTTTTGACGGATGCCGTTCCCGCTCCGACATTGTAAAACAGTCCCGACTTTCAAAGGCAGCTGTTTCCTTGATAATCAATGAATTTATTGAAGAGGGATGTATAGTTGAAAAACAGGTTTTGCCTTCTGGCGGCAATGTAGGAAGACCATCAATAGAATTAGAGCTTGTTCCTGAATTTTGCTACTTTGCAGGAATTAAGCTGTTTCGCAAAAAAGCCTCGGTTTGTCTTGTGAACCAGTGCTCAGAATTAATTGACTACACCGATTTCAGCAGCGAAAGCTTTCTTACAGCCGAAGAGCTTTTAGACTGCCTTTGGAACGAACTTTTAAACATAATAGATAAAAACGGTATTCCAATGAAAAAACTGATGGGAATCGGTGCGGTAGCCCCCGCTCCCCTCGACCACCGAAACGGAATTATTCTTACCCCTCCTAAATTTCCTATGTTTCAAAATTACAATATAAAGGAATATTTTTCCAAGAAAACCGATCTGCCCGTATTTCTTGATAAAACCTCTGTTTTACTGGCTATTACCGATGCAAAGTTAAGAAATTCCAAATTTAATAATTCTATGTTTATTTTCGCTTCTCAAGACGGTATAGGCTCTGCTATTATTACGGATAACCAGATTTATAGAAGCTTTGGAGGTCATTCGGGTGAGTTTGGGCATACAAGCGTAGAGCACGATGGTCCTTTATGCGAATGCGGAAATATCGGTTGCCTTGAAAAAGTTTTATCTCCGTCCCACTTAGAGGAAAAATTTAAATATTCCTGCTCTTATTCAGAGCTTATTGACCTATGCTATGACGGTGATAAAAAGTCTCTTTGTGTTTTAGACTATATCGCCAAAAAGCTTTCATTTGCTATTATAAACGCCGTAAACCTTATAGATCTTGATGCAGTTATAATCCACGGAATTTACACTTACAGAAACGAAATGCTCTTTTCTAAAATAAATGAATATGTAAAACAACATTCGCTTATTTCAAAGGTTCATCCCATTGAAATACTTCCCTCTTTGATTTCGCCAAAGGATAAAATTTCCTCAAGCACCTCGTCTATAATAAAAGCATATTTTGAGCAACGGCTTTAAACCTTTTTACTACATAAAAACGCACCCAAATGCTATTTGGGTGCGTTTTAAATTATTTATCTTGTTTTTTGTATTCTTTAGGTAAAACTCCGTATTTCTTTTTGAATGCCTTAAGGAAATTTGAATATGAACCGAATCCGCTCATAGTACATATTTCATTTACAGTATATTTTTCAATCTGCAAAAGCTTTTTAGCATATTCAAGACGCATATCACTTAAATATTTTACAAAAGGCACTCCGACAACCTTTCTAAAAAAGGTACTGAAATAACCGACACTGTACCCCAGAGTGGATGCAACCGCCAAAGCCGAGATATCCTCTCTGAAATGCATCTTTATAAATGATTGAGCTATTTGTATAGAATTAATACCCGCTTCGTTTGGCTCAGGCTTCAAATCTGTTTTTCGCATAAGCACAAGCAACAAATACTCAAGCAACTTTTTTACAATCTGCTCTTTATATTCCAAGTCTCGGCTGTTTTCATACTCAAGAAGCTCAATAGCGTGAAAAACCTTTTTGTAATCCTCGCCCTCAAGAAAAACGAACATTTCATTCATCGCAAAAAGCTTTTGAATAATTGATTCATCGAATAAAAAGCTTTCTCTTATTGTAATATTATAAAGCTGAACCTTACCTGAGGGTACAAATCTATGTATATTTGCAGGGGTCACAACATAAAGGCAACCTTTTTTGAGCTCGTGGGTTTCGCCATTTATATAAACCCTACCGTGCCCGCCTATAATAAGTCTGATTTCAAGATAATCATGCCAATGGGAATCCCAGATTTTATCAGTATCTATTTTTTTGACTGCCAATTCATTTTTTTCGCCATCAGCCTTGCGAGCATTTATTTTCTTGCCAGCAGTGTCCACAGTTTCACCACCCATATAAATACAAAGGCACTAATTTAAAATTAGAATCTTCCGTATGTATTATATACCTCAAACGGATCCATACCGTCTGCCATTGCCTGACGGCTTGCTTTTTCATTTTCAAACCAAGTCTCAGCAATTTCAAGAACCTCAATAGTCTTATCCTCAGGAACGATAACAACACCGTCATTATCACCGAAAATAAAGTCACCGGGATTAACCTTAATCATACCGTCAATACCGTTTACGAAAATCGGGATTTGATAGTCAACTATCATAGAACGGCCCAATCCCTCAACAGGATTTCTGAAACGGCAGAATGTAGGGAATCCCATATTGATAAGATAGTTAGAATCGCGGGTCGAACCGTCGATAACGGCACCTGAACAGCCTGCTGCACGCATAGCAGTAGCGGTAATCTCGCCAAACTGTCCACAGTTGAGGTTGCCCTGAGTATCACTGATGAATACACAGCCGGGGGTCATACTCTTCATTTGACCGAGACGGATATTATGTGTATATGTATCAGAATTGGGAGTTGTCTGTCTTCTGCAAGTGAATGCAGGACCTGCAACCTTCATATCAATAGTAAGCGGATAAATACCGCTTGACATACTTCTGCCCGGCAAACCAATAGACTCCATAGCATCATAAATGAGGGCGGTATAGAGCTTTAAATATCTCTGTCTTACTTCCTCAACATCATAGTTCACATAATGGGGTCTTCTTTCATAAACGTCTACAATTTTTTCTTCACTCATCACAAATTCTCCTTTAAATTTTATATATATTTACCGCCGTCTATATGCAGGTTTTCGCCTGTGATATATTCACCTGCATCACTTGACAGCATAAGTATCGCACCTACGCAATCCTCGGGATTGCCTATTCTTTTCATCGGAATATCATTTTTTACCTTTTGGTGATATTCCTCATTTTTGAGAACCTCAACATTACGGTCGGTATAAATAGTTCCTACAGGAACATTATTAACCGTTATATTTTTATCGGCCAACTGAAGCGCCAGACTCTGAACAATATTTAGAACTGCCATTTTATTAGCCGAATAGATTAACATATCGGGATGAGGTTTGTCCTGCTGAACACTGCCTATAGTAATAACTCTTCCCCAACCGTTTTTGAGCATATTCTTAACAGCACCCTGAATAAGGCTTACTGTCGAAAACAGATTCACCTGTGTCTGGCTCAGCATTTGCTCATGGGTAATATCCATCCAAGGACTGCGTATTTGAATAGACGCATTACAAACAAGAATATCTATACCGCCAAGCTTTTCGATAGTCTCGTTTATTATCCTTTCGGGTGCATTTAAATCACCTAAATCCCCTAGAACAGTTACTACCTTTGAGCCATACTGCGAAACAAGAGAAACAGCCTCATCCATTTCTTTTCTGTGGCTAATACCGTGAAGCGCTACGTCGGCACCGTTCTCAGCAAAACCAATAGCTAATGCTCTGCCGATTCCACGGCTTGAACCTGTTATAAGTACTCTTTTTCCCTTTAAGGACTCGAATTTTGCATCCATCATTTATATTTCTCCATTTCCATAAGGCCTTTGAGATAGCCTATTGCATAGAGTCTTCCAAGCGAACAATAACCCGGATTATCGTTTTCCTCGCCTGCCATAGTAGGCACATGGTCAACACGGACATAGGCATCAGGACACAAGCTTTCGTAAAGGCTGATGCATCTTGCCATATCGGTAGGTCCGTTATCGTGGAATGTTTCATGGAACTTAAACTTATCTCCTGCTGTATCGCGGAAATGAACTAAATGAATTCTATCTTGTTTTGCAAAATGTTCAATATTTTCGTAAACATTTCCGCCCATTTCCGAAAATGTTCCCTGACACATACAAATACCCATATTAGGACTCTTAACTAAATCGCAGGCTTTCTCCATAGCCTCAGCGCTGTTAAGTATACGAGCTACATTCTGTATATGCTCGACCGGCGGGTCATCAGGGTGAAGCGCTAATTTTACCCCTGCCTTTTCTGCAACAGGAACTATTGCTTTTTGCAAATATTCAAGGTTTTCCCAAAGCATATCCGCTGTAATTATTCCGGCTTCCGTAACCTTAGTATGGTCGATTGTAGAATGGTCATAAGCGGTAACAAAAGCTCCTCCGCGCTCAGGATAATCAGAGCTTGTTCTACTCCAGTTAAAGTGTGTTGCAAAATTATAGCAAAGCACCTCAATACCAAGCTTACCCATATTGGTAATCAGGGTGCACATTCTTTCAATTTCTTCGTCTCTGCCGGGCAGATTCTGCTTAATCTTCTGATTCAGAGGAGCCGGCTCTATAACCTTAAGCTCGAAACCGCTGTCTGTATACTTTTGCTTCATACTTTTAAGCAAATCATAGCTCTCGGCATATTCTTCCATATGTCCGTCCGGCATTCTTCCCACCGCATATTTTACACCCATCTGACGGGCGTACGCCCATTGTAAACTATCTGGTTCTAAGCGTAAATAATCTGCTATTTTCATTACCTTTTACCTCCAAATCTGTTAGCCTCCATACCGCCAACACTAAGCCTTACAGCAAATACCGCCCCTGCAAGAGGCTCATCCTTAAGCATAATACCATGCGCCGCAGTAGTGACAACCAAAGTTTTCATATCCTCACCCGCAAAAGCACAGCAGGCTATCTGACTTACGGGAAATTCAATCTTATCAATTATTTCCCCTGTTCTTGGATTTACACATACTGCAGTATTAGAACCCCATAGTGCGGTCCATAAATTACCGTCGCTATCTATAGTCATTCCATCGGGGGCACCGGTAGTATATGTAATAACCTCTTTTCTTTCAGTTAGGCTTGCATCTAAAAAAGCAAAGCAGTCTGTACGTTTTGTCGGAGTATCGTTATAATACATCACCTTTCCGTCAGGCGACCAGTCTAGACCGTTGGAATTGCCTACCCCGTCGAAAAGTTCAACCAGAGTACCGTCCAACTCCATACGGTAAAAAGCGGCAGAATAGTCTCTACTGAATGTACCTGCATAAAGTCGGCCGTCAGGACCTATTTTACCGTCATTAAACCTTTCTCCCTTAATCTGACAAGGCTTTGAAAAACGCTCAAATTTACCATTCGAGTCTATTCGGTAAATACCGTCCTCTGCTCCGCCGTAAAGCGTATTGTCCTCTCCAAAAAACAGAAAACCTGCCTGCTGCGGTAAAACTGTATCCTCAACCTTCAAACTGCTCCAATCAATACTGCGAAGTCTCTTGCCCTGTATATCAACCATAAGTAATCTGTTGTTAGTCTTATCCCATATAGGGCCTTCGCCTACAATACATCTTGCATCGGTTATAAGTTCAATATTATATTTCATTTTTTACCCCCGCAATCAAAGCATCATAGCAACAAATACAAGTATTATTCCCACTATGCTTTCCCATTTGAGTTTTTCTTTAAAAAATAATACCGACATCAATGTTCCTGCAACCAGCGTCAACCCATTAGCTATCGGGTACATAACGGTAGCAGGTATGCCTTTTGCCGCAATTGTCTGAAAATATGTAACAAGATACAGCGCAATCGCAGCAAGAGAAGCATAAATTACAACTCGCTTTTTCTTAAGAAAACCAGTTGATTTTTCGCAGGATTTTAAAGTGAAAAGTCTCATTATAAACAAGGTTACAACCGCAAAAAAGAACATATAAAAGGTATAAGCACTTGCGTTTTTTCCGTCTGTTCTAAGGATATATAGCTTTTGGGCAAACTGAGAAATTCCGTAAAATACGGTAACTCCCGCAAGTACAAATAAATCTTTAATGGTTAATTTCACCTTTATTCTATTATTATAAAGGCATAGCAGATACATTGCGATACTCATTATCACAACCGGCACAAAACCTCTAAATGATAATTTTTCATCCAAAAAAAGCAATGCCCCGATAAAAGGAATTATAAAGCTTGCAGAGGTAAAGGCGCTTACCATCATATATGCGCCCGAACGAACGGAATATAAATATGCCATCAAAAAGGCTGCCATTGAAACTCCCGCGACCGCGCAAATAATCAAAGACTTAAAATCAACCGCCAAACTTCCGCCAAATAAAATCAAATAGCAAAAGCCTAACACCGTGCAGAAAATATTGCGGTATATATTAACCGAAATATTTTCTGAAAAAGTTTTAAATTCACCGCTTATTTGTTTAGTTGAAAATCCCTTAACTGCATTAAAGAAAACTGACGCAATCAAAAAAGCCCAATATATCATACCGATTTTCACCGCCGAAATTTTAACGATTGTGGTTTTTCAAAACACTTTTTAGCGTTTCGACATTCTATAATCATTACAAACCATCTATATGATAAACAAAGCAAAAGATAATGTCAAATTATTTCATAATAAGAAATAATTTACTATCTTTGAACGCGTCCCGAACCGTCACCGCCAACCAAAGCCAATATATCGGCTGGCTTTGAGAGGTTAACATCAAGTTCAATAGTCTGCTTAAGACAAGAAGCCGCAGCCGCATATTCTATAGTCTGCTGTTCGTCAAATCCGTTGTTTATAGCATAAATAAGTCCTGCGCCAAACGAATCTCCTCCGCCTACTCGGTCAACTATATGTATATGGTATTCCTTTGAGAAATAGGGCTTGCCGTTGCGGTAAAGAAGCGCTGACCAATCATTATCAGAAGCGCTGATGCTCTTTCTGAGAGTAATTGCAACTGTGCCGATATTATATTTTTTGCTGATTTTATCAGCAACCTCAATATAACCGTCGCGGTCGAGCTTGCCCGAAATAATATCGGTATTAGATGCATGAATATCAAGAACATCTGCCGCATCTTCCTCATTAGCAATAAGAACATCTACATACTCAAGCAATTTTTCCATGGTTTCCTTAGCCTCTGCTCTGGACCACAGATTTTTGCGGTAATTAAGGTCACAGCTTACCGTAATACCAAGCTTCTTTGCAACCTTGCATGCTTCTAAGCATATCTCTGCAAGATTTTTTCCCAAAGCAGGGGTGATACCGGTAAAATGAAAATAACCTGCATCCTTTAAAATCTCTTCCCAATTATAATCCGCAGTAGTCGATGTGCTGAAAGAAGAATTTTTACGGTCATAAACTATTTTAGAAGGTCTTTGAGAAGCACCTTTTTCTGCATAAAAAATTCCGAGACGCTCACCGCCGTAAGCTATATGGTCTGTACCGACACCGTATTTGCGAAGAGTAGTCAAAGCGCATTCTGCTATTGCATTTTCAGGTAAACGGGTTACAAACTGAGTAGGTACACCCATATAAGAAAGGGATGTACAAACATTAGCCTCAGCACCCGTATAAAATGTCACAAACTTATCTGCCTGAATAAATTTCAAATATCCCTCAGGACTTAAACGCAAAATATAATCTCCGAAACCTACAACCTTTTTCATTTGAAACCACCCTTACTTTCTTACAATATGAACTGCAAATCCGCCGATCTCTTCCTTTAAGTAAGCCGAAACAAGCTTACCCTTTGCATCTGTACGGATACTATCTTCTATAATCTCAACACCGCTATTTTTAAGGTATTCAAGAGCCCTTTCCATAGAGTTTGTCTTAAAACCAATGTGTCCCTTTGTACCATAATACATAGTTTTCATAAACTCAACCGCAATACCTGCAAAAACAGAAGAATTACCAACCTTGACAGGAAGACGGAAAATATCGCCTATACTATTTGCTCCGCTCTCAGCAGCTTCGCCTGTTTCGTTGTTCACACCAACATGAGCCAGTTCAAAGCCTAAAGAAATATCAAGTGCCTTTTTACAAGCCGCGGTTATTCCCTCAAAGTCACCGTTTTTAATCTGGTCACCTGTAGCCATATAACTGCCACCGCAAGCAAGGATTTTATCGCACTCAAGATATGTACCCAAATTCTTAAAGTTTATACCGCCTGTCGGAACAAACTTAACACTCGGGAAAGGTCCTGAAAGAAGCTTTATCGCCTCTATTCCGCCGTTTAACTCTGCAGGGAAGAATTTTAGTATTTTAAGACCTTTTTTAACAGCACCCTGTATCTCGCTGGGACTTGTGCAACCGGGAACAATAAGTATATTTTTTGCAATACAGTAGTCGACAACTTCCTCATCATAACCGGGGCTAACTATAAAATCAGCACCTGCGGCAATAGCATCATCTACCGTTTTGGTACTGAGAACCGTACCCGCCCCCACTGTCATATCGGGGAACTCTTTTTTAATAGTTTTTATCGATTCAAGCGAATCTTCCGAACGGAGAGTCACCTCAATAGAATTAAGTCCGCCGTCTCTTAAAGCTTTTGCTACAGGAATTGCAACCGAAACCGATGGAATATTGATTACCGGAAGAATACCAGTCTGTTCATGATTTCCTTTAAATGCAACCATTTATTTGTCCTCCTTGCATACTAATATTAAATTTAACTGTTATTAAGCGGTAAAGCGAATCCACTTTAACCAAACACATTATAAAAGGAAAAATAGCAAAAATAAAGATTTTTGACCTATGATATGAAAAAAGTGTACTTTTTTGTTACAAAATTCAAGTGTAGCCTTTATATCCTTTAATAACCATCATATTAATTGTTGGTGAAACACAATGTGTTTCAGTATGTGTAACACACATACGATTTGCAAAAATGCAAATACCAACATTAATGCAATCATAAGCACTTGTCAACCAAGTTGACAAGTAGTAAATATACATTTACTGAAAACAATCGCAATTGTTTTTGTCTGCTTATGATTATAATGGTTATTGAAGGTCGAAACAGTGTAAATCCACACTATTTCGACACCAAATCTTTGATTTGGTCACAAATTTTCTTTAAAATTTGTCTATGGCCATTGCAATGAATATAGGCAAAATTAAATTTTCTCAAATTTAATTTTGCTGAATCCGATAAAATCGGCTTGTCGAAACACTTTTTAGCGTTTTGACATTCTATAATCATTATTATAAAGCTTTTGCTTACGCTTAAATTCACTGCTTATTGTACTGGACGCCTTTTCAAGCGCTTCTCTTGGGGTAATGCCCTCATAAAGAGCTGAATTTTTAGCATTATTAAGCGCTACTGTGGTTATACTTCCGCCCAATACCTGAGGAATATCAGTAGCATTAGCAACAGCCTGTAATATAACCTCTTTGTGCTTGCCGCTCCAAGGCAGAGCACCAAATGCCTCTATATTGGCACTATTCCAACGAGCAGAGGTGCCAAGCATAGCCTCCATTCGGTTGGCAAACGCTGTTTGGGTTTCGGCAGAAGTCCACCATTTAAGGAACTGCCATGACTCATCCTTTTTAGCAGAGTCATTCATAATAATACAAGAGGTTGAAAGCAATCCTACTGTAGTGCTGCTTTCATTACCCTCATCATCCTGATAAGCAGGAATAAGAGCTATATCCCATTTATCCGCAAGCTCAGGAGCAGCTGTCAAGACTTTCATATATGTAGCTGCATCCGCAATACCTATAGGCATCTCGCCTGTTCTGAACCGATTATAAAAATCAGCAGTTATAGGGAAGCCTAAATCCAAAAACATTGAAATGTATTCACTAAAGGCTTCATGACCTACAGCACTTGTAAGCTGCGGTTCAAGACCGTCGGCAGAGTAATATGTACCACCCTTTTGATAAAGAAGTGTTTCAAAGGTTGGTGCGGTCATTTCCATGCTGTTCTGGTAAAGCACAGGCAAAAGCTGATAATATACCTCTTGCCAATCTCTTGGAACCGCCAGCCCTAATGAACTTAAAATATCCTTGCGATAAATCATAACATTAAATGTTATGGTTTCAGGAAGTCCGTAAACCCCATTATTATAAGACTGTGAAGCAAAGCTGTTTTTTGGAAAACGCTTGCTCACCTGCTCAAAATCATCAAACTGAGTATAATCTGCAACTATATCACGAATTGCATACTCGACCGCTATATTAGGAGCCACACCTACTATTAAGTCAGGTGTATCGCCGCTGGTTATAGAAAGAAGCAAGGGATTAATTGTTCCCGAAAGGGAATTTGTCGGCAATACGTTTATTTTAACCCCCATACCGTAATCAGCGATAAAATCGGAAGAAATAAGCTCCTGCATAACCGTAGCCCATTCTTTGCCTCGGCTTACCCAAACCTCTATAGTCTTTGAGCTGTTTTCATTCACATCAGCTTCGCCGATAGATGTATAATCCTTATTAAAGGAAATCATAAAGTTTTGAACCGTAGCCCATAGCCTTGTGAAAACATTAGAGTGTCTAACCTTTATTTCGGTATTATGCGGGTAAAAACCGATCTCATCCATTAAAAGCGGCTGATACTGAACATCCGAAATAACCGTTCCGAGAACGGTCATAGAATCAACCATATCATCGATTCTCTTTTGGATAGAATCAGGCTTATCTTTCAGCTCGGTAACTGTTTTTAAAATAAGCTCCAGATTACTCACAACACTCGAGCCATTACCCGAATTTGCAGTTGCAAGCTCAATCGAGCTTTCCATAAGCTCAGCTATCTGTACTAACCTATCCTCTAAATCTTTTATTGATTTTTGGAGCTGATAATCATAATTCATATCAGGATTTGAGCCTGTTATCAGCAAAATATCGCGGTAAAGCCGAGATAACAGCTCTGAGCCTTCTTCGGCTTTTTCTTTTATCTGAGCCATCTGCTCGTTCATAACCACCGAAAGACTTAAAGTATGCTCACCCTCGGTAAGATATATATAATAAGCATTATCCTTTGAATCTGATAGAATTTCCGTATACCAATTTCGGTTATATTTAAATTCATACGCCGAAAGCTCGCTAAAAGGAACTTGACCGTCTATCTTTATTTGACGGTAAGAGCTAAGCCCGTTATTCCAAGCTTGTTTCACACGAAAAGCCAATTTATAAACACCGCTTTTCGGGACCGCAAAGCTATATGCTATTTCCTGATTCCCGCTGCTCCAAGCTGTACCGCCGATAGTATTAAGTCTTATCTTTGTCACGCCCTGCGGAACATTAGCGGGATCACCGTCGGCAACGCCTGTGAAAACGCTGTTGGTCACGTAGCTAAGACGTTCACTGTCCTCCGCCTGAAAAACTATGCTGTTTTCGGTATTACCGGCTTTATCGGCAGCCTCTTTATGAATTGAATCCTCATAAGCCTCTATTTCGTCCAAAGAGCATATCTCAAACGAGGTAATATACATTGCGCGGTCGATATAGCCAAAGGTTATGGTATGTTCACCCTCTGTAAGCAACCAGAGCAAAGGTTCTGTATAAACACCTGCATTGTCCCTTAAGTATGCAGTTTTATAAACCTCCAGCTCTCCAAGCTCTGCTGCAATTTCATCACCGTAGCTATTAAAATAATTTTCCTCAGTCATAGCATAATAACGCTGTAAAGCTATATTTTCAGACTGGGAATACGGGATTTTACCGTCAACGGCAACCGAACGGTAAACAGGCAGGATTCCGCCCGTTTGTGCTCGGTATGTCATCCGCATAGCATACATACCGCTCTCCGCAACTGTAATCTTATAGCTAATACTCTCTGTTTCATCATCCCAATAAACAGCAGTATCGTTATCAGCCTTACTCTCGGCAGGCTTTTTTCCTTTATAGGAGTCATAGTCTAATGCATTTATTTTTATTGTCCGGTTTTTAACAGTAGAAAAGCCATCGCTTTCCCACTGTTTTTTAACCGTGGAGTAGCTTTCTTTTTCTACATATTCCACAGCCTCGCCTGAATACAATGATTCATACTTTTCTGCAAGCTTTTGGGCTGAAGCGCAGAAAACCGAAGATGCAGTTATCAAGCAGACAGTTATTAAAGCAACAAAGACTTTAACCCCTTTTACCTGTTTTGCAAAAAAATTCATAAGCTTTACTCCCTGATAATAATTTCTGACAGTATTTCACTTTCAAAAACTGTCAAAACCCTAACGATTATTAGCCGTATACCCTATCAAACAGCTTATTATCGTATAAATCCTTTAACTTTTTACGAGCTGCACTGTGCTGTCCTACATAAGAGTTCCATTCGGTCTGTATGTTGACCTTACCCTGAATAGCCTCGTATCCCCATTCGCAACTCGGAAGCTTCCAATCATCCTGTTGTTGAATCTCCTTGTATGTGCGGAATTCTGAAATAAACTGATAGGAATACTTTGTTACTCTTGAGGTGCTTTCATATACCTTATCATACCTAGTCTGTGCTTTTTCAATAGCAGTCATTTCACTCTCGGAATTCTTTAAAATATTAGGATTCGTGATAGACGGGAAGGTATAAGCACCTATCCATTGACCGTTTCTTAAATTCAAAGCATTTTTGATAAGCTTATATCCGTTATCCTTCTTATGATAAGCCTTGCCTTCAGGACCATAGGTAGCAAGCATAGTGCCGTCCTGTGTATAGAAATAATCAAGCCAACGAACTGCAAGCTCTTTATCCTTGCAGGATTCAAATACAACACCATAGTTAGCGTATCCGTGAGTACCGTTGGTCATACCTGTTGTACCTGTTGAGTGCTTTATACCAGCCTTGTAATTGCCTGTATTTTCACCCTTAGGTGTCGCCATAGCAACCCAGTCATTAAACTCGCTCTCATCCAAAATCCAAGTGGGATTACAGCCTGCCATAACACCGCATTTCTGGAGATGCTTGTTTTGGATTGCAGTAGTTGCCGCATTTATAACCTCTTTGCATAAAAGGTTATTATCCCATAATTCTTTATAGAAAAGGATACCCTCTCTGTACTGTTCGGTAAGCGGGCCCCAATCAGTCTTACCCTTTTCATCTGTTGCACCGAGATAATACCAGGACATATTAAGTCCCCACATATTCCACATTGAAGGATTCCATGCAGTAAGACCGAAGCCATAGGTATCGTTTTTGCCGTTTCCGTCAGGGTCCTGATTTACAAAAGCATCCAAAACATCATAAAACTCATCTGTGGTTTCGGGGACATCAAGTCCCAAATTATCAAGCCAACTCTTGTTTATAAACATCGCAAATTCGTCCATTCCTGTTGCCGCAAGCTTCTTGCCTCCAGGAATAGGAGTAGACGGTAAACCGATAACCTTATTCATATCAACATAAGCCGAATTCTTAATAGCCGATTTCATATTCGGTCCCCAGGTATTAAGATATGAAGTCAGGTTTGCAACAACTCCCTGTTCTTCGTAGTATTCAAGCTCGCCGTTCGAGAAACCAACTGCAGGTGCAAAAATTATATCAGGACAATTTCCGCTCTTTATAAGGGTTGTTTTAAGAGTAAAAATATCTCCGCGTTCATAGTAGGAATATTTCACCTTAACCCCTGTCATCTTCTCATATTCCTTAGCAAAACCACTGGTTTCGGTTTCATATGTACCCGAGGGCAACATAACATGAAGCTCAGCTTTTCCGCTCGTAACAATCGGAAAACCCTTAGATGATATTGTATAACCGTCTCTCTTAAGGGTTACCGCCTTATCACCTGAAGCATTGTTATTATCCTTTGATGAATCACCGCTATTAGAAGAACCGCCGCTTTCACCTTTTGAAGAACCGTCCGTTTTTCCATCGCCTTTTTCGCCAGAGCCGGTTTCATTCTTGTTGCCAGATGCGGTATTGCCATCCTTACCGTCATCAGTTTCTGTAATCGGCTCTCCGTCCTCCCAATAGGACAACCATACCTCAGAGGTTGTGCCACTACTCTTACAGCCAACACAACTAAAAACCATTACCAAACATATAAGTAATGCTGACATTCTAATAAAAATTGAAGACTTACCTGATTTCATAAATCAAACATTCCTTTCAAAAAATACAAAATTAATTTATATTAACACCGACAAATTAATCCAATCCGCTTTTGCCTGTGCAAATTTCTCTGCCTATCTCAACCGAACGGCGGAACAAAGTATCAAAAACTCCTTGTGAAAGCTTGTTAGCTTCCTTCCAACCATATTGGTCTTCAAAAGAGGTATTGTCAATATTGTATGCGTAGCACATAATACCGCCGGGATTTTTCTCCTGCTTTAAAAACTCATACATAAGCTCGAGATGCGCCAACTGAATAAGATTAGTATTCTGCTGGTTTTCCAAAGTATCCTCTAAATCCTTACCCCAAACTGCAATATACGGTATATACCAGATTTTCGGATTATTTTTTCCGAGACGCTTATGCATACTGCGATTAACATATTCATAAACCTCTCTCTCAGAGGTCACATCCCAATATAGGTCATAAGCAATATCGGTGATATACTTTGTAGTCCTTTCGCTTATACCTACTGTATCGTATGAGCCAAGCACCTGATATTCAGGAGCCATTGATGCCGCAAAATAACATATAAAGAATCTTTTCTTGTATTTTTCGTATGCATACTTGCTAAGAGTCAAAATGGCTTCATGGTCAATAGGCTCATCAAGATACCATCCTAAAACACTATCCCAACAGCCCGTATCTTTAAGATCGTCAGCCATTTTATCAAAAGCATCCTTCCAGCCGATTTTATCGTCGCATATCATTTTATAATATTTATGTACGTTTACCCAAACCTTTGAATTGTTTTTTGCAATCAATTTAAGAGCATAATCACCCGAATAGATAAACACATTCGCATAGTCAGACTGTATCATTTCGGCAACATCGGTCTTAAGTCCAAAATCATCAAGGGTAGCACCGTAATATCCAAATCCTATATCACTTACCTTAAGTTCAGAAAGACGCGTTATCATATCTGTCCTGTCAACTGTATCCTGAACGGTATTTGCACGGTCTACCGAAGATGTATCTTTGGAAGAACTACTCTCAGAAGAATCACCTTTTTCGGAAGAATTCGATTTATCTTCATCTTTTTCCGTTGTGCCCTTATTTTCACTTTCAGACGAAGATGTATCCTCAGCGTTGCCGCTTGTTATTTGAGAACTCTCATCTTCTGTTTGCGAAGCATCGCTTTCAAGAGAAGATGTATTATCACTTTCTGTAACCCCAACTGTGCTATCCGAAGGTTCGGATTTAGCCGGTTGTTTTTCACATGCCGTCAGCATAAAAATTATTGTAACAAAACATAATAAAATGGAACAAATTCGAAACATCAAGTATTTGCATTTTCGGTTATTTTTCGTGCTTATCATAACAATAACCCCCAATTTTTAAAATTTTACATTCTTATTGTAATGCATTTTACACAATAGAGTGGAGCATTTTTAACTTCAAACCCCGAAAAGACGGAACATTTTTTTAGCTCTTGGCATTTGAACCGCTATATGGTAAATATTTCACTTTACGCCTCAAAAAATATGTGTTAGAATTATGATACGGTAACTATCATGAAAGGATGGTGCTATATGAGTGACTTTATTCGCCTTATTCAAGCCTGTGAAGAAAATGTACCTTTAATACCCGCTTTTGGATATAGGGAAACCTTTCAGCCCAACTTTGAAATGCAATTTCACCGTCATAATATTTTAGAGGTAATGTATGCTTCAAAGGGCAACTTTGATATTTACATTGCTTCCGATGAAAGCGAGCGCAAATTCAAGATTACAGTTCCTGAAAATTATTATATTTTTATAAACAGCGGCGTGTATCATTATTTACATATAACCGAGCCTGACGTCAGCATAATAAATATCGAATTTGCTTTAGATGCCGCCGAGCCGTTTTGTACACGTTTAAACGAGCTTTACACCCATTCGGAAAGCTTCCGGCAGTTTGTAGAATCAGATTATGATTATTACCTGCTGAAATGCCATCCAAAGCAGAAAATGCTGTTAGAAGAAATGCTCAATGTGCTATCTTTTCTTCCTAAAGTCACCGATTTTACAAACAACTCGCTCTCAGAAAAGGTTGTCGAGAATTTATTGCTTTTAAATCACTATACATATTATTTCTTCTTTATCAATGCCAAAACATTTAATTCAAGTCCTATTAATTTTGATTCTCACAGCATAACCGCTATAACAAAATATATTATAGATAATCTGTACGACGATAATCTTTCAACTAAAAAAATCGCCGAACAGTTGCATCTTAGTCCGGCGTATCTTTCTTCTGTTTTTAAAAAGCACATGAATACAAATATCACTTCATATATAAATCGGCAGCGTATTTCCCATGCCATGTCTTTACTGACAACAACCAGTATGCCAATAATTGACATTGGAATTCATGTAGGATTCAACAACCGCCAGCATTTCGCAAGAACTTTCCGTATGTATGCAAACTGCAGTCCGCTTGAATTCAGAAAAGCAACCAGCCATAATTTTTTGAAAAATTATGAGGGAGATACCGCTTACCCGACCGAAAAAATCTCTAAAACGAATTACGATACCTGAGGCATACGAATTCA